>DXMY01000037.1 GCA_019413925.1 Collinsella sp.
GGAGGCGCCGCGCGCTCGGGCGGCGCGCCAGGGAGATAGTGGACGAGATAGTCGAGAGGCGCGGTCTCAAGAAGGAGTAATATCGGGACTTGCAGCGACGGACCTCAGGACGCTCTTACACCACGTCTGCGCGCGCCACCCAATCGGGCTCCAAACAAGGCGATTTTGCTGCTCTGGACCGGAAAATCGATGCTACTAATTTGGTGACAGTACTCATATTTGGCCCTTTTTGACCACTGCCCCTTGGTCCAGGACAAAACGGGCTGCTCGAATCATGGGGCGGGTCCATTTTCGGCTATCCTCAGCTTGCCAGTTCGAAAATGGACCTGCCGCATGATTGAATCTTTATTTCAACTTTACACCTAGGTTTACAGCTGTCTTGTCAGCTGTAAACCTAGGTGTCATACTAAAGCCCCAAGATTCGCCAAAAGAGAGGGGCCTTGATGGCACAGAGCGCGAACATGGATGCGTCGGAGCTTGCACGCGATATCGCGGCCGGCCTGGCATCGGCAACGACGGCAACGGAGCGCGCGGCATTGGTGCCCGCAGAGCTCGTCGAGGCCATTCAGCAACTTAAAACCCAGCGCGACGCGGTGATCCTGGCGCACTATTACGTGGCGCCCGAGGTCCAGGCTGTTGCCGATTACGTCGGCGACAGCTTCTACCTGGCAAAGCTTGCCAAGAGCCTGCCGCAGCAGACCATCGTGCTGTGCGGCGTGGAGTTTATGGGCGAGAGCGCCAAGCTGCTCAATCCCACCAAGACCGTGCTGCTGCCCGAGCCGGGCGCGGACTGTCCCATGGCGCACATGGTCAAGCACGAGACGGTCGATGCGGCGCGCGCCGAGTACGGCGACGACCTGGCCGTGGTCTGCTACGTCAACTCCACGGTCGAGATCAAGAGCTGGAGTGACGTGTGCGTTACCAGCTCAAACGCCGTCAAGATCGTCTCCGAGCTGCCGCAGCAGCACATCTTGTTCATTCCCGACCAGAACCTGGGCCGCTTCGTAGCCGAGCAGGTGCCCCAAAAGCACGTCATCCTCAACAACGGCTACTGCCCGCGCCATCACATCATCACCGTCGAGCAGATCGTTGACGCGACGGAGGCCCACCCCGACGCGCTCGTGCTGGCGCATCCTGAGTGCAAGGCTGACGTCCTGGCTGAGGCCGACTACATCGGCTCCACCGCCGGCATCATCAAGTATGCCGAGGAGTCCGACGCGAGCGAGTTCATTATCGTGACGGTCCGCGGCGTGCTCTACGAGCTCGAGCGCCGCTGTCAGGGCGCCGGTAAGAAGTTCTACTTCCCCGCGGTGCAGCCCACCTGCGTCAACATGGATCTCATCACGCTCGAAAAACTCGTGCACTGCTTGGAGACGGGCGAGGGCGAGGTGCAGATCGGCGTGTCGGACGAGGCCGCCGACCAGGCCAAGCTCACGCTCGACCGCATGCTCGAGTACGCAGCGCGCTAGAACAATGCGGCATGAAGGACGGTCCCTTATGCCACATTCAAGGGAGAGGATTCCTGTGGAAACCAAGCAATACCCCGACATGGAGTGCGACGTCGTCATTGCCGGCTGCGGCGTGGCGGGCCTATACGCGGCCCTCAACCTGCCGACGAGCACGCGCGTGGTCATGCTCTCCAAGGGCGCTGTCGACGAGTGCGATTCTATGCTCGCGCAGGGCGGCATCTGCGTGCTGCCCGAAGGCTCGGACTACGATGCCTTCTTTGAGGACACCATGCACGCCGGCCACTACGAGAACCGCCGCGAGAGCGTCGACATCATGATTCGCTCGAGCCGCTCGGTCATCAACGACCTGTTGGCCATGGGCGTGGACTTTGAGCGCAAGGCCGACGACAGCCTCGACTTTACCCGCGAGGGCGCGCACAGCCGCCCGCGCATTGCCTTCCATGCCGACATTACAGGCAAGGAGATCACGACCAAGCTGCTCCAGGCCGTGCGCAAGCTGGACAACGTGCAGATTCTCGAGCACGTGGCCATGACCGACATCCTGACGGGCGAGCGTGACGGCGCCACGGTGTGCGCCGGCGTCGTCGCCGTTCCCGTGGACGAGGACAACTCGGTCCGTCCCGCCGACGAGCTGGCGGCTGCCGCCGAGGGCGTGCATGCCGGCGAGCCGTTTAAGATCCACGCCCGCCATACGCTGTGGGCAACGGGCGGCATCGGCGGCGTGTACGATCACTCGACCAACTACCCGCAGCTCACGGGCGATGCCTGCTATATCGCTCAGGAACATGGCATTAAGATGGAGCACCTGGACTACGTGCAGATCCACCCCACGGGACTGTTCTCGCCGCAGCCGGGCCGCACCTTCCTGATCAGCGAGAGCTGCCGCGGCGAGGGCGCGATTCTGCTCAACGCCGCCGGTGAGCGCTTTACCGACGAGCTTCAGCCGCGCGACGTTGTCGCTGCCGCCATCCGCGAGCAGATGAAGCTCGACGGCACCGAGCACGAGTGGCTGAGCTTTGCCCCCGTCGAGCGCGACGTGGTGACCGGGCACTTTGCCAATATCCGCGCGCGCTGCCTGGAGGACGGTCGCGACATCCTGGACGAGCCCATTCCCGTCACACCCACGCAGCACTACTTTATGGGCGGCGTGTGGGTCGACAAGGACGGCCGCACCTCGATGCCCGAGCTCTACGCCGCCGGCGAGACGGCTTGCAATGGCGTGCACGGCAAGAACCGCCTGGCTTCTAACAGCCTGCTCGAGTCTCTGGTTTGGGGTCGCCGCGCCGCGTGGTACATGCGCACCGGCGAGTCGCTGGCCGTGGAGCAGGCGGGCGAGCCCGCGCTCGATGGCCGCCATCGCGCCCTGAGCGCCGATACCCTGGCAATCGATGATTTGGCCCGTGCCGCCGGCACGCAGGCCGTGGAGGAGTAGACCATGAATCCCATTACCATGAAGCTCGTCGTCGATGATCTGATTTTGCAGGCCCTGCGCGAGGACATCACGTTTGAGGACGTGAGTACGGCGAGCGTGTGCCCCACGGCGCGCCCCGCCACGGTGGAGCTCATCGCCAAGGCCGATGGCATCATCGCGGGCTTGGATGTGTTCGCTCGCACCTTTGAGCTGCTGGATTCGCAGAGCTCGGTGCTGTTTGATGTTGCCGACGGTGACGAAGTGCACGCCGGCGACCACGTGGGCCAGGTGCGCGGCGATGCGCGCGTGCTGCTTTCGGGCGAGCGCGTGGCGCTCAACTACCTGCAGCGCATGAGCGGTATCGCTACCTATACGCACAGAATGGCAGCGGCGCTCGAGGGTACCAAGACCGTGCTTGTCGACACACGCAAGACCACGCCGGGCATGCGCGTCTTCGAGAAGGCGGCGGTCGAGATCGGCGGCGGCAGCAACCATCGCTACAACCTGTCGACAGCCGTCATGCTCAAGGACAACCACATCGATGCCGCCGGTGGCGTGACGCGCGCGATCGAGATGGCGCGCGCCCACGCGTCGTTTACCACGACGGTCGAGATTGAGTGCGAGAACCTGGACATGGTACGCGAAGCCGTGGAGGCCGGTGCCGACATTATCATGTTCGACAACATGACCCATGACGACATGGCCGCCGCCATCGAGCTTATCGCCGGCCGCGCCAAGACCGAGTGCTCGGGCAATGTGGATGCCGGCAATATCCGCGCGCTCGCCGACCTGGGCGTTGACTTTATTAGCTCGGGGGCATTGACGCACTCTGCGCCGATTCTCGACCTCTCGCTTAAGCACCTGCGTCTGCTGGACGGTAAATAATGAACGCCCGCGAGCGCCGTCGTGCCATCATGGGCGTGCTCGAGGGAGCCAGGGAGCCCGTTTCGGGCAGCGCACTTGCCCGCGAGGTTGGCGTGAGCCGCCAGGTCGTGGTTCAGGATATTGCCCTGTTGCGTGCCGATGGGCACGATGTCGTGGCAACCAACCGTGGCTATGTGCTGCAGGAGGCCCCCAGCAGCCCCGCCGTGCCCACGCGCTTGGTCAAGGTTCGCCACAGCGTGGAGCAGGCAGGCGATGAGCTCACGAGTATCGTCGACGCCGGCGGCGCCGTGCTCAACGTGATCGTCAATCATCGCGTGTACGGTAAGATCACGGCCGACCTGGACATTCGCAATCGTCGCGATGTTGAGCGCTACCTGCACGATATCGAGAGCGGCAAGAGCTTTCCACTACTAACGGTGACGAGTGGCTATCACTTCCATCGCATTGCGGCAGAGGATGAGCAAACCCTCGACGAGATCGAGACCATGCTCAAGGAGAAAGGCTACTTGGCGGATCTAATGCCCTACGAAGACGACCTATCGTAGCCGACGCTGCAAACGCCTCATTTGGGCAATCTGGCCTTCAATCGTCGGTCGCGTACCAAAGTACGCTTCCCTCCTCTTTCAGGCCACCTTGCCTCAAATGGGGCGTTTTCGCTGGCGCGAGTTCAACCAACGGCGGTGCCAAATTAGCTGCCTGTACAAACAAAAGGAGGCCTCCGCGGCGATGCGGAAGCCTCCTTTTTTGTGCACGGTGTACTTTTGAGTGTGCAAGTGGGGGAGTTGTTACTCCTCGACGATCTCGGTGATCGCGCCAGCGGGGCAAGCGTCCTGGCAAGCGCCACAGGCGACGCAGGAGTCCTCGTCGGCGACGGTAGCGACGTCCTGGAGCTCCAGAACGCCAGCGGGGCAGGAGTCGACGCAAACGCCACAAGCGATGCACTCGTCGGCATCAATTACGGGATGAGCCATGGTAGTTTCCTCTCTGTTGACCGACGCTACAGGCGATGCGCGCCGGTTTGATTCGGGCAAAAACATACCACGGGAGCGACCGTTTGCAATACCCTCTGGCCGGCATCTTCATACCGTTCGCCGAGTATGCCAAGGTTTACTAAAAAACGCGCAGGTGGGGCCGTTGAGCTGCGCAAATGTTAGCTATAGGTGACTTGTAATATTGACCTATTGAGCGCGCCTGCGGAAAGGGCATCCCGTTATTTGGCCGAAAACCGGGTCGCAGTTTCCGGTTGGGCCCGCTAGCGGAAACTGCGACCCGGTATCAGCTCTCAAAACGGGATACGGTTTCCGGTTGAGCCTTCAGACGGAAACTGCGACCCGGAATCTACGCTCAAACCGGGATGCGCTTGCCGCAAGACGGCCCCCAGGCACCCCCGGACGCAAACCTCAGCCATCTCTACATAGATCTCAATAGATCTGCCGAGAACTCATTCAGCGCATCTACCTGCGCATTTAAGAACCTAAACTCTCAACAATAAGAAATCTTATATGAATTGACTTAGATTTTGTATATTCCGGCCCATAAGGGGATACACTACATCCTGAAAGACAAGCCGAAGCGCCGCGCGACAGATCGTCGAGGCGGCGCGAACGCAAAAGAGAGAGGGAATTTCTAATGAGTAAGATTCTTGGTATCGACCTTGGTACTACTAACTCCGCAATGGCCGTCCTCGAGGGCGGTTCTCCGACCATTATCGTGAACGCCGAGGGCGACCGCACCACCCCGTCTGTCGTGGGCTTCCGTGCTGACGGCGACCGCGTCGTGGGTAAGGCCGCTAAGAACCAGGCGGTCACCAACCCCAAGAACACCGTGTTCTCCATCAAGCGCTTCATGGGCCGCAAGTACTCCGAGTGCACCTCCGAGATCAAGACCGTGCCGTATGAGGTCAAGGAGGGCCAGGGTGGCCGTGCCGTCGTCGATATCGAGGGCAAGGATTATACCGCCGAGCAGGTGAGCGCCATGACGCTCGCAAAGATGAAGGCCGACGCCGAGAAGTATCTGGGCGAGACCGTCACCGACGCCGTCATCACCGTCCCGGCCTACTTCAACGACGCCCAGCGTCAGGCCACCAAGGACGCCGGTAAGATCGCCGGCCTCAACGTCAAGCGTATCGTCAACGAGCCGACCGCTGCTGCTCTGGCCTATGGCCTGGACAAGCAGGGCACCGACCAGCGCATTCTGGTCTTCGACCTGGGCGGCGGCACCTTCGACGTCTCCATCCTCGACCTCGCTGACGGCGTGTTTGAGGTTCTGTCCACCTCGGGCGACAACCACCTGGGCGGCGACGACTGGGATCAGCGCGTCATCGACTGGATGGCCGATAAGTTCCAGCAGGAGAACGGTGTCGACCTGCGTCAGGACCCCATGGCCCTGCAGCGTCTGAAGGAGGCCGCCGAGAACGCCAAGAAGGAGCTCTCCGCAGCCCAGCAGTCCACCATCAACCTGCCGTTCATCACCATGAACCAGTCTGGCCCGCTGCACCTCAACTACACGCTGACCCGCGCCGAGTTCGAGAAGATCACCCGCGACCTGCTCGAGCGCTGCAAGCAGCCTGTCACCAACGCCCTGCGCGACGCCAAGCTTAAGCTCTCCGATCTGACCGAGGTCATCCTCGTCGGCGGCTCCACCCGTATGCCCGCCGTCCAGGATCTGGTCAAGACCATGACCGGCAAGCAGCCCAACATGTCCGTGAACCCCGACGAGGTCGTTGCCGACGGCGCTGCCGTCCAGGGCGGCGTGCTCACCGGCGACGTCGAGGGCATCCTGCTGCTCGACGTTACCCCGCTGTCGCTGGGCGTCGAGACCATGGGCGGCATCATGACCAAGATGATCGACCGCAACACCACGATCCCGACCTCCAAGACCGAGGTCTACTCTACCGCTGCCGACAACCAGACCAGCGTCGAGATCAACGTGCTCCAGGGCGAGCGCGAGCTTGCCCGCGATAACAAGTCGCTCGGTAAGTTCCAGCTGACCGGTATCCCGGCTGCCCGCCGCGGTGTGCCGCAGATCGAGGTCACCTTCGACATCGACGCCAACGGCATCGTCAAGGTCTCTGCTAAGGACAAGGGCACCGGCAAGGAGCAGCAGATCACCATTTCCGGCTCCACCGCGCTTTCCGACGACGAAGTCGATCGCATGGTCAAGGACGCCGAGGCTCATGCCGAGGAGGACAAGAAGCAGAAGGAAGAGGTCGAGGTCCGCAACCAGACCGACAGCCTGTGCTACTCCACCGAGCAGACCCTCAACGAGCTGGGCGACAAGGTTTCCGCCGATGTGAAGTCCAAGGCCGAGGCCGCTATCGCCGACGCCAAGAAGGCGCTCGAGGGCTCTGACGTCGAGGCCATCAAGGCCGCTGGCGAATCCCTGCAGTCCGTAGCCTACGAGCTGGCTCAGGTTGTCTACGCCGACGCTCAGCAGCAGACCGACGGCGCCGCCGGTGCCCAGCCTGCCGACGATGACGTTGTCGACGCCGACTACGAGGTTGTGGACGACGAGGACAAGTAATCATGTCCGCCCGTAAAGCTCGCACGGAGGCGGCCGCCGCTGGCGCCGCCCCCGTTGACTCTGAGGAGAAGGACGTGAAGATTCCCGTAGAGGCCGTCGACGATGCCGAGGCCAACGAGGCCGAGGCCGCCGAGGCTGCCGAGAACCAGGTAGAGGATTCCAACAAGGAGGCGACGATGACCGAGGACGAGATGGTGGAAGCCGCTATCCGCGCCGGTGAGGAAGCCGCCGACAACGACTTTAAGCTCAAGTTCGAGCAGGCCCAAAAGGAGCTTGCCGACGTACGCAGCGAGCTCGATGCTGCGGCAGAGGCTCAGAAGGCCGCCGAGGACAAGGCAAAGGACGCCACCGAGCGTACCGCCCGTCTGCAGGCCGACTGGGAGAACTTCCGTCGCCGCACCGCCAGCGAGCGTATCGCCGAGCGCGAGCGCGCGACCGAGAAGCTTGTCACCGCGCTGTTGCCGGTGGTTGACGATATCGAGCGTGCAATCGACCATGCCCGTAGCCAGGAGCTTTCCGACGACTTTAAGCAGTTCGTCGATGGCGTTGATGCGGTGCATGCCAAGCTGCTCGATGTGTTTGCGCACGAGGGCGTTGAGCCCATCGACCCCAAGGGCGAGGCGTTCGATCCGCTCGAGCACCAGGCCGTGGGGCGTGTCGAGGACGCATCGCAGTACGACGAGACCGTCAACGACGTGTACCAGAAGGGCTACCGCATGGCGGACCGCATCCTGCGCTCCGCGATGGTGACGGTGACCTACGGTGGCGAGAAGCGCCCCGCACCGGAGCCCGAAGCGGCGCCCGAGGATGCTGCGGCCGATACGGCTGAGAGCACCGAGGAGTAATTGAGAAGGGCCCCGGGGCAACACCCGGGGCCCTTTCTGGCCTAGTGCCATATGACAGTATGAGCCGCCGCCCGTTGAGCGGTGGATGAAACAGGAGAGGAGCTACGATGGCTGCAGGCAAAACCTTCTATGACATCCTGGGCGTATCCAAGAGCGCCTCCGACAAAGAGATCAAGAGCGCGTTTCGCAAGCTCGCGCAAAAATACCACCCCGATGCCGGCGGCGACGAGGCCAAGTTCAAGGAGATTAGCGAGGCTTACGAGACGCTTTCGGACGAGAAGAAGCGCAAAGAGTACGACCAGATGCTCATGTTCGGCGGCATGCCGGGCGCGGGCGGCGCGTATGGCGGCGGCTACGGTGCCGGCGCGGGCGCCAGCGGCTGGGGCGATATCTTCGACAGCATCTTTAGCGGCAACGGCGCTTGGGGCAGCGATTGGGGCTCGGGCTTTGCCGGGGCTGCGGGTAATGCCGGTGCCGGTGCGGGTCGCAGCCGTGCTCGCAAGGGCGGCGACCTGTCGCTGACTGTCGACGTGACGGCCGAGGACGCGTTTCGCGGCGTGACGCACAAGGTCACCTATCGCATTCCCTCGACGGGCGAGCAGCAAACCATTACGGTCTCGGTTCCCGCAGGTGCGGTCGACGGCGGCAAACTACGCTACAAGCGTCGCGGCGAGTATGGCGTTGCGGGTGGCGAGCGCGGCGACCTGGTCGTGACCACGCATGTGGAGGAGCACCCGCTGTTTAAGCGCAAGGGTGCCGATGTGACCATGGAGGTACCGATCTCGGTTTACGAGGCGGCGCTCGGCTGCACGGTGGATGTGCCCACACCCGGCGGCGCGACGGTTCGTCTGAAGGTGCCGGCGGGCACCCAGACGGGCAAGAAGTTCCGCTTTAAGGAGATGGGCGCGCCCGATGTTAAGCACCGTGGCCGCACGGGCGCGCTGCTCGTCGAGATCAAGGTGCAGGTTCCCACGAACCTGTCCGACGATGAACGCGATGCCATGACCAAGCTGCGCGAGGCCGACACGCGCGACTATCGCGAGAAGGTCAATCGTTACAAGGCGACGTACTAGGGCGGTCGCGGCGCACGCCCACGCCCGCGGGCTTATGATGGACGATAACGAGACGGAAAGGGGTCAGGTAGCATGGCCGAGGACAATAGGAACAAACCGCTGTACATGATCAGCGTGGCGGCCGAGCTGACCGGCATGCACCCGCAGACTCTGCGCGTCTACGAGTCCAAGGGCTTGGTGAACCCCCAGCGCTCGGGCGGCAACACGCGTCTGTATTCGCGTGCCGATATCGAGCGCCTGGAGCTCATCAACCAGCTGACTGACGAGGGCATCAACCTTGCCGGCGTGGTGCGCATCCTCGATATGAAGGAGCGTGCCGAGGAGCGCGAGCGCGAGAACGAAAAGCTCCGCGCCCGCGTGCGCCAGCTCGAGGACGAGCTGCACGAGTATAAGATGCAGAAGAAGATCACCGCCCTGGCCCCGCGCGACGGCTCGGTCAACCCCGAGCAAGTCATGCGCAAACTGCTGGGCACGGGCGGCGACCTGTAGGCACTCATTGGGGACAGACTTAAATGAGTACCTGCAGAATGAGAGTGGATAATCTCCCGTTTTTTGCCTGTTTGCAGGCTCAAAGTGGGAGATTATCCACTCTCGTCATTTGAGCGTCTAAGTCTGCCTCCCCAGGACCTAACTCGTCCTCTGCTTTACTGAGATAAAGTGAACGCAGAGATTCGTAACCCACTCGCAACCGTTCTATGGCACGATATTGAACGAATGTATGCTATGCGCCCAAATCTTTTGGGCAGAGTGGGAGACAGTATGGTCAAGCTGTACGAGGACGGCATCTACCTGCGCGGCGGCAGCGAGGTTGTGCCTGCGGCCGAGGCTGCCGAGCGCGGTATTACGCAGACACCCGAGGATGCCAAGCGCGGCACCATCGCGTATTCGATCCTCCAGGCACACAATACGTCGGGCGACCCCGAGGCACTCAAGATTCGCTTCGATGCCATGGCGAGCCACGACATCACCTTTGTCGGCATCATCCAGACGGCGCGCGCTTCGGGCATGGAGCAGTTCCCGCTGCCTTACGTGCTCACCAACTGCCATAACTCGCTGTGCGCCGTGGGCGGCACCATCAATGAGGACGACCACGTCTTTGGCCTTTCCGCAGCCAAGAAGTACGGCGGCATCTTCGTTCCGCCGCACATCGCCGTCATCCACTCCTTTATGCGCGAGAACTTCGCCGGTTGCGGCAAGATGATCCTGGGTTCCGACTCGCACACCCGCTATGGTGCCCTGGGTACCATAGCCGTGGGCGAGGGCGGCGGCGAGTTGGCAAAGCAGCTGCTGCGCGACACCTACGACGTCGCCTATCCCGGCGTCGTCGCTATCTACCTCACGGGCGCCCCGCGCCCCGGCGTCGGCCCGCACGACGTGGCGCTCGCCATCATCCGCGCCGTCTTTGCCAAGGGCTACGTTAAGAACAAGGTCATGGAGTTTGTGGGCCCCGGCATCGCGAGCATGACGACTGACTACCGCAACGGCGTCGATGTCATGACCACCGAGACCACCTGCCTTTCCTCCATTTGGGCAACCGACGAGGACACGCACGCGTTTTTGACCATGCACGGCCGCGGCGACGACTACCGCGAGCTCAAGCCCGCCGATGTTGCCTACTACGACGGCTGCGTCGAGGTCGACCTGTCGAGCATCAAGCCCATGATCGCGCTGCCGTTCCATCCTTCCAACGGCTTTGAGATCGACGAGCTCAACGAGAACCTCGAGGATATTCTGCACGAGGTGGAGCTCGAGGCCGCCAAGATCGGTGAGGGCAAGACGCACTTTAGCCTGCTCGACAAGATCGTCGACGGCAAGCTGCACGTGCAGCAGGGCGTTATCGCCGGCTGCTCGGGCGGCAACTACGACTCCGTGGTCCAGGCTGCCCGTGTGCTCAAGGGCGCCAACACCGGCTGCGGTGAGTTCTCGCTGTCGGTCTATCCCACGAGCCAGCCTGTGGCGCTCGAGCTCACGCGTCGCGGCTATATC
Organism: Collinsella sp.; assembly: GCA_019413925.1. GTDB lineage: Bacteria > Actinomycetota > Coriobacteriia > Coriobacteriales > Coriobacteriaceae > Collinsella. The sequence continues at coordinate 11,192 of DXMY01000037.1, forward strand.
TACGACCTCATGGAGGCCGGCGCGATCGTGCGCACGGCGTTCTGCGGCCCGTGCTTTGGTGCCGGCGATACGCCTGCCAACAACGGCCTGTCCATTCGCCACACCACGCGCAACTTCCCCAACCGCGAGGGTTCCAAGCCGGGCAATGGCCAGCTGAGCGCCGTGGCTCTGATGGACGCCCGCTCCATTGCGGCGACCGCGGCAAACGGCGGCGTGCTCACCCCGGCGACCGACCTGCCCGAGGAGACTTGGGACGAGGCCTGCGAGTACACCTTTGACGACGTGCCGTACAAAAAGCGCGTGTACTGGGGCTTTGGCAAGGCGGAGCCTGCCGACGAGCTGGTCGAAGGCCCCAACATCAAGCCGTGGCCCGCGATGGAGCCCCTCGGCGACGATATCCTGCTCAAGGTGTGCTCCAAGATCATGGACCCGGTCACCACGACCGACGAGCTGATCCCATCGGGCGAGACGAGCTCCTTCCGCTCCAACCCGCTGGGCCTGGCCGAGTTTACGCTGAGCCGTCGCGACCCGGCCTACGTGGGCCGCTCCAAGGAGGTCGACGCCGTGGAGAAGCGTCGCGTGGCCGGCGAGGCCGCGGGCGACCTGGCGGCACTCGATGCCGAGCTTGCCGGTGTGTTCGAGGCACTGGCCGGCGTGGGTGTCGCGGCCGATGCCAAGGCGACCGAGTACGGCTCCATGCTCTATGCCAAGAAGCCCGGTGACGGTTCCGCCCGCGAACAGGCCGCGAGCTGCCAGCGCGTAATTGGCGGCCTGGCCAACATCGTCCACGAGTACGCCACCAAGCGCTATCGCTCCAACGTCATGAACTGGGGCATGGTGCCCTTCCAGATGGAGGCCGAGCCCAACTTTGAGGTGGGCGACTACGTCTTTGTGCCGGGTATCCGTGCCGCGCTCGATGGCGATCTCAAGAACATCGCCGCCTACGTGGTGCGCGCCGATGGTGCGGTTGAGCAGATTGAGCTCTATATTGCCGATATGACGGCCGAAGAGCGTGCCATCGTCAAGGCCGGCTGCCTGATCAACTACAACAAGTTCAAGGCCGCTGCCGAGTAACGCACTTAATTGTCCGCCCGGGGCTTACCCTTTCCCGCCCGCTCACGCGCTTCGCGAGGGTCGCGTTCGGGAAAGGAAAAGCCCCGGGCTACATTTCCGCGTTCTCGTTGGGTCTTGAGGGACGCCAAAAATAGACTTGCTTGATGCCGCCCCTGTTATCGGGGCGGCTTCTTTTTTTTGAGACTGGTATCGCTTTGGCTGCCACAAGGGGGAGTGGGCACCTTTGTGGTGGTTCGGTTTGTCTCGATCTGTAACATCTTGGCTGCTAGAAGCGGGCCTACTGTTACAGATCGAGATTTTCGGACGGGGCTTCGCGGCCAATCTCGATCCGTAACATCTAGGCCCCAATTTGCCGAGTAGTTGTTACAGATTGAGACAAACAGTTGCCGCCGATTATTCCGTCTCAATCTGTAACATCTGGGACCTAAAAGGTCCGCTAGATATTACAGATTGAGACGGCGGGGCGCCGGAGCCGAAAGCCACCACAAAGGGGACAGGCACCTTTGTGGTGGTGGGGAACGAGCTCGATGTTGTTGTGATTGTTGAGCGGTATGTTAATGAGCGTCTCTACAGGATTTCATCTGGGCTGGCGGGCTTGGTTGTTTTGGGGATGCCGAGTTTGGATGACGCGAAATCGTCAACATTGTCCTTAATTCCGTCTTTGGTGTAGACAGTGACCATATAGGTGCTGTGTCCGAATTCGCCCTTGTCGCGTGTTGCCCAGGCATCCCAGTAGGCGGCCCCGTTTCGCCCTTTGATTTTTCCGACACGGCGGAGTTCTGTTCGCTTTAATTTCTGGTTGCTATAGATGGTTCGACCGGTCTCCTCGGTGAGCCCGCACTGTCCAAGCATCTTGTCGAGGACTTGGTTCATGTGGCGCTCATCGGTGTTTGGTGCGTAGTCGTAGGCGAGGGTGATGGAGTCGAGTGGCTGGTCGTCGATTAGATAGTTTAGCGCCTGAGGTTCAAGGCAGAAATAGGGGGAGCATCCGTCGACCTTGCCGAGCAACGGTAACTTGGACTGCCAACTTCCGGTGGGAATTGCATATTCGTAGAACACGCCACGGCAGACAAAGGAGAGCGAGGTGGCACGCGAGCCGGCGTCGATCATCCCGCAAAGATCGAAGGGCGAGGCGATACCAAGGGAAAAGGGCGTGGCGACGATAAGGAAGAGCATCACGATGGGTATGGCGAGAATGGCGATGACGTTGCGGCCGGTGGAATGAGGCGGCTTCATATGCGCTCCTCGAGAGAAAGAGCAGGCAAGCTCGATGACAAATGAATAATCTCAGCTAACGATTCAATTTTAATCTCATAACGTGTGACAGCTGGACGTCGAAACCGAGAACCACCGCAAAGGTGCCTGTCCCCTTTGTGGTGGTGAGGAGCGCGCGGCTTCTTTTGGTAATAGTGTTAGCTGGCGGTATCATTAGTGCAGGTGGCGAAGGTTTGCATTGTGGGGTGTTTTGCCGTGAGCCGTTTTGCCCGTATTGGATTGATTGTTTTGGCGCTTGCGATCACCGTGGTTGGCATGGGCGCCGTCGGCATGGCGTTTCTGCCTGCTGCGGTGACGGAGCCGGTGGTCAAGCCTGTGATTCAATCTGTCGAACTTCTGACCGGCGACGACAAGCCTGAGACCATTACCGTTGATTTTGATGAGCAACCGGCTGCGCTTGGCATTAGTAATTATCCACATATTCAGCTTGGGGCCATGCGCTATACCACGGATACAAGCCTGATCGATAGGACGTCCGAGCTACTCAAGGGCAAAACATTTAAGCGTTGGTACGGATATGCGTCCTATCGGGCAAAAGCGAACGACATGGTTGGCGGATGCCACTCTTCTATCGAGCTGGACACTGCAAACGGCGCAAAGTTATGTGATGTCTCGTACGATCCGGGCTACGAGGGCAATGAGGGTCCGGGCATCTACATCATGGACGGCGATGTCGCCTATGTCATGGAGGGCGACCAGACCGAGCTCAACGATTTTATGGGTCAGTGTATCCAAGATGCCTATAAACAGACCTGCTTGCCTGACCCGCAGACTGCACGCGATAGTGGGTCTGCCCGTACATGGCTGTTCGAGGATGAGATGCCCTGGACCGTCGAATCGGGAAGTATGGGTTCGGCGAAGGAGTCGAGACCGCGACCACCACAAAGGTGCCTGTCCTCTTTGTGGTGGTTTTCGGTCTGTCTCGATCTGTAACATCTTGGCCGCTAAAAGTGGGCCTGGTGTTACAGATTTAGATTTTTGATCCGGGTGTTTTCTGTTCGTCTCAATCTATAACATCTGGAGCCATAAACAGTCGCTAGATGTTACAGATTGAGATAGTAAGGGGACGAGGCCGCAGCGGGTGAGCGTGCCTGCCCCCTATCTCTTAATCACTCATAAAATCTTATATATAGAGACTTAGATTTATGTATAAGATCGTACAAAGCTGGCAACAATACTTCTCGAACAACGTGAAGCCGCCCCGTAGGGCGGCCGCCCCAAGAGAGGTGATTCCATGAGAATCGATAAGCTAGCAATGACGTCGCGCGAGGCGTTGCAGACCGCCATGAGCACGGCTGCCGACGCGCAGGCCGGTGCGGTGGAGCCGATTCACCTGCTGTCCGCCCTGCTTGGTGCCGGCGAGCGCAATATCTCCGTGATCATCGAGCGCATCGGTGCCGACCCGGCCCAGCTCGCACGCTCCACACAAGATGCCATCGACCACGCGCCCAAGGTTTCGGGCGAGGGCCAGCAGATGGGCCTGTCCAACGAGCTCGTCCGCGTCATCGAGAAGGCCGAGAAAAAGGCCACCAAGATGGGCGACAGCTTTGTGGTGACCGAGCATCTGCTCATGGCACTTGCCGAGGACAAGGGCGAGGCCGGCCGCGTGCTGCGCGATGCCGGCGTGACCAAGGAGCGCATCGAGCAGGTCTACGAGGAGCTGCGCGGCGATGACCGCGTGACGTCTGCCGAGGACAAGACCCAGTTTGAGGCCTTGGAGCAGTACGGTCGCAACATCTGCGACCTCGCCCGCGCCGGCAAGCTCGACCCGGTCATCGGCCGTACCGACGAGATTCGCCGTACCATCCAGGTCCTGTCCCGCCGCACCAAGAACAACCCCGTGCTCATTGGCGAGCCGGGCGTCGGCAAGACGGCTATCGTCGAGGGTATCGCCCAGCGTATCGTGGCCGGCGACGTGCCGAGCACCCTGCGTGACCGCGACCTCATCGAGCTCGACATGAGCGCGCTGGTCGCCGGCGCCAAGTACCGTGGCGAGTTCGAGGACCGCTTGAAGGCCGTACTCAAGGAAGTCCAGAAGTCCGAGGGCAAGGTCATCCTGTTCATCGATGAGCTCCACACCATTGTGGGCGCGGGTGCCACCGAGGGCTCCATGGACGCCGGCAATATCCTGAAGCCGGCGCTCGCCCGTGGCGACCTGCACGCGATCGGCGCGACCACGCTCGACGAATACCGCAAGTACATCGAGAAGGACGCGGCGCTCGCCCGTCGTTTCCAGACCGTTATGGTGAGCGAGCCTACCGTCGAGGACACCATTTCGATCCTGCGTGGTCTGAAGGAGAAGTACGAGATCTTCCACGGTGTGCATATCACCGATAGCGCGCTCGTGGCAGCTGCCGACCTCTCCGATCGCTACATCGCCGACCGCTTCCTGCCCGACAAGGCCATCGATCTGGTCGATGAGGCGGCAAGCCGCCTGCGCATGGAACTCGACAGCATGCCGGTCGAGATCGACGCCACCACGCGTCAGCTCACTCAGCTGCAGATCGAGGAACAGGCGCTCATGAAAGAGACCGATGACGCCTCCAAGGAGCGTCTGGAGGCCCTGCGCCAGGAGATTGCCGAGGTCCAGGAAAAACTCAACGTGCAAAAGGCCGGCTGGCTCAACCAGAAGAACGCCATCGACCACGTGCAGGAGCTTAAGAGCCAGCTTGACGAGGCCAAGAGCGAGGAGGAGCGTGCGACGCGCAACGGCGATTTGGGTCGTGCGTCCGAGCTGCGCTACTCCGTGATTCCGGGCCTGCAGCAGCAGATTCAGGATTCCGAGGCCGCGCTCGAGGCGCAAAAGCAGCAGGACGGCGAGGGCCTCAACGAGCAGGTGACCTCCGATGAGATCGCCGAGGTCGTGAGCGCCTGGACCGGCGTGCCCGTGTCCAAGATGATGCAGGGCGAGCTCGACAAGCTCAAGGGCCTGGAGGGCGAGCTGCATAAGCGCGTCATCGGTCAGGATGAGGCCGTCTCCGCCGTTGCCGCGGCCGTGCGCCGCAGCCGTGCGGGCCTCTCCGATCCGGACAAGCCCATCGGCAGCTTCTTCTTCCTGGGCCCCACCGGCGTGGGCAAGACCGAGCTCGCCAAGGCGCTGGCCGAGTGCCTGTTCGATGACGAGCGCGCGCTCGTGCGTATCGACATGTCCGAGTATATGGAGAAGTTCAGCGTCCAGCGTCTGATTGGTGCGCCCCCGGGATACGTGGGCTACGACGAGGGCGGCCAGCTCACCGAGGCCGTGCGCCGTCGTCCGTACTCTGTGATCTTGCTCGACGAGATGGAGAAGGCTCATCCGGATGTCTTTAACGTGCTGTTGCAGGTGCTTGATGACGGTCGTCTGACCGATGGCCAGGGTCGCCAGGTGTCCTTCAAGAACACGATTATCATCATGACGTCCAACGTGGGCTCCAAGGCCATCGCCGATCTGTCCGGTAAGGACGAGGAGGAGATGCGCCATCAGGTCGACGCTGCCATGGCTCAGACCTTCCGCCCCGAGTTCCTCAACCGTATCGACGATATCGTGGTGTTCCATCCGCTCGGTATGGCGCAGATCGAGAAGATCGTCGACATCCAGCTCGCCGACGTCCGCGCGCGTCTGGCCAAGGAGCGCATGACGCTTGCCATCACCCCGGCGGCCAAGCAGATGCTCGCCGTGGGCGGCCTGGACCCGGTCTTTGGCGCCCGTCCGCTCAAGCGTCTGGTTCAGCGCGAGGTCGTGGATGCCATCGCCGCCGCTATCATCGACGGCACGGTGCGCGAGGGCGATCAGGTGACGGTCGATGTCGACAAGGACGGTGGCTTTACCGTCGTGTGCGACAACACGCCGGCGGCCACCTACGAGGTCCCCGACGCAGAGTAAATTATGGGGCCGGCTTTAACCGCACCTCATCGCAAAACGCCAAGGGCGGCGGATCCAATCGGGTCCGCCGCCCTTTTTCGTGCGACAATCGATGATGTTGAGCATGAGCACATGGCAAGGAGATACGCAGATGAAAGACGAGAACAAGACGCACGCACCGGTTGCTGAGGCAGCGCCCGCCGCGCCGGTCGCACCGAAGGCTTCTCCCAAACCGGCGCCCAAGCCGCGCGACCCCTACATCCGTGCCGAGAACGAGGACGATGACGGCTACGATCCCTACAGCGATCGCCGCCCCGAGCGCGAGCCGATGTTCGAAGCCGACCCCTGGCGCTAAGTGCCACCCAAAAGGCCACCAATAAGTTGCGGTGAAATAGGGACTGTTTTGCGGTTTGACCAGCAAAAACAGCCCTATTTCACCGCAACTGCGTTAGGGATTTTTCTACAGGGGGAGGGTGGTCAAAAAAGCCCCGTCCCAAATTGACTGCTCGGGGAGTCGCATTCGAGCTCGGTTGTCCTCTTAGCCACTCGATATCCTTCGGAGCAATAACGGTGATAAAACTTGCTTAAGTGTTAATCAAGCTACACACAATCTTGCTCTCTAATTAATCAAGAATCGGTATAATTTTGATTAGCTAGAGAGCAAGATTGGAGAATCATGGCATTCAACGACTTGATCGCCCAGAAAATAAAGGACTTTGAACAGCAGGGGGTTCCGCAGGTCTTTGAGCGAGACCTTGATCTAGGAAACCCACAGGAGCCAAAGCGCGACAACATCGTAAATGTGATTGTGGGGGCCCGCCGTTGTGGAAAGACGTATCGCCTGTATCAGGAGATGCGGCGGCTTCAGAGCCGGGGCGTCGAGCTTGACCGGATGCTTTACTTCAATTTTGAGGATGAGCGCTTGCGCCCGTATGAGCCATCGCTGCTGGCGGACGTGCTCGACACGTTCTATGCGCTGTATCCTGTTGCTCGAACCGAGGGCGCTTACATTTTCTTTGACGAGATCCAGGAAATTCCCGAATGGGGTGCGTTTCTGCGGCGTGTAGTCGATACGGAGAAAGCGACCGTCTATGTGACGGGATCTTCTTCTAAGATGCTGTCCTCAGAACTTAAGAGCGAGTTCAGGGGTCGTTCTCTTGTGCGAGAGCTTTTTCCGTTGAGTTTTTCGGAATACGTTCGATATAAGACGGGGAGCGTTCTCGAGCCAGATGCGACCTTTTCCCCGAGCGATGCAGCGCTGCTTCGACATCATCTGATCGGGTATCTTGAACAAGGGGGATTCATCGCGACACTTGAGCAGACGCCCACAGACGCGATTCAGCTGCTACAGGAATATGCTTCGCGAACGGTCGCTATGGACGTCGTTGAGCGTTACGACGTCAAGAACCCTCGCCTGGCATCGCTGTTCTTGACGCGGTGTATGGCATCTTCGGGACGAGAGCTGTCAGTGAACAAAGTGTACAACGAGTTCAAGAGCAGACAGATACCCGTCAGTCGTAATTCGCTCAGCGATTTACTTGAGTATTATGAGGACGCCTACCTGTTATTTTCTGTGCCGGAGTTCACGCGTTCACTGGCAAATAACATGCGGTCTGCGTCTAAGGTCTACGCTGTCGATCCTGCGATGTTTGGAGCATTCTCTCCCGCATCAGCATTGGACCAGGGCCAGAGGCTCGAGACCGCAGTGTTCAATGCGCTAAGAAGAAAGACTCCCGCGGTGAGGACCGGCTCGGTCTGCCGCCTGCTGATCAAAGAGAAGAGCAAAAGCCATGAGGTGGACTTTGTGGCTGGGGACGCGCTTCTCATGCGGGCTTATAGCCTGATTCAGGTGAGTGCGGATATGGCACGTGAGAAAACGCGCGAGCGCGAAATTGCCGCGCTTGATGCCTCGATGGCCCAGTTCGATCTTGGCGAGTCGGCAATCGTTACCATGGATGAACAGACCGATATTTCATGCGAGCACGGTGTGGTCCACGTTGTGCCCGCATGGAAGTGGCTCCTTGCCTAATCATCTATGGACCTGTGGGGTCAGGACCTCCTGGCTCCCTCATCACGGTTGGGGAGCACCTTGCTGCGCCAGGCTAGTCCTGGGCTTTGATACTCGGCATCAGAATCTGGGCGAGGTAGTCGGTCTCGAGTTTGGCGGCGGCGTCGGCCTTGCCGTCTTTGCCGACCAGCACGTTCTTGATCTGGCTATAGGTATAGCGGTTGCCGGTCGTAAGCTCGACAAGCTCAATGGCCGTGTCCATGGGGTAGGTTGACACGGGGTTCTGCGTCTGTCCGTTGATGGTCTGGGGCACCACGTACGGATAGACGGGGCCGCTGGCGTAGACGGTATAACCGTTGCCTAGATTGGCCGCGCCCAAAACCGTATCGCCTTCATCGGGCGTAAAGCTCTCGCCCTCGCGCACCGCGACGAGCGTCACGAGCGGCGTATTGGCGTCGTCGCCCAGATAGATGCATAGCGTGCTTCCGTTTTGCCAAGTTGCGACCTTGCCGTACCACTCGACGGGAATATCGAGCTGGTAGAGGTCGGTTGCCTTGTGGCGAGCGTCAGCATCACGGGACGCCTGTGCCTTTTGCGCGCTCACGGCATTGACGGCGGCGTCGCGCCGCGCGGTTGCTGCCTGCTGGAGCACTTTGGCAGCCGCGGCGGAGCTCGCACCGCCCTCTTCGGCATACTTGGCGGCGGCATCGATCTGGTCGTCAGTCACCGTGTCGGCCGAAGGCACTTTGAGCTTAAAGGTGGCCTGGGCACTTAAATCCTGTCCATCGCTCTTAACGGTGACCTGCGTCTTGGTGGTCGGGACGGTATAGATGGTGCCGTCGGCCGCGATGGGGGAGGCAGCGATGGAGAGCGTGTAATCGCCGGGCAGCAGTTTGATGCCGCGGCCGTGCTCGTCAACATAGAGCGTTTCGCTCACGGAGGAGCCGTCAGAATCCTGACCGCTCACCTGTACGGGAATCTTGGAGTCAGTTGAGCAGTCGAGGCCCGCGGCATGCACGCCAATCTGCACTGACATCATCGTGTGGGCATTGGCGGCGACAGCGGCAGCCTGCTCTTGCTGATATCCGTTCCAGGCAGCATAGCCTGCACCGCCGGCGACGAGCGCGACGGCCACGACACCGGCGACCATCAGATTGCGGCGCTTGGGCGACATCTTACGATGACGAACCTCGGCTTCGCGTGCCGAGGGAACGGACGGTAGGGGAATATCGCCCATGGCGATGGTCTCGTCCACGGCAGGAGCGGAGCCCAGGCCGGGAAGCTCGCGGGTCAGCGAATCTTCGGCCGGCAAGCTGTCGAGCAGGACGGTTTCCTCGCCTGTGTCGGATTCGGGCTGGTTGCCGGCCTCGCTATCGGTGTCTTCGTGACCTGCCCCATCTTCGGCAGGCTCAACGTCGTCTGCATCCTGACCATCGGACTGCGCCTCGGCTTCCGGCTCATCCTGCACATCAACGCCCGAATCGTCAAACGCAATCTCATCGAGTGAAATCCGGTCTAAGCTCTCCAAGGCCTCAGCGCAAGCTTCTGCATCTTGGGCCGCATCCTCTTGGCCCATCGTCTCATCATTCATACATCCCCCAAGCTCAATATCGGGACAACAATGTACCCAAAAACAGGGTCATATAGAGCTGTCAGGCGATTGGAAATCTGATTTTATCTGTGCGAGAGGTTTTGAATATGTGTGTGGATGCGCGCAACAACAAAAAGCCCCCGGAAAGCGAACAAATCGCTTTCCGGGGGCATGCAATACGTTGCATTGCGCGGAGCCGGCTATGCTGCTTCGCGCTCAAGCGATGTTTGCGCCAGGCGCGTTACTCGGCATGTGCGTAATCCACCTTGGCGCGGCGAGCGGTGGCCTTCTCCCAATCGCTGGTGCCCTCAAAGACATCCTGCTTGTAGGGATTGCGGCCGAGCTTCTTGGCGCGGTAGGCGATGTAGATAATCGCGGCGACGTTGGCGACCAGTGCGGCGATCGAGACCGCGGTAGCGGCGCTGGGGTCGAGCGTGGAGTGGGTCACAAAGATGGACTCCTCCTGGAAGTACGGGAACACCTGGGCAAACATGCACCAAATGGCCAGCGTAAAGGCGCGGTTCTGGATCCAACCGCCCTTGTTCCAGATAAAGGCGGCGACGGTGGGCGCCAGCAGCAGCGCAAAGCCGCAGAACCAGGAGTGGGTGGGCAGGCAGTTGTAGGTGTAGCAGAAGTTCCAGATATCGTAGGCGATGATGTAGACCCAGGTCATGTCGGGCCACAGCATGTCGGTCTGATCCTCGGAGGCATAGACGCTCCACCAACCGGTCATGCAGAAGATGTTGATGATACCGGCGATGCCGTTGAACACGTTGTTCCAGCCGGCCAGCTGCGTGGCGCCCTCGGAGGTGACCCAGGTGGACTGGCCCAGGACAAAGAAGTGATAGGCGCTCTCGAAGTCGGACACGACGGCGATCATGATGTTGATGGCGACGATCACAAACGGCCATGCGCGGAACCAATGCACCTTGCCGATCTTGCCCCACTGGTACTTAATGGCAATGAAGCCCCAGCAACCGGCCAGCGCTGCGTATACCTTGGCGTAGTGGAACCAGCTGTTCTGGTACACATGGGTGGGGTTGGTGAGCGCCCACTCGGCGCCCTGCGAGACGCCGATGGCGATGGCGACGCAGTAGATGGTCATGGCCAGTGGAGCCACGCCAAAGATGATTGCCGCGCCCAGCTTGGTGCGGCGGCCGACCTCGTTGAGCACGATCAGGCCAATAAAGACCATGGCCCAGCCGGCCCAGTGGATAAGGGTATCGCTACCCCAAACATCGAACAGCATGCTGCTCTCCTTTCACACGCCCGCGGCCCCTCTTCTGATCGCGGGCAGTTTGGCCAAATGTCGTCAGTTCTGGGGCTTGCGCTCCGGATACTTGGCGGTATAGCCCTCGATGTGGAGTGTCGAGGCGATGATTTCCTTGACCGTCTCGTCGGGCACATCGGGGTGCGTGCGGATATACATCAAAAGGCCCATGATGAGGGTGTAGAACGTTTCGTAGACATGGTCGATGCGCAGCTCGTGGTGGGCGACAAAATCCACCACGGTGGTGTCGCAGATATACTGCGCCACACGCTGGACCACGTTGTGCAAAAAGCCGCCGTAGAGCGCGCCGCTGTTGGAGGTCAGAGTGTGCGGCAGTTCGTGGCCGCTGGCGACCAGGCGCTTAAAGAGCGGGGCGACGGTGTCGAGCGCCCCCTCGATGTCGCCAACCGTGCGGCTGGCATTCCACTGCTCGAGCTCGGTAATGAAGCCGTCGATCGCCTCGTCCATGACAGCGGTGACGGCGGCGTCCATATCGGCAAAGTAGTGGTAGAACAATGAACGCGTGCAGCCGGCTCGCTTGGTCACAGCCGATACCGATAGGTGGGACACGCCCAGCTCGGAGCTTACGGTGCGCACGGCATCGAGAATCTCGCGACGGCGTTCGTCGCCCGTCAAGCGCTTTGCCGCGCTATCGGATGCGGGGACGGCATCGACCACAGAGGTACCTGCTGCGTTGTTGCCCATGTTTTGCCGCCTTTCATCCTCTTTTGCCTGACCGTTCGCCTAACAGTCTTGAATATTGTTGACGGTTCGTCAATACTATTTTTGACACAATGTCAACAATGGCGGGTGAACGGCATGGGGGCGTGCCCGGCCTGCAAAAAAAGAGGGGCGCTGCGGCCTCGTCGGGCTGCGGCAAGAGAAGGGACAACCATGATTCTCAACGGACCGGGGATTAGTTACACCGAGCCCGATATCGGCGCGGAGTTTGTGCCGCCGCTGCCGGAGCATCCGCGCGAGGCAATCGTCAAGCTGTGCGAGCACTGCACCAACCGTCTGCTGCATCGCGACGAGCTGCTGGGCTACGAGTACTGGTCGTTTGCCGAGGCCGCAACCGACGAGCAGGCCGAAGTGCTCTGCAAGATGAAGATGCGTCGTCCCTATACGCTGCCCGAGATGGTCAAGCTCACCGGCATGCCCGAGGCCGATATCGAGAAGATGCTCGACGACATGAGCTACACGGGTCTGCTCGAGTACAACTGGGAAAACCCCGAGCGCGCCAAGCAGTGGGTACTGCCCATGCTGGTGCCGGGTTCCGCCGAGTTCCTCAACATGCGCGTGAGCCAGCTCGAGGAGCATCCAGTCTATGCCAAGTTTTTTGAGCAGGCATCCAAGGGCCCGCTGTCCCGCGCCACGCCGATGGTGCCGCCCGGGGGCGCCGGTATCGGCATGCACGTCATTCCGGTCGAGAAGGCTATCGACGCCGCGAGCACGTCGGTGCCTATTGAGCATATCGAGCATTGGCTCGACAAATACGATGGCAAATATGCCGCTAGCACCTGCAGCTGCCGCGCGAGCCGTCGCGTGATGGGTGAGGGCTGCGCCGATGACCCGGCCGACTGGTGCATTGCCGTGGGCGATATGGCCGACTACGTGGTCGAGACCGATCGTGGCCATTACGTGACCCGCGACGAGGTTTACGACATCTTGCGCCAGGCCGAGGACAACGGCTTTGTGCACCAGATCACCAACATTGACGGTGAGAACAAAATCTTCGCCATCTGCAACTGCAACGTCAACGTGTGCTACGCCCTGCGCACCTCGCAGCTGTTCAACACGCCCAACCTGTCGCGCTCGGCCTATGTCGCCAAGGTCGAGAAGGACAAGTGCGTGGCCTGCGGTCGCTGCGTTGAGGTGTGCCCGGCCGGCGCCGCCAAGCTGGGCCAGAAGCTCTGCAGCAAAAAGTCCGGCGGACAGGTGCCCGAGTATCCGCGCCAGGAGCTGCCCGATGCCACCAAGTGGGACCACACCAAGTGGTCGCCCAACTACCGCAACGACAACCGCATCGAGACGCATGAGTCCGGCACCGCTCCCTGCAAGACGGCCTGCCCCGCGCACGTTGCCGTTCAGGGCTATTTGAAGCTCGCGGCTCAGGATCGCTATGACGAGGCCCTAGCACTCATTAAGCGCGAGAACCCGCTGCCCGCTATCTGCGGCCGTGTGTGCAACCGCCGCTGCGAGGACGCCTGCACCCGTGGTCGCGTGGATGCCGCCGTGGCTATCGACGAGGTCAAGAAGTTTATCGCCCAGCGCGATCTGGATGCCGCGACCCGCTATGTCCCACCTGTGGTGACCCCGACGCGTGCCGGCGGCTTCGATCAAAAGATCGCCATCATCGGTGCCGGTCCGGCCGGCCTGTCTTGCGCTTTCTACCTGGCCGAGAAGGGCTACAAGCCCGTCGTGTTCGAGAAGAACGAGCGCCCGGGCGGCATGCTCACTTACGGTATTCCCAGCTTTAAGCTGCAGAAGGATGTTATCGAGGCCGAGGTCGAGGTTATTCGCCTGATGGGTGCCGAGTTCCGCTATGGCGTAGAGGTCGGCCGCGATGTGACGCTCGACGAGCTGCGCGAGCAGGGCTTTAAGGCTTTCTACGTGGCTATTGGCTGCCAGGGCGGCCGCCTTGCCGGTATTCCGGGCGAGGACGCCGAGGATGTGACCGTGGCCGTCGACTTCTTGCGCGAGGTCAACAGCGGCAAGATCGACGTGCTGCCCGGCCGCACCATCGTGGTGGGCGGCGGCAACGTGGCCATCGATGTCGCGCGCAACGCCTGCCGTCTGGGCTCCGAGCATGTTGAGATGTTCTGCCTTGAGAGCGAGGCACAGATGCCCGCCAGCGAGGAAGAGCGTCGCGAGGCCATCGAGGACGGCGCGCACATCAGCTGCGGTTGGGGCCCCAAGGAGGTTCACCTGGACGAGGCCGGTCGCGTATGTGGCATCACCTTTAAGCGCTGCACGCGCGTCTTTGACGACGAGGGCCGTTTTGCGCCCGAGTACGACGAGAACGATCTGCGTCGTGTTGACGCCGATCGTGTCGTCATGTCGATTGGCCAGTCCATTGTGTGGGGCGACCTGCTGGCTGGCTCCAAGGTGGAGCTTGGCCGCGGTCAGGGTGCCCTTGCCGATCCGCAGACGTACCAGACCGTCGAGCCCGACATCTTTGTGGGCGGCGACGTCTATACCGGTCCGAGCTTTGCCATCGATGCCATCGCCGCCGGTCACGAGGCCGCCGTGTCCATCCACCGCTTTGTGCAGCCGGGCTCCACGCTCACTATCGGCCGCAACCAGCGCCGCTACAGCGCGCTCGACCGCGACGATGTTGTGATTGAAAGCTATGACAACGCGAGTCGCGAGGTGGCACGTGTCGACCGCGAGCGCGAGAAGGCTGCGCCCTTCAGCGAGTACGTCGAGACCTTTACCGAGGAGCAGGTGCGCGCCGAGACCGCTCGCTGCTTGGGCTGCGGTGCCTCGATCGTCGACCCCAACAAGTGCATCGGCTGTGGTCTGTGCACCACCAAGTGCGCGTTCGATGCCATCCACCTGGATCGCGACCGCCCCGAGTGCTCCACGATGGTCAAATACGAGCAAAAGCTCCCAAGCCTTGGCAAGTACGCACTCAAGCGCGCCATCAAGATTAAATTCGGTCGCAAGTAAGTAGCCATAACGGGAACGGCGGAAGGAATCAAAAGTGCACGAGCTCGGAATCGTCTATCACATCATTCGCGATGTTGAGAATGTGGCGCGCGCCAATGGCGTGCGTCGCGTTTCGAGCGTGACGTTGCTGCTGGGCGAGGTCTCGGGCGTCGTTCCCGACTTGCTGCTCGACGCTTGGCGCTGGGCGGCAGATAAAAAGCCTATCACGCAGGGCGCGGAGCTTATTGTGGAGCCTGTCGAGGCCGTGACGCATTGCGAGGCGTGCGGCTGCGACTACGCGACGGGCGAGCACGGCAAGACCTGCCCCCATTGCGGTAGCGGCGAGACCTATCTGCTGCAGGGCCAGGAGGTCATGATCAAGCAAATCGAGACCCCCGACGAGGACCCGACAGACGCTGCCCCCGACGGCCTCTCCGATGCCCCCGATGCCGTCGACGCCGCCAACCCCCTCCACATCGCCTAACTTAGTCGTTGGGGACGTTCTTAAACGACTAGTCATTAAAGAACGTCCCTAACGACTACTTTGCTAGAGCATATTTCTTACCATTAGTCAAGCACCATCTGTTTAAATGAAATAGCCTCAACCCGAGCACATTTGTGTCTGTTTAAAACCGGCAATAATGAACAGCGTGCTCAATTCGGTCATGTAAATAGATCAGCTATCAATCCTCAGCAGCAAATCAGCCAAAATACTGGAATGTAATCAGCTTGTAACAAAACAAGACGTTTAAACAAATAATGCTACCTTTTGCAGTTTTTCAAACAATTCTGCTGTATTTGCAGCTATACTCCATAACTGTCGTGTAGGAATTACGTAGACAAAAAGGAGGTTATGTGATGGTAAGTATTGTTCTTGCTAGCCATGGTGACTTGGCGGCTGGAATCAAGCAGACGGGCTCGATGGTCTTTGGCGATCAGCCGTCTGTAGCCGTGGTCTCGCTCGAGCCGAGCATGGGCCCCGACGACTTCCGAGCCAAGGTCGAGGAAGCAGTTGCTTCCTTCGAGGACCAGGAGCAGGTGCTCTTCCTCGTTGATCTGTGGGGCGGCACGCCCTTCAACCAGATCAGCGGTCTCATCGAGGGCCATGATTCCTGGGCTATCGTCACCGGTGTCAACCTGCCTATGCTCATCGAGGCATATTCGCAGCGCTTTGACGCAAAGAACACTGCACATGCGATCGCAAAACATCTCGTGACTGAGGCTAAGGCCGGCGTGCGCGTCAAGCCCGAGTCTCTGGAGCCCGAGGAGAAGAAGCCGGCTGCGGCCGCCGCTGCTCCTGCGGGTGCCATTCCTCCGGGAACGGTCATCGGCGATGGGCACATCAAGATCGCCCACGTCCGTATCGACACGCGTCTGCTGCATGGTCAGGTGGCCACCACGTGGACCAAGCAGATCAACCCCAACCGCATCATCGTGGTCTCCGACGGCGTTGCTCACGACGAGCTCCGCAAGACCATGATCGAGCAGGCTGCCCCTCCGGGAGTCCACGCCAACGTCGTGCCTATCAAGAAGATGGCTGAGGTCGTCAAGGACACGCGCTTTGGCGACACCAAGGCGATGCTGCTGTTCGAGAACCCGCAGGATCTGCTCAGGGCCATCGAGGCCGGCGTCGACATCAAGGAAGCCAACATCGGTTCCATGGCCCACTCCAAGGGCAAGGTCGTCGTCACCAACGCTGTCGCTATGGGCGATGACGATGTCAAGACCATCGAGGCTCTCAAGGCCAAGGGCGTCAAGTTCGAGGTCCGCAAGGTTCCTTCGGATTCCTCCGAGGATCTCGACGCCATGTTGAAGAAAGCTAAGGCCGAACTGGCCGCTCAAGCATAGTAAAGGAGGGTCCGATACATGTCTGCAATCACTATTCTGCTTGTTGCGATTGTCGCGTTGCTTGCCGGTATGGAAGGCATTCTGGATGAGTTCCAGTTCCATCAGCCGCTCGTGGCATGCACGCTTATCGGTCTCGTAACCGGTCACCTTCAGGAGGGCATCCTCCTGGGCGGTTCGCTCCAGATGATGGCCCTTGGCTGGGCTAACGTCGGCGCCGCCGTCGCGCCTGACGCCGCTCTGGCCTCGGTCGCTTCTTCGATCATCATGGTGCTCGCCCTCAACGGTGGCGCCACCGATTCGGCCAAGGCCGTTACCGCCGCCATCGCCGTCGCCGTCCCGCTGTCGGTCGCTGGTCTGTTCCTGACCATGATCTGCCGTACCCTGGCTACCGCTATGGTTCACGGCATGGACGCCTGCGCCGAGAAGGGCGACTTCGCCGGCATCGAGCGTTGGCAGTACGCCGGCATCCTCATGCAGGGTGTTCGTATCGCCATCCCGGCAGTACTTCTGTGCATCATCCCGGCCGAGGCCGTTACCAACGCGCTTAACGCTATGCCCGATTGGCTGTCCGGCGGCATGGCTGTCGGCGGCGGCATGGTCGCTTCCGTCGGTTACGCCATGGTCATCAACATGATGGCCACCAAGGAGACCTGGCCGTTCTTCATCCTCGGCTTTGTCCTTGCTGCCATCCCTCAGCTCACGCTGATCGCCCTTGGCCTCATCGGCATCTCCCTTGCCCTCATCTACCTTGGCCTTAAGGATCTGGCCAAGCAGGGTGGCGGCATGGGCGGTGGCTCCGGCGACCCGCTCGGCGACATTTTGAACGATTACGAGTAGGAGGGGAGTGATACATATGGCAGAGAACAAGATTCAGCTCACCAAGGCTGACCGCAAGAAGGTTTGCTTCCGTCATCAGTTCCTTCAGGGCTCGTGGAACTACGAGCGTATGCAGAACGGCGGCTGGTGCTTCGCAATGATCCCTGCGATCAAGAAGCTCTACACCAGCAAGGATGACCAGATTGCCGCTCTTAAGCGCCACCTGGAGTTCTATAACACCCACCCCTATGTTTCCGCCCCCGTCATTGGCGTTACCCTCGCCCTCGAGGAGGAGCGCGCCAACGGTGCTCCGATTGACGATGTCGCCATTCAGGGCGTCAAGGTCGGTATGATGGGCCCGCTCGCCGGCGTCGGCGACCCCGCCTTCTGGTTCACCCTTCGCCCGATTCTGGGCGCACTGGGCGCTTCCCTGGCCCTGTCCGGCAGCATCGCCGGTCCGCTGCTGTTCTTCTTCGCGTGGAACATCATCCGTTACGCTTTCCTGTGGTACACGCAGGAGTTTGGCTACAAGGTCGGCTCCTCCATCGCCAAGGACCTCTCCGGCGGTCTGATGGGCAAGGTCACCGAGGGTGCTTCCATCCTGGGTATGTTCATCATCGGCGCCCTGGTCGAGCGCTGGGTGTCCATCTCCTTCACCCCGGTCGTCTCCAAGGTCACGCAGTCTGCTGGCGCCTATATCGACTGGGCCAACCTGCCCGCCGGTTCTGAGGGCATCAAGCAGGCACTGACGATGTACAGCTCTGTCGGTGCCAACGCACTCGACCCGGTGAAGGTCACCACGCTTCAGGCCAACCTCGATCAGCTCATCCCCGGCCTTGCCGCCGTGTGCCTGACCCTTCTGGTCTGCAAGCTCCTCAAGAAGAAGGTCAGCCCGATCGTCATCATCCTGGCTCTCTTCGCCGTCGGCATCATCGGTCGCGTCTGCGGCTTCATGTAAGCACGCTTCGGCTTAAGACCGAGAGTTGCTAGGCAAGGGCTTTTGAGCCATTGAAACGGACCGCACCCGGTGGGTACACTGGATGCGGTCCGATTGTTTTTATTGGAGGGCGAGGCGCGTATGGCGCAATCTCAGAACAGCACGGTCGATTTGGCAACGCCGGCAACCTGCCTGATGGGGCTTACCAGTCACGGTAACGTGATGGTGGGCAATAAGGCGTTTGAGTACTATAACGAGCGTAATCCCGAGGATTATATCCAAATCCCGTGGGACGAGGTCGACTATATTGCCGCCGAGGTTTTGCGCGGCACCAAGAAGATTACGCGTTTTGCCATCTTTACCAAAGAGAATGGCCACTTTACGTTTTCGACGCGCAATGACAAGGAAACGCTTCGCGCGGTGCGTAAGTACATTGACGAGGACAAGCTCGTTCGTTCGCCCGACTTTATCGATGTGACGGCCAAGGGCGCCAAGAGCATCCCCTCCGTCATCAAAAGCCTCTTCCATAAAGGCGACTAGTCGCCTGGGACGTTCTTAATCGACTAGTCATTAAAGAACGTCCCAGGCGACTATCTCGAAGAGTGGCTATGCGCTGCATGGTAGTGGCGCAAATCTGCTACACTAGTACAACATGCCTCCGTAGCTCAGGGGATAGAGCACCGCTCTCCTAAAGCGGGTGTCGACGGTTCGAATCCGCCCGGGGGCACCAGAGATTTGCCGAGCCCGGTACCACCACGGTGCCGGGCTCTTCTGGTCTAAAGGCCGGATTCGGACCGTCGACACCCGCGTCACCAATTTCCCCGCGGGGGGAGTTTTCGAATCCGCCCGGGGGCACCAGAGGAATATCGAGCCCGGTACCGCTATGGTGCCGGGCTCTTCTGGTTTAAAGGTATGCCGTGGTTTTCGCTACTTCAGATGAAGAAAGCGCCCGTTTGCAGGGGGAGCAAACGGGCGCAATTGAGCGAATGTATTTGCGTCAGCAGCCGCTGTGGGCAACGTCTTGATGACTAGTTGGTCGTACCGGAATCGTCGCCTGAATCAGTACCAGAGCCAGAAATCGAAACCGTCAGCGTAATCGTGCTGTCGGTGGACTGTTTGCCGGTGGGGGAGACGCCCGTAACGGTGGCGTTTTCATTGCCGCTCACGGGGTTGCCGTTCTGATCGCAGAATGCGATGTTGTAGAACCCGGCGGTGTTGAGCGCGGTGACGGCCGCGGAGATGCTCTTGCCGTACAGGTTGCCCGGAACGCTGGCCTTGCCGGACTTCTTGGCAATGACGACGGTAATCGTGGCGCCAGGCTTCTGCTTGCCGCTGGGGTTCCAGCTAATCACGGTGCCCTCGGTAACCGAATCGTTCTCCTGGTAGCTCACGTCGACGCCAAAGCCTGCCATATCGAGGGCGTTGCGCGCCTGGGCCTCGGTCATGTCGGTCAGATCGGGGACGGAGGTGGTGTCAGGACCGCTGGAGACCTTGTACGAGATGGTCGTGCCCTTCTCGACTTCCTTACCGGCTTCGGTGCCCTGCTCAAAGACCTGGCCCTCATCGGCCTCGTTGGCCTCCTCGGAGGCGTTGCCCTTCAGGCCAACGCTTGCCAGCGCGGCTTCTGCCTGGTCCTTGGTCAGGCCGACCAGCCGGGGAACCTCGACCTTCTCGGAGGGCTTGGGGCCCTTGGAGATTACCAGGTTCACCTTGGTGCCCTTGGCCTTCTTGGTGTTGCCGTTGGGCGTCTGCTCGGCGACCTTGCCCTCGTCGACATCGTCGTTGTAGCTTTGGTCGATGGTGCCGACCTCGAGGCCGGCTTCCTTGATCTGCTCGACGGCAGTCTGCTGGTCCTTGCCTAGCACATCGGGCACGGTGACCTGCTCGCCGCCAAAGAGTCCTGTGGCAAAGGCCACCACGATACCGATGACGGCAACGGCTGCCACCACGGCGGCGATGATCTTGTTCTTGTTGGATTTGGGCTTTTCGACCTCGTAGGAGCCGGTGGAGCCCGAAACCGAGCTACGGGCGGTATTCTGGCCGCTCATGCCCGAGACGGGACGCACCATGGCGCGCGTCTGATCGGAAAGCTCGCGAGTCTTGGTGGCGCCCAGCTCACCGGGGGCACCGATGATGCGCGTGGGCTCCGAGATGTTGACGGCACGGCCCGACAGGTAGCTGTTGAGCACCTGACGCAGCTCGTCGGCGGTCTGGAAGCGGTTTGCCGGGTCCTTCTCCATGCACTTGAGGATGATGCGCTCAAGGTCGGCGTCGACACCGGAGTTGATCTGGCTCGGCGGAATAGGCAGCTCGTTGACCTGCTTGAGTGCGACCGAGATAGCGTCGTCACCGTCAAAGGGAACGCGGCCGGTGGCGCACTCATACATCACGACGCCCAGCGAGTAGATATCCGAGGTGGGGCCGAGGTCCTGACCACGGGTCTGCTCGGGGCTGACGTAGTGGGCGGTTCCCAGCACGTTGTTGTCTTGCGTGAGGTGGCTGTTCTTGGCGCGCGCGATGCCAAAGTCCATCACCTTGATGTTGCCGTCGGGCAGCACCATGATGTTCTGCGGCTTAATGTCGCGGTGGATGATCTCGTGCTTGTGAGCGACCGAAAGCGCGGAGCTGATCTGCGAGCCGATCTGGGCGACCTTCTTGGGGTCGAGGGCGCCGTGGCTCTTGATGCCGCTCTTAAGGTCGGTACCGCGCAGGTACTCCATGACGATGTAATAGGTGTCGCCGTCCTTGCCCCAATCGTAGACGCCCACGATATAGGGGGAGGAGAGACCGGCTGCTGCCTGGGCCTCCTGCTTAAAGCGTGCGGCGAAGGTTGCGTCGCCAGCATACTGCGGCAGCATGATCTTGACGGCTACCGTGCGGTCGAGGACCTGGTCCTGTGCACGGTAGACGGTCGCCATGCCGCCTGTCCCCACCTTATCCTTGAGGAGGTATCTTCCCCCGAGGACCCTCTGTTCCATTCCTGCTCCTAACATAACTATTCGCTCAACGATGTGTGTAGTACCTACGATGTGGCCGCTGGGGCCGTGTGGCGCGTTGCCGCTAACTCTTCGGCCGCGGCGCGCCTCGGGTGTCCGATTCGATCATGGGCATCACGCTCCCTGTGCGGCGAGCGCCGCGGTCAGGACGATGCCGGCAATCTTGGCCGCCTTGACGTCGTGTTTGTCGTAATCCTCCAAGGCCACCGAGATGGCGACCGTGGGTGAATCGTAAGGTGCAAAGCCAACGAACATCGAGTTGACGTTGGTGCCGCCGATCTCGGCCGAGCCGGTCTTGCCGGCGACCTTGACGCCGGGGACCTGGGCATCGGTGCCGGTACCGGACTGGACGACGGCGAGCATGGCCTGCTTGACCTGGTCGGCCGTGGCGGAGCTGACGGCCTGACCCAGCGAGCGGGACTGCGTGGTCTTGACCACAGTTCCGTCCGGGGCGAGTACCTGGGCTACAAAGTACGGGTCCATGACCACGCCACTGTTAGCGATGGCGGCGGCAATCACGGCGTTTTGCATGACGGTGGTCTGCGGGCCGGGCGTGTGGTCCATGCCGACAGGCTGGCCGGCGCCGGCCCAGGCGGTCTCCCACTCGGTCATGAGCGACGGGTCGGCCATGATGGAGGCTGTGGAGGTCAGGTCCTGGCCGAGCTTTTGGCCGTAGCCAAAGGCGTTGGCAAACTGCACGAGCGTGTTTGCGCCAACTTCGTTTGCCACCTGGCCAAAGACGACGTTGGAGGACACGGCAAAGGCCTGCTGCAGGCTGATGGTGCCGTAGCTCTCGTTGGCATAGTTGGTGACCGGCGCGTTGCCGATGTCCATGGAGCCGGGCGCCTGGTAGGTGCTGGTAAGGCTGGCGGTGCCGGTCTCGAGTGCCGCGGAAAGCGTAACGACCTTAAACGTGGAGCCCGGCGTGTACAGCGCGTCCATGGCGCGATTGTACATAGAGCCGTCCTCGCCGCCGCCCGTCTGCAGTAGGGCGTCGATGTTGGTGTTGTCGTAGGTGGGCGAGCTGGCACATGCGAGCACCGCGCCGGTACGCGGGTCGATGACCACTACAGCGCCCTTAAAGCCCTTGAGTGCCTGCTCGGCCGCCGTCTGGATGCGCGAGTCGATGGTGAGCTTGGCGGTGTTGCCCGGCTGGGTCTGGCCCGCGAGCGACGCGATGGCGTTGTTCCAGCTGGAGTAGTCCTTAGAACCGGTGAGCGTGTCGTTCATGACACTCTCGATGGCGGTGGTGCCATACTGCTGGCTCACGTAGCCAACCACGTGCGCTGCCAGGTTGCCGTTGGGGTAGGAGCGTACGTAGGTGCCGTCCTCCTGCTGCAGCGACTCGGCCAGCGTCACGCCGTCGGACGTGATGATGGAACCGCGCTGGATGTACTTGGAGCGGGCGATAGTGTGGTTGTTGGTCGGCATATCCTGATAGTCCTTGGCCTTGATGACCTGGACATAGGTGAGGTTGCCGATAAGGATGGCGAACAGCGCCGTAAAGGCGAGCACCGCACGGGTTAGACGGTTGGCGAGCGCAACGCGGCCGAGCACACCGGATTCAGGCGTGTCGAGCAGGCGACGGCGCATGCGCGAGCCGACGGAATGGCTGCCGCTGCCGTAGGAAGACGAGGTGGCAAAGCGCGTGCCCGTCGGGGCGGCGGCAGATGCGACCTGATCATCGGTGATGGCAGCCATGGTGCCGGTGCCGGTAAGCTCGGCCTCGCGTCCGGTCGCCTCGTCACCGGCGCGCAGCAGGAGCGCGACGATGATAAAGCTCGCCAGCAGCGAGGAACCGCCCTGGCTCATAAAGGGCAGGGTGACGCCGGTCAGCGGGATCAGGCGGGTAACGCCGCCCACGATCAAAAAGGCCTGGAAGCTGATGGCGGCCGTAAGGCCCGTGGCGCTAAAGGCGGCGAGGTCGGATTTAGCGCGGGCAGCCGTGGTGAGGCCACGCACGGCAAAGAGCATAAACAGGATGAGCACGGCGCCGCCGCCCAAAAGGCCCATCTCCTCGCCGATGGCAGAGAAGATAAAGTCGGACTCGACGACAGGGATGTTGTTGGCCATGCCGTTGCCGATGCCAACACCGACCAGACCGCCATCGGCAAGCGAGAAGAGCGACTGGACGATCTGGTAGCCCTGGCCCTGGGCGTCCTTAAACGGATCGACCCAAACTTGGAAGCGCACCTGAACGTGCGACAGGAACTTGTAGGCGCCCACGGCGCCGACGGCCAAGAGCGCAAGGCCGATAACGACATACGAGAATCGACCCGTGGCAACGTAGAGCATCAGCAAGAAGATGGTGTAGAACAGCACGGCCGAACCCAGGTCGCGTTCGAAGACGACAACGAGTAGGCACACGCCCCACACGGCAAACAGCGGCAGCAGCAGTCGCAGGCGAGGGATCTTAAAGCCTAGGATCTTGCGGTTGGAGATGGAGAGCAGCTCGCGGTTCTCGGCCAGGTACCCGGCCAGGAACAGCACGATAAAGACTTTGGCGAACTCGCCGGGCTGGATGGTAAAGCCCGCGATGCGAATCCACAGCTTGGAGCCCGAGATCGTGGTGCCGATAAAGATAGGCAGCATCAGCAGAATGATGCCGATAATGCCAAAGGTGTACTTGTAGCGCATGACTACGTCGAGGTTCTTAACCAACGCGAGCGTTCCCACCATGAGCGCCACCGAGACAAACAGGATGATGAGCTGTGAGATGGCGAGAGCGGGGGCGAGACGCGTCACGAACGTGATGCCGATGCCCGAAAGCACAAAGACAATGGGCAGGATAGCGGGGTCGGCACCGGGCGCCAAGATGCGCACGGCAATGTGGGCCGCGGCAAAGGCGGCAAAGAGGCCGATCGGTACGGCGAGCGTCTCAAAGGAGATGGCAGCGCCCGCGGTGAGGACGTACATCGCATACAGTAGGATGACGGGGAACGCCGAGGCGATGAGCAAGAGCAGCTCGGTGTTGCGGCGACTCATAAGCGGCACTCCCTTTCTAGTTCTTTTCGGAGGCTTCGGCCTCGGCGGACTGTTCGGCGGTTTTCTCGGAATCTGATTCGGAGGTCGATCCCTGATTGGTGTTGTCGCGAATCGTTTGCGCGTCGATCACCTGGCGGGTCTGCTCCTCGTCGATCTGGTGGCGGTACTTGGATATCGTGTCCTGCGCATCGTCGACACTTGTTTGCGGAATGCCCGCCTTGAGGCGGTTTTGCGTGTCTTCGGGCAGGTCGGACAGCTTAATACTGGTTTCGCTTTCGAGCCAGTGAAGCTTGAGTCCGAGCGGCTTGCCGGGCAGGCCGCGCCAGACGGCGACATTGCCCTGGTGGGTACCCAGGTAGTACGAGCCGGTGACACCCGTGTAGGCCCAGATGCCAGCTGCCAGCACAAAGACGAGGGCCAGGATGGCGGCGATAGTAATGTTGCGGCGACGCACGCGTTGCGCCTCGCGCATAACGCCATCGTCAACCAGGTCAACGACTACTACGGTCACGTTGTCGTGGCCGCCGGCGGCAAGCGCCGCGTCCACTAGGTTGTCGACGCAGATTTGCGCGGTTGAGGACTGCGTGGCGATGTTCTCGATATCGCTATCGGGAATCATGCTCGAAAGGCCGTCAGAGCACAGGATCAGGCGGTCGCCTTCCTCGATATGCAGAGTGAAGTGGTCGGCATACATGGCGGGGTCTGAGCCCAGCGCACGGGTGATGACCGAACGGTTGGGGTGGACGCGAGCCTCGTCTGCCGTGATCTCGCCGGCGTCCACGAGCTCCTCCACGTAGGAGTGGTCGCGGGTCACGCGGATGAGCGTGCCCTCGTGGAGCAGGTAGGCGCGAGAGTCGCCCACGTGGGCGATGGCGAGCGTGTCGTTTTCGATATAGGCGCAAGTGGCTGTGCAGCCCATGCCGGGCTTGCCTAGGCCGTTCAGGGCCGCCTCGATTACGGCGGCGTTAGCTGCCTCGACGGCTGCCGCCAGGCGTGCTGCGTCGGCGGACTGCGGGGCCGTCTTGGCAATAGTCTCAACGGCGATGGAAGAGGCCACCTCGCCGGCAGCGTGACCACCCATGCCGTCGCATACGCAAAAGAGCGGCGACTGCACCAGGTAGGAATCCTCATTGTGCGGGCGTACGCAGCC
Source organism: Collinsella sp. (assembly GCA_019413925.1). Classification (GTDB taxonomy): domain Bacteria; phylum Actinomycetota; class Coriobacteriia; order Coriobacteriales; family Coriobacteriaceae; genus Collinsella. The sequence goes on from DXMY01000037.1 coordinate 36,634, forward strand.
AACGTCGGAGCGGGCGCCCCACATGAGTTGCGTGGTGGTGCCGGCATCATAGGTCGAGTCGGTCTCGATGCGCTCCTCGGTCAGGGGCTCAAAGCTCATGGTCGAGCCGGGGTCTTTGAGCTTGGCCTCAACGGCGGCAACGTCGATTTCGGCTGTGTCACCGGGAGAGACGGTGTCGGTCTCGGCGTTTGATTCGGAATCGCCGGTGTCCGGGGAGTCGGGCTCCTCGGACACGCGGGCGGTCGACTCGTCGTCTTGCGGGCTGACGTCTATAGGCTCGGGCGCCGGCGTAGACGCGGGCGCAACCTCGGATGCCGGGGCTATGGGAAACGCCGGCGCGGCGGGCTCGGGTGCCGCAAACACCGCAGCGCTCTCGTTAATTGCCGCGGCGACGGGCTCTGCAAAGTGAGCCGGCGCCGGGGCTGCTTCGGGCGCTGTGGGCTGTTCCGCAGCATGTGCGCCGATGGGCGCCGCTACGGCATCCTCTTCGTCCTCGTTATCGGCGAGATCCGAAATATCATGCGTTACATGCGAAAGAGGCAGGGAGAACACGGTGTCCTCGGGCTCCACGGGTGCGGAGCCCGCCGGAGCGGCGTGGGCCGGCGCAGCTGTGGCGGCGGCCGGTGCCTCGGTCATAGTTGCGGACTTGTTCTCCTCGTCGATCATCGACGGTTCACCTTCATGACCACATCGCCAATCTGGACTTCGTCGCCCTCGCGCAGCGTCGCGGGCTCCACGAGCTGGCGGCCGTTGACGAGCGTGCCGTTAAGCGAGTTGAGGTCCTCGATGATGAGCGCCGGGCCCTGCAGCGAAAAGCGCGCATGCGAGGCCGAGACGAACGGTTCGTTGATGCAGATGTCCGAAGATGGCGAGCGACCGACGATGACGGGGCCGAGCATGTCTACGTGGATGCCACGGATGCCGCGCGGGCCCTTGTCCACATCGATCGTCCAGATAGCCGAGTCGCGGCGCTGTCCGCGCACAAGTCCCACGCCGGTCTTCATGACGGCGAACAGGAAGATATAGAGCAGGGCGACCAGGACGATGCGGCCTGCAAAAAGGACGATATCGATGTTCATAAGCGACTATCCCCTAAATTCAAAGGTGCTCAGGCCAAACGTCAGCAGATCGCCGTTGCGCAGCGGGCAGCGCGTAATGCGGCGGTTGTTGACGAGCGTGCCGTTGGTGGAATTGAGGTCCTCGATCGACCAATCCGAGCCCGTAAAGGTGAGCTGGGCGTGGCGGCGCGACACGTTGGGGTCGCGCAGGGCAATATCGGAAACCGAGCGCTCGCGACCGATAGTCACCTGTGCGGAGGTGATGCTATGGCTCTCGCCGCTCACGACGTCGACGAGCTGGGCGAGCGGGCGCTGCGGGGCGCGAGTGCTCGCCATGTTGGAGGCGATGCCGGCTGCGGCGCCTAGGCCCACGGCGGCACCGGTCGCGGCGGCTCCGCCCATGCCGGCAAGCGCGTCGCGCGAGACGGTCTGCGGCACCGGGATGGGTGCTGCGGCGGGGTCGGGGACGCTAGGCGCGAAGGGGTCTGCCACGGCAAGCGGGTCGGGAGCGGCGGCGCGAGGCGTCGGCTGCTGCTGGGGCATGGCGGCGGGGCGCTGCTGCTGCGGGGCAGCAAACTGCTGCTGGCCGGCGCGCGGGGCGCTGACGGCACGGCTTGCCGCGGAGCTGTTTTGGCCCAGACCGTTTTGATAGGCGCGCTCTTCTTCGTACAGGCGGCCGAGCGTGGGGGCATCGACGTTCTCGGCAAAGACCGAGAACTTGCCGGCGCGCAGCTGCGGATCGATCATAAAGCGCACGAGGGGCTCGCCGACAAAGACATAGCGGCGCTTTTCGGCCTGCGCCTTCACAAACTCGCGGACCTCGCGCGAAAGCTCGGGGTAGAACGGGGCGAGCATGGGATCGTCGTCGGCGGCGATCAGGATGGTATAGAGTGCCGGCGCCGTGTTGACGCCGTTGATCACCAGAGTCTGATCCTCCATGTCGCGAGCGGCCTGCTTGGCAAGCTTCTTAAAGGAGAACGGGGCACGGGTGGCACCGAAGATGCCGGCCACGTGGTCCTCGAAGATGTTCAGGAAGTTCACGAAAGATCACTCTCCGTATAGGTTCTTTGGTATCCGAGCAAATATAGGCATATCCCAACGATTATAGAGGATAGGGTTCCCGCAACCGCCGCCTTGGCGACGACCGCGGCTGCAAGGCTGGCAATTTCCATATGGTGTGCAAGACAGGACGCCGCTGCGCAGCCGATGCCGGCGACAGCGATGGCGGCGATTACGGCAAGGTTTGAGCCCTGATCGGCACGCTTGGCATGGGCGTTGAGCAGCGCAGATGACGCCGCGGCAGTTGCCGCTACCAGCACAAAGGCAGCCCAAAGGAGTGGGTCTCCCAGCGCTGCGGCAACGTTACCGAGCCCCAGCACGCCTCCGGCTGAAAGCGCGACCGTGGCCAGACGGGCAAAAAGTGCGCCCATGCCCGTTGCCGCGGCGGCGCTTGCCGGGCCGAGCCAAAATGACGCGACGCCGGCGGTGACCCCAGCTGCCAGGAAGGTATTGCCGGTCAGACAGCCAAGCGCGAGTGCACAGGTGAGTGCGGCGCTCGCGGCAGCCTCGGTGCGACCCCAGGCGATCCACCAACCGGACATGGCGGCGGCAAAGATCACCGCGACGGGCAACATCGACAGGACGCCCTGTGCCTGCATGGTGGCGTTTGCCATGAGCACCAAAAAGCCCACAGCCGAGATGGCCGAGCCAATCTGGGGGGCCAGGCCGGCCGCCGCTCCGATCGCGATAGCCGCAATGACCAGGCCGGGAAGCGCCGCGACGCCGGCCGTCTGCATCAGCAAAAAGCTAAAGGCGCCGCACGTTAGCGCCGAGATAGCGTGCATGGCGTAGTCGCGCGCATGGCTCCAGCGCGTGCCTGCCCAGCCGAGTGCGGGGTCGACTTCGATGGTGTCGTCCTCGTAGTGCGACGGCTCGATATCGTCGAGCTCCTGCTCGTCATCCGAAAGTTCGCCAACCATTTGCTCCAGGCTGCGACGGCCTTCGCGCACGCTGCCCAGACCGGCAAGGAGCTGGTCGCAAAATGCCTCGATGCTGTTGGGGCGGTCCTGCGGCATGGGGGAGAGCGCGCTCATGAGCGCGGCCTCGGCTCCCGGGGGAAAGTGTGGTATCAGCTCGCTGGGATAGGTGGCGCCGCCGATGATGCGGCCGAGCGAGTCGGCGGGCGTGGCCGCCATAAAAGGAGCGCTGCCGCACAGGCCCTCGTAGATCACACAGGCGAGGGCAAAGACATCGGCGCGCTCGTCGACCGTGCCGGTCTCGATATCGAGCTGCTCGGGCGGCATGTAGCCGATGGTGCCGCCGCGTGAGCCGCCAAAGCCACCGGCGGACGACAGCCGCGCCATGCCAAAGTCGGTGAGCTTTACATTGCCCGAGTGGTCGATGAGCACGTTGGCGGGCTTAATGTCCAGGTGGAGTACGCCATTACTGTGGGCGAAGGTGAGCGCCTGGCCCAGGGCATCGGCAATGGCCGCGGCCTCGTCAAAGGTAAGTGAGTGGCCGTCCGCGCGGTGCAAAAACTCGGCCAGCGACATGCCATCGACATATTCCATAACCAGGTAGGCATAGGCTGTGTCGTGCGTAAAGTCGATGACCTGCACGATGTTGGGATGTTGAAGCATGGCGGCAGTGTGCGCCTCGCGCAGGACATCCATGATGTCGCTAGCGGGCATGCCGGCACCGTTGATAAGGGGGATGCGTTTAATGGCGACGCGGCGGCGCAGGTGCGTGTCGCGGCAGATCTCGATGGAGCCAAAACCGCCGGTCGCAAGTGTCTCGAGCGGCTGGTACCGCTTGAGCAGCTCGCGAGAGCTGGTGCCCTCCAAAGGAACGTCCGGCGAGAACCGGGCGGTATGTTGCGAGAAAAGCGGCATGGCCAACCCTCGTGCGTTTAAAGTTCGTTTGCGAGCGGCGGGCGCGGGGCCGAGCCGTTCGCGGTGGCATAGATGCTGCTAGTGTAGCACGCTCGGGTGCATGGGGAGGATAGCGGGATGCGAGGCTGCCTGTCTGGCTTGGCCTTAGCGCTTCTTCTTGTTCTTCTTCTGCTTGCGCTTGGTCTCCTGGGCCTTGTCGCCCTGCTTAGCTTCGGCTGCGGCCTTCTCGGCCTTCATTTTCTTCTTCTTGGTCTCGATGCGGAGCTTTTTGTTGATGCGCGCCTTAAGGAAGGGACCAAACCGCTCGGCATCGCCGCGGACAAAGGTGTCCTTAGGAATCGTCACGCCCTGGTCGGCGAACATGGCTACAAAGATGTGCTCGCCGTCGAGCACGTGGTCGAGCTTTTCAAACGGGAAGAACTGCGACTTGCCGCTCTTGCCCCAAACCATCAGGCCGTCCTCGTTGGCGGCGACGCGGCGATAGCGGCCACCCATGGACTCGTCGGCCTCGACGGCATCGATAAAGTCGCGGGCGAGGGTGTGGTGCAGGTTTTTGCTCCACCAGGCCAAAAAGGCGCCGAATACGATCAGGACGACGCCAAACTTGATCCAGTTGCCGCCGGCCACCAGCATGCCAATGCCGAGCAGCGCGGCAATTGCCGCGGCGACATACAGCGAGCCGCGACGCCTGGGTGAGGCGACCAGGCGGGCGAAGTCGGTGACCAGGTCGTTTTCGTACTGGTACTCGTTGAGGTACAGGATGCCGTCGTCGGCTGCGGCCTGCTTCTCGAGCGCGACCTCGACCTGGTCGGCTGCTTCGGAGGGAACGAGGTTGCTCTCTGCGTCTGCCATGCTCTTTGGACTCCTATCGCGGCGGGCTCGCCGTACGGGTTATTATGAGTGAAGTATGCCGTGCGACCGCATGGCCGTCGCGGCAACAAGACTCAGTATACCCGGGGGAGCACCCATGGAATCGTTGTACCGAAAGTATCGCCCGCTCACCTTCGACTCCGTGGTGGGCCAGCAGCATATCGTCTCGACGCTCGAGCACGCCATCACCGAGGGGCGTCTGTCCCACGCGTACCTGTTCTGCGGACCGCGCGGCACGGGCAAGACCACCATGGCGCGCATTCTGGCCAAGGCGCTACTGTGTCGCAACGCCGAGGCGGCGCGCGCCGAGGGTGCAAGCGGCTGCATGCCCGACGGCACCTGTGAGGAGTGCGAGCTCATCGCCGAGGGCAACCACCCCGATGTCTACGAGCTCGATGCCGCAAGCCGCACGGGCGTGGACAATGTGCGCGAGGAGATCATCAACTCCGTCAACTTTGCCCCGGTGCGCGGCAAGTACAAGATCTATATCATCGACGAGGTTCACATGCTCACGACGGCGGCGTTCAACGCGCTGCTCAAGACGCTCGAGGAGCCGCCGGCGCACGTGATCTTTGTGCTGTGCACCACCGACCCGCAAAAGATTCTGGAGACCATCCTCTCGCGCTGCCAGCGTTTCGATTTCCATCGCATCGGCAACGAGGATATTGAGCATCGCTTGGCATACGTATGCGAGCAGGAGGGCTTCGATTACGACGACGAGGCGCTCGCCATCGTGGCGCGCCATGCCAAGGGCGGCATGCGCGACGCGCTCTCCACGCTGGAGCAGCTGAGCGTTTTTGGCAACGGTTCTGTGCATGCGGACGATGCCCGCTCGCTTTTAGGCGAGGTTTCGGACCAGATTCTGGGCGAGTTTTCCCGCGCCATTGCCGATCGCGATGTTGCCGAGCTCTATGGACTGATCCGTGCGCAGGTCGAGGAAGGAAACGACCTGCTGGAGCTGACGCGCGACCTGGTAGCGCATGTGCGTGACGTGTACGTTGCCTGCGTTGCCGGTGCCCGTGCCGAGCTGTTTGAGGGCGGCTCCGAGCAGGCCGAGGCGCTTGCTGCCGAGGCCGCTGCCTTTGGCGAGCATCCTGCCGACCGCCTGGCCCGCGTGCTGACGATGCTCGACGATGCCGCACTGGAGATGAGGGGCGCGAGCGACGTGCGCCTGGTGCTCGAGATTGCCTGCACGCGTCTGGCACGTCCCGAGGCTGATTTAACGATTGAGGCATTGGCCGAGCGCGTGGCGCGTCTGGAGGCCATGGTTGCCAACGGCGCCGTGCCGGCGAGCGTGGCTGCTGCTCAGGCCACCGCGCCTGCAGCATCCGTACCCGCTGCTGCCCAGCAGCCGACGCTGATCTCGGGTGCCCGAGCCGCTACTCCGGCGGCATCTGCTACCACCGCTGATACGTCCGCGCGCCAGGGCGGTATGCCTTGGGACCGTGGTGCTGCCGCTCCGGCGGCTCAGCCTGCGCCCCGTTCTGCGTCCGTGTCGGCTTCCAAGCCTGCAGCGTCTGCACCTCAGTCTGCGCCGGCTCCGACGCCTCAGCCCGTTGCAGCCCCCGCGCCTGCCACCGCTCCGGCACCTAAGCCCCAGCCCAACACCGCCGCCCAGGTTGCTGCCGCTGGTGCCGCCGAGACCCCCGCGGTCGAGGATGCCGGTGAGCTCCAGCGCAAATGGGCCGAGGTCGTCGAACGCGTCAAGGCTCGTCAGGCCTCCTACGCAGGGCTTTTGCTCAATGCCCGCGCCACAGCAGACGACGGCTCCAAGCTCACGGTCTCGTTCCCCGCGGGCTCGACCTTTGCCATCAAGATGCTCGGACGCGCCGACACGCAGTCGGTGGTCCTGCCGATAGTCAGTGCGGTCTTCGGTCGTCGCACCGTCGACTACGTCCTGGATGGAGGTGGCACGCTGGCTCCTCAACATGAGGAGCATTCTCCATCTGCACGGGCTGCGGCATCTGCGGACCCGCAACCCGTGTCCTCGGCGGCCCCTGCATCCTCGAACGTCAGCGCGACGCAGCCAAAAGCGGCACCGGTAGCGGCACCGACCCCGTCGGCGCCTGAACCCGCTGCGCCCAAACAGGCTGCTCCGGTCCCCGCGCCCAAGCCCGCCGCCGCGCCTGCGCCCAAGTCATCCGACCTGGGCAAAGCCCCCTGGCTGCGCTCCGACAACCCCGCTGGCGCTCCTGCCACGGGCAAGCTCCCGACCGAGCCCGCACCCCGAGCGCCCGAGCGCACGTCCGCTCCCAAGGCTCAGCCGTCTGCGCAGTCTGCACCGTGGGAATCCGAGCAGGTGCCCTACGATGACGCCATGGTCGGCGGCTTTGCAGGCGATGCGAGCGGGGACGATCTGCCTCCGTTCGACGTGCCGGGTGCGACGCCCGCGCCCAAGCCCGCTGCAACTGCCCCCAAAGAGGAGGACGCTCCTGCAGCTCCCTGGGAGTCCAACCCCGGCGCGGGCAGTCCCTTCGGCCATCAGGGCGCAGCCCCATGCATCCCGCAGACCGAGGACGAGGCCAAAGCCCTCATCCGCAGCGTCTTCGGTCAGTCCACCATCTTCAAACCGGTGGAGTAGCTGTACAGGCGGGTATACTGCTCAAGAAGAGACGTCTTTGAACGGAGCGAGCTTATGATGTGGGAATATGTCCGCCTTGAGGACGATACGCAGGTTTCGTATTCCGAAGTCCGTGAGGACAATACGGTGAAGGTCGTTGTGGAGCGCCCACGCGATTGGGGTTTTGACACGGCGGAGTGCATCTTGCCGGCATTCAATTGGGTGTCACACGAGGGCTTTAGCGAAGCGAACCTCAAAGAACTCGATGATTTCGTGCGCAACAATGCCCCGCTCATCCTGCGTTTTGCCTACGAAGGCGGACGAGTCTATGCCTAGTCTCTTCCGACTCGGCCATATATCACTTTCTTTTGTCCGGGCGCATCTGTATTTCGGACATGTGTAGCGTGGTGCCGTGTGTCTCGCATTCGAGCAGGCAGATGCGTGACGGTCGGCCTAGGGTGCTGAGGTCGACACGATACGTCGCGCGGCTGTCCGTGTACTCGACTTGCTCGGCGTCGAGGGTTGCTCCGATTGTCAAGAAAGCGCCTGGTTCGGCACCGACAATCTTGGAGTCCTTTATCTTGACCTTGAACTCTTGGTAGAGGGACGGGCTGTTGTAGTAAATGGTTCGGGTTCCATCGGTGCACTCATCGGTCGCTTCCCATTTGACGGTGGGCTGGTCCGAGCTGGCTACTAACAGTTCTGCTCCAAAGGCTATAGCGTTGGTGACGACAACCAGCAATGCCCAGCCGGCAAAGAGATAGATAACCAAATATAGAGCGGGGTGTTTTGAGCGGATGTTTTGGAGCGCGTCGGGGGCATTCATGGGGCACCTCAAAATTGCTATCTATGACAATCAAATTATACTCTGCCGCCATGTGCTCCGCCTCGAGCAGCGGTTTGGCATTTAGCTATTTAGTGGCACACATGAAATGCCGGATTCGGCTCTACTAGATTGAGTATGCGATATTATGCAACCTTGCATAATTCGGCCTTGCATAATCTTTGCGCGTGGTTTGTATTGGAGGACATGTATATCGACTGAGGTAGCGTGTCCGCCCCGCTTGCTTGCCCCGCGCCGTGGTACGATTTTTGAGTTTGAAAGCCCCGCCGTGCTCCGGCTGCCCTTGCAGCTCGGCGCGCGGCCGCACGTAAAGGAGCCATCATGGCCGGTATGAACATGCAGCAGATGATGAAGCAGGCCCGCAAGATGCAGGAGCAGCTTGCCGCCGCGCAGGAGAACCTCAAGTCCCAGACCGTCGACGCCTCTGCCGGCGGCGGCATGGTCAAGGTGACCGTCAACGGCGAGATGGAGCTCGTCAACCTCACCATCGATCCCGATGCGCTCGATCCCGAGGACGTCGATATGCTGCAGGACATGATCATGGCTGCCGTCAACGAGGCCGTCCGCGGCGTCAACGAGCTCGCCAACAAGCAGATGGGCGCCATCACCGGCGGCCTCAACATCCCGGGCATGCCGTTCTAAGACACGCATATATATGAGTGCGAATCACAGTCTGCAAAAACTGCTCGATGAGCTGGGCCGCCTGCCGGGCATTGGTCCCAAGTCAGCTCAGCGCATCGCCTATTACCTGTTGGAGGCTGACGCCGAGGAGGCGCGCCGCCTGGCCGAGGCCATCCTGGAGGTTAAGCAGGAGGTTCACTTTTGCAGCCGCTGCTTTAACTACGCCACGGCCGACGAGTGCTCCATCTGCCAGGATTCGATGCGCGACACCACTCGCATTTGCGTGGTGGGCGAGCCGCGCGACGTCCAGGCGATCGAGCGCACGGGCAGCTACCACGGTCTCTACCACGTATTGGGCGGCGTGATCAGCCCCATGGACAAGATTGGCCCCGAGCAGCTGCACATTCGCGAGCTGCTGGCACGCTTGGGTCACGAGGACATCCACGAGGTCATCATCGCCACCAACCCCAATATTGAGGGCGAGACCACGGCGAGCTACCTGGCCCGCACTATCAAGCCGCTGGGCGTCGAGGTGTCGCGTCTGGCGAGCGGTCTGCCCGTGGGCGGCGACCTGGAGTATGCCGACGAGCTTACGCTCGGGCGCGCCATCGAGGCCCGTCGCACGATTTAGGTGGCGAGCCTGCTCCTGCCGTATGTTTTCCTCGCGACGCACGGGGTAGTCATAATTTCCCCGTGCGACTGTAAGTTTGTTGTGCAACAAAGATGCTTTGTATCCGCTTATCGCATGGATGCTTCCACTCGCATCCTTAATTTGCCCATTCGTTGCGCAACCTTTTGGGTTCGCTGATACACTCAAAATGGATTCGAATGAATGCGCCGCTCCCGAGCGGCGTGTTTTTGTTGGAGGAGAACGCATGCGGCCCGGTGGCACTCAGACAAAGCGCGGCACCGCGGTGCGCATGCGACGCCGACTGGGCTTGGCGCCGCGGGCGTACGCACTGCTGTCTTGCTCGCTGGTGCTGGTCATAGCTGGCGTTTCTGCCTATGGCATGACCGTGCCGTCCATGATGCAGGCACATGCCGCACGCGAACCGCGCGTGGGGCATGAGGTCAAAAGTGATCTGGGCACCACGACTGGATATGCTTGGGCAAGTGTGGTCGCGCATATTGTGTTTGGCGCCGACGACGCGGACGGCGCCGAGGCCCCGGACAACGAAGTCACGCTTGCCAATGGCAAAACCATCGTGCTCACCAACACCAAGATCATCGATCGGTTGTCCAACAATAGCGTGGCGGCAACGGTGAATAAGGTCGAGCAGCAGAAGGAGCAGGACGCCCAGCAGTCCGGAAAGCCCGGTAGCTCGGATACTTCTGGCTCCGGCTCGGATTCGTCGAGTTCGGGCGGCGGCTCTGGGTCGGGTTCCTCTGCCGGAGGGTCTGGAAACGGCGGCTCGACGGGCGGCAACACTGACAACGATGCAAACTCCGGTGGCCTTTCCGCTGCTGAGGAAGAGAGCATTCACAGTTGGCTTGTGACCAAGTACAACATGCTCGACGGCTATGTTTCTCGTGCCAATGACGTGGTTTCGACCTATAACTCTACGGGAGATCCCAGGCCGTGCGACAGCCTGGTCGGGGAGATGTTTGTCATTCGAGCCGAGTTCGGTCGTCAGACATTCTCGCCCCGGTCAAAGTGGTATCAGCAGTATGCCAATCTGTGGGGCTGTTACACCAACCTATGTCAATGGGTCGGCCATTACGGCGATGATGACGTCGCGCTCGGTAACTTCAACAATAACGTGGCGGCGCTTGCCCTATGATGACCGATCTTGCATCCACCACACCACAATCGCTCGGTCGCGATCCCATGGTCGGCCTGCGCCTGGCGCGTGTCGACGGGTTTGAGCCGGCCATTGCGCTCGGTCAGGACGAACTGCCTGCCTATCTGCGTCGTTTTACGATACTGTTTGCCGACGATGCCACCATGCGCCGTGGCGGTATCGGCCGCGTGACGCGTGCCGTCAACGCCCAAGGCGAGGCCGTAGCACTCAAACAGCTCATCTTGCCGACGCGCGATGAGTTTGACGACGATGCCGCCCATGAGGCGCTGGTCGCCAAGTTCAAAGCGGCGTTTCGCGAGGAATATGAATGCCATCGCGCCCTTTCGGGCCTTAAGGGCTTTCCCCGCCTCTATGGCTGGGGCGAGGTCGACGGTGTGCCTGCAATTGTTATGGAATGGGTCGAGGGCGAGACGCTTGCCCGCTTGCGTTCGCGACTCGCCGTGGACGATGCCGGACGCTTGTCGCCGCTTGTGGCGGCGCGTCTGGGTCGCGACCTGTTCGATCTGCTCTGCCGTATGAGCCTGGTGGGTGAGGGCTTTGTCCATCGCGATATCTCGCCCGCTAATATTATGGTGCGTACGGCGCGCCTGCCGCTTGACCGGCAGCTTGCCGAGGGCACCTTTGACCTGTGTCTGATCGACTTTGGCTCGTCGCTGGCGCTCGAGCCTGCGTCGGCCGTGGCCGGTACCGGCGGCAAGGCGTCGTTTACGGAGCGCTATGCCACGCTGCGTCGCGCGACGGTTGCCTATGCCCCGCCCGAGATGCTTACCGACGATATTCCCGACCTGCGCGCCTTGCGTATGTCGCCGGAGATTGACGTCTATGCCGCGGCAAGCACGGTTTACGAGCTCATTGCCGGCGTCGCGCCATACGAAGCCGCGCCGAGCACTTCGGGCACCTCGGGTTCGCGCAAAAAGACGCGCGACATCGCGAGCCCCTACCGTCTCAAGATGGACACGCGGCCCGACTATCCCATTGGTGCCCATGCGCCCGGTTGCGATTTGACTCAGCTGCTTCGCCGTGAGCCCGATGTGGCGCTCGCCGCGGCCGAGCAGGCCCAGCAGCTGGGGCTTGAGCCGGATTCCGAGGAGCTACGCGATGCGCTGGCGTTTGTCGAAGCCCAGCTGTTCGACGTGGTGATGGCCTGTCTGTCCAGCTCTCAAAAAGATCGTCCCGAGCCGGCGGCGGTCGAGGCGGCGCTCTCGGCGTTTTGTGACCACTATGCGCAAAATGTTGGTCGTTCGCTCCGTGGCGAGCCGCTCACGCCGTGCCCCATGGATGCGTCCGGCCGCGCGGTTCGTCGCGCGCTGATGGTCGGCGCGGCTGTCGTCTGCGGCGTGGTTTGGACTGTGGTCGTGGTTTCGGCCGCGCTGCTGGCATCGGGCGCTCGCGTGACGGCGACTTTGGGATCGCTCGTGTGGTCTGGGTCGCTACCGGGTATTATTGCCGCACTGGCGTTGGCGCTGCCAGGCATAGCCGGCGTTGCCGCGGGGGCACTTGCGCGCGATCGGCGCTCGGGGTTCCTGCAGGGTGTGCTTGCGCTTTCTGCCTGCGAGGTTCCGGTGCTGGCTGTGGCTGCATGTAGCGTATTTTCCCAACGCGCCGTGATGGGCGGCCTTGTTGCCGCTCTGATTGCAACCTATACGCTTACGTGGTTTTTGCTTGCGATGGGCTTTGCCTTTGAACTTCCCGTTTCGGCACCGCGACGCACAAAAGCCCAGATGGCGACTCCGCTTGCCGGTGGAGCCGCAGCTGCCCGTATTTTTGGCGGACCTGTCGAAGTATCGTCCGATTCTATTTCTACGACCAAGGAGGCCTAGGTCATGGCATCTCAAGTTGAGCTCACCCCATGCGGGGCCATGTTTGACATCTTTAAGCGCGCGGCGCATCTGAGCCATATCGAGCTGTGCGGCTTGGTGCTTTCGTCCCGTCCGCTCGCCGACGGCCGCAGCCCGCAGAGCCGAGCCGCCGATCGCTCTTGGGTTTCCCGCTTTATCGTTCGCGCGCCGGTCGGCACGCTTCAGCAGCGCTACTTTGCCGAATACGGTACCTCGGCTGCGCGTATTATGTCGCAACTGGCCCTGCGCCAGCGCAATCCCATGGACTCCACGGCTGTAATCAATATGGTGTGCGGTCCTGCAGGTGAACCGATGGTACGCGCGCTCGAAGAGTGCCACCAGGACACGAATCTCTATCGCAACGCGCTCGATCGCCTGTCCCAGGCGGCGGAACTCATGCCCGCCGAGCGCGCCGAGGCCGTGCTGGTGCTGTTTGTCGCCGTCGGTTGTTCGGCGGATGTGCGGTCCTCGGTGAACTATGCCATCGACTACGCGCACGCGACCTGTGGCGGAGGCACCTCCACGCCGCGTTCGCTTGGCATGTCGCTGACTGCGGGCGAACGCGAACCCGCCCCGGCGCACCCCTTGGGCTTGCTGCGCGTGCAAAACAGTTTTGTCGTGAGCGCCCCGCGCTGGATTCAGCCGAGTGAGCAGGGTGTTGAGATTGGCGCGCTGGCCACTGGTGAGGGCGATATTACCGACGTCGGCGACGATGTCTCGGCCCGCCATGCCCATATCTGGTGCGATGCTCAAAATATCTGGCACGTCGAGGACTTGTCGTCCACCAACGGAACCGTGGTGGTAAACGGGGCCACGCGCGTCTGCATTCAGGTCGAGCCCGGCCGCTCCGCCCAGCTCAATCCCGGCGACGAGCTCAAACTCGGCGAATCCACCACCTACGCCATCCTGCTCGGCGCCCTCTAGCCGGCAGTTAGGGACGTTCCTTTCCTGCCGGTACTTGGGGACACTCCTTGG
>DXMY01000038.1 GCA_019413925.1 Collinsella sp.
AGATCCTGTAGAGGCCCGTCGCCCCGTCGCGCTCGAGGTAGAGGGCGCCCGCGTCCGAGGACAGCGAGCAGCCCGATGCGGAGGCCGACACGGCCATCCGGTCGTCGAGGGCGGTCGCGAGGCGGTAGGGGCCGTCGTCGATCACCCTACCCAATGCTGCTGTTTTGTATTCAGCATTCAGCTCGTACTTAGCGCTCCATTTGCTGTTTGATTCTTTTGAGACGTTAGATTCCGCCGTTAGTTCAACTTTGGCGCTACCAGTCTTCCATTCCTTCAGACTTATCGCATACGCAACAATTCCGTTCTGAATCCCCGAGATACTCGGCGGGAAGGACTGGTTATCCGCGTCGATGGAAAAGCTCTTTTCCTTGGCATCCAGGTGCTGCTGAATGCGATCGGCATACTTTTCGGCCCATTCATCGGCCTTGCCATTTCGCATAAAGTAATTGTTGGACAGGTCGGTCGATCGGTAGGCGTAGTCGTTCTTTTGATAGTTAGCCGTGTGGTCGGAGTGGGCGATTGCCATGAGCTCGTCGGTCAGGCCAAAGTACAGATGGCGCTGGTCCAGGTCTCCGTACCAGTTGTCGCTGGTGTCGTCCCAGGTTGGGTCCATCTGGCACCATTTGCCGTCGATCTTTACGGCGTTCCAGGTGTGGCCGTTGCCGGTGATGCGGCCGTTGGCGATGCCTGCTGCGTCAAGGAGCTTGGAGTAGATGCGCTGGTAGCTCTCGCAGGTGCCCTGGTGGCGCGTGAGGCCGCTTTCGGCCGAGCACCAGTTGAGGCTGTGGTCGTATTCCAGATGGTCAAGAGTCCAGTCGTGCAGCCACAGGGCGCGGGCGTAGTCGGACCCGTCGGTATCGGCGCTGCATTTGTCGACTGCGGACTTCACGATGGCGCTGATCGCCGGATAGGCGTCGTCGTTCGCGCTCGCAAACACGTTTGAGCGCAGATAGTACACGCCGACCGCCTTATCCATCAGGTAAAAGCGCAGGTAATAGGTGCCGCTAGCGGTCATTTCGAACTGGTAGTCGTGCGATGTGCATTCGCCGGTGTATTGCTGCCACTGGTTACGGCTGGGGTCGGCAACGCTTTCGCTGCTACCGTCGGGATCCATATACGTCGGTGCGTCCATGCGGAATTGGTACGCACCGCTTCCGCCCGTCGCAGTCACATGGAACGTGGTCTCCTGGCCGAGCCTCGGGTCGTTCCATTGGACGGTGAGCGTGATGTCGCCGCTTTGCGCGGTGGTGCTGTGCTGGTAGTTCGCGGCCGCGTTCGCCGGTTTGATTTCAAATGGGATCGCGCAGGTGCCGCTGTAGTTCTGGTCGTCGGCGGTCACAACGGCGGTCGCCTGACCGATGGCTACGTTGTTCTCGTAGGCGACAGTGTACTGGTCGCTCGGCACGGTCGACGACGTGACGGTGGGCATCACGGGATTGCCCGTGTAGCGAATGTCGGTGTCCTCGATACTGAACATGCTGGCGTCGATCGGCTGCGTTGCGTTGGCCGTTACATTGGTGCCGGAGGCGGCGCTGATTTGATCGTTTGCCCGGGCTTGGCCCGACGTGGTTTCGGCTGGGCTCTCGTTAGGTTTGCCGGCGCTTTGCGCGGCGGGTTCTGGCGCACTGGCGATTTCGGCAAGCGCGGGTGACGGGATAAAACCAACCGTCATTACGAGCGAGAGCGCGATGGAAAGGACGCAGGAGGCAGGCTTACGCATGACGGCCCCTTTTCTGTAATCGGAACAGGTACGATTCTGCAAGCGTACCGGCATTTCAACGATTGCAGTATAAACGAAAAACCGCAGGTTGTAGACGAGTTTGGCGTGTTTCAAGGGCGCGGTAAGCATTTGCCGTTCCAAGCGATGTTGCGAACGCAGACTGGTGATTGCTTGCTGGCTTGTGGTGGTGTTTGGGTTGCTAAGCGAGGGCTGCTTGTTGCGTGGGTTGGTTTTATTGGTGTGGGTTTGGACACTGTATGGAGATGACGATGGCTGGAGCGGGGTAGGGAGTTGTGGTGCGGATTGGGGATGCTGGGTGGCTGGCCGATTGCGTGCAACGGCCTAACGCGTTGTTTGCGGTGCACGGCCAATAGATCTCTGTAGGGGGCCTACCCAACGTAAGGCGTCTGAAGGCATTTCCCTGGAAGCTCGGGCTTCCTGGATATCTTGGCGATTAAGATGCGCCCCATGCTCAGCCGGCATATAGAATGGACTGTGGACGTGACGATTGCCTGCTGCTGACATGTTGGTTAATCGACGATGATGGCAGCGACGGAGATTGATTGGGGCAGTCGGCATGTTCGCGAGCGAAAAGGCGGCCCTGCTCGGCGATGTGCCGACTTTTATTGTAGCGAAGGCGTTGGTGACGCCGAGAGGCGGCAAGGCCGACAAAACTATTGCGAAGGCAAGGGATCAACATGGCATTTGAAGCGCGTCAGAGTACGGTTGGAAAGCTGCTTAATGACTCAATCTATAGAATCCCTCGCAATCAGCGCGCTTACGTGTGGGA
>DXMY01000039.1 GCA_019413925.1 Collinsella sp.
CGAGGTCGCGGTCGCCGAACTTGTTCATGAGGTACTCGAGCTGCATGAGCTCGTCCCAGGTGCCGCCGACGCCCATCAGGAACACGGCGTCGTAGCCCTCGTCGGCGACCTTGTCGGCGAGCGCGGTCATCTTCTTGCCGGTCTCGTAGAGCGTCTTGCCGTCCTCGAGGTAGCCCTCCTGGTCGAAATGCATGATCTCGATCTTCTCGGTTTCCTTCATTTGTCTCTCCTTTCTGGGGGTTGTTTCCACATCCCCCATGCCAACGGGCATCAAAACCCGCTTACATTCCGTAACACTCAGCCGCTTTGGCCTTAAGCGCATTGACTGACTCTTCGTAGCCCTCTGCCTTGACCTCCATCTGTTTGGAGACGGCATCGAGATACGGGTGCACGTCCCATGACTTCAGACGCTCGGCGATCATGGCCGCAATCGTCTGGAAGAACACAAGATTGGGAATTGCGCTGAGCAGCGGAGCCACCTGAGGCACCGCAACCTCGTGAGCCCTACCCCTGGGATGGGCTGTGAGCAGCACCGTTTTTGTCGTAACGTTCGATAGCGCATCGGCGATATTCGCAAGACGCTCCGACCCCTGCGGATCGTCGACAATAAACACCAGATAACCCGGAACAATCTGCATCTCGGGACCGTGGACGAACTCCTCGCCCTCGTGATGCATGGCAGGAATCTTGATGGTCTCGCTCAGCTTGAGGGCCGCTTCTTCGGCAACGCCATAGTTGGGGCCGTTGCCGACGACCATGGCGGGCATGTGCTCAGAAAGCTCGAGCATGTGGTCTTGGACATATGCCTCGGCGATCTTGCACATCACGGCATTGGCCTGGATAGCCTCGCGCAGGTCGTCAAGACGCTGGGCAACGCCCTTGGCGTCAATCGTTCCGCGCGCCTGACCACAGTAAATACCAAAGAGCACCAGGTACTCAACGAGGACCTCGACGCCCAGCGTCACAAAGTCCACCGACTCGACGCCCACACCGTAGTCAAGAACGATGTCAGCGTGCTCCTTGATGGGTGCCTCGACGTTTGCCGTGAGCGCAACTGCAGCCATATCGTGCGCGCGCATGTAATCAAGAGCCGCGATCGTATTGGTCGAATAGCCGCTCTGCGAAACGGCGATGTTGAGCGCACGCTGCGGATAGGTGTGTTCAAAATCTACGAAGGCCTCGGGCGTCACAACGGACACCTGCATTTGCAGGGCATCTTGCAGGTAATCGCGAGCGCAATCGGCGGCATGGCGCGACGAACCCGAAGCAACGATGCGCAGCGCGTCAAATGAACCGGACTGGAAAATATCAACGAGCTGCGCTACCAGCTCAGACGAACGCTCGAGGTTCTCTCCCATACGCACATGGGCAAGCTGAACGTAATCGAGCATCTTCATCGTCTCACCTCGTAATAAATCATTAGTATTTGATACCAATCACAGTTACAGGTTACGGCTTTTTGATACCTCTTTGTCGATTAATTTATCCCCATCGGCGAACGGTCGATTTTGAGCCATGTAAGGTTGTATATGCAGTCTGCTCAACGAATCAAAATTCCGTCAGCTTTTCAGCCCGTTATGCAAAAAACCAGCTAGTACGTATAGGTATATCCACCCGCATCACCGCGGTTAAACGACTTGACGTACTCGATCGCCTGGCCGCTCGCATCGAAGCTCACACACTCAAGCGTCAAGGCAAGATCGCCCTGCTCCAGTCCAAGCAGGCCGGCATCTCGCGCGCCCAGCGCTTCGATATCGAGCTTTTCCTGTGCCATGACCGGCTTTCGGCCCAACATCTCATAGGTCTCGTACAAACTGAAGACCGACACGTCAATATCTTCGATTGTAGGAAACAGCAGGCACGGAATGAACGCCATCTCAATCGATACGGGATCGCCGTTGACGCAGTTCAAACGCCGAATCGAATACAGCAAATCGTCCTCGGCAATGCCAAACAGGTTGGCATAATATGGGCCCGCACAACGCTTGGAACGCGCGAGGATACGGACGGACGGCTCGCCGCCCGAAGCACGAACCGATTCGCGAAAGCCTCCCGTTCGCTCGTAAGCAACGGGCACCTTCTGTGCCACAAACGCGCCCTTTCCGCGGACGCGTCGAATCTGCCCACGCCGAACCAGCTCATCGACAGCGCTTCGGATGGTCAAGCGTGTCGTACCGAATTCCTCGGCGAGGTCTTTTTCGGACGGAATCATGGAACCCGTAGGATATATACCGCGCTCGATACGCTCCTCGATGCGGCGTCGAATGCGCATATAAACCGGGGTGGCATCTACTGTTTCAGCCATTGTTCACCTGCCACGCTCCTCATGCCGTTCTTTTCGCCGTTATCGGCAAAGCGGAACTTTGTGGGCAAAATCACCGATTTGCAATGCTCCACAAAACGCATGTCCTTATCAAATTCGATCGTGCTCTCATAGAACACCGGCGTTTCCTCTTCTTGTTGGAGCAGCTCGGCCTCTTCGGCGTTCAAACGCGAGATGGAGATATGCTCACGTCCATGCTCAACACGCACGCCACCTTCTTTGAGCAAGACATCGTAAAGGCTCTCGCACTCAAAATCGTGCTCGGGAAGCGATGGGCACAGGGACAGGTTAACGTGAGCCGTCTCGATTGACGCCGGCTCGCCCTCAATAAGTCGAACGCGCTGCATGCGGAGCAAAGGAGCGCCTATAGCCACCCCAAGCTTGTCGGCAAGCGTCTTATCCGCCTCGATGGTCTCGGTGGAAACCAGACGAGAAGAGGGATGCAGGCCGGCAGTCCGCACGGCATCGGAAAAGTTATACGTTTCCTGGAAGATGTTCAGCGGCTTAGGAGGACACACATACGTACCCGATCCGCGACGGCTCTCGAGCGTTCCGCACGAGATGAGCCGCGTGATACCGGCGCGCAACGCCGTACGCGAAACGCCGATCTCTTCGCACAGCACGCGCTCGGCCGGCAGGCGATCGCCGCCGGCAAGCTGATGGTGCTGGATATACCATAGAATTCCCTCAACAGCACGATCTTTGGGGGGAATTGCATAAGATTCGCCTGCCATTGCACAGACTCCTCGTTCAGAAACGTATGTCGCCAAAATTAGGCCAGACCACCCATGGCATCAAATTCGGCCTTGATCTTCTCGGCGACATTCCGATACGACTTATACAGGCTTGAATCGCGTTTGACTTCATCGGTCATAACGGGAATCTCTAATTTGGAAACCTCATCTTTTCCCGTCTGAACCGCCACAACAACGCCCATACCAAGACACATATTACGCTTGGCAGCGTTTATTTTCGCCGCCTTGGCAGGATTTGCCAGGATACGCTGGGCAAATTCCTGTTTTGAGGCCACTTCCTCGGCCTCCGGATCGCCCGCCTCGGCTACTTCGCACTGCAACACGTCCGCATAGTCAAAAATCTTCGGCTCGCCGCCGCGCTGATGCACGGCCCACTTGCGGCGCGTGGCGTCCTGGTAGATAGCCGGCAAAAATGTAAACCGCGGCGGGTCCAAAATCGTATCCGTGATGGTAAACACATCGGGATCAAAGGCATCCTGCGGGTTTTTCTTCTTGAACAGCCCCATATCAGCCTCCCGTACTAGCATTAAACAACTCATGCTGAATATAGCACCAATTTCAAGCCACTGCTTTATCGCATCGGTACGCGGCGTCTATGGCTCGCCCAGCGGAAGAGTTTACGGACGAGAACCGGGGTGCCTGCCTTGTTTTGAGAAGTGGGCTCCGCGAACTTCTCAAAACAAGGCAGGCACCCCGGCCCCGCCGGTAAATAGCGGACACTCCGCATGCAATCTATGCAAACAAACAAGTACGCTTAGCTACATTCGGTAAGATCGAGCACGCTGCCCTTCACGATAAGCGCCGGCTCCAGAACGACTTCTTCGGCACGCCTACCGCCCCTACCGGCAAGACGCTTGGACATGCAGCCAAAAGCATGCTCCGCGAGGATACCTGGATCCTGCTCAATCGCGGTCAGCGCCGGCTCAAAGAGAACGTCGGCGGCCGAGTTGTCGTAACTCACCACCGAGATGTCGCCCGGGATGCTCTTCCCCATCTCGTGCAAGCGCTTGAGCAGACCGAGGGCGATGTTATCCGAGCTTGCGAACACAGCGGTAGCATCAGTTGCGAGCACCGACTCCGAGGCCTCGTAGGCACTCGGGATGTAGTACTCGCTCTCAAACTCTAAACGTGCGTCGATAGGCAAGCCAACCTCGCGCAGTGCGCGCTCATAGCCGGCAAGTCGTTTGCGACCCGTATTGGAGCGGCGTGCGTTAACCAGACAGGCAATACGGCGGTGGCCTTGCTCGATCAGATAGCGGGTGGCCATGTAGCCGCCCATCTCGTGGTCGAACATCACCTTGTCGCACTCGAGCCCCTCAATGGCACGGTCGACCATCACGGCCGGGATGGGCAGGTGGCTGACTTCTTCGCGCAGGGCACGGTCGTCGGAGAACTCGTCGCCCACGACCAGGAAGACGCCATCAACGCCGCGCGTCACCAGCTGGCGCAGCAGCTCCAGATCGTCATCGGCGCTTCCACCCGAGCTGGTAATGAAGAGCGCATAGCCATCCTCGCGGCAGCGCTTTTCCAGGCTACCGGCGAGCGAGGCAAAAAAGCGGCTCTCGATGTTAGGGACGATAAGGCCCAGCGTGCGCGACTCGCGCATGACCAAACTACGCGCAATCTGGTTAGGAACATAGTGGTTGCGCGCCGCGACCTCCTTGATGAGTTTGCGGTTTTCTTCCGAGATGCGACAGGGCCGATTATTGAGCACAAGCGAGACCGACGAGGGGGAAAGCCCCACCTCCTGGGCGATCTGCTTGAGGGTGACTTTGTTGGCCATCTCGCTCCTTCCGGGTTTACGCGCAATCTCTTGAAAGTATAGCGACTACCCCTCTACCTCGGTGATAAACACTTTACCAATCCGGTAGACGGCTGTTTTATCGCCGCCAGCGCACCAAATCCGTCCGGGTGGGGTATATTGCAATCGATTGATGACAACAACCACCAAAAGGCGGATATTCGTATGCACGAGAACGACTTTTTTAACGAGGACCTGCTGTGCGCGCTTGCTGGCGTTGCCGGCGAGGACAACGTGCTGATGAGCGAGCCCATGCGCGAGCACACCACGTTTAAGATCGGCGGCCCGGCCGATGTCTTTGTCACGCCCGACACCGAGCAGGGCCTCGTCGCCACGCTCGACACCTGCTACCGCTGCGATCTGCCACTCACCATCGTGGGCAACGGCTCCGACCTGCTCGTCGGCGACAAGGGTATCCGCGGCGTTGTCGTGGCGCTGGGCGAAGGTCTCTCCAACATCACCGTCGACGGCACGCACGTCACGGCGGCAGCCGGCGCGCTGCTTTCCGATGTCGCCGCGGCGGCAGCCGAGGCCGGCCTCACCGGCATGGAGCCCATCTCGGGCATCCCCGGATCGGTCGGCGGCGCCTGCTACATGAACGCCGGTGCCTACGGTGCCTGCATGGCCGATGTGCTGGAGTCCGTGCGCGTCTACAAACCCGCTCGCCAGCTCGACGACGGCACCCGCGGCAGCGGCAATATCATTGAGTTCGATGTCGATGAGCTCAACCTGGGCTATCGCAAGAGCCGCATTGCCGACGACGGCTTCATCGTGCTTTCGGCCACCTTCAATCTCGCTCCGGGCAACGCCGCGATGATCAAGGCCGACATGGACGACTACCGCCAGCGCCGCGAGGACAAGCAGCCGCTCGACATGCCGAGTGCCGGCTCCACTTTCAAGCGCCCCGAGGGCTACTTTGCCGGCAAGCTCATCATGGACGCCGGCCTGCGAGGACACGCCGTTGGCGGCGCGCAGGTGAGCGAGAAGCACTGCGGCTTCATCGTCAACGCCGACCACGCCACCGCAGCCGACGTCGACGAACTCATCCGCCACATCCAAACAACCGTCAAAGACCAATTCAACGTAGACCTAGAACCCGAAGTCCACCGAGTAGGCGAATTCCTCTAAAAGAGAAGGCCCCGAAAGGGGCCTTCGCCATATTTATTCAGATAACCCAGTCCGGTGTGTGGCGTATTGGATCCGAGAGGTCCGTGGCTGCCCGGAAGGCATTAGGTTGATCGCGAGTTCCGCACGAGCCGGAGAGCACTTAATGTGCTCTCCGTGCGAGCAGGACTGTCCGAGCAGGCAACCTAATGCCTTCCGGGCAGCCACGGACCAACTTACTTCAAGCCGCAGCTACGACAGCGCAATACCGCCGAGCCAGCCCCAACGCACGCCAGAGCCAGTGCCATAGAAGCTAATAAACGAGTCAAGCGACTTAGACGTAATGGCACCCTCGTTGCTCATAACGATGCCGCCGCCAACGTAGATACCCACATGACCGTAGATAAGGCCCGGAGCACCCGTGCCGCTGTGCGAGGAATCGGCCACGATCATGCCCACCTGCAGCGCCGAGCGGTCGGAGCTATAGCACCAGGCGTTAAACATGTCGCACGCATTGCCGCCAAAGTAGCCAACGCCGGCGTTACGGAAGACATTGGTAACCCACGCCGCGCACCAGTTCTGACCCGGCGAAGGCGTGGAGTAGCACGCGTTGACGACGGCCTGCTGCTTGCCCGAGCCGGCATTCTGCTGCGGAGTTCCGGGCGCATACGATCCACCGCCCGAGCTCGAACCACCCGAGTAGGAATTGTTCTTGTTCGCGGCGGCCGCGGCAGCGGCGGCCTTCCTGGCAGCCTCCTCGGCCTGGGCGGCAGCGAGAATCTCGGAATCACGCTGAGCCATGAGCTCCTTGACGTCGTCGGAAAGACCGCTCAGCACGATCTGGACCTCTTGCTGCTTGGCCTGCATGTCCTGCATCTGGGCAGTCTGCTGGTCCTTGAGCTTCTCCAAGTCGGCCTTCTGCGACTCAAGCTCGGTCTTTTGCGCATCGAGCTCTTCCTGGATGGCCTGAATGTCCTCGATGGCGTCGCGGTCGCTCTTGTTGATCTTCTCAACATAGTGCGCATTGGCGACGAGTTCCTCAAACGAACCCGAGGCGAGCAGCAGCGACAGGATGTTGGTGCCGCCCGACTTATAGCTGGCGGAAACGCGATCGGAAAGATCGCCGCGCTTCTTTTTGAGCTCGGCCTTCTTTTCGTCAATCTGCGCCTGCGTGCTGTCAATCTGGCCCTGTACGCCCTCGATATCGTTGAGGGTCTGGGCGTTCTTGTTGGCCAGCGCCGCGTATTCATTTGCGATGCCGTCGAGCTGGGCCTGGACCTCGTCAAGCTGAGCCTGGGCCGCATTGAGCTTGTCGGTGGTTTCCTTGGTGGCCTCCGCAGCATGGGCGCGAGCGGGCAGACCAAAAAGAACGGCTGCAGAAGCTGCGCCGAACAGGGCCTTGAGGGCAGTGCGACGCGAAAGCTCCTGGGAAAGGATGGAATCGCTGTTTGGTGACATATCTACTCCGTTACATGTTTATTTATATGTCGCTCAACTCATACATATTAGCGTACATCCGGCGCATCCCAACGATTTCCACGAACGGCAGCAAACCGTATGGTCGGCGGCTCGTATGCAAACGTCAAAGTCAAGGTTACGCCCACGCCAAACATTTCAATGAGTACGTTAGCATGTTCATCTGCTTTTCCTGCCCTGCACGTTTTGGGTGCCCCTGCCTGCGCTATACTCCCCTGAAGAAGTGTTCCTGATTCGATAGGAGACTACATGTCCAAAGCACTCGACCCCAAAGACACCTGCGTCCTCGTTACCGGTGGCGCCGGCTTTATCGGCTCGCACACCGTCGTTCAGCTGCTCGAGGGTGGCTACCAGGTTGTCGTCGTCGATGACCTCTCCAACTCCAGCGCCGTTGCCATCGACCGCGTCAAGACCATCGTGGGCGACGAGGCCGCCAAGAACCTCACCTTCTACGAGGCCAACGTGCTCGACCGCGATGCGATGAACAAGATCTTCGATACCCACCAGATCGACCGCGTCATCCACTTCGCCGGCTTTAAGGCCGTTGGCGAGTCGGTGAGCAAGCCCGTCGAGTACTACCACAACAATATCGAGAACACCCTGGTGCTCATCGATGTCATGCGCAACCACGGTTGTAAGTCCATCATCTTCTCGAGCTCTTCGACCGTCTACGGCGATCCGGACAACCCACCCGTCACCGAGGAGGATCCTAAGAAGCCCGCGACCAACCCCTATGGTTGGACCAAGTGGATGATTGAGCAGATCCTCATGGACGTCCACACCGCCGACCCCGAGTGGGACGTCGTGCTGCTCCGTTACTTCAATCCCATCGGTGCCCATCCATCGGGCCTGATCGGCGAGGACCCCAAGGGCATCCCCAACAACCTGGTGCCCTACGTCGCCCAGGTCGCCGTCGGTAAGCTCGAGGCCGTTCAGGTCTTTGGCAACGACTACCCCACCCCCGACGGCACCGGCGTGCGCGACTACATCCACGTGTGCGACCTGGCATCTGGTCACGTTGCCGCCCTCAACTGGATGAACGGCAAGACCGGCGTCGAGATCTTTAACCTGGGCACCGGCACCGGCACCTCGGTACTCGAGGTCGTCGCCGCCTTCTCCAAGGCCTGCGGCAAGGAGCTGCCCTACGTGATTCGCGAGCGCCGTGCCGGCGATATCGCCGCCAACTGGTGCGATGCCTCCAAGGCCGAGCGCATGATGGGCTGGAAGGCCCAGTACGACATCGCGGACATGTGCCGCGATAGCTGGAACTGGCAGAGCCACAACCCCAACGGCTTCGCCGACGCCGAGTAGCAAAAACCTACATACCGCTCTTGCCCCGATCTCACGTTGTGAGGTCGGGGCTTTTTTTCATGGCATGTAACCATTCGCCGAAAATCGACCAACTTTTTTATCTTGCCTGTACATGTTTAAACAACATGTTTTACAATAGGCGTATCGAATCAGAACATCGGAGGCGGACTGCACACCCATCGGCAGGCCGACCCCACAACAAGAAGGTTGGTGAGCGCATTCATGGAGCGTGCAAGCGGCGTCCTCATGCCCGTCTCATCTCTGCCCGGACCATACGGAATCGGCGGCTTTGGCTGGAATGCCTACGACTTCGTCGATTTTCTCGCCTCGTGCAAACAACATTACTGGCAGATTCTGCCCCTTACGACGACCAGCTATGGCGATTCGCCTTATCAGTCGTTCTCGGCCCGCGCAGGCAACCCCAACTTTATCGACTTTGCCGAGCTTATCGAGGCAGGGTATCTGGAGCAGCGCGATATCGATGGCGTGTATCTGGGATCCGACCCCAGCAATGTCGACTACGGTGCCATCTTTGGCGGCCGCCGTCAGATTCTCAACCGCGCCGCCGAGCGCTTTGCCGCCGACAAGCCGGCCGATTTCGATGACTTTATCCAGGCCAACGAGGACTGGCTCATCCCCTACTGTGAGTTCATGACCGTCAAAGAGGAGTGCAGTCTCAAGGCGTTTTGGGAGTGGCCCGCGGAGCTCCGCACCCGCGGCGAGGCTTCCGCCAAGGTCTGCGCCGACCATCCGGCGCGTATGCTCTACCACCAGATGACGCAGTACTTCTTCGATCGCCAGTGGAGCCGCCTCAAGGCCTATGCCAACGAGCGCGACATTCTCATCATCGGCGACCTGCCCATCTATGTCTCGCGTGACTCCGTCGAGATGTGGGCGACACCTGAGCTCTTTAAGATCGACGCCGCCGGCAATCCCGTGAGCGTCGCCGGCACGCCGCCCGACCAGTTCTCGGCCACCGGCCAGTACTGGGGCAACCCCATCTACGACTGGGACGCCATGGAGGCCGACGGCTTCTCCTGGTGGGAGGGCCGCATTCGCGCCGCCCTCGACATGTACGACGTCATCCGCCTGGATCACTTCCGCGGCTTCGAGGCCTATTGGGAGGTGCCGTTCTCCTCGCCTGATTCGTCCTACGGTTCGTGGACGCAGGGTCCCGGCCTCAAGCTCTTCAAGACACTCGAGGAAAAGCTCGGCACGCTGCCCATCATCGCCGAGGACCTGGGCTTCCTCACCCCCGGCGTCATCGATATGCGCGACAACTCGGGCTTCCCCGGCATGAAGATCCTGCAGTTTGCCTTTGAGGGCACCAACTCGTACTACCTGCCGCACAACTACATTGCCAACACCGTCGCCTACGTGGGCACTCACGACAACGAGACGGCACGCGGCTGGTTTGAAGGAACGGCTACCCCACGTCAGCGCGAGCAGACAGCCCTGTACACCCATCAGCAGGCCGGCGAACCCATCGCCGACGCGCTCAACCGAACCATCGCAGCCAGCGTGAGCGACACGTGCATCTACACCATGCAGGACCTGCTCAACTTGGGCAACGAGGCGCGCATCAACACCCCTGCCACGCTGGGCGGCAACTGGACCTGGCGCATGCTCGACGGCGCCATCACCCGCGAGCTCGAGCACAAACTCACCGACTGGACCGAGACCTACTTCCGCATCCCGTCGGAAGCCGAAATCGAGCTTCCTCAATAGGAGCCACCGCGCCCGACCCCACCCCACCGTGCGGACGCGACCGCTTTTCCCGCGCGAGGCCACCCCAATCCCCTCGCGCGGGCTTCTTTTGAATTTCTGACATGTAGTCGACTCACCACAGGAGGAAACATGCCCCGTATCAATCTTGCGGCTCTTGCCGAGCAGTCCTTTGGAACCTCGCTCGAGCAGCTCGATGACCGTCGTATTTATAAGCTGCTGGTCAAGCTCGTGCAGGAGCGCTCTGCCGCCTGTCCGCTCAACAACGGCAAGAAAAAGCTCTACTACATCTCTGCCGAGTTTTTGATCGGCAAGCTGCTCATCAACAATATGATCGACCTCGGCATCTATGACGAGGTTAAGGACCAGCTCGTCGCCGCCGGCCACGACCTCAACAAGATCGAGGAGTTTGAGGTCGAGCCGTCGCTGGGCAACGGCGGCCTGGGCCGTCTGGCCGCGTGCTTCTTGGATTCCATCGCCACGCTGGGCCTTACCGGCGACGGCGTGGGCCTCAACTACCATTACGGCCTGTTCCGCCAGCGCTTTGTCGACAACCAGCAGAAGGCCGTCCCCGACGAGTGGCTCGGCGAGCAGGATATCCTGATCGATGACGACCACTCCTACACTGTTGAGTTCGGCGACTTTGCCGTTACCTCCAAGCTCGTCAACATCGACGTGCCTGGCTACGGCCAACCCGCCAAGAATCGCCTGCGCCTGTTCGACCTGGCAAGCGTCGACGACGGCCTGGTTCCCGGCAGCTCCATCGACTTCGACAAGACCGAGATCGCCAAGAACCTCACCTTGTTCCTCTACCCCGACGATTCCGACGAGCAGGGCCGCCTGCTTCGCATCTACCAGGAATACTTCATGGTGAGCAACGCCGCCCAGCTCCTGATCGACGAGGCCATCGAGCGCGGCAGCAATCTGCACGATCTGGCCGACTATGCCGTGGTCCAGATCAACGATACGCACCCCACCATGGTCATTCCCGAGCTCATCCGCCTGCTCACCACCGAGCGCGACATCGAGTTTGACGAGGCCGTTGCCATCGTGCGCTCCATGGTCGCCTACACCAACCACACGATCCTTGCCGAGGCGCTCGAGAAGTGGCCGCTCGCCAGCCTGCAGAAGGTCTCCCCTGCCATCGCCGACATTATCGTCAAGCTCGATGAGATCGCAAAGGCCGAGCACGACGACCCGCGCGTCGCCATCATCGACGAATACGACACCGTCCACATGGCCCACATGGACATCCACTTTGGCTTCTCCATCAACGGCGTCGCCGCACTCCACACCAAAATCCTAGAGGACACCGAGCTTCACCCGTTCTACGAGATCTATCCCGAGAAGTTCTCCAACAAGACCAACGGTATCCCCTTCCGCCGTTGGATCCATGGTGCCAACCCCGCGCTCGCCAGCCTGCTCGACGATGTAATCGGCACCGATTGGCGCAGCACCGGCGACCTGAGCAAGCTTGCCGAATTCGCCGACGACAAGGATGTTCTTGAGCGCCTGGCCGCCACCAAGGCCGAAGCCAAAACCATCATGCGCGAGTTTATGGCGCTCGAGCAGGGCGTGACGATCCCCTCCAACGCCATCATCGACGTCCAGGTCAAGCGTATCCACGAGTACAAGCGCCAGCAGATGCTCGCGCTTTACATCATCTGGAAGTATCTCGATATCAAGAACGGCAACAAGCCCGAGCACCCCGTCACCATCATCTTTGGCGGCAAGGCGGCGCCTGCCTATACCATCGCTCAGGACATCATCCGCCTAATCCTGACGCTTTCCCAGTGGATCGCCAACGACCCCGACGTGGCTCCCTACCTGCAGGTTGTCATGATCGAGAACTACAACGTCACCGCCGCCGAGCGCGTGATCCCCGCTGCCGACATCTCCGAGCAGATCAGCCTGGCCTCCAAGGAGGCGAGCGGCACCTCTAACATGAAGTTCATGCTCAACGGCGCTTTGACCCTGTGTACACTCGACGGTGCCAACGTGGAGATTGCCGAGCTCGTGGGTGACGAGAACATCTACACCTTTGGTGCCTCGTCCAAACAGGTTGAGCAGCTCTACGCCGGCGGCACCTACAACGCCGATGCGCTCTACCGCAAGCCCGGCATTAAACTGCTGGTGGACTTCATCACCAACCCAGCCTTTATGGCGACCGGCAACGCCGAGCGTCTGCAGCGCCTGCACGACGACATTAAGGGCAAGGACTGGTTTATGGCCCTGCTCGACATTGAGGAGTACATCCAGACCAAGGAGCGCGTGCTAGCCGACTATGAGGACCAGGATGCCTGGATGCGTAAGGCGCTCATCAACATCGCCAACGCCGGCACCTTCTCGTCCGACCGCACGATCTCCCAGTACAACGACGAGATCTGGCACCTGGACTAACCCATTCCCCTTACCCATCCTCTTGAAAGCGGAGTCGTGGCAACACGGCTCCGCTTTTTGTTTCCATATGCCGGCCTATGGTTTGTCTCGACCAAACAATCTCGATCTGTAACACCTAACCGGCAAAATTGGGTCTATCTGTTACAGATCAAGACAAACAGAATTGTCCCGATGAACTGTCTCAATCTGTAACAGATAACCGCTGGAATCGGGTCTACCTGTTACAGAACGAGACAGACGGGCAAGGCCGCTAAAACAATCTCGATCTGTAACAGGTAGCTGCCGAAATCAGTCCTTCGTGTTACAGATCGAGATAAAAGGAAAGGCAGTTCGGCGCTGTCTCGATCTGTAACATCTAGACCCAATTTGGCCTTCTACCTGTTACAGATCAAGACAAACTGGAGATGGACAACCCCAACACAAAGAAAGGCTCCCCTCTCGCCTAGTGGACGGGAGGGGAGCCTTATATGTGACCGCGGCAAAAGGATGGCAATACCGCAGTCGCCCAAAGGGAGGGCCTGGATGCACCGGGCCTAGATAAGGTTCTTGCCAGAGACCTTATCGAAAAGGTGGGTCGCGTTCTTCTCGAACTTGAACCAGATGGTGTCGCCAGCCTTGAGCGCACCCTTGGCCTCAAGGTCGACAACGGGAATGATCAGGACGAACTGGCCATCGGGAGCGGTTACGTGGACATGCTCGGTCGAGCCCATGAGCTCGGTCACCTCGACGGTACCCTGGAGCGCGCCCTCCTCGTCCTTGTCGGCAAGCAGAATCTGCTCGGGGCGCACGCCGGCCGTGATCTCCTTCATGTCGCCGCCGTCCCAGTTAAGAGCAAGCTGAGCGCAAGTTTCGGGGGCGAGCGCGACGTTCATATCCTCGGTCTTGACGGTGAAGCCGTCGCCCGAGCGCACCAGCTGGGCATCGAAGAAGTTCATCTGCGGCACGCCGATAAAGCCGGCGACGAAGATGTTCGCGGGATGGTTGAAGACCTCCTGCGGCGTGGCGATCTGCTGGACGACGCCGTCCTTCATGACCACGATGCGGTCGCCGAGGGTCATGGCTTCGGTCTGGTCGTGGGTGACGTAGATGAACGTGCCCTTGATCTCGTGACGCAGCTTAATGAGCTCGGCACGCATCTGGTTACGCAGCTTGGCGTCCAGGTTGGACAGCGGCTCGTCCATCAGGAAGACCTTGGGGTCACGCACGATGGCGCGGCCGATAGCGACACGCTGACGCTGGCCGCCCGAAAGCGCCTTGGGTTTACGGTCGAGGTACTCGGTGATACCCAAGATCTCGGCGGCGGAGCGAACCTTGCGGTCGATCTCGTCCTTGGGAACCTTCTTGAGCTCAAGCGTAAACGCCATGTTCTCGTACACCGTCATATTGGGGTACAGAGCATAGCTCTGGAACACCATGGCGATATCGCGGTCCTTGGGAGCGACGTCGTTGACGCGCTTGCCATCGATGAGCACGTCGCCCGAGGTAATGTCCTCCAGGCCGGCGACCATGCGCATCGTCGTGGACTTACCGCAGCCAGACGGGCCAACGAGAACGATGAACTCCTGGTCGTGAACGGTGAGGTTGAAGTCCTCTACAGCGAGCACACCGTCCTCGGTAACCTTGAGGTTGTGCTTCTTCTCCTCGGTCTTCTTCTTTTTGCCAAAGAAGCCCTTCTTTTTTGACTCGTTGTTGGGATACACCTTCTGAACATGTTTGAGAACGATCTCGGCCATGTCTCTACCTTTCGATACGCGGCGCCGCGCTGAGGGGCGCCGCCAAAACTTGCAAAACAGTTACGGCATCAGCCCTTGACGGCACCTGCCACCACACCGTCGATGATGTACTTCTGGCAGAAGATGTACATGATGACGATGGGGACAACGACCATCATGATGCAGGCCATCATGGGGCCGAGCTCGACGTGGCCATAGCCGCCGCGGAAGTACTGGATCAAAATAGGAATGGTCTTGTACTTGGTGGAGTCGAGCGTAAGGTAGGGCAGCAGGTAGTCGTTCCAGACCCACATGGTCTCGAGGATGCCGACCGAAAGATAGGTGGGCTTCATAATGGGAAGGACGATCTTAAAGAACACCTGAACCGGGTTGCAGCCGTCAATCATGGCCGCCTCCTCGATCTCGAGCGGGATGTTCTTTACAAAGCCGGCGAACATAAAGACCGCCAGGCCCGCGCCAAAGCCCAGATAGATAAAGCAGATGTTGAACGGCGTATTAAAGCCGATGCGGTCCGCCAAATTGGACAGCGTGAACATGAGCATCTGGAACGGTACGACCATCGAGAACACGAACAGGTAATAGAAGAAGTTCGAGATCTTGTTGTTGACACGAACCACGTACCAAGCGCACATGGAGCAGCACACCAGAATCAGCACGACCGACGTGACTGTGATGATGAGCGAGTACATAAACGCCGAGGCAAAGCCCTGCTCGTTAAGAGCGTGCACGTAGTTTGCGAGGCCGTTGAACGTCTCGGGCGTGAGCAGATCGAACGCCGTGGTGGTGCTGATTGCGGTCCCCTTCTTAAAGGAATTGAGCGCAATCATGAACACGGGGTAGATCCATGCGAGCGACAGGATCGTAAAGAAGATCGAGAGCGCGCGGTTAATAGCCTTATCGCGTTTCATTACTGCTGCACCTCCTTGGACCTCGTGGCCTTAAGCTGGATCATAGAAATAGCGACAACCAGGATGCAGAAGATAACTGCCTTGGCCTGACCGATGCCCTGCCATGCGATGCCAGCACGCGAATAGAACGTGTTGTAGATGTTCAGGGCGAGCATCTCGGTAGAGTGCGCCGGGGCACCACCGGTAAGGGCGAGGTTCTGGTCGAACAGCTTAAAGCCGTTGGTGATGGACAGGAACAGGCAGATGGTGATGGTCGGCATCAGGTTGGGGATCTTAACCTTCCAAAACGTCTGCCATGCCGTAGCGCCGTCGACCTTGGCGGCCTCGATGTAATCAGACGGAATGGACTGCAGACCGGCGATGTAGATGATCATCATGTAGCCGACCTGTTGCCACAGGGTCAGGATGATAAGGCCCCAGAAGCCAGCGGCGGAGTTGAGGGCGATAAGCTGGGCACCCACGTTGGAGAGCAGGCAGTTGATCAGAATCTGCCAAATGTAACCCAGTACAATGCCGCCAATCAGGTTAGGCATAAAGAAAATCGTACGGAAGATGTTGGTGCCCTTGAGCGCCTTGCGGGTGAGCGCCTGCGCAATGGCCAGCGCGATCACGTTGATGAGCACCGTCGACAGGAAGGCAAACGCCACGGTAAAGAAGAACGACGTGGAGAACTGCGGGTCGGTCAGTGCGCGCACGTAGTTCTCGATACCGACAAAGTGCGCGTTATTGATGGTAATAAACTGGCAGAACGAGAGATAGAAACCCTGGATAAAGGGAATCACGAACCCGATCATAAACGCCAGGCACGTGGGCAGCATAAAGAGCGGCCACCAGCGCTTGAGTGCTTTGCCCATAGAAGGGTCCTTTCAATATGCAGGGGGCGGGCAAACCTACGTCTGCCCGCCCCCTGTCGCTAATCAGATAGCTTGGGCAGCAACTGCTTACTCGGAAGCAGCCTTCTCGGTCTTCCAGCCATCGACGAAGGCGTTCTTGACGCCGTCCCACTTGGTGTTGTCGGCAGCATAAGCGATGAGAGCCTGCTTGAGGTTCTTCTTCCACTCCTCGGAGGGGATGTAAACGAAGTCCCAAGCGACAGTCTTCTTGCCGTCCTTGGCCATAGCAACGGCCTGCTGAGAGAAGACGTTGGTGGTCTCCTTAGCGCTCTTGAACGGGGCGGTCAGACCCATCTTGTCAGCGATGATGCTGGTGGCGGTGTCAGAAGTGACGCACCAATACATGAAGTCCTCGGTGGCCTTCTGGGCATCCTCGGAAGCCTGGGAGCTGACGCACCAGTAGTTCTCGCCGCCGGAGCACAGGCCCTGGTTCTCCTCGCCGTCGACGCCGATGTAGATCGGCAGCATGCCGAGCTGGTCGTCGGTCATACCGGCCTTGGTGAGGTCGGCGTAGGCCCAAGAGCCGTTCTGGTAGAAGACGGCCTTGCCGGTTGCGAACTCGTTGGTGGCGTCGTCACCGGTCTTGGAGGCGAGCTGCGAAGGATCGCAGGTGGAGTCGGTGATGTACAGGTCGAAGATCTGCTTAAAGTTGTCGAGATACTCGCCCTTGATCTCGTCGTCCTCCTGGTTGTGCTCCTTCTCGAACTCGTAGTAGAGCGGGAGGTTGGCGAGGTGGGTGGTGTAGCGCCAGCTGGAGGAGTCATCCATGCCGGCGGAAGTGAAGGCACCGTCAACGCCGAGCTCGTCCTTGCGGGCCTGGATGTCATCGGCGCAAGCCTTCAGCTTGTCGAAGGAGTTGATGTCCTCGGCCTTGTAGCCGACCTTCTCGAGGAGCTCCTTGTTGTAGATGATGCCGTAGCTCTCCTGAACCCAGTCGATACCCAGATCCTTGCCGTCGGACTGCAGCGCCAGGGAGTCGTCGATGAGCTCGCCGCGGAGCTTGGTGTCGGAAAGATCGGCGCAGTAGTCCTTCCAGTTCTTAAGGCCGGTGGGGCCGTTGACCTGGAACAGCGTCGGAGCGGAGCTCTTGGACATCTCGGACTTGAGCTTCTCCTCGTAGGTGTTGGAGGCGGCGGTCACGATCTTGACCTCGACGCCCTTCTCCTTCTTGTACGCCTTGGCGATCTCCTTCCACTCCTTGTCGACCTCGGGCTTGAACTGGAGGAAGTAGACCTCGGCAGCGTCACCAGAAGCAGAGGAGCCAGAGCCGGCAGAACCACCGCAGCCCACGAGGCCCAGACCAAGAACCGCAGCCGCGGAACCAGCAAAGCCCAGGAACTGCCTTCTGCTCATTTCGTTCTTCATTACAATCCACCCTTTCACACCGTGGCGGCACCCTTTGCCGCCGCCTTCGGAGATTGGCTCGGGGACTTTGCCCCTTTTGCTGACTTGTACAATACGCTATTTGGCTAGTTGTTTGAACAAGTATTACTAGAACGGTAGAAAAACTTCGGTGAACGGTAATTTCAACTTGATACTTGACAAGTTTTGTATAAACAATTATTCGTTATCGAATGCAGAGAAAACGCCCGGTCAAGCCGATGCATCGTCGGTTTGACCGGGCGTTTTCTCTTTGAGGGCATGAGTCTCGTCAGGCTGCGAGCTAGCCGGCTATCGCTTGGAGTTGACGCGGTAGTGGAAGATCTCGGGATGCGTGCGGGCATGCGTGACCTCGAACAAGATGCCGTCCGAAGTGTACGACTGGCTCTCCATGACGGCGACACAGTTGTACTTGCCAAGGTCCAAGTAGCTGCAGTCCTCATCGTTGGCGAGCTCGACACTCACCGTACGGCGGCTCGCCATCACTTTGATGCCGCGCTTGTGCTCCAGATAGCCGTAGATAGAATCCGCCGCGATCTCGGGGGTCAGGCCCTTGGCGATCGACGCCAAAAAGTAGCCGTGGTCCACTTGGCGCGCGCTGCCGTTGAGGCTTCGGACACGCACGACGCGAATCAGCTCCTCGCCCACCTTAAAGCCCAGGCGACGAGAGAGTTGCTCAGTGCAAATCAAATGTTCAAAAGACTTGACCTCGGTCGATGCGACGGCATTGTTGCGTTTTGCGAACTCGCCAAACGACTCAACCTCTTCGAGTGCGCCCAGCATATCGGTTTCGCCCTTAAGCCAAATAACGCGCACGCCCTTGCCGTGTATAGGCTGCACAAACATCTGGTCGGCCAGCATGCTCAAGGCGCGTCGAACGGTATTGCGCGTGCAGCCAAACTCCGCGGTCAGCTCGGCTTCGGTTGGCAGCATCTCCTGAAACGCATAGGTCCCGTTGATGATGCGCGAACGGATCTCGCGGTAGATTCCTTCGTAAATCGCTTTTGGCATGACTTCACCTCTAATGAATATGTATGGCTAGGCACGATAGCATTTCTTAAAGTTGTTTAAACCGATTATCGGTAAAGTACGGATTATTTACCGTCGACGGTTCCCCCGAAACCCAAATCGGACCGAATCAAAACCGTCAATGCGGCAAGCAGCCAGTCCTCTACAATGAGTTCATTGTTTAAACGTTCTTGCTCGCACAGCATGTTGCATCCGGAAGGCATATTATGCTGCAGAAAATCCAACGTTTTGGCGGAGCCATGTTCGCGCCCGCCATGCTGTTTTCTATATCAGGCCTCATGGTCGGCATCTCCGCCCTCGCCACGACCGTAGACATCGTCGGTGACCTCGCCGTATACGGAACCCCTTGGTACGTTTTCTGGACCATCATCCAGCGCGGCTCGTGGACGGTCTTTAAACGTCTCCCGCTCCTTTTTGCCGTAGCGCTGCCTATCGGTCTTGCCCAAAAGCAACCGGCGCGCTGCTGCCTCGAGGCACTCGTGGCCTATTTT
The DNA here is from genome assembly GCA_019413925.1 of Collinsella sp. GTDB lineage: Bacteria > Actinomycetota > Coriobacteriia > Coriobacteriales > Coriobacteriaceae > Collinsella. The sequence goes on from DXMY01000039.1 coordinate 19,330, forward strand.
GCCTATTGCTTCTTTTTGAGCGAGATCATTAAGCTGAGCGGAGACAACCTTGGGCTTAAGTACCCATCATCTTTGACCCCCGCCAGCGGTATCACCGTCATCGACGGCATCAAGACGCTCGACACCGGCATTATCGGCCCGCTGGCGGTGTCGGCAACCGTCGTTGCCATCCATGACCGCTTCTACGATGCCAAGGTTCCCGATTGGCTCGGCACCTTCTCGGGTTCCTCGCTGGTCTACCTCATCAGCTTTTTTGCCGTGTTTGCCCTTGCCGCCATCTCGGCCGCCATCGTGCCCTTCGCATACGCTGTGACCGAAACGCTGCGCCACGCACTTGCGGGCGTCGGCCCCTTCGGCGTGGGCATCTTTGTGTTTTTGGAGCGAGCGCTCGAGCCCATGGGGCTGCACCATCTGCTCTATATGCCCATCTATTACGACAATCTGGTCATTCACGACGGTATTTACGCCACGTGGACCAACCTGCTCCCCATTCTCTCCCATAGCACGCGCCCTTTAAATGAACTTGCGCCCTGGGCAGGTTTTACCGCCACCGGCTGGGGCAAGCTCTTTGGCCTTCCCGCCATCGCGGCAGCATTCTATTTCACCGCCAAACCCGAACGCCGCGCCGGCCTTAAGGTCATCCTTTTGCCCGCCATCGTCGCCTCGGTGGTCTGCGGCGTCACCGAGCCGCTCGAGTTTCTCTTTATGTTCACCTATCCCGGACTCTTTTTGCTCTACGCCGTCCTGTCCTCCTGCCTTGCCATGACCATGAACTTCTTTGGCATCGTCGGCATCTTCTCGGGCGGTCTCATGGAAATGACGGCCTTCAACTTCATCCCGCTCATGCGAATGCATGCCGGCTCCTACCTTTTGGCGCTCGGTATCGGTCTTGCCTTTAGCCTCATCTTTTTTGTTAGTTTTCGAGCACTCATCTTGGTCTATGACCTTAAGACGCCGGGCCGCGAGGATCATGTCTCCAATCGCGCGGCAATCGATCGTTTAACGGGAAGCGGCTTTGCCAAAGAGCAATCTCCCAATGGCGAGGTCAGTATTCAATCCGATCAAGATCACGTCCTCGCTGAGCGGGTAATTCAGCTTTTAGGTGGCGTTGGCAATATCGTGGGCGCAACCAACTGCGCCACGCGCCTGCGCGTCGAGGTCGCAGACCCTTCCATCGTTGCAGATAATGCGTCGTTTGTCGCGGTGGGCGCCAAGGGCCTCATCATTACGGGCAAGACCGCCCAGGTGATTATTGGCATCTCCGTTCCCCGCGTTAAAGAGCATTTTGACCAGATCATGGGCCTCGAGCCGGGATTTGTGCCCACCACCTCGGCCTCCCCTGCCGCCAGCGCAGCCCATAAGCGCGGCGATATCTGCTTCTTCGATATCGACGGAACACTCGCCTGGCAAGACCCTCGAGTGGCACAAGAGCTTCCCGAGAGCGAGCGAGACCTCTCCCCCTATCCCAATGAAGCGGTCTCGCAAGCCATCCGTGATTTTGTCGCCAAGGGCAATATGGCGTTTATCTGCACAGGGCGCACGCTGAGCTGCATCCATCCAAAGCTGCTCGAGCTGCCCTGGGCCGGCATCGTCTGCCTCGCGGGTGGCTATGTCGAACTTGAGGGACACGTGATTCGCGATTTGGCGATGACGCCCGGCATGCTGCAGCGCCTTGCTCCCATTCTTGAGCAATCGGACGAAGTGATTCGTTTTGAGGGACTCAATGGCGTCGTTCGCATGAGTGCCGATGCGCCCGACGCCCCGGGATACGCCCGCACCGTGGGCGATGCAATTACGCAGCTGCAACATTACAGCGCCTACAAGATCTTAATGTCCACGTCGCTTGCCAACCGCATCGCTCAGGATCAAGCGTTTGAGCCGCTGCTCTGCTTTAACGAGCTCGAGCTCGAAGTGACCGAGATTTCGCCTCGCGAATGCACCAAGCGCGAGGGTATCCAGTCCGTACTCGACGCCCTCGATCCCCACCACGGAACCGTATACGGCATCGGCGACGCCAGCAATGACGTCTCGCTGATGAACGCCGTCGATGTCGGTATCGCCATGGGCAATGCGCCGGACTATCTCAAGGATAAGGCCGATTACGTGACCGACACCGTCGATCACGACGGTGTCGTTGCGGCGCTCGAGCATTTTAGGCTGATTTAGGCACAATCCATCAAACGCACGCCCGTTGTCCTAAATCGCCAAAACTGCCGCGCCAAACGCCCTGATGTGGCAATATGTTGTCTGCATATTGCATCAATGCAACCTAAGAAAGAATGCGAGAACCCGTGTCCAGTCCGTTTACCAGCTTTTTAGCCCAGCACTTTGGCCAGATTAACGACTATCTGGCCACGTTCTTTGACGGACAGGCGACCTCTGCCGATATCGAGCGCTACCTGTATACCCCGCTCTCGACATTTACGGCCAATGCCGGCAAGCGCCACCGCCCGCTCATCTGCATGCTCGCCGCCACCGCGGTAGGTGGCAGCTTTGAGAGCGCCCGCAGCGCGGCGGCAGCTATCGAGCACTTTCAATCGGGAGCGCTTATCCATGACGACATCGCCGACAACGGCCAACTGCGCCGCGGCAAGCCCTGCATGCACCTTACCGAGGGCACGGGGCTTGCCATCAACTGCGGCGACCTAGCGCTCACCATGGTCACCAAGACGGTTCTCGACGACCCCACGCTCGAGGCAGACGTGAAACTCCGCGTGCTCCACGAGCTCACCGAGATGATCGTTCGCACCATCGAGGGCCAGGCGCTCGACTTGGGCTGGGTCCGCGACGGGCGCTTTGACATCTCGGTCGACGATTATCTGGACATGGCGACGCACAAGACCGCGTACTACAGCGGAGCCACGCCACTTGCCACCGGAGCCATCATTGGCGGAGGCAGCGAGGAGCAGATTGAGGCACTGCGCGCCTTTGGCCTGCACACGGGCCTTGCCTTCCAGATCCAAGATGATCTGCTCAACTTGATCGGCACCAAGGAGGCCGCCAACAAGGACTTCCGCACCGATATTACAGAGGGCAAGCGCACCCTCGTCGCCGTGCACGCCCTGTCAGACGAGCGTTATCACGACGAGGTCGAGGCGATCCTTTCCTCGGGCACCGAGGACCCCGTGCAACTCGCACGTGCCGTAGAGATCTTCCAGCAGACCGGCTCGATCGATTTCGCCCACGCCTACGCGCTGGACCTGACCGCCAAAGCCAAGGCCGCCATCGAGGACGTTTCGCTCGACCCGCATGCGCGCGAGCTGTTCCTCTCCATGGCAGATTTCTTTGTGGAGCGACTCAACTAGCGGGGGTTATAAAACCTGTCAGCAGCGTATTTGGGTACAACTTGCTACACTGTTGAGTGCATGTTTATGCATCCCTTTGCGTTGTCTATCCGACACGTGTTCAAATAGTACGAATGGTACGCCGAAAGGGGTTCGTTCATGGAACCTATTACAACGGGCATGCAGGGAGCAGCCGTCGAGGACGTCCAGTCCCGCCTTCTGCAGCTCGGCTATACAATCGATGACACCGAGGTCTCCGACAAGCGCTTTGGCACCACCACCGAGCAGGCTGTTGGCACCTTTAGGCTCGACAGTGGCCTTCCCGCTGGCTGCGCCGTCGATATCCCCTGTTGGAGCGCCCTGGTAGACGCCTCGTATAAACTGGGCGACCGCACGCTCTATCTGCGCATGCCCAATTTCCATGGCGCCGACGTTCAGGCCCTGCAGCGCGCGCTCAACGTTTTGGGTTTTGCCTGCGGTGAGGACGACGGCTATTTTGGCCCGCACACCGAGGCCGCTCTGCAGCAGTTCCAGGAAAATGTTGGCCTGTTTGCCGATGGCATGGCGTTCCAGGATACCTACGCCTGTATCAACCGCCTGCATCACGTGTGGGAGGGCAAGCCCTCGGTTACCGAGGCCGAGTCGCGCATCGGTTTTGCCCGCGCCGCCAACGTGCTCGAGCGCTTCCAGATTGCCGTCATCGGTGAGGACCCCATCGCACGCAGCGTTGCATCGCGCATGTGGAACATCGCCACGGCGACGACCGACAGCAGCGGCATGATGCTTTGCGATTCCGAGGTTCCGACCGACGTGGATCTGGTGCTCGAGATTGCAAGCGATGAGCTGCCCGCAGATGCTGCGCCGCGCGCCACGATCGCCCTTGCCGAGTGTCACAACCTTGCACAGCGCATCCGCACCGCCAATGTCGCCGCGCAGCAAAAGCCCGCGCGCATCCGCATTGAGCTCACGGGCATGACGCGCTACAACGGAACCTTCACCGCAAGTGATGCGCAGACACTCGCCGTACGCCTGCTCGATGGCGTTTGCGATGCCCTCGCAGATTAGGTAAACTAAACGGGTTGCTTTTGGGCAACACCACACATTGGGACGTAGTTCAACGGTAGAACTCCGGTTTTTGGTGCCGGCTGTTGGGGGTTCGAATCCCTCCGTCCCAGCCATTAAAATTGAGCGCCCTGAGCCCATAACGGCCCAGGGCGCTTTCTTGTGAGCAAGCGGAGGGATTCGAACCCGCAAGGGTGCGAATCCGAGGAAACGCGAAGCGTTTTCCAGCGCAGCACGCAAGGAGCGAAGCGACGCAGCGGGGCACGGCCGCCGAAAAGGCGGACGCGGAATCCCTCCGTCCCACAGCCGGCACTTGGGGACGTTCCTAAAGTGCCGGCACTAAAGGAACGTCTCCAAGTGCCGGCCTCCCAAAAATCTACCTTTAAAAGACAGGCGCCCCAGGCCCATAAGGACCAAGAGCGCCTTTCATCTAGAAAATATCAGCCCAGTTCCGAAAAGCGAGCCGCATGCGACAACCAAGTAGCCGCAGGCCCCGGGAGAGTGGGGACACCGGCTTAGGTTTATCGCGAGTTCCGCACGAACAGGAGGCCACTTAATGTGGCCTCCGTCGTGAGCAGGACTGTAGAGCAGGAAACCTAAGCCGGTGTCCCCACTCTCCCGGGGCCGAACGCCCTAGTTGTTGAGCATGCGGTCGAAGCTTCCCGAGTCGCCATCCCGATAGTCTGCGGTCATCAGGATCTCCTGCGGAATGCGCCCGCCTTCACGTAGCACGTTGCGGAACTGCACACGCGTAACCATGGGCAGATCCTTGATCGTCGCTGCCAGGTTCTGCGGCACACCCTGGTTGGCAGCCGCGGGCTCGCACTCTCCGCCGGCCTTCACGCGACGCTTATGCTCAGCGAGCATGGCGCGGTACATGCCGGCATGCAGGCGAATCTCAACCACATTGGCATTGCGAGCCTGCTCGACGATGCGCGCGCCCTCGCGGTCGATATCGCCCACATAGTAGACGTAGTTAAAGCGATAGCCAATCTCGGCCAGATAATCATCCAGGGCATGCGAGACGCTTGCCTTGCATCCGCCGCCAAAAATCACGCCGCCCACCTTGATGCCAAAGAGCTTGGCGTGCTTGCGGCCACGCAGCAGCTTGACGATCTCGTCGTAAGTGTCCAGGTTCTCGACCATAATGAACGGCTTGTCGGCGCCCAGCGTAAAGAAACCCGTAAAGTGCACGGGGCGATTGGGAGCGACCTTGATCGCCTGCATGCTGATACCCTTTTCGGTCATACGCCTGATCAGACGCTCACCGTGCTTGCCGTCAAAAGCCTTCTCGTCGTTAAAGATCTGGTAGGCACGCTGGCGGCGCGAGGCAACCGGCGTATCGGCACCTCGGTTCTGCTCGATCCAAGCCTGGATGATTGCGATTTCCTCGGCAATCTTGCGGTTGGACATCTCGTTGTGCTGAGTGCGCTGCGGAGCCTTTTTGCCGTCCTTGCCCTCAACCTTTACGATCTGTGTCTGCTGCTCCTTGATCTTAGAGAGCGCCGTGGGCGTAGGGACAACTTTGAGCAGCTGCCTGCCTAAAACGCGGGCAAGGGCAAACGCCGAGGCCTCGCCGTGAACGGCCGACTTGGGCTGCTGGGCAGCAGTATCTGCTGCGGCAGACTCCGGCTTCCTCTGAGACTTGCGCTTAGAATCGCCTTGGGAATTGCGCTCGCGCTTCGGCATAGACGCCTGCTTCTGCGGACGAACGGACTTGCTCTCCTTCGCCGGCTGGCGCTTAGGCTGCCCCGAAGAAACCTCGGCCTTCGCATCCTCGTTCTGCGGCGTGGTCTTCTCGGCCGCAGTCTCGGCATGGGAACTGCGGCCCCCACGATGGCGACGGCGGCGAGGCTTGCTCGACGCGCCCTGCTCCGTCTGCTCATCAGTAGGCTGCTGGCCCTTGGCCTCGGCATCAACCTCAAGCTGCGGCTCAACAGGCTTTTGCTCGCGAGCCACCGGCTCAACGGCCTTCTCGTCCTTCTCGCCCTGAGTGGTCGAAGCCGGTTCGCTCTTCTCCTGACGCCTTACGGGATACGCGCGCCCCGCAAAACCACGTCCGGGACGGCATGAACCCGGAGCCTTCTTGGCAGACTCCTCAACATCGTCTGCAACCTCAGAAGACTCTTCAACCTCACGCGCGGCATCCTGCTGTGCAGCCTTAAAGTGAGCACCGCGACGGCGCTTGGGCTCTTGGGCCTCCACGGGCTTTTGCTCCTTCGTGGGCTTCTGCGACTCGGCAGCAACCTCGTTCTCAACAGCCTCGGCATCCGTCTCGCCCTTTTGAGCAACGGCGCGACGGAAGCGCTCCTGCTGGGCGCGGCGCTGCGCATCGCGCTTGCCACCCCCGCCAAAACCGCCGCGTCCTGCCTTGGCCGTAAAGGCACGCATGACGTTCTCATCGAGCAACTCATCGGTATCGACATGCCCACGCGGAGCAACTTCTTCCACAGCAGGCACGTCAGCGAAATCGTCGACGACAAAATCTTCGACGGACTCGGCAGGCTGCTCCTGGGCATCGCGGATCTCGGCATTGATGGTATAGAACGCCGGGCGCCCGTTAATGCCGCTACCCTCGATCTTGGTCACGATATTTGCCGCGATAAGCTCATCGCGCATCGCCTTGGTGTCGCACTCTTTATCGATGGAGCGGAAAATCTGCGCCAGCGCACTCGACTTAATCTTGAGCGCCTTGCGGCAAAGCAGGTCGTAGGCAACCAGCTTGGCACGCTCAGCAGAAAGCGACGTCTGGCTGCTCAGACGTTCAGCCAGGGCATCGACATTATTTTGGTTATCGGAATATACCGTCTTGGCCACGGGGCCCCTTTCATATGTACACATATACGTCTATATGGTACAACGCGCGCCCTTATCCACGCAAAACATCTGCGAGAACACTCGAGCGTCACCCGCTTTCGCATGAAAAAAAGACCGAGCCCGCGAAGTCGCGGACCCGATCTTTCCGAGTCATATGGATGGAACGGTTAGTCCATCAAGCTGACTAGGCCTTGGCGGCCTCGGCGTCAGCGGGAGCCTCGGCGGCAGCGGCGCGACCGTACTCGGCCTTGCCCATCTCGGACCACTCGGGCTCCTCATCAGGCATGGAGCCAGCCTCCTTGCCGAAGAACTCCTTGAGGCAGTTGACGGCGACGATGAGGCCCAGGACCATCAGCAGGACGGCAAAGACGAGCTGCAGGCCCTTGGTGGCGGCGACGGAGACGGCGGCCGTGGTGGCGGTAGCCGGGATGGTACCGAAGAAGCCGTAAGCCTGGACGGCGGCCATGCAGCCCATGGCGCTCTGGACCAGCGAGGTGAAGGTGCAGCAGAGCAGGAAGGCGACGGGCACGTAGAGCATCCAGCCCTTGCGGCCGGTGCACTTGCAGAACACGGCGAGGGTGATCATGGTCATGCCGCCGAGCAGCTGGTTGGAAGCGCCAAAGAGCGGCCAGATGTTGGCATAGCCACCAAAAGCGAGGGCGAGACCAGGAAGCAGGGTAACGACCGTGGCGAACCAGGGGTTGCCGAGGACCTTCATGTAGCCGGCCTTGGACTCGATGGCCAGAGCATCGTTGGTCTGGGCAAAGAACTCGGAGAACGAGGTGCGGGCGATGCGGGCGACGGCGTCGAGCGAGGTCAGGGCCAGAGCGGAGACGTTCATGGTCATGAAGACGGTAGCGAGCGTGCCGTCAACACCGAAGGCCTGCATACCGCGGGAGATGCCAGCGGCGAAGATCTGGAACGGGGTGGAAGCGACACCGGCGTTGAGGGCGCCGGTACCGGCGGTGTTCATATCGGAGAACATGATGCCGGCAACGATGATGGCAAGGATGCCGACGAAGGACTCGACGATCATTGCGCCGTAACCGACCTTGACGGCGTCCTGCTCCTTCTCGACCTGCTTGGAAGAGGTGCCGGAAGAAACGAGGCTGTGGAAACCGGAGAGAGCGCCGCAGGCAACGGAGACGAACAGGACCGGGAACATCATGCCGGAGGCAGTGGAGAAGCCGGTGAAGACCGGAGCGGTGATAGTGGCCTGACCGTTGACGCCCAGGACGACGATGCCGAGGACAGCGCAGACGATCATGACGATCATCATGATGGAAGTGAGGTAGTCACGCGGGGTCTTGAGCATCTGGATGGGCATAGCGCCAGCGAAGACCAGGTAGACCATGACGACGGCGAACCACTGGAACTTATCCAGGTAGACCGGGAACTGCATGCCGACGGCGAACATGAGAACCATGAGGACAACGCCAGTGACGAACTCGGCAGCGCCGGTGAGGTTGAACTTCTTCTGGGCCCAACCAAAGGCGATAGCGACGAAGGTGAACAGGATGGAAATGGTACCAGCGCAGCCGGCGGCATAGGACTTGGTGAAGTCGATGGCACCGGTAGCAGCACCAGAAGCGTCAACGGCCGGGGTGAACATGAACGTCTTGCAGACCATGTCGGTGAAAGCGGCGATGACGATGATGCAGAACAGCCAGCAGAACAGCAGGAACAGGCGACGGCCGGTCTTGCCGATGTACTTCTCGATGAGCTGAGCGAGCGACTTGCCGTTGTTCTTCATCGAAGCGTACAGGGCACCAAAGTCGTGGACGGCACCAAAGAAGATGCCGCCGACGAGGACCCAGAGCACGACGGGCAGCCAGCCAAAGGCCATGGCGACGATCGTACCCGTGACGGGGCCAGCACCGCAGATCGAGCTGAACTGGTGCGAGAACGCGGTGAAGGCGGAGACGGGCGAGAAGCTGTTGCCGTCCTTCATGCGCTTGGCCGGCGTGAGGGCATCCTTGTCAACGCCCCACTTGTTGGCCAGCCAGCGACCATAGCCCAGATAGCCGCAGGCGAGCACCGCCGCGGCCACAACCATGAGCAAAACTCCGTTCATTACATTTCCTCCTCTAAAAAGAACTTCCTAGACATAAAAAATGAGGGCCGTCGGTTGCGCTCGACGGCCCTCATCTTCATCAGCCGCCCGTTATCGTACGGGCTAGCTGTATGTGCTAACCCGCATCAGATAATTACTACGCTGATAATGTTTAGCTGATGCGTGAACATGTCTAAGAAATCCTCTTCAATCATGATGTGAACGATCCGTGCGCGTTCACATCCCCCAGTGGTTGAAAAGGAGTATGAAACTTTAGTTACCTAAAGTCAACGCAAATATGTAATGACTTTTCAACTTTTTTGGATTTCTCGGTATAAAACGCCACTGATCTCGGACTTTACCCCACGACAGTTTTTGCATGAGAGATGCCCCTGAGAGCCGCGGGAGCCGGGCGGCGCATATGAACTTTCCTGCTCTACAGTCCTGCGCAAGACGGAAAGCACATTAAGTGCTTTCCTTTGCGTGCGGAACTCGCGATAAAGTTCATATGCGCCGCCCGGCTCCCGCGGCTCTCAGGGGCTCCCATCCCAAATGCGGAGCAAAGCTCCGCACACCAACTTTTTCTTTCAGCTAAAGAACGCTGGAAATTCGACGCTGGCTTGTTAACCTTGCTGGACGTTGCCGACGCCAAACCAGCTCAGAAGCTATATCGATACAGAAAGGTCCCCGGACGGAGGGGCCGGATATAAGGTTTATCGCGAGTTCCGCACGCAAAGAAGGCCACTTAATGTGGCCTTCGTCTTGCGCAGGACTGTAGAGCAGGAAACCTTATATCCGGCCCCTCCGTCCGGGGACCGCGCCGTACCAGCTACAGCGTCATGTTCGGATCGGCGTCGACGTCGAACGGCGAGATTTCACCTCGGTCGAATTTACGGCGAGCGACCTCCGCGATCATGGCGGCGTTATCGGTACAGGCAGACAAGGGCGGCACCGTTACGCGAATCCCCTGACGTCCAAGCTTCTTGATCATCATCTCGCGCAGATGCGGGTTGGCCGAGACGCCGCCGCCGATGCAGTATTCCTTACATCCGGTAGCGTGCAATGCGTTTTTGGCCTTCTTGTACTGCACGTCAAAGACAGCCGCCTCAAACGAAGCCGCCAGATCGGGCAGGTGAATCGTGCGCCCGGCTTTGGTCTCTTGCTCGATGTAGAGCGTCACCGCCGTCTTGAGGCCCGAAAGCGAGAAACGATAGTCTCCCCTGCTGTTAAGCGCGCGGGGAAAATCGATCGCCTTGGGGTTGCCTGTCTCGGCCAGCTTGGAGATGATGGGGCCACCGGGATAGCCCAGACCCAACGCCTTGGCTACCTTGTCGAAGGCCTCGCCCACAGCATCGTCGAGTGTCTCACCAAGCACCTCGTAGTCGCCCCATGCCTTCACGTGCACGAGCATGGTGTGCCCGCCCGAGACAAGCGTGAAGATGAACGGCGGCTTGAGGTCGGGCTGCGCCAGCAAGTTGGCAAACAGGTGCCCCTCCAGATGGTTGACGCATACGAGCGGCTTACCGGCAGCGTAGGCAAAGCCTTTGGCAAAGGCAACGCCCACCACGAGGGCGCCCACCAGGCCCGGACCCTGTGTCACGCCCACGGCGGCAAGCTCGCTGGGGGCAATGGCTCCACCCTCAAGACCAAGCGATGCTGCGGCATCCTCGAGCGCCGCATCCACGACACTCACAATCACCTCAACGTGTTTGCGCGAGGCGATCTCGGGCACCACGCCGCCAAAGCGGGCATGAAAATCAATCTGTGTCGACACCTGGTTGGCCAGCATATTGCCATCCGAATCGATAATCGCCACGGCCGTCTCGTCGCAGGAACTCTCGATAGCGAGCACTAGGCGGCGGCGCTCAATTTCGGCACGCTCCCCCTCGGAGCGCCCAGGCGCAGGCAGCGGCCATACGCGCTGCTCTGCCGCCGTCGGCTCGGGCGAAGCATTGTCGACCGGAAGCACCAGGGGCAGCGGAGCCGTCATGACGATGGCATCCTTGCCGACACCGTAGTAGCCGCGGCGACGGCCAGCCTCGGTAAAGCCCAGAGCGTTATAAAGCGCGATCGCCCCCTCGTTACCGTCCTCGACCTCGAGCGAAGCCGTGGTGCAGCCGAGCATCTGGGCATCATAGCTCACGTGCGACAGCAGCTTGCGGGCAATGCCCTCGCGGCGATGTGCCGGGTCGACGGCGACATCCAGAATCTGCACATCACCGTCCACGACCATACCGCCGGCAAGGCCCAGCAGCTTGCCGTCGTCGTGTGCCACCCACCAACTACGCGGCGCAGCGACGTCCTCGCCCAGTTCGGACAGGAACATGCCCGGCGTCCACGCCTCGTGTCCGGCACCTTCAAAGCAGGCAGCCTCCAGCGCGCTCGTGCCCTCGGCATCCGCCGCGCCCATGGGACGGAACTGCAGATGACGACCGGCGAGCTCATCGGCAACACCCGTAATTTCGCTCTGCGCACTCTCGGCAAGACCAAGACGCTTGCGCTCGTTTTCCTCGGCATCAGAAAGGCGCGTGTAAATCGGCAGGACGCGAGCCGGATCGCCGTCACCCGCAGCGTGCGCGAGCAGCAAGCCCTCGCCCGAAGGCCACCACAGGTCGCGCTCCACGCAGCGGGCGGTCTCGTCCTCACCCAGCAGCTTGCCATAGCGCACGAGACCGTCACCGGTCAGCTGAACCTGGTCCCAGTCCGCTGCTTGGCGCCACTCATCGAGCGCCACGGCGGCCTTGACCACGTGTTCGCGCTCAAATTGACGCTCGGGACCCTCATCGACCAGCATATACAGCGCCGGATATACCTCACCGCGCATAGCATCGGCCAAGATACCAAGCTTGCCGCGCACGCCAGCCTTCCACGCCGTCCAAGCGCAAGCGTCGAGCGTCGACACGCCCAGCAGCGGAACATTGGCACCGCGCGCGAGGCCCTTGGCAGTGGAGATGCCGATGCGCACACCCGTAAACGACCCCGGGCCGCGGCCGACCACGTAGTAACCAACATCGCTGCGATCCAGACCGGCTTGAGCCAGCACGCCATCAACGGTATTCACGAGCTCAACGTTGGCGTGACGGCGACACATGTGGTCGCCACTCACGAGCTTCGTCTCGCCCGTCTGCCCATCAATCCAGCTTGCCGCGCAGGCAAGCATGTCGGTCGAAGTATCGAGCGCCACCACCAGCGCGTTGTCGTTATGCAAGCTCATCTTGTACAGCCTTATCAATCAAATGGGAAAGCTCCATTGCGCGGTCACCGTGCGCCTCGAGCGTTATCGTTCGCACATCGCTGTCGCCCTCATCACGCTTGAGCGTCACCGAAAGATACTCATCCGTCAGCTCGTCTTGGAATTGTTCGCCCCATTCCAGCAGGCAAGCACCCTCATAGCCCAGCACATCGAAAATGCCCGTATCCTCGAGCTCGTAGGCATGCTCCAGGCGGTATAGATCAAAGTGAAACAGCGGAATACGGCCTTGATCGTGAACGGCCATGAGCGCAAACGTAGGGCTCGTAACCATATGCCCATCGCCCAGCCCGCGCGAGACGCCCTTGGTAAAGTGAGTTTTGCCCACTCCCAGGCCACCGGTCAGGATGAGCACATCGCCGTCCTCAAGGCACGGTGCAATTAGCTCGCCAAAGTACTCCGTATCGGCAGCGCAAGTCGTTTTGTAAGTACCTACCCCCAGGCGCTCCAGGGACATATATGCTCCTTATTATTCCGAGGCGTCCTCTGGTGCGGGATGTCGCTCCAGATAATCGCCCAGCATCTTAAAGTCTTCCTCCAGCAGCTCCTGCCACGCCGGATTGCGTAGCGCTGCTGCCGGATGGAAAGTGGGCATTACTACAAAATGCCCCATCTGGTGGAACCTGCCGCGCAGCTTAGTAATGCCAATCTCGGTCTTAAGCACAAAGTGCGTCGCGGGGTTGCCGAGCGTCACGATAATATCGGGCCAGATGCTTCGAATCTGCTCACGCAAAAACGGCGAGCAAGCCAGCACTTCCTCGGGACGTGGATTGCGGTTTCCCGGCGGGCGGCACTTAAGCACGTTGGCAATGTAGACGTCTTCGCGTTTGAGCCCCGCCAGCGACAAAATGCCGTTGAGGTCCTCGCCTGCCGCCCCCACAAAGGGCTCGCCCTGCAAATCCTCATTGCGGCCCGGCGCCTCGCCAATAAACATCACACGAGCGCGGGGGTTTCCCACGCCAAACACGATATTGTGACGCGACTGGTAGAGCTGGCAGAGGTGACAATCGCCCAGAACGGCCTCAATTTCCTCGAGTGCGACCTCACGTGGTGCCTGATGGGTATGGCCGGGGATGTGCATGACGCCCATGGCGACTCCTACACGTAGACCTTGTCGAGGCGCATGCCAAAGCCGCAGGCGACCTCGTAGTTAATCGTTCCGCGCAGTCGGGCCATCTCGTCCATAGTGATCTCGGCATCGCCATCGCGGCCGACAATAATCATCTCGTCACCATACTCGGCCTCGGGAATCTCGTGTGCCGGGTTGGACTGAATGGCGACCATAAACTGGTCCATGCAGATATTGCCAACCTGATGCACGCGCTCGCCGCGATACAGCACATCCATACGATTGGAAAGCGTACGCGATAGGCCGTCGGCATAACCGATCGGCAGCGTGCAGATCTGAACGCGCGTGCGCGGTACGCGGTAGGTAAAACCGTAGCCCACGCCCTCACCCATCGCAGGGTGTGCCACGCGCGTCACGCGCGCATGGACGCTCATAACGGGATCAAGCTGCATCACGCGGCCACTCAGCTCGCACGGCTGCATGCCATACAAGCCAACGCCGGCGCGAATCATATCAAAATGCATCGAGGGGTCGAGCATCGAGGACGGCGTGTTGGCGCAGTGCGCGATACCGCACTCAAAACCCGCATCCTTAATGGCTTGAACGGCCTCGGTAAAGCGCTGACACTGCAGCTTGTAGTCCCAGCCCGAAGGTTCATCGGCCGTGGCGAAGTGCGTAAATACGCCGTCGCACTGAATACCGCGATGGAAATTAATACCGCGGACAAAGTCGAGCACCTGTGTGTAGTGTACGCCGATACGATTCATACCTGTCTCGATGGCGAGATGATACTTGCCCACCTTGCCCGCCGCGACGGCACATTCGCCATACGCAAGAGCAAAGTCAGACGTATAGACCGAGGGCATGATATCAAACTCGAGCAACGTCGGAATGGCCTCGATAGGCGGCTCGCTTAGGATGAGGATGGGTTTCGTAATCCCGCCCTGTCGGAGCTCAACGCCCTCGTTAACCGTCGCCACGGCAAACATGTCGGCACCGGCCGAATACATGATCTTGGCGCACTCAACAGCTCCATGACCATAAGCATCGGCCTTGACCACGCAACACAAGCGCTGACGTGGATTCAGCAAGTTCTTGTAGGCCCTCGTGTTACGACGAAGCGCCCCGCGGTCGATCTCGACCCAGGACCAGCGCGTCAAATCGGCTTTATTCATGATTAGTCATCCGACCCTTCGTCCATGATTCCCAGATCTTCGAGCGCATCCTTTGCTGCCAGCTCCATGGCAGGACCAATCAAGTCGATAAGATCGGTCGCGATAACGCTCTTCTCACCATACTCCGTCGCCGCGGCAAAACCGGCGTAGCTGTGAAGTGCGACGGCGTACGAATACAGCAACTCCCAACGATCCATCTCGTCGCGCATGGTGGCAAGCGTGCCGGCCAAAATACCCGCGAGAACATCACCCGAACCGGCAGTTGCCAGAGAAGCCGGACCCGAAAGTGGCAGCAGCACACGCTCAACGCCACAGATAGCCGTCGTCGGCCCCTTGGCAATGACCACCAGATTGTCGGAGCCTGCAGCCCAGACAACCTTCTGCGCGGCTGCAATCGCGGTACCAAGGTCGTTCACCTCGTCACCGGCAACCAGACGCGAAAGCTCACGATAGTGCGGCGTCATAACCAACGGCTGCTCGCGACGATACATCTCGGGGTTACTATCAATACCGTCAATGGCAATCTTAGCAAGGCAGTTGAGTGCATCGGCATCCAAAATAAGCGGTACATCAAGCTCGAGCAAGCCCGAAACCACCTGCATAGCGCCGGCAGACGTCGTCATACCGGGACCGCACAGTACGCAGCTGTACTTCTTTGCAATCTCGCACACCGTCATGCGCGCAGCGGCGCCAAAGGAGCCGCGGGAATCAGACGGAATAGCAAAGACGGGAATCGAAGGAAGTGCCATGCGAATAAGATTAGCGCAGGCGTCAGGAGCCGCGACTGCCACGTAACCAGCACCCGCGCGAGCTGCAGACTTGGCCGCCATAATGGCAGCACCAGGATATTGCGCAGATCCGGCGACAATAAGCACAGAGCCACGGGAATACTTATCGATATTCGTAGGAAGTGGAGCAAAGAAATCAACTAAGTCACCGGGCTCGACAATCTCGGCGGCGTGGTCGACATCATCGATGACCTCGTCAAGACGGTCGTAAAGATTGCCGCAGATCAAATCGCCAGCATACTCAGGGCCATCGGCGCTATACAAACCAATCTTGGGCGCAATCATCGTCACCGTATGTTCGGCACGAATGCAGTCGTCATCAACAACGCCCGTCTCGGCATTCAGGCCCGAGGGGACATCAATGGATACGACACAATCGGCGCATTCATTGACCGTAGGAATCCAGATGGAGAACGGCGCACGCAGATTCCCGTGAAAACCGGTACCAAAAATGGCATCGACAACAACATCGGCCTTATCGATCAAAACCTCGAGTTCGTCACGCGAAGGGCCGACGCAAACGTGCACATCGCGGCCGGCAGTACGACGAGCAACATGACGTGCCAGAGCAGCAGGAATCTCATCCGGTTCAACCGGAGAAACGATATCCACGTCCACACCCTTATGGCTCAGGATATCGGCGGCAACCCAACCGTCGCCGCCATTATTACCAAAACCGACCAGAAAGAGAACCCGATCGGGATTGAGCTTCAAGACCTCGTTGGCGGCAAACTCACCCGCTAGCTCCATAAGCTCGGCCTTCGAAGTCCCTTCGCGTTCGATGATATCCTCGAGACGAACGACTTCTTCGGTACTCAAAACCGGTTTCATCTATGCTCCTAGCGTATCTTGCGAAGCATCGCCCAGGTGCTCCGTCAATGCTGAATTCTGCAGCTGCTCAAGCTCATCTAAAACAGAGCGAGCCTCTTTAAATGTCTGCGCTACGCGTTTCTTGGTGCTCACCTTTTCCTCTTTTGGCTTAGGCCGAGCATCTTTGGTAATCGCGATGGCATTCGCAACGGCCAAGTCTCCTGTAAGCGTAATGGAAAGAGCGACCTCAACAACACCCAGTTCTTGAGCGATCTCGAGAGCACGGCCCGAAAGCAGCGCCTTCGGTTTGCCGAGTTTATCACGCGTAACCGAAACATCCTTGCGACCCACGCCTTGACTAAAACCCGTGCCGAGAGCTTTAAGTACCGCCTCGCGCGAAGCAAAGCGGCTCGCATAGTGAGCAGCGGGACGCGATGATGCATCGCAATACGCACGCTCTTCTTCGGTAAACACACGCCGAGCAAACGACGGCGTCTTTTCAAGAATTGATTTCATGCGGGAAATCTCGACGATATCAACGCCGATACCAGCTTCAGCCATGTTCACCTCCATATCGCACAGACTAAGTTATTGTAGCCCGTTCGCAGAAGATGCGACAAACGAGGGTTATAAAACACAGCTACTATGTGAGACAAAAGCCCGTAAACGCAAAAAAGGGGGAGGCCGCGAGGCCTCCCCCTTCTCAGTTCAAGCGTACGGCTCGGTGCCGTCCACCGGTCAGCGGCGCCCTGGCCTCCCACGGGCTGACCCCGCAGTACTCTCGGCGCGATGGGGCTTAGCTTCCGGGTTCGGAACGGGACCGGGCGTGCCCCCCATGCTCTGGCCGCTGACCGGTG
>DXMY01000004.1 GCA_019413925.1 Collinsella sp.
GGAGGCGCCGCGCGCTCGGGCGGCGCGCCAGGGAGATAGTGGACGAGATAGTCGAGAGGCGCGGTCTCAAGAAGGAGTAATATCGGGACTTGCAGCGACGGACCTCAGGACGCTCTTACACCACGTCTGCGCGCGCCACCCTTGAAACTTCCTAATCACCGTCAGCTAGCGCCAAATTGGAAGTCGATGGTCACTCATTAACGTACAGTTCTTATAACTTTGTTCATTATTTTCCGCACCTAAAATGATACGCCGTTTGTGACAGTACTCACAAACGGCGTTTTTTGACCACTGGCGTGTCTGGCAGGCGGCAAGCACCGCCAGAATCCGCATTTTGGACGCGCCCGAATCGGTTCTGGAGCCGGTTTTCGCGCTCTTACTCGTCTTTGGGCGAGGGATGCTTGCAGACCACGCTCATGTAGATCATGCCGAGCACGGCTGCGGTGACCGAACCGGCGAGAATAGCGGCCTTGGCTGCAAGAACCTCAAACTGGGCCGTCGGGAAGGCAAGACCGCTGATGAGAATCGACATGGTAAAGCCGATGCCGCCCAGAATGCCCACACCGGCAATCATGTGCCAGTTGACATTGCGCGGCAGCTCGCAGGCCCTAAGCTTAACCAGGGCAAACGTCATACCAAAGATGCCGATCGGCTTGCCCAGCAGCATGCCAAAGTACACGCCGAGCGTCACCGGGTCGGTGAGTAGCGTGCTCATGTCCACGCCCACTAGGCGAACCTGTGCGTTCACGAACGCAAAGATCGGCAGGATCACAAAGTTGACCGGCGTGGAGATCAGACGCTCCATGCGGATGAGCGGCGGAGTCACGCGGTGCATGACGCGCTCGACCTTGGTGGTCGAGACGGTAAAGTCATGCTGGCCCAGGATGTGTGCCTCGTCATCGTAGCGATCATCGAGCAGCGGCAGGCACTCGCCCAACCAATCGGTAAGGCTGTCGAGCTTGACGCCGCACTTGGCTGGAATGGTAAAGGCCAAGATGACGCCGGCGAGCGTAGCGTGCACGCCGCTCTTGAACATGCAGAACCACAGCAGCAGGCCCAGCACCGAGTACGGGGCAAGGCGGTAATGCTGCGTCTTGTTGAGCCACACGAGCGCGCAGGTCACAAGCGCGGCGGCGCCCAACCAAAACGGATTGGGGCTTTGACCGTAGAAGATGGCGATGGCGGCGATGGAAATGAGGTCGTCGGCGATGGCGAGCGTCGAGAAGAACACGCGCACGCCGTTGGGCACGCGATTGCCCAAAAGCGACAGCACGCCCAGCGCAAAGGCAATATCGGTTGCCATGGGAATGGCCCAGCCGTTGTGCGCGCCGGCATGGTTAAAGATCAGATAGATGCAGGCGGGAACGACGACGCCGCCCACGGCCGCCAGCATGGGAAGCATGGCCTGGCGCGGGTTTTTGAGCTCGCCGACCGTCATCTCATACTTGAGCTCAATGCCCACCAGCAAAAAGAAAATCGCCATGAGGAAGTCGTTGACGAAAAGCTCAACGGTGAGACCGGCCGTAAGGTTGCCCAGGCCCACATACAGCGGGGTCTCCAAAAAGTGATGGATGGCCTCGTAGGCATCGGTATTGGCGCAAATGACGGCGGCGATGGCGGCGAAGACCATGACGGCGGCGGAAATCGTGCCGTTCTCGGCGATGCGCTCCCAGATGTCGTGACGTTCAAAGCGCCTGCGCTCACGAACGTTGAACAGCTGCTCAGTTGCTGCCATGGGCGGCTCCTTTCACGGGAAAGCTCCCGTCTTAAAAAAGCACGGCCCGCCCAAGTGGCGGCGCCGCGCTCTAACGTATTACGCTTGCATCTAGCCTACCCTGCACGACAAGCACGCAGGCGTGGCCGAAAAGCGGAACCACAGGTTGAACATTATTTGTTCAACGGCACGGGCATACCTGTCCAAGAGACGACGCGGCGCCGTGCACAAAAAACGACCGGAGCGCGGGGCGTCCGCGGTCCGGTCGTGGCGTTTGGTCAACTAAACCTAGCAGGCGGCCATGATGGGGGCAGCGACCTGCTTCTTACGGGAGAGGACGCCCGGCATCCAGACGCCGTCGTGCTCGTCGGCAATGCCCAGGCCCTTCTGAGCGGCCTCGGTCTCGCCCTCGAGCAGGACCTGCGAGCCCTCCTCCATGATGTCAGTGATGCACAGGACGATGCCGTCGGCACCTTTCTCGGCGGCGTAGGCGCGCATGGCCTCGCGAATCTCGTCGATCATGCCGAGTGCGCGGGTCTTGTCGACAGTCTCGTACTGGCCGATGAGCAGCTTCTTGCCGGCGGGCTCGAACATCTTGATGTCGTTGCCGACCATCTCGGCTGCGGTGAAGGAGCCGGACGGGCGGGTGAGGAAGACTTCCATGCCAAACTTGACCGGGTCGACGCCCACCTGCTCACCGAGCTTGGCGGCGACGGCACGATCGACATCGGTGGTGGTGGGGCTCTTGAGCATGAGCGTATCGGTCATCATGGCCGAGAGCAGCAGCTTGGCCTGAACGTCGGAAAGCTCAACGCCGAGCACGCCGGCGAGCTTGGTGACGATGGTGCAGCTGGAGCCCCAGGGCAGGCAGATGTAGTGCAGCGGGCCGGCAGTCTCGAAGTCGCCGATGCGGTGATGGTCGACGACGCCAAAGACCGTGGCGTCCTTAAGGCCGGCGACGGACTGGGCGGACTCGTTGTGGTCGGTGAGGACGACGAGCTGACCGGCCTCGACGGAATCGATCACGCGGGGCTCGGCAATACCGGCATCGGCGAGCAGCTTGGCGGACTCGGCCGGAAGCTGACCAAGGGCGCAGGCCTCGTAGGTGTTGCCGGCATACTCAACCTGGTTGAGCAGCTGGGACAGGACGACGGCGCTCATGATGGCGTCGTTATCGGGGTTCTGGTGACCAAAGACAAGAACGTTTGCCATGGATATCCTCCACTTGATATGTGTACTTGGACGTAGCTATGGTAGCACGCCGATGCCGAGCCTTCGCAGACGGAAGGGCTACGGCATATTTTGGGGCAGGCATGGAGGCCAAGGCTGTCCCTTTTGCACCATGTTGGTGCAAAGTAACCTGGCCCCCTTGCACCAGCTATTTGCCGGCGGCGCGCAGGGCTACGTAAGCGGCACCGATGATGCCGGCGTCGTTGCCGAGCGAGGCGACCTCAATGGGCGTCTCGCGCGAGGCGGAAAGCGCGTAGTGCTTAAAGTGCTCGCGGACCTTGTCGAGGTAGACGTCGGCCGAGGCGGAGGCGCCGCCGCCGATCAGGAACATCTCGGGGTCGACCACGTTGGCGATAAGCGCCAGAGCGCGACCGAGATAATCGGCCATGGTATCAGCCGCGGCCAGCGCAAGCTTGTCGCCCTCGCGGCAAGCTTGGAACACGTCCTTGGAATCGGAGGGGCCGGTGAGCTCGATGGGCTCGACGCCCGCCTTCTTGCATTCGGCAAGGTAGTTGCTCACCACGCCAGTGGCGCTGGAATACTGCTCCAGGTGGCCATGGCCGCCACAGCCGCAGGTGCGCTCCTCGTCGGGATTCAGGCACATGTGGCCAATCTCGCCGCCGGCGCCCACAACGCCCGACACCACGTCGCCGTTGACGATAACGCCGCCGCCCACGCCGGTACCGATGGTGACCATCACCACGTTCTGCACGCCCTTGGCAGAGCCGAGCCAGGCCTCGCCCATGGCAGCAGCGTTGGCATCGTTCTCGTACTTAACGACCGCGTCGGGGCAGTGCTCCTGAATGGCGATCCTAAGCTCGGGCAGGTTAATGGCAATGTTGGCCTTGACCTTGGCATCGCCCGAGGCCGGGATGGGGCACGGAACGGCCAGGCCAATGCCAGCCACAAAGGCACGCGGAATCTGCGCCTTGGCGACCACCTGGTCGATCGCCTCGGTCACCGCGGCAAAGCCCGCAGCGTCAACGATGGGAGGCGTGGGTACGCTGGCCTTGGCAAGCAGGTTGCCGTCCTCATCGAACAGGCCCTCCTTAACCGAAGTGCCGCCGACGTCGATGCCGATGTAGTACTGCTTAGGTTCCATGGGAGCCCACCTTTCTCGTTTAAACATTGCCTGTATGGTACCGCTCCCCAGGCAAAAACCTGCCAAAAAGGGACAGGTTTGTTTTGGCAGGTTTTATCTGGGAAAATGCGAACGCCCGCTCATCAGCTCGCGCAAGGCCTTCGCCAAATATAAAGGCGCCGGAAGGCGGAGGCTCCCGGCGCCCGTGAAAGGGACTGAATTGTCTGGTGGGCCGAACGGTCCGTCGCGGCGATAACGCCGACTAGGCCGTGCGCGCCTGCAGCAGCTTGTGGACCTCGATGAGCTCCGTGGCCATGACGCGCATGGTCTCGGTGCCTGCCATCTGGTCCTCGGCATGCAGCAGAATCAGCGGGGCCTCGCCGTTACGCTCGCCATTGGCCTCCTTTTTAAGGAGCCCCATGTGAACATCGTGACCACCGTTGTAAGCCTCGTCACCCTGCTTGATAAGCTCCTCGGCGGCGTCAAAATCGCCCTCCTTGGCCTTTTGCACGGCATTGATGTACATGCTCTTGGCGGTGCCAACGTAGCTGATGATCTCGAAGCAGGTCATCTGCAGCTCGTTCATATCCTCCATGTGCTGCACCTAGCCCATCACGCTGACGCAGTGGTCGATGATGCCGGCGGCGTTCATACGGCCGTAATCGACCATGTTGATGACCTCGACCGGGAAACGGCCGGCGGCCTCCTTCTCAAAATCGCCCTTGGTGTAGCCAATCTGCGGACCGAGCAGCAGGATATCGCACTCGTCCAGGTGATCGTGGGCCTCGTTCATGGGACGAGCCTCGACCTCGATGTCCAGACCGCGGCTCGCGACCTCAGACTGCATCTTCTGGACCAGCAGGCTCGTGGACATGCCGGCGTTGCAGCAAAGCATGATCTTCTTCATGGTTTTCTCCTTATAACTGCGCGGCGCGCAGACGACAACTGGTTTTATTCCTTGCGGCTATTGTGCCCACCCCCTGCGTCTTTACACAAGGAGAGAGCCGCGGGCATCGGCACCGCGTACCGGCGCCCGCAACGGTGAAAGGGAGAACGACGTTTAAGCGTTCTGCTCGGCAAGGGCCTCCTGCTTGGCGATGGCCTTCTCGGAGATCCTCATAAAGGGCAGGTAGACAGCCATGCCGATGACAAGCTCGAGGGCCTGCCACACGCCGGCACGCCAGTCAAAGCCAGTGGCAAGCAGGGCGTTGATAACGGGAGGCATGGTCCAAGGCACCTGGGCAATGCAGGGGCTAATGATGCCCGCGCAGGTCAGAGCATAGGTGATGCCGATGAACAGGTCGGGAAGGAGGACGAACGGGATCATGAGCGGCAGGTTGTACACGATGGGGTAACCGTAGATAACCGGCTCGTTGATGTTGAACAGACCAGGCAGGATAGCCATCTTGGAAACGGTCTCGGAAGCCTTGTTCTTGGAGAACAGGAGCGTGTCGAGCAGGAGCATGAGGGTGCAGCCCGAGCCGCCGATGAGGGCGAAGCTGTTAACGATCTGCATGTTCATGTAGTGATCGGGCTGGATGGTGCCACCGGCGGCAAAGGTAGCCATGTTGTCGACGATGAGCATGGTTAGGATCGGCTCGACGGTAGCGCCAGAGATGGTGGACTGGTGAATACCGACGCAGAATAGCAGGTTAGCAAGGGTGTAGATGAGGATAACAGCCCACGGACCGGCGTTCATGATGCTCTTGAGCGGGTTGGAGATGCACGTGGAGATGATGGCGCACAGATCGGTGCCGGCGCATACGGCGAGCAGAGCTGCGGCAAGAGCGAAGACCGAGAGGTTGAGCAGCATCGGGATCATGACGTTGAAGGAGTTGGAAACCGCGGGGGGCACGCCCTCGCCCAGCTTAACCTTGAGCTTCTCGATGCCAGAAATCTTGATGAAGAGCGAGACGGAAAGCAGGGCGATGATAATAGCCGAGAACAGACCGTTGGTGCCGGTGTTGGCGGTCGAAAGGGCGCCCGTGACCTCGGCGGAGGTGATCTTGTCGGTGAGCAGCGGGCTCGTGGCGGCAAGCGTGGCGGTGATCTGCTGCGGCATCATGATGACGAAAGCAGAGATAGCGACGACCACGCAAGCGAGCGGGTTATCGAAACGCTTGTTCTTAGCGAGGCTGTAGCCAATCAATCCGGCCAAGATAATTGCAGAGACGTTGAGGGTGCCCAGCGTAATTGCCGAACCCCACGTCTGAAGATTGGCAAGACCCGCCGCATCGAGCGGGAACAGAGGGAACACGACGTTGTTGATAAGAACCGCGATACCCGCAAGGATATAGAGCGGCGTGATGGTCGCGAAGGCGTCACGCAGGGAACGCAGGTGAACCTGGTTTCCCACCTTCGCAGAGACCTCGGCAAACTTGTCGAGGAAGCTCTTTCCGTTGTCACTGGCCATGATTGCTCCTAACTTTCAAATCCGGCCTTTTCCTATGCGCACGGTGGCCTGTCGCCCTCTGCCACCAGATGTGCCATGTGTTGCGCGCGGCAGCGCGCGGTCTGGGCGTTCGCCCGGTCGCTAATCAACCACGTGGGTTGTGGCGACCTGTTTGAGCCAGGCCGCCGACTTCTTAAGGCGGCGCTTATAGCCGTCCATAAGGTCGACCTCGACAAAACCGTAACGGTTCTTAAAGGCATTCGCCCAAGACCAGTTATCGATGACGGCCCAGTAATGGTATCCGCGGCACTTGGCGCCCTCGGCAATTGCCTTGGCCACCCACTCCAGGTGCTGACGTACAAAGTCGACGCGGTAGTCATCCTGGATGGTTCCTTCGGCGTCACGGTTCTTGTATTCGTCCATGATGCCGATGCCGTTCTCGGAAACGAACCACTCAAGATCGGGGTAGTTCTTAGCACAGTCCATGCCAAAGTCGTAGAGGCCCTGCGGGTAGATCTCCCAGCCACGGCTCTCGTTCATAACGGCGTCGGGCCATACGTACTCGTCGGCAAAGTGCGGCAGGCCGTACTGGTCGACCTTGCTCGCCGGCGCCTGAACACGCGTGGGGTGGTAGTAGTTGCAGCCGAGCCAGTCGACAACACCCTGCTTGAGAATCTCTTGGTCGCCGGCACGGAACGGGAGCTTAACGCCGCCCTCGGCCAGGCTGTCGAGCACGTCGGCAGGAAGCTCGCCCTTGGTAATAAGGTCGAGCCACCAGCGATTGTTGATACCGCTGGTCATGCGCACGGCCTCGAGGTCCGCCTCGCTGGGGTTCCCCTTGGTGTAGACCGGGGTAAAGCAGTTGATCATGCCGATCTTGGCATCGGCGCGAACGGCGCCCTCGTCATAGGCACGGCGATAGTTGGCCACGGCCAGCGCGTGCGCCAACGAGATGTGATACTGAACGGTGCGAGCGCGGTTATAGTCATGGAGCTGCGGGAACCACACACCCTCCTGGTAGCGCTGCTCGGGCTCGACGATGGGCTCGTTAAAGGTGAACCAGTACTTGATCTCCTGGCCAAACTCGCGGAAGGCGACGTCGGCGTAATGAGCGTAAGCCTCGACGACCTCGCGGCTCTCCCAACCACCGCGGTCAAAGAGGTAGGTGGGCATATCAAAGTGGTACAGGTTGACGAACGGCTCCAGGCCGGCCTCGCGAGAGGCGCGGAACAGCTCGTGATACCACGCGGCGCCCTCCTCATTGAGGTTGCCGTTAGCATCGAGCAGACGACTCCACTGGATGGAGGTACGGTAGGTATCCAGGCCCAAGTCCTTCAAAATGCGAAGGTCCTCCTGGTACTTGGCCATAAAGTCATTGCCGGCATAAGAGCCAACGCGGTTATAGAACGAATCCAGATCCTGGATAGACCAGGTGTCCCACAGGTTCTCGAGCTTGCCGCCCTGGTTCCACTGGCCCTCAGTCTGCGGGCCGGACATAGCGGCGCCAAAGAAGAAGTCACGGGGCAGCTGATACTGTGCCATCAAAGTCCTCGCTTTCGGGTTCTAGAGCTTCCGGTTGGAGACGGGTTTGCCTTGGCAGGTTATCCGGCGCGGGCGCGCACCGGTTATCCGGGTATCCAGCCCGCCAAAACAAAGCCGTCCCCAAACGGTCGGGTCTGCTGTGCGGCAGGGTTCCGTTTGTTGGCTACAACTATAGCGCTCTAATTTTATAAGTAAAGCGTCTTTTTCTTTTTTCTTTCTCGAACTTCTTTTCTAAAAGTAATATGGGTGCCTCGTTGCGGGTTATACTTACTTATGTATTGATATATGTCGGAAAGGAGGTTCCATGATTCCCAAATACGAGGCAATAGCTGCGGATATCCGTCGAAGCATCGAGGACGGCGCTCTTAAGCCGGGCGACAAGCTGCCCACCGTCGTTGAGTTCTGCGAGCTCTATAGCGTTTCCAAGATCACCGTCAAACGAGCAATTGAGCAGATTACCGAGGAAGGTCTTATTACCAGCCGGCGTGGATCGGGCACCTACGTTAAGGACACGGCGGGGCTTCCCGGCAAGGCATTTTTCCAGGGCAAAAACGACCGCGCCGCAGGCTTTTCGCATGAGCACCGCGGGGAGAAGGTATCCTCGGTGGTCTATGATTTCTCGATTGTCAATCCGCCAGCGGACGTCGCCGCCCAGCTGGGAATTGCCGAGGATGACTTTGCCTACCACATCGTGCGCGTGCGCCAGGTGGACGAGAAGCCCATCGTTATCGAGTATACCTACATGCCCCTCGAGCTGATTCCGGGCCTTAAAAAGAAGGACCTGTACGGATCGGTCTATACCTTCATCCGCGAGCAATGCGGGCTGAAGATTTCGAGCTTCCACCGCACCATCCGTGCCGTGGCGGCAACCGAGGAAGAGGCTGAGCGCCTGGACACCAAGCCCGGCTCTCCCCTGCTCGAGCTCAACCAGATTGGCTTTTTGGATAGCGGCACCGCCTTTGAGCATTCGATCTCGCGCAATGTTGGCGACCGCTTTGAGCTGCACAACGTAACGTTGGCATAGGTTTTTGTAGTCATGCGGGCGCTCGTTACGGCTCGTCTAGAGCGGGCGACCGCACAACACCATGGGGGTATGAACATGTCCGATTTGATTAAACTGACGCCGATCTTCCACGAGAAGATCTGGGGTGGCCGCCAGCTCGAAACCGTATTTGGTTACGACATTCCCGAGGGTCCCATCGGCGAGTGCTGGGCCATCTCGGCCCATCCCAACGGCGACTGCCAGATTGCGGAGGGCCCGTATGCCGGTCACACGCTGTCGTGGCTGTGGGCCGAGCACCGCGAGCTCTTTGGCAACTGCGAGGGCAAGGAGTTCCCGCTGCTCATTAAGATTCTGGACGCCAAGGACGACCTTTCGATCCAGATTCACCCCAACGATGAGTACGCCGCCGAGCACGAAAACGGCAGCCTGGGCAAGACCGAGTGCTGGTACGTGCTGGATTGCGAGCCCGGCGCCACGATCATCGTCGGGCAGCGCGCCAATGACCGCGCCGAGGCCGCACAGATGATCGAGGACGGCCGCTGGGACGACATGCTCAACGTGCTGCCGATCCACAAGGGCGACTTTTTCCAGATTGACTCCGGCACCGTGCACGCCATCAAGACCGGCACGCTCATTTTGGAGACGCAGCAGTCGAGCGACGTGACGTATCGCCTGTACGACTACGACCGCCCCGGCACCGACGGCAAGCTGCGCCCGCTACACATTGAGCAGAGCCTCGACTGCATCGATTTTGACGTTCAGGCCCCGACCGACGGCACCGTAACCGCGCCCGAGATCGACGGCGTGACCGAGCTCGAGTCCAACCCCTGCTACACCGTCGATCGCGTGCGTGTTGACGGCAGCAAGACCCTCGACCAGCGCTGGCCCTTCATGTGCCTGTCGGTCATCGACGGCGAGGGCACCGTGTGCGGCGAGCCCGTTCACAAGGGCAGCCACCTGCTGGCCCCCAGCACCGTGAACCAGATCGAACTCGAAGGCAAGATGGAACTGATCATCAGCCACCTGTAATCACAAACACCGGGACATCCCTGCCGGAATTGGGGACGTACGCGGGCAATCGTTTGAAAGCACGCGTACGTCCCCTGTGTTTTAGACGGGCGTATCCCAATTCAGGGAGACGGAAGTTATAGCGTCTTCAGTACCAGCGCTAAAACGAGGTGGTCTGGCGGCGAACCAGCTGTGCTGGAAACACGCGCTCGCGCACAATCTCCGCCGTGCCCTCCAGGGCAGAGAGAAGGTTCTCCACCGTTTCATGGCATTGCGCCTCAAGCTGGTTATCGATCGAGGTTAGTTCGGGTGTGCAGCTGAGTGCCAACGGCGTGTTGTTGTACCCGCATACGTCAAGATCTTCCGGAACCGAAATCCCGTGATGCGCGGCAAACTTGAGGGCGCCGATCGCAAGGTCATCCTCCGTCGCCATCACACCATCAAAGAACAGACCTTCTTCGGAGCGCTGGTTAAGCAGCTGCTCCGCATAGCGAATGTCGTTTCGAGCGACAATTTCGAGTGCGGGGTCGATGTCAATCCCAGCGTCGATAAGCGCCGCCTCATAACCCCGCTTACGACGAAGGACCACGTACTCGGGCGCATCGGACAAAAACAGGATATGCCGTCGCCCGGCACGCAGCATCGCTGCGGTAACATCGCGCGTAATGTCGAAATCGGTACTTGCCGTGCAATAGACCCGTTCGCCGGGAATACAGCCATTCACGACAAAGACTGGTACGGCGGCAGCCGCCTCCGCGACATAATCGGGCTGAACCCTACAATCCTCGGGGTTTTCGTATTTTGAGCTAATAAGCACCAAGGCATCGATGCGTTTGGCAAGCAAGCGCCGAACATTTGCCAGCTTGCGGTTTTCGTCAAGACCCGTGCACGCAAGGATGCAATCGTAGCCGCGACCCGCAAGGGCACTCTCCAAAAGGGACACGGCCTGCGCCATAAAGGGATGCCCGATATCCGAGCAGAGAAGGCCCACGGTCTTCATCGAATCGGTACCCAGACCCCGAGCAAACACATTGGGCGTATAGCCCGATTCCTCAATGACGGCGAGGACGCGACCCTTGGTCTTGGCGCTCACGTTGGACGATCCGTTGACCACACGGGAAACCGTGGCAATCGATACGCCGGCGCGTTCCGCAATATCGTAGATGGTCACGCGTCCTTTGCCTCCTTCATTTTGTTAGTGCGGCTGCAACCCAGGCTCTTGGGACTCAAGTCCACAGTCACACACTGGTTTGTAAGAGTTTACATCATCAAAGCTAAGTCGAGTCGACCTTTAACATTCCGGCGCCGCGGCTCCAACTGCAATCTTCCACTCCCCTCCTGCATGACCGGACAAACCGTCAATAGCGAACTGTCTTGCACGTTGAATGCTTGCACATCTTTTTGTAACCGCTTACAGTTCCATTTCTACCGTTCGTCGGAACTTTGCAGGTTCTAAGCGCAAACTTTATTGCAAAAAGAAAGCCTCTCGCTAGTATTGTAAGCGCTTTCAGGACTTCCTTAAGAGAGAGGGGATTCGATCATGTCCGATTCAATCAAGAAGGTTGCCGTTGTCACCGGCAGCACCCGCGGCATTGGCCGCGCCATCGCGCGCCAGCTCTCCGACGACGGATTTGCCGTCGTCGTGGTGGGAACCCGCGCCAAGGACGCATACGGCGATCCTGTTACCTGGATGGACGAGGAGGGCCGCGACACGCTTTATGTGGTGGCGGACGTTTCCCAAACTGCCGATCGTGATCATCTGGTCAAGACGGTCGTCGAGCACTACGGCCGTATCGATGTACTGGTGAACAACGCCGGCGTGGCACCTAACGTCCGAAACGACATCCTCGAGATGACTGAGGATAGCTGGGATCGCGTTCTGAATATCAACTGCAAAGGCAACATGTTCATGACGCAGGCCGTGGCCAACGAGATGGTTCGCGAGCGCGCGGCCGGCACAATCGAGGGCGGCATCGTCATCAATATCTCCAGCTGCTCCTCGACGGTTTCCTCGACGAGCCGCGGTGAGTACTGCGTCTCCAAGGCCGGAATCTCCATGCTCACCAAACTCTATGCCGACCGTCTCGCTTCCGAAAACATCAACGTCTACGAGATCCGCCCCGGCGTGATCATGACCGACATGACCTCGACGGTGCACGAGAAATACAACAATCTTATCGAGCAAGGGGCCTTCCCCATCGCTCGCTGGGGCTACCCCGAGGACATCGCACTCGCCGCATCGGCCTTTGCAAGCGGCAAGTTCCCCTACACCACCGGCAACTCCATCGATGTGGATGGCGGTTTCCACATCCAACGCCTCTAGGGACCGCACCATGGCTGATACCAACAAGCATTTGAAGGTAAGCCTGGGAACGGGTGTTGAAAGCAAGGCGGAGGTCGAGGTTATCTATCGCGACACCGTCGTGGTCGGATCGGGCGCCGCCGCTTTCAATGCAATTGACTGGCTCCATGACCTTGGACGCAAGAGTATTGTCCTTGTAACCGAGGGCATCAACATGGGCACCTCGCGAAACACCGGATCAGACAAGCAAACCTACTACAAGATGTCGCTTGGCCCCGGTGAAGCCGACTCAGTATCGAAGATGTCCAACGTGCTCTTTGAAGGCGAAGGCGTTGACGGGCGCACCGCGCTCGCGGAGGCGGCAAACTCGGTTCGCTGCTTTATGAAGCTCGCCAACCTGGGCGTACCCTTCCCCACCGATGCTTACGGACAATACGTGGGCTACAAGACCGATCACGATCCCGCCCAGCGTGGCACAAGCGCGGGCCCGCTCACCTCTAAGTTTATGACTGAGGCTCTCGAGCGCTCGGTGCGCTCCAAGCAGATCGAAATCCAAGACCGGCTGTGCGCCTTTAAGATCTTGACCGACGGCAACGATGCCGAGCCGCGCGTACGTGGCGTGGCTTGCCTGGAACAAGATGCCGCGGCGCAGGGGGCAATCAAACTCGTCCTCATCTGCTGCAACAACATCATCTGGTGCACGGGCGGCCCTGCCGCCGTCTACCGCACGGTTGTCTATCCCAACAGCCAGACCGGTATGACAGGCGCCGTCCTCGAAGCGGGCGCCGAAGCGGCAAACCTCCAGGAATGGCAGTATGGCTTAGCTTCGATCGCGTTTCGCTGGAATGTTTCGGGCACCTACCAGCAGGTACTCCCGCGCTATGTAGCCGTAGACGCCCAAGGCGAGGAACATGAGTTTCTGAGCGATTACGGCATGGACCCTCTTGAGGCAACCAACATGGTTTTCCTTAAGGGCTACCAGTGGCCGTTTGACGTAACCAAGCGCAGGGCCTCGTCAAGAATCGATCTGGCCGTATATGACCAAATCGCCGTCAAGGGAAACCGAGTCTTCATGGACTTCAGGAGCAATCCCGCAGGACTCGATGAGCATTTCTCGGGACTTTCCGACGAGGCACGTTCGTACTTGGAAAACTCCGGGGCGCTCTTTGGGACGCCGCTCGATCGTCTTAAAAAGATGAATCCGCTTGCGATCGACCTATATCGAGACCATGGCATCGATCTTGAGCATGAGATGCTCGAAATCGCCGTATGCGCCCAACACAACAACGGCGGCATCCGTGTTGACGACAACTGGCAAACACGTGTTGACGGCTTGTACGTTGCCGGCGAAGCTGCTGGCACCTTTGGCGTGCATCGACCTGGAGGAAGTGCACTCAACTCCACGCAAGTCGGCAGCATGCGCGCGGCGCAGCATATCGCATGCACCGTTCGCGAAAGCATCCCAGACAGCGGCGTGTGGTGGAAGGATCCAGAAAGTCTTGCCGAATCGATTGTCCGCGAACTTGCCGCGCGTGTGACAGGCACCGACACCACGTCGAACATCCATGAAGAGCTGCGTGGCGAAATTACCCGCGTAGCCGCGCAAGTGCGAAAAGTCGATGCCGTCAACGAACTCGCAAAGCTCCTGGCACACATTCGCGAGGAAACAGCCGGGAAAAAAGCGTGGACCGTCAAAAATATCGCGGACCTTCCCCAGATGCTCAAGGCGCGCGATACGTCGGTCACCCAAGAAGCCCTGTTGAATGCGATCGCATTTTCGGCCCACACCTTTGGCAGCCGCGGGTCGGCACTTGTCCAAGATGCGCAGGGCTCTTTTGTCGAGACCGCAAAACTTGTCGAGGGGCATCCTGCCGGGCTTCTCATGACCGTGACGTCACGCAAGGCAGATGGGTCCTTCTCGAGCCGAACTGAACAAGTCTCTGAACTCCCACAGCCAAACGGTTGGTTCGAAACCGTCTGGGCAGAGCATCGCACAAGTCGTACGCCTTTAACAGAAAGGAAGTAGCCCCATGGATAACGAAACCACACAGAAGGCGACAATGAACTGGAAACGTCCGGTCACATACGTAATTGCCGTGTTTGTACTCGCACTCGGCGTGTTTCTAAATGTTAAGAGCGGACTCGGCTGCTCCACCACCAACTCGGTTCCCAATGTCATCGCGGTAGCCGGCCAGATGAACGGCCTGGATTGGCTTACGCTGGGCAACGCCTGCTCGATCGTGTACATCGTCGACATGCTGTTCCAGTGCATCGTGTATCGCAAGATTAAGCTCAAGGTGCTTCTACAGTTCCCGTTTGCCCTGGTCTTTGGGCGTATCGTCGACCTTTACGGCATGGTCCTCATGTCCATCACCGGCGGTGCGGAAATTCCGCTCGGCATTCGCGTTGTCCTGTTCGCGTGCTCGATCATCTTTACCGCAATCGGTTGCGCGGTAGTCGTCAACATGGATTATGTTCCCAATCCCCCCGATGGTGGAGTCCAGGCCCTGGCAAAGCTGACAAACCTTCCCTTCGGCCGCGCAAAATGGCTCTGGGATGGCATCCTGCTCGTCGTGACCACCGTCATCAGTATGTTCATCGGCGTTCCGGTTATCGCCTCAAACAACATCTTTATCGGAACGATCATCGCGTTCTTTAGCATCGGCAACATCATCTTCTGGTTCAACCACAAGTTTGGTCACGTAATGAAGGCGATGAATCCGTCTTTCCATGAGTAGTCAAGCCGGCATCAAACCGATTCCCCCGCGGCGCGGGCCAGGCCACCCCCATCGAGCCTCCCCCGTGCCCATCCCGGCAAGCCTATGGCCAACAACAATCTAAACGCAACAAGGGGCTCTCCCGTCCATGGACGGGAGAGCCCCTTGTTGCGTTTCATAAACATTTTAGTAACTAATTGAAATGATGCTAAACAGCATAAAACGTTCAATCATCATAGGCCAAAGCGCAAGGGGCCCTTCGTTCATGTGCGGGGGAGCCCCTTGTTGCGTCTAAATTAATCAGCTCACCCGGTTCTCCAGACCAAAACGCGAACGAGCAGAGCGCCGCTCGCAAGCAACGTTATCTAAGGACCTGGGCGGGCGTATAGGGCAACATCGATCGCGAGTTCCGCACGCAAAGGAGAGCACTTAATGTACTCTCCGTCTTGCGCAGGACTGTCCGAGCAGGCGATGTTGCCCTATACGCCCGCCCAGGTCCGCTGGGATTACGACAGCTTGACGATAGGCGCAAAGCCCTTCATGAGCTTTTTGGTCTGGCCGGTCTTTTCGAATTGAACCTCGATCATGTCTCCGGCGACCGAGATCACGGTACCGGTGCCAAAGGTCTTGTGGCTCACGGTATCGCCCGCGGCAAAGTCCTGCGACGCGCTGGCGCGATCGACCTTGCGCTCCACCGTCGGCGACACCTTGGACGACGGCTTTTTAGCTCGCAGCGCGCCCGAACCAAAGGTCGAGGCAACACGGCCGGCGTCGGGCGAAACCCCGCGATGGCGCTCAGTGCCATAGGTGCTGCCACCAAAGAAATCGTCGAAGCTCGATCCGCCGCGCGAACCGGAACCGCCGGTCGAGCGCGTATGCGAACCGAACACCTTGCCGCCATACATATCCGAGCCCATGCCCGAGCCAAAGGTGCCGTGACGGTCGCCGCGCTTCTCCCAGCCCGTGCCCTCAAAACCGGCAGAACCGATACCGCTAAACTCGATATCCTCAAACGGAATCTCGTTGAGGAAGCGCGAGCGCGGGTTGGCAGAGGTCGAGCCGTAGGTGCGACGCGTGGCCGCATAGGTCAGGAACAGGCGCTTACGGGCACGCGTGATGGCGACGTAGGCCAGGCGACGCTCCTCCTCGAGCTTGCCCGGGTCATCGCTGCCGCCAAAGTCGTGCACGTGCGGGAAGATACCCTCCTCCATGCCGGCCACGAACACCGCCGGGAACTCCAGGCCCTTGGCGGAGTGGATGGTCATCATGGTAATGGCATGCGTCTCGCCGGCCAGGGAATCCAAGTCGGAGCGCAGGGCCAGCCACTCCATGAGTGCCGGCAGCGCCTTACAGGTGAGCGGACCGTAGGTGCGCTCAATCTCGTCGGCATGCACGGCACCCGCCGGCAGCTCCGTCGGCACGGCATACGCGTTGCCCGCGATGGCGGCGGCCAGGGCATCCTGCGGCGAGAGCGCCGGGGCGGCTAGGCTATCGAGTGGATTGGAACCTGCGGCATCGCGCGCGCCGACAAGTGCCTCAAACGAGGATGCCGGGGCAGATGGCCCCGGTTCGGGCGCAGGCGCGCTCACCACGACGGGCTCGGGCTCGGCGCCGGCAGGCACGTCGGCAACACCGGCTGCGCGCAGCTCTTCCAAGCTCTCGAGCGTACCCTCGATATCCTCGTGCGTCTCCTCAAATTCGGCAGCGACGCCCAGGAATTCCTGGATGTTCTCGGCGCGGCTCTCGGACTCCATGGTGCCCTCGGCGCGAAACGCCTGCAGTAGGCCCGTCTTATCGACAATCATCTCGACGACGTCCTTGAGCTCGCCGTCCATGCGGCGGCCCTCGCGCACCAGCGACACAAAGCTCGACAGGCCGTTGCGCACCTTGGCGCTAAACATGCCGGTTTCGGCGCACGCGATCTCGCAAGCCTGGAAGAACGAGCAGCGGTTGTCGCGTGCCAGCTGCTCGATCTTTTGGATCGAGGTGGAACCGATGCCGCGGCGAGGTGTGTTGATGACGCGCTTGACGCTCATCTCGTCGGCCGGGTTCACGATCATCTTGAGGTAGGCCATGACGTCGCGGATCTCAGCACGGTCGAAGAATCGCGTGCCGCCCACGATCTTGTAGGGCACGCCCGCGCGCAGAAACATATCTTCGAGAATACGCGACTGGGCGTTGGTGCGATAGAACACGGCAATGTCGTCGTAGCTCGTGCCTTTGGCATGCAGCTTCTCGATCTCGCCGGCAATCCAGCGGCCCTCGTCGCGCTCGTCGCTCGCCTGGAAGGCCTGGATCTTCTCGCCATCGCCCTCGGCCGTAAACAGGCGCTTGTCCTTGCGCTGCGAGTTGTGGCGTACCACGGCGTTGGCGGCGTTCAGGATATGACCCGTGGAACGATAGTTCTGCTCCAGCTTGACGGTCTTGCAGTTTTTAAAATCCTTCTCAAAGTCCAGGATATTGGTGATGTCGGCGCCACGCCAGCTGTAAATGGACTGGTCATCGTCGCCCACGACCATGAGGTTTTGGTACTTGGCGGCCAGCAGGTTGGCGATTTCGTACTGGACGTGGTTGGTGTCCTGATACTCGTCGACGCTAATGTAGCGGAAGCGCTCTTGGTACTTATCGAGCACCTCGGGGCGGGTGCGCAGCAGCTCAAGCGCGCGCACGAGCAGGTCGTCGAAGTCCATCGCATTGGCGGCGCGCAAGCGACGCTCCAGCTCCAAGTAGACCTGTGCGGCCTTTTTATCGTTGGGGCTATCGGCGCTCTTGAGCATGTCCTCGGGGCCGATCATGGCGTTTTTGGCCGAGCTGATCTTGCTGCGGATCATGTTGATGGGGAACTGCTTTTGCTCGATGCCGAGCGCCTGCATAATGTCGCGCACCATGCGCTTTGAGTCATCGTCATCGTAGATGGTGAACTGGCCGGTGTAGCCCAGCAGGTCGGCGTCCTCGCGCAGCATGCGCACGCACATGGCATGGAAGGTGCACACCCACATGCCGCGGGTACCGCTGGGAATGAGCGCCGCCAGACGCTCGCGCATCTCGGCCGCGGCCTTGTTGGTAAACGTGATGGCAAGAACCTGCCAAGGCTTAACACCCAGGTCGCCGAGCATATGTGCGATGCGGAAGGTCAAGACGCGGGTCTTGCCCGAGCCGGCGCCGGCGAGCACCAGCAACGGACCCTCGGTGGACAGGACCGCCTCGCGCTGGGCGGGATTAAGGCTGTCAATGTCGACGAGCGGCTTGGCGGGCTTGGGCGCCGGCGCGGGAGCGTCGTAGATGTCGAGCGGGACGAGCTCGGGCTCCGGCGCTGCAGGGGCGGTGTATGCATCGAGCGGCACGGGTTCCGGCGCGGGCGGCACGGGTACCGCGGCGTTCCTTTCCCAGGGCAGGGGCTGGGTCATGGGCGACTCCTCATCTGACGGACGGCGCGCCTGCGGGCAGCGCCATAGTTTGAGCCGTACCAGTATACCGAGCCGCGCGGACACCGACGCAAATCACACCACGACTCCGTGCGCCACCGTCAGACCCGCCCCAGCGGATTTGGCGCAATGGGGTCAGGTTGCTTTGCACCAATCTATTGACAATCACGGAACCGCCGATGTCATGGCCACGGTAGCGAGCGGCGGCCAGGGCGAACAAATTGGCATGAAAAGAGGGCGGCATAGACCTTTTGGTCATGCCACCCCCTTTGAATGACAAGTTGTCGCCCTGGCCGTCGCGCAGCGTCAACTAAGTTAGAGGCCGAGCATCGGCTCCAGGACAAAGAAGTACGCGAGAACCACGATGCCCAGGATGATGCGGTAGACGCCGAAGCACTTAAAGTCGTGACGCCGCACGAAGCCCATAAGCCACTTGATGGCAATGAGCGACACCACAAAGGCGACGACGCAGCCCACGCCCAGGATGGCGATCTCGTTGGCGCCAAACGTGCCGCCCTTAATAAAGTACTTGACCAGCTTGAGCGCACTCGCACCAAACATGACGGGAATGGCCAGGAAGAACGTGAACTTAGACGCCACCGAGCGCGTGCAGCCCAGCAGCAGGCCGCCGATGATCGTGGAGCCGGAGCGCGATGTGCCCGGAATCAGCGAAAGCACTTGGAAGCAACCGATACCCAGCGCGGTCTTCCAGCTCAGATCCTCGAGCGTAGTGATGGAGCCAAAGTCCAGGTTATCGTCATCGTCTGAAGCGGCAGCCGCAGCGGGAGTGGCAAAATGCGCACCAGCGGGGCGTCCGCCCGCCACCACGGCACGCGAACCAAACGAACCGGCAAGAGCAGCCTGGTCGCGCTTGTTCGCGCGCCAGTTCTCGATCACAATAAACAGCACGCCGTACACAATGAGCGCCAGCGCCACGACGGGAGCATTATAGAAATGCTCCTCCATCCAGTCGTTAAGCGGCAGACCGATCGCCGCGGCGGGAATGCAGCCGAGCACAATCTTGCCCCATAGCACCCAGGTGTCGCGACGGCCCTCCTTGCCCTTGCTGGGAGAAAACGGGTTGAGGTCGTAGAAGAACAAAACGCAGACGGCCAAAATGGCGCCAAGCTGAATCACGACCAGGAACATATTCCAGAACGTCTCGCTCACGTTCATCTTGACGAACTCGTCCACCAAGATCATGTGACCGGTCGACGAAACAGGCAGCCATTCGGTGATGCCCTCGACCAGGCCCATGAAGGCAGATTTTAGAAGCTCAATGATATCCAAAGGGACCCCCTCGTTAGACACCCGCCGATATTGTTCTGCGGACGGTGCGGGCGATGTCCCATTATCAACCGTTGGCGGCGCGCCTGCGCCTACCCTTACCAAAAAACTCGCCCGTTCACAGAATTGCGAGCGGTCAAACCCAAATCCTTGGGTATAACTGCAACAAGATAAAGTGTCCGGCGGCCACGCATCCGCGCCCGCCCGACGCACGAGCCCCGCGCCCGTGCGATAGACCAAGGAGGAAACCATGAACGAGGGCTATACCAAGGTATTTGTTTCGCTCGACGGTA
Source organism: Collinsella sp. (assembly GCA_019413925.1). Taxonomy (GTDB): domain Bacteria; phylum Actinomycetota; class Coriobacteriia; order Coriobacteriales; family Coriobacteriaceae; genus Collinsella. The sequence goes on from DXMY01000004.1 coordinate 19,995, forward strand.
CTGAGCAGCAGGATTTTGTGCTCGCACGCGCCATCAAGGTCGCCGCGAACAACGGCGCCAAGCTGATTATCGGCCACGTTATCGATTCCACGGCACTCGAGAGCGCTGGTTCCTATCCGGTCGATCTGGTCAACGGACTGGAGGAGGCATTTAAGAACTCCATCGCCAAGCAGCTCGAAGAGGCCAAGGCCAATCCCGATATTCCCGAGGTCGAGGTCATGATTCGCGCCGGCCGTATTCGCGAGACGCTCAAAGACGAGATGCTCGACGTGGTGAAGCCCGACTTGGTGCTCTGCGGCGCACGCGGCCTGTCCTCGATCAAGTATGCGCTCCTGGGTTCGATTTCGACGTTCCTGCTGCGCAATACGGACTGCGACATCTTGGTCGTGAAGTAGCAAACGTACGCCTAACGCATCGCGGAGCGCAAGCCCACGTGCCCAAGTCTTCCAAGAGCGGGACCACCATTACGGTGGCCCCGCTTTGCTTTAGGCTGAGAATTGCTCCAGAACCCTCATTCTCTCAACGGAATCCGTCTGAATTTTCAGAGCGACCCGACCCAAATCTCCGGTTGCAGAGGCAAGTTCTGCAAGCTGGGCAGACACCTCTTCAGCCACTTCCGCCGCGATGTTCTTGATCATCTTGAGTGGCAGATGCAAATCTTGAGACATGAATTCGAAATCTTCAGGAGTCACCCCATCGATCACCCGGTGATCCCCAATATCAATCCCAAGATTATGGTCGTATCCCATTATCGTCGTGCAAACAATATCGTATGCAGGGGCCAACCTCTTTTCCCGCCAACTCGGACTATAAAGAAACGAATGGTTCTTGAGATGCGAGTCGCAATTCCCCAACGCATAATCGACCATTACCTGACGAGCGAACATTTGAGTATCAGCAATTACGTTAGACGATTGCTCTCTTATCAATCGGCCGCAAAGAGCCATATAGCAGCTATCGGGACGTGTCTCGTATTTCATATACGAAGGCCAGCCAACCGCTTGGCAAAAATCCTCCTGATGCAGCCTCAGAGGCACATCGAATCCGCTCATCGACGGCGGCTCATTGCTCCAGATTCTGTCATAACGCTCGGAAAAGAACGCACCAGGAATCGTATCCGAAGCTTCTGAACGGGCAATTTCAAGCCCAGCAGCAGACGCTGCCGTCATGCAAATTAATTCGTTGAACGGCAAATCCGGATGTTTAGTTGAAGCAATCTTGACTATGTGAGTCGAGGGGGCAGAGCCGAGCGGCAGCATCCAATCCCCCGACCCGGCCTTTTTTGCATCTTTACCGCGCGGTAAAAACCAACCGGTTTTAGACTGAGCGCCCGCCAACGACAGCCTCGAATCCTGCATATCATTTGCAATCTCAAACACTTCCGCCTTAGAAAGTGCCTCAAAATCCTCGTCTTGCAGAGGACGATAGCCCGGATCGTAGCTCGATTTCTCATCGCCGAGAAACCTCAAGGCACCAACGCACTCATCGCCCAAACGCTCGAGCATCGATAAATAGTCTGACTGGGGGATTTGAAAACGCATCGACAGCTCATGCCGAACCGGGCCCTCGGGAAGCATGCCCGAAAAGAAGGCCGAAAACTCATTGCTGGCATATGGCTCATGTCGCAAGGGAAGAGAAGCTGAGAGTGCGGCAGCATCGTCGCGTTCAAGATATCCCTCATCATATGCAAACGTCTCGTTTACGGGGTCGGCCCTCTCAAATTCTCCGACCAGCTCAAACGTTCCCCGATACTCACGATAAACCTTTAATGCCATGAGCCGTCGCCCCTCTCCCTCAGGATCAAATCGACCCCCAAGCTGTTAGCGATTTGAAGGGTTTGGCGAAGATTGGCACCCGCCTTTCCACGCTCAAGCTCGCTCACAAAGCGCAAACTGCACTGGTTGAAATCAGCCACATCGCGTTGGGTATAACCGAGCTTCTTCCGGCGCTCACGCAAATATGCACCGAGTTCAGCTGGGTCAAAAATCGTTCGCTCATTCCAGTCTTGCATGCTAATCCCCTATGATTATCCCAAACGGGATAATCATAGCACATCATGATGGAATTATCCCGTTTGGGATAATTGTCTTAACGTGAATGACGCTCCGGGACGTTACACCGCGACGACTACTCAAAGTATTGGAATTTGTTGGTCGAGAAGGCAAACGTGACGACGAAGCCTTCGCCGGGCTCGGATGCCGCGGTGACATCGATACCCATCTTGGAGCACAGACGCGCCACCAGGTAGAGGCCAATGCCCGTTGCGCGCTTGGTGGTGCGGCCGTTGTCGCCGGTAAAGCCCTTCTCGAACACGCGCGGCAGGTCGGCCGCGCTCACGCCGCAGCCGTTGTCCGCGACGGTGAGCTCGATGCGTTCGCTCGCCAGGCCCTCGTCCAGCAACGCGCCCGAAAACACGATCTTTGCGCCGTCCTCGCGCGCATATTTAATGCTGTTCTGAATGAGCTGGCCCAGAATAAACTCGAGCCACTTCTCGTCGGTAAAGACCTCAAAGTCGAGGTTCTCGCACACCGGGGCCACGTGCGCCGCGATGAGCTCGCGCGCGTTGGCCTTAATCGCGCCCGTCACCAAGGTCTTGAGATCCCAACGGCGAATCAGGTAGTCGCGCTCCACGACTTCCGAACGCGCGTAGTACAGCGCCTGGTCGATATAGCGCTCCACGCGAGCCAACTCACGGCCCAGGTCATCCACACGAGACAGGTCGTCTTCGCTGCCATCCAGGTTTTCCAAAATTAGATGAGCCGCCGCCAGGGGCAGTTTGGCCTCGTGGACCCAGCTCTCGATATAGTCGCGATAGTCATCGGTCTGACGCCGGCCTTCGGCAACCTCGTCGCAAGCGGCTTTGCCCACCCGGCGCAAGACCTCGTACTCGAGCTCGCCCTCGGCATAGGTCGGGCATTGCACCATCTCCTGCACCCATGCGGGGCTCTCGAGCTCCTCGGCCGCGCGCTCCAGCTGACGCAGAAAACGGCGGCGACGCGCGTACTCGACCACGATGCCGAGCATACCAAAGATAAAGGACACGCCGACCGCCACGACCACAATAGAAACGGGTGCACCGGCGACCGTCAGCACAAAGCAGCTCAGCAGCACGCCGCACGTCCACACGGCGACGGGAAGCAGCGCATCTTTAAAGAATTTGCCAAACGACATAGCCGGCCCCTAGACCGAATAGCCTTGGCCGCGATGCGTCGTCAAATACCCCTTGATGCCGATTTTTTCGAGCGTGGTGCGCAGGCGGTTGATGTTGACGGTGAGCGTATTGTCGTCCACGAAGGCGTCGGAGTCCCACAGGTCCTGCATGATGGCCGAGCGCGAAACAATCTTGCCCGCGCGACTCAGAAGCAGTGAGAGGATACGCAGTTCGTTTTTGGTGAGCTCGGTGCTAGTGCCGGTTTGCGTGTTGGTGACCATTGAGCGGGCGAGGTCGAGCTCCAGCCCCTTGTGGACAAGTGTACTGCGCTCGCCTGCCGCCGCGGTGCGACGCAGCAGTGCGTTGATGCGCGCCACAAGCACGCGCGCGCTGTAGGGCTTGGGAACAAAGTCGTCCGCGCCGAGCGTCATGGCCATGACCTCGTCGATCTCGGTCGTGCGCGACGTGAGAACGATGATGGGGACCTCGGATTCGCGACGGACCTCATGGCAGATGTGCTGGCCGTCTTTGACGGGAAGCGTGAGGTCGAGCAGCACCAGGTCGGGTGCGGCGGCGAGAATATCGCGCGAGACATGCTCAAACGATTCGCAGGCCTCGATTTCAAACCCAGCGCGGGCAAGGATGTCGACAAGCTCACGACGGATGGGCTCGTCGTCCTCAACGATATAGATCAGCGCCATGGATTCCGCTCCCCTCTTGGTTGTCTTGCCACCATTATGGCTGCGAAACTGCAGGTGTGCACCGCGCGCGGTGCCAAGGTGACAGAACTGTTCGCGAACGAAAGCGTTTAGCTTGCCCTTCGCTCGCAGCGGTGGCGGGGACCAAAATGATTCTTTAATCCCCGTCCCAGAAAAATCATTTAGCGGCGGGCACGGAGCTTTTCGTAGCCTTCGGCGAAGAAGGCGACCGTGGCGGCGTCGGCCTCGGCGGCATCTGTCTCGGTCGCGGGGACCACGCCGTGCTCGTCGCTCACTAGGAACAGCGCGCCCTTAAGCTGCGCGGGAATGTCTACGCGCGTGACCGGGATGCCCTTGGTCTGGGCCAGCTGCTCGATGAGCGTCGCCGTGCCGCACAGGCACTCGTCCGCCGGCGCCACAAAGGCAAGCTCGCCGTTGTTGACGGCGGCGAGCAGCTCGGGCGCCACGCCGGTTTCGTCGGCCTCGGAGCGGGCCTCTGCGGAGCGGGCGCGCAGCGCCTTGGCCGACGTATCGGCGAGCGGCTCGTACTCCCCCACCGTCATGGCGGCGTTGCCGTTGACGTCGATCACCAGCATGAGCACGCCGTCATGTGCGGTGTAATCGCCCTCGGCAAGCGACCACTCAACGTGCTGTTTGGCCCAGCTGAGCATGTTATGGGTAAGCGGCTCGCCCTGTACCAGGCGCTCGGACAGTGCGCGAATGTGGCGGTTGAGCATGGGCACCTTTTTGTTGGACATGCGCCAACGGCAGACAAGCGCGGGCTTGTCGAGCGTAAACTTCTCGACCGCCTCCTGATTGGCGCAAAAGTCCTCGTACGCACGCTGATCCTCGGCATTGCCAAACAGCTCGGCATCATCAATCTGGGGCATGGTCATACCTTTCGTGTTAGTCATTCCGTCCTCTTATACCAAAAAGACGGCCCTCCAAACGGAGCAGCCGTCCTTTGCAGAGATTATTTTGTTCCGGGGCGAAACTTAGTGCCTAAAGTGGCGGGCGCCGGTAAAGACCATCGCGATGCCATGCTCGTTGCAGGCCTGGACGCTCTCGTCGTCGCGCTTGGAGCCGCCGGGCTGGATGATGCAGGTCACGCCGTGCGCGGCAAGCACGTCGACGTTGTCGCGGAACGGGAAGAACGCGTCGCTTGCACAGGCAAAGCCGCCCTTCTCCACGCCCTCGCGCTCGCAGAAGTCCTCGGCGCGCTCGCAGGCAAGCAGTGCAGAGTCAACGCGGTTGGGCTGACCCGGGCCCATGCCAATGCCGGCCTTACCCTTGGAAACCAGGATGGCGTTGGACTTGACGCCCTTGCAGACCTTCCAGGCAAACTCGAGCTCGGCCATCTCAGCGTCGGTGGGCTTACGGTCGGTGGGGAACGTGAAGGTCGCGGGATCCTCGGTCACGTGGTCGACTTCCTGCACCAGCATGCCGCCGTCGACGGAGCGCAGCTCCACCTGGGCGCCGTGGTCCACGCCGCCGGTAGCCAGCACACGCAGGTTGGGGCGCTTGGCCATGCGCTCGAGCGCCTCGGCAGTGTAGCTCGGGGCGATGATAACCTCGACGAACTGCTTGTTCTGATCGGCATAGTGCTCAACCAGCTCATAGGGAACCTCACGGTTGCAGGCGATGATGCCGCCGAAGGCGCTCTTGGGATCGCAGGCGAAGGCGCGGTCGTAGGCAGCCGTAATGTCCTCGGCCACGGCAGAGCCACAGGGGTTCTGATGCTTGAGGATCACGCAGGCCGGCTCGTCGAACTCGCGGACCAGGTTCCAAGCGGCGTCGGCATCCAGATAGTTGTTGTAGCTGAGCGGCTTGCCCTGGATCTGCTCGGAACCCACGAGCGGGAACTGCGAGCTCGCGGTATTCTCGCAGCCCTCGGCAAAGCGATAGACCGTAGCCTTCTGCTGCGGGTTCTCGCCATAGCGCAGGTCGTCGACCTTCTCCAGCGAGATCTCGAGCTTGGCAGAGGTGTCCGCCACGTCGCTTGCCTGGGCGGCAAGCCAACGGGAGATAGCCGTGTCGTAGGCGGCGGTGGTCTGGTAGACCTTCACCTGCAGGCGACGACGGGTGGAAAGCGTGGTGCAGCCACCGGTCTCGCGCATCTCGGCCAGGACGGCATCGTAGTCGGCCGGGTCGGAGATGACGGTAACGCTCGCGGCGTTCTTGGCGGCAGAGCGCAGCATGGAGGGGCCACCGATGTCGATGTGCTCGATGGCGTCCGCGAAGGTGACCTCGGGGTTGGCGACGGTCTTCTCGAACTCGTACAGGTTGACGACGACCAGGTCGATCAGCTTAATGCCGTGCTGAGCAGCCTCCTGCATGTGCTGCTCGGAATCGCGGCGGGCCAGCAGCGCGCCGTGAACCTTGGGGTGCAGGGTCTTAACGCGGCCGTCCATCATCTCGGGATAGCCCGTGAACTCCTCGATGGGGGTTACGGGGACGCCCGCGTCCTCGATGGCACGAGCCGTGCCGCCCGTAGAGATGATCTCGACGCCAAAGTCATCGACCAGCGTCCGTGCGAAATCGACGACACCCGTTTTATCGGTAACCGAGATCAACGCGCGTGCGATCTTCACATCAGATCCCATGCAGTCCTCCTGTCTGGTACGCCGCCGTGCTCTGTGAGTCGGTGATACGTCGATCTGCAGCGCTCGCGCAGCGGCATTGAAAATACTGATTCAATGTAGCGCATCAAGCGCATCGATGCACCCCGCAACGGGCGCATGTGCAGAAAAAGTTTGCGAGCAGAGGGGATGGGCACGGCACTGGGCACGGTGAGTTCATGGAACACAGGGGCACCATAATTAGATGCCAATGGCGTGGTAGAACTGTGCTCGATATGCATCCGCAAAAGAAAGAGGCACCATGGTCTCGCGGGTTCTCTACCGACCGTTTGATACCGAAGACTTCGACGCCATCGCGCTGATTCTGCAGCAGCTTTGGCATAACAATTCGGATAACGATGAGTACAACCGCCTTGAGGCCGCGTGCGACCTCGCCTATTGCCTTTCTTCATCGACGTTTTCGCAGGTTGCCGTAATCGACGGTCAGGCGCGTGGCATTTCGCTCGCGCGTGCGGGACAGAGCTCCGGCGCCACCGTTAAGGAACATTGGATGGATACCGAACGCGCGCTGCTATCGCAGATGCGTGAGCTGGAGCCTGATGCCTGCGCCGAGTATCTCTCGTTTGTGCGTGCAACCATCCGAACCAACAACCGCCTGCTCGAGAGCAGCCCGTTGCCGCACGACAACGAAGTCACGCTGCTCGCCGTCGATCCCGATGTCCATGGCCTGGGCGTTGGCTCGGTTTTGCTCGATGCCGCGGTCTCGTACCTGTCCTCGCGCGGGGCGACCAGCGCACACCTGTACACCGATTCCAACTGCTCGTGGAAGTTCTACGAGCTGCACGGCTTTAATCGCACGGCCACGCACCGCGCCAACCGCGAAGAGCGTCGTCACGACATGCCGCGCGAAAGCTTTCTCTACGAACTCGACCTAACAGCCTAAACCCGGCATCCATACCTAGTCATTTAAGAACGTCCCCAACGACTGATCCCCAACGACTGGTCATTTAAGTCTGTCCCCAATGAGTGGCCTAGGGGGTTTGTAGATAGCCGTGGTCAAAATACATCAAATATGAGTACTGTTACCTTTTTAGTAGCAGCGATTTGGGGCATTTTTGATGCTTGTAGGCATGACGACCAGCTGCACGAGCTGACGTAGCTCCCCAAATGTTCAATAAAATGGGCTCCTAACGAGAAGTACTCTCATTAGGAGCCCATTATTATGTGCAAACATATGTGACCAACGCAGCAACAGTACTCATATTTGGCATATTTTGTCCACTGCCCTTTGCGCGAAGGTCCGCAGCGGAAAGTCTGGCCCGTTTCGATGCACAAAAATGGGATGAATCTTCCCTGGCAACCGCCCAGAAAGATCCACCCCAAAGCAAGCGCTCGCTAGAACGTTCCGCCGCCGCCTCCGCCGGCGCCGCCACCACCGCCGCCAGAGAAGCCGCCGCCGCTGCCGCCGCTCGAGCTATCGGAGCTCGAAGCCAGCTCGCGAATGGTCTCGTGGTACACATCGTTGAACGAATCGAGCGGGGACTCGTTGCCGTAGTGATGGTAATACCACCAGTAGCAGGGGTAGTTGTCGTAGAAATCGTCACTGTTGCGCAGGTCCGCAGGCACAGCTTCGGCCAGCTGTCGCAGCACTTCTTTCGAAACGCCCAGGGCAACGCCCATCACCAGCAGCTTGTTCCACAAGATCAGGTCGCTGGGAACGGCCTCCTTCAGACGCGTAAAGTCCTCGAGCCAATGCTTGAGCGCCTTGCAGCGAGCCGCCACCTCGGCGCCCTCCGGCGTGTAGCGACGGAAGGTGCAGCTCAGGACAAAGCCAACGATCGTGACGGGGATCGAGATCATAGCGGCGCCGACATTGGCATCCGCAAAGTCGGTATAGATCAGAGAGCCCAGAATGCCAAAGACGATGATGATGCCGAGAACCAAGCCGGCAACCAGGGCGATGGTGCCGTCCGAGGCGATAAGCTCGCGCGCCTCCAGCTTGCCCTTAACCGTGCTCTGATAGTCCTCGAGCTTGTCGCCAACAGATGCAGTACGCTCGCTGGCATACTCCTCCAGCTCGCTAAACGTGCGCGAACGGACGCCGTCTTTATCGGGCTTAACGCCAGCGAAGAAGACCTTGAGCACATCGCGGTCGATGCCGTCCTTCTTGGCAGCCTTCCAGGCCTCGTCGGTCACTGTGATGCGATACGTCTGCTCCTCTTTTTCGCGACGGAGCAGACCCTTCTTCTTGGTCTCGGTCGCTTCTTCCAGCTTGATCACGCGGTCGTCGGTGAGCTTCATAAGCGTGGCGATATATGCCTGATCGGGCACGTCGTTCCAGCTCATGAGAGCTGCAAGCACCGCGGGATGGTCGGCCGAGGGCACATCGCGGAAGTACTCGTCCTGGAAGAGCGGCTTGGGCTTGGGCCTGCGCAGCTTAAGCATCACGATCACACCGGTATAGGCAACCGCCACGACAACACACACCACGGCAATCGCGCCGGCAACCGCACGCGCGTGCTCACGGCGAGCGTTGGCCTCGTCGGCCCATTCCTTCTCTTCGCTCAGAATCGTCGACATGCGCTTTTCGCCCGAGACGGCAAGCTGCGGCACCCAGTCGCTGGGGAAGGCGATGCGTGCCTCGGCGAATTCGCCCTCATGCACGCAGGGAATGGTATAGGTGACCATGGGCTCGTCCGCATCGAGCGACACGTCGCCCGTCAGCGGGCCGTGGCCCCATGCGCGGAAGTTATCGCCCTTGACGGCAGCCGTCCCGGCAGCGGCATTTGCGAAGTACACTTCCATCTCGACGTCATCGGAATCCGCCGACCAGCCGTCGCCGACGAATTTCCAGTAGAGCTCGGCGGTATCGGCCCAGTTCATAACCGCACCGGTCATGGAATAACTCACGTAGTAGATTGCGCTGTCGCCGCTCTCGTGAGGGCTGAACACCTTAATCTTTACGCCGTCGTCGGACTGCTCCACCGTGTAAACGCCGTCGTCGCCTTTGTTTGCGCTGTCGACCTTGTTAAACGCAGTGTCGTCTTCCTCGACGCTCAGCACATTGACGACCACCGAGCTGCCTTGCTGGTTAGAGCCTGTATTGATATCCCAATACACGCCGTTGATGTCGTCGTCGAAATCGAACTGGCGTCCCTCGACAACGGTCAGCGAACCATCGGCCTCAACCGTGGCGCCGATGTAGGTTTGGCTCATGGAGTAGCCGTCGGCGTGCGCGACGGCAGGCAGCAGCAACAACGCAAGCGCGACGAGTGCGCAGACGGAAGCGAACCGCGCAAACAGGCGGCGCTGCCGACAGGGCTGGGCAACGGGAGCGTTCATAGGCACATCCTTTGTCTGTGATACCAGTAGCGTCATTGTCCCACGTTTGCGGGTTCATGTGACGAACATCTAGGTCAGCGGAGCGTCAAAACGGGACAAAAGTCACGCCCGCCGCCGGCACCTGGGGACGTTCCTTATCTGCCGGCAATCTGGGACACTCCTTGGCATAGCCCGCTCCGGCAATAGATACTACTTCATAGCTCCATCACAGGTGTAGCGGCTTTGTGTGGGCGCGGCATGCGCTGATTGAGCCGCCAGTTGAGGGGCATAAAGCAGTTGAGCGAAAACGGTTTGCCCCTTTGCCGTCCGCTCGAGGATCATGTCCCCCTTTTCCGCGGAAACCCCGGCAGTTGCGAAGAGCTGCCGGGGTTTCCGTCGTTTGAGGGCTAGATTGATTGACGACGATTAAGGTGCCGAGCCGGTGGTCCGGCACGCGCAACGCGCGGCCTCAGCAACTTGCAGGCCACGGCAGCGTCTCCCCCACCGCGCCCCGCGCTATACTCGTCCGCATGGACATCAACGCACGCAACATAGCAACACCCGCCGTCGACGCGCCAACGACGCCGGCCGCCCCCACCCCCGTCGTGGGCCGTTTTGCCCCGTCGCCCTCGGGCCGCATGCACCTGGGCAACGTGTTCAGCTGCCTGTGCTCGTGGCTTTCGGCCCGTAGCCAGGGCGGCAGCATCGTACTGCGCATCGAGGACCTGGACGATCGCTGCAAGCGCCCGGAACTTGCCGCCCAATTGATTGACGACCTAGCCTGGCTGGGGCTTGAGTGGGACGAAGGTCCCTACTACCAGCACGATCGCCTGGACTTGTACGAGGACGCCCTGCACCAGTTGCAAGACGCCGGTCTCACCTATCCCTGCTTTTGCACGCGTGCCGAGCTCCACGCCGCGAGCGCGCCGCATGCCAGCGACGGCGCGCCCATCTACCGCGGTGCCTGCCGAAACCTTTCTGCCGAAGAGGTCGCCCGCCGCAGTGAGCTGCGCGCCCCGGCCACGCGCCTGCGCGTGCCCGCCGTCGACGACCTCGCAGACGATGTGATCGAATTCGTGGACCGCACGTATGGTGCCCAATGCGAGGCGCTCGCCACCGAGTGCGGCGACTTTTTGGTGCGCCGCAGCGACGGCGTGTTTGCCTATCAGCTGGCCGTGGTGGTCGATGACGCCGCCATGGGTATCACCGAGATCGTACGCGGATGCGACCTGCTTGGCTCCACGCCGCGCCAGATCTATCTGCAGCATCTGCTGGAACTGCCCACACCACACTACGCGCACATTCCGCTGCTCATGTCACCGGACGGCCGCCGCCTTTCCAAGCGCGATCGCGATCTGGACCTGGGCGAGCTCCGCGCCCGCTTTGGCACACCCGAGGCACTGCTGGGCTGGCTCGCCGGGCAAGCGGGCATCGCGCCGGACACCATGCCGCGCTCTGCCGAGCAACTGATCGAGCACTTTAGCTGGGGTGTTATCCGCGCACACCGGGAAAACATCACCATAACGGTCGAGTAGCCAAATACGCCCCGCCCCTACGCAACATCCCAAGGCTGGAGCTCGTCGCCCAGGCGAACGATGCAGTCGTAGAGCACGGTGTGACGCTCGGCCGGGTTGGCGTCGCGATGAAAATGGCCGTAGTACCAGCGCTTGTAGTCCAAGCGTTCTTCCAGCTCATCGAAAAATGCCGTGAGTCGATCAACGCCGGGGCAATCCCAGCCGGGCGCCGGATAGAGCGTGGGCGAAAGCATGTGCGTAGAGCAGGTGTGGGTGATTACGTAGTCGACCTTCCAGCCCACGCTGTCGAGCTTTGTCCGTGCCTCCTCAAAGTTGCGCTCGTCCGGCAGCTCCTGTGGCCACCAGCTGGAATACGGAATGCGGTATTCCTTGTCCACGCTCGTGGCACCGCCCATAGTAAAGATCGTTGAGTTGTCGAGCTCAAAAACCTCGCCACGCGTCAGGCGCCGTATGGGAGAGGTGTCCGACAGGCGCTGCGTCAGCCCACCGTGCCACAGCTCCATGGAACACTCCGCCCAGTGATCGAAACGCTCGTGGTTGCCGTCGACGAACAGCACGGTATAGGGGCGCGACTCCAGCCAAGCGATATCGGCGCACTCCTCGGCAGAGAAATCCCACGGAAAGCCAAAGTCGCCCGCGACAATCAGATAGTCGTCGCCCGTCAGACTATCCCCAAGCTCCCAGTCGCGCAGCTTTTGCATGTCGACGCCGCCGTGAATATCGCCCGTCACATAGACCGTCATCGGATTACCACTTCCCTGTAAGTCACTAGCCCGCATTCTGCACGATCACTAGGTCAACCGTTCCAGCCCTTCCATCCCTTAGGGCTTACCCCTCGTTCTTCCATCCAAACGGATCGAGCACCCAAAAAACCAGATCGAGCACGCCGCCGGTCATCATGGCGCCGGCAAGGGCCATGCAAACGTGCAGAGAGACGGCACTTCGGAGCACGTCGAACGGCCCCAGAACAGCCAGCAGCGCGACCACTGCGCCGGCAAGGCACAGCGCGAGGCACGGTCCCGCGTCCTTGACGCACTTCTTTGCGAGATGCTTGGTGTTGTCACTCATCAATATCGAACTCCTTAGAGGGTCGTTGTTTGGGTACATGCCGTCGCGACAGAGCAGGACGGCAAGGCAAGTGTCACATGTCGTGCGGACATCAATGGAGAAACCGCCTGCTCGACCAACCCTTGACGCCGTTTTGCATCGGCCCACCATCCCCTGCTATCGAGGTCTAATACTTTCCGGAGAAGTGAACGGCTGTTTTTAGACCCCTGAAGCATCCACATTTTTCGACGGCAAAAATCGCAGGATTTCAGCACCGAAACCGCAGGAAACGACACGCTCAAAGCGTCGATGCTTCGGGGGTCCGATTTAGCTCGTTCACTTCTCCGGAAAAGTATTAGACCTTGATTCTTTGCCGCCCCGAGGGTGCGCCGCTTCCTTCTCTGGAACCCTCACTAGCACTGGCGCCCCTAGCCGCTACGAGCGCAAGCGTGCCTATAATGAGACATGTTTCCTGATGAGAAAGGAATCCAGATATGGACGAAGTCAACCACGCCGTTTTGGACAATCTTCGGGAGTTTTTCAGCCGTGTCGACAGCGCGCGCAACAGTGTATCCCCGATTGAAAAGCCAGATAGCGACCCAATAGAAATAGACGTCAAGGACTTTGTCGCTCTGTGCAATAAACCTGAAAGCTGCACCAAGGACGATGCCTACAAGCTTGGTGAGACAATACTCACTCTAAATGGTCTTGATGAAAACAAACTTAAGGGGATGAAAGCTGCTCTCAAAAACAATACATGGAATGCCTGGTGTGAAGATAATGGCATAAAAGCATCCGCAGATAACGCCACTTTCTACCTTGTGCTCAAGCGCCGCACCGACGATCAGCAGCACTATCATTTTTACTTCGATAAAGATACGGTTGCAGAAATCGATGCCTTTGATCCCTTTTTAATTAAAGGACAGAATGGCGAACGATTTTTAAACCAGCAATGGCATGTGCTCATCTCTGTGCTCGCATACCTTGATGTCGCTCACGCTTTAAGCAGCGATCAGCACGAATACCATTGCCTGTATCAACATATTAAGAAGTTGGACAAAGGCGATTTAAGTGCGTTGCATTTACAATTCCTCTGTTCTGCCAGCACCCGCATCAAGCTTCAAGTTGTTAAACCGAAAACGACCACGAAGGCACAGACAACAACGTATCACACTAAAGCAATGAACGAATGGCTTGAAGCAGCACTGCGTAAATTAGCCGGCAAATAATCGCCCGCCAACCTACTCCAGCCCCGGTCCGCTGTACTTCCCTGTTTCCGAGTCGTAGCTCAGCACGGCGACCTCGCCGTTCTTCATGACGTTCCCGTCGATGTAGTAGTGGCTGGCCCCGTCATGCCAGATGCCGCGGTAGCCCGCGATGCCCGAGACGGTCTCGGTGTTGATGTGCCCAGCGATAACATCAAGGTAGAACTCATGCCCCACGTAATCGGGCATCATCATGGCAAACGACTCAGCAGACGTGCCGAGCTTCCAGTACTCGCCGGCCTCCTCGTCAACGCCGGCGTGCACAAAGACCTGGCCGAAGGGGCTTTCGTAAAAGTAAGGGAGTTTGCGAATCCACGCGATTATGTCCGCGTGCTCGGCCTTTATGCGCTCAACCGTAAAGGCGTAGGCCTCCTCGAACTCCCTGAGCCTCAAAAGGCGCTTAACGTGCTTGAATGCCTCGGCGTCTAAGAAGCTCTTGGCCGTTGCCAGATTGCTGTCGGCGAGTATCCATGCCTGCGTGAAATTGGGGTCCTTCACCTCGTCAATGTACTCGAGAAACATCTCCTCGTGGTTGCCACGCAGCGCCACGACGCGATCGCCGTACCGCTTTTGCAGGTCCATGATGAGCTCGAAGACCCCGAGCGAATCGGGACCTCGGTCGCAGTAGTCGCCAAGCAAAACCAGCTTGGAATCCTCGGCATCGAGGTCGACGGTGGAAAGCGATGCCTTAAAGGCGTCCAAGCACCCGTGAATGTCACTCATAGCGTAGATATGCACGTATGACCTCCTGTTTGCGTCGGGACCCCACTCGTTTGCGCCATGCGGCGCGGCGGCCCCTCTGACTTCGCGGGCACCGGGCAACCTTGTCCTGTCACACCCCTCAACATGGTTAAAAGTATATCTCGCCGTGCGGACACAAATTTATGCCTGAGCTCCGGGCGCCCCGCGCGCTTGGCCTCAACCCAACCCAAAAACTCATCCAACATTAATCTTGGCTCAAGAATCGCTTAATCTATAACCTGCACTATAGAGTTCGACCAAGGGCGGGGCGGCGCCGCGCAACGCAGGCCGCCGAACGCAACACTCGCGCCCGGGCAGATCGCCCGGCGTCGCGCCCATCGAACGAAAGGACAGGTCATGGACGACCTCGAAAAAGTTGAAACCATCCGCACCAAGTGCAACGTGAGCTACACCGACGCCAAAGCCGCGCTCGACGCCGCCGACGGCAACGTTCTGGACGCCATCATTTGGCTCGAGTCGCAGGGCAAGACCCAGACCACGTCGGCGCACGCCGCCACCGAGTCCGAGCCGGTCGATGAGCCCTCGGCCGAGATGGTCGCTGCGCAGGCCGCCTACGAAAAGTCGAGCGAAAAGACCGACTTCTCCAAGAAGATGGACAGCGTATGGGAGTACCTCAAAAAGCTCTTCCGCCTGAGCCTGGAGACCAAGTTTATCGCCACGCGCCGCGACGCCATCATCCTCAACATTCCCATCCTGATCCCCATCGTCGCCCTGTTTGCCTGGGGCGCCACGATATGGCTGATGCTGCTTGGCCTGTTCTTTGGCATGCGCTACCGCATCGATAGCGACGGCGACGTGCCCGGCAGTATCAACAACCTGATGGATCACGCCGCCGACGCCGCGGACGGCATCAAGCAGAATCTGAACGACGACAAGTAATCGCAGATGGGGGCACGTATGGCACGAATCCTGATCGTAGAGGACGAGGAGAAAATCGCCCGCTTTGTGACGCTCGAGCTGGAGCACGAGGGCTACCAGGTTGAGCACGCCGCCGACGGCCGCACCGCCGTGGACCTGGCGCTGGAACGCGACTACGACTTGATTCTGCTCGATGTGCTGTTGCCGCAGCTCAACGGCATGGAGGTCCTGCGGCGTGTCCGCAAGCACAAGGATGTGCCGGTGATCATGGTCACCGCGCGCGATGCCGTGATGGACAAGGTTGCCGGGCTCGATGCCGGTGCCGACGATTACCTGACCAAGCCGTTTGCAATTGAGGAGCTGTTCGCACGGATCCGCGTGGCGCTGAAGCGCTCGGAGACCGTGCGGGCGGCTTCGGGTGTTGGCGGCGCCGGCGCCGGGGCTGGCGTAGCGAGCAGCACGGCCGCCGGTATCGCCACAATGTCCCCGGCAACCGACACGGCCCAGGCTGCTGCCACGCCCTCCCCCGCCGCGCTTACCGTGGGCTCGGTCGCGCTCGATCCCGACCGCCGCGAAGTCACGGTCGGTGGCTCGCCCATCGTGCTGACGGCTCGCGAGTTCGACGTCCTCGCCCTGCTTATGGCGCATGCCGAGACCGTGCTCACGCGCGAGCGCATCGCGCACGAGGCGCTGGGCTACGAATACGTGGGCGACACCAACAACGTCGACGTGCACATCGCGCACCTGCGCGCCAAGATCGAGGACGCTGGCAGCGCCCGCATCATCCAGACCGTGCGCGGGGTGGGCTATGTCTGCCGTGCGTAACGCCGAGGCCAAGCGCGTCACCTCCATCGCCCGCGCCATCAACTGGGGCTATATGTGGCGCCGCCTGATGAGCTACGTCTGGCTCGATCTGCTGCTGATGGTGATTGCGGCGGCGATCCTCGTCTATGGATACAACCAGACGCTGCCTGACAGCGCGTTTACCGCAGGCTGGATTCCCGGCGCCACCGTTCACGGCATGTCGCTGACGCCCGCGCGCGGCTGGGACCTGGCAACGCTCACCTATACCGTCGAGCTTGCGCGTACCGCCAAGACCTTCCCCCTCGCGCAGGACCTCGTCACGCTATGGCCTCTCTACCTTGTCGTTGTGGGTTGGCAGGTCATCAGCGTGCTCAACATGCTCGGCGGTGCCCGCCGCGTACGCCGCACTATGGCGCCGCTCAACGACCTGGCCTTGCGCGTGGACGAGCTCGGCCGCATGCAGCTCTCCGGCGGCAAGATGGAAACACTGGAGCAGGCCATCGAGCGCGCAAGCGTCGATTCGCCGAGCGTCACCACCGGCGACGCCGACCTGGCAAGCATCGAGGTCGCGCTCAACCGCCTGCTGCGCCAGATGCAAGAGGCCAAGCTGCAGCAGATGCGCTTTGTCAACGATGCAAGCCACGAGCTGCGCACGCCCATCGCGGTGATTCAGGGCTACGTGAACATGCTCGACCGCTGGGGCAAAGACGACCCGGACGTGCTGGCAGAGTCCATTGCCTCGCTCAAGGCCGAAAGCGAGCATATGCAGGAGCTCGTGGAGCAGCTGCTGTTTTTGGCGCGCGGCGATGCCGGGCGCACGGTCCTGCGGCGTGCGGATACTAACCTGGCCGCACTGGTCGGCGAGGTATGCGAGGAATCGCAGATGATCGATGCCGCGCACACATATCGACTGGCGTACGATGCCGCACTTACCAGCGACCCGCGCTGCGACGCGCCCGTTGACGTGGCGCTCGTGAAGCAGGCTCTGCGCGTGATCGTGCAGAACGCCGCCAAGTATTCGGACGCGGGCACATCCATCTCGTTTGGCGTGACGCCGGATGCGGGCGCGGGCACGATCGACATAAGTGTTGAGGACGAGGGCATCGGCATGAACCAGGAATCCGCAGCTCACGCGTTCGAACGGTTCTACCGCGCCGACAACGCGCGCGATGCCGGCGCGCAGGGCTCGGGTCTGGGGCTTGCCATTGCCAAATGGATCGTCGACAGCCACGGCGGCGTCATCGGTGTGACCTCAGTCGAGGGCGTCGGCAGCCGCTTTACGATTCGCCTGCCACGATAGAAAGCCCCTCGGCATAAATAAAGGGATAAGGCCATGCGGCCCTATCCCTTTTTGCTAGCTATGGCAGCTTGTGCGCTACTCTCGGCACAGGTGCACGGCGAAGCCGGCGAACTCGCGCTTAAAGTACACGAGCTTGGTGCCGCCGTCGGGCAGCAGCACGCGCGACTCCTCGTTGACCTCGAGCCCGCGCTCGGCAAACCACTTCTCGGCCGCATCGATGTCGTTGACGGCAAAGCCGATGTGGCCCTTGGCGCCACGACCGTTCTGCTTCATGATCTCGACCAGCGAATCGTTAAAGTACGAAACCGGGGTCTCAATAACGGGCAGCCCCATCATCGTCGAGAACAGCTCCGCGATCTCCAGGGCGTCTGCCGGGTCGGTGGCGTTAATGCCCACATGGGCAACGCGCATACCAAAGAGCTCTACCGGGTTGGCGTTCTGCTCACTCATGCAGTCAGCGCCTACTGAGCCATGACGTCGAGAACGGCCTTCTCGGCGGCAACGCGGTTCATGCCGGTCATGAAGGGCACGCCACTCACGTACGGGCAGGTGAGGCCCTCAGGGGCAACGGTGGTGGCGATCAGCAGGTCGGCGCCCTCGCCGCAGTAGTCCTTGGCCTCGGAGATGGCGCACTGCACGATCTCGTACTTGTCGGCGTAACCGTTGGCGTCGAGCAGGGTGGCGACCTTCTGGGCAACAAGCGTGGAAGTAGCAGCGCCAGCACCGCAAGCCAAAACGATCTTCTTCATAGGTAGTGTCTCCCTTCATGGTTTACTTTAGGTAAGTGTACCGCAGCGAGCGATGGCACTCAGCCTCGATGAGCTTTTATGCCAGTTTGCTTGTGCACTGCGTATAATACATCTAGTACGTGTTGTCATACCGCTCGCGCTACGAGCGACTAAGGACCCTAACATGCCCGATTCCCGCACACTCTGGACCGCCGTCGTTATCATCTGCATCGGCGTGTCGGTGTTCTTTAGCGTCAAAAAACGCACCACGTTCAAGCGTCTGCAGCAGCTTATGGCTGCCAAGCAGTGGGACGAGTTCGATCGTTTGCTCGACGGCAAACTCACCAGTATGCTGTACCCGCGCTACAACCGCGACTACCTGCGCCTGAACTCTTATCTGCTGCGCGAGGACCATGAGCGCGCCAGCGAGATGTTCGACCTGCTGCTGGGACTCAACCTGCCCAAGATGCAGCGCGTCGACCTGGTGATCAAGGCCTTTAACTACTACGTTGGCCAGGAGGACCGCAAAAAGTCTAAGGAACTTTTGCACGAGATCAAGGGCTTTGAGGGCGGTCAGGCCGAGGCGGTCGCACACGAATGCCAGCTGATGTACGACACGATGATCCTCAAGCGCCACAACGACATTCCCGAGCTGGAGCGCATGCTCAAGGAAGCCGGTGACGACCCGGTCAAGCGCTGCCGCCTGGAGTATCTGCTGGCGCTGCAGTACCAAAACAAGGGCGACGAGGCCAAGTTCCAAGAGTTCCTCGAGAAGTCGGGCCAACACTCGATGGCCGTCAACGCGTAACGGACGGCTTGTGCTAGACTTCTAGTCTCACGGGGGCGTGGCGGAATTGGCATACGCAGGGGACTTAAAATCCCTCGCCGCAAGGATTGTGGGTTCGAGTCCCACCGCCCCTACCATATGGAGCTTTCGAGCCCGTGTCCCCAAGGGATGCTGGCTCGCCTCTTTTGGACGCCGTCAACTGCAGAGCAGCTCATTTGGGACGGGGCTTTTTTGACTACTTTTCCGCCCGCCCAATGAGTTTCCTACCACATTTTCCGATGGAAAAACGTGGTTGTCTCCCACATTTTCCGATGGAAACTCCCAAATGGCCTTATACTAGCCGAGAGGGTTGGGAGGCAATATGCAGCGACAGCTTATGAGTGAACTTATCGCTTGGAAATCAAGGGCGAATCGCAAACCCCTCTTGCTTAAGGGAGCCCGCCAGACAGGAAAGACTTGGCTTCTTAACGAATTCGCAAGCCAGCAGTATCGAAACGTCATTCGTTTTGACTTTATGCTCGAGCCGAGCACACGCTCGCTGTTCGATGGGAACCTCGACCCCAAGCGCATCATCTCCCAGATAGAGCTCCTACGTGGCCAAACCGTAACGCCGACAGACACGCTCATCATCTTCGACGAGATCCAAGAGGCGCCACGCGGGATCACCTCGCTTAAGTACTTCAACGAGCTTGCACCCGAATACCACATCGTGGCAGCCGGTTCCTATATGGGCCTCGCGCTCCGACGCGAAAACGAGTCATTTCCCGTTGGCAAAATCGACCAGCTCACCATGCGTCCCATGGGGTTTGCCGAGTTCGTTCGTGCCGTCGACGGCAACCCGCTCGCCGACGCCATCCTTGCCGCAGACATGAACCTTCTGGCAAACGTTGCCGAAAAGCTCGAACACTTGCTCAAGGAATACCTTGTTGTCGGCGGTATGCCCGAAGTTGTCTCCGCTTTCGCCGAGACACGCGACTTCATCGAAGCCCGAAGGCTTCAGCAGCAAATCATCGAGGCTTACGAATCCGATTTTGGCAAACATGCACCCGCCCGCATCATCGAGCGCATGAGGTTGGTTTGGAAATCCCTTCCCGGCCAGCTTGCCAAAGAGAACAAGAAGTTTGTCTATGGCGCCCTTCGCCCCGGAGCGCGCGCACGCGATTTCGAGGAAAGCCTCCAGTGGCTCACGGACTACGGAATCGTTCATAAGGTGCCACGTGTTTCCGCTCTAAAGGCGCCGCTCTCGAGCTACGAAGACCTCTCGGGCTTCAAACTGTTCTGCATCGACACCGGCATCCTCGGAGCGCTCTCCGGTCTCTCTCCGGCCATCGTTCTTAACGGATCCGCTGTTTTTACCGAGTTCAAAGGTTCGCTGACCGAACAATACGTCGCGCAGGAGCTTTTGCTCCAGGACAAAACTCCCGCGTATTGGTCCTCTACCTCTGGCAATGCCGAAACCGACTTTGCCATCGACCATGCGGGAACCGTGCTTCCGCTTGAGGTCAAGGCGGCAGAGAACCTTAAAGCGAAGAGTCTGAAAATAGCCTGCGAAAAATTCAAGCTCGAGCGTTGCGTGAGGAGCTCCCTGGCGGCATATAGAGACGAGGGCACGCTCGTCAATATTCCGCTTTGGGAAATTGGGCAAATCGACAAACTGACATAAAGGCTGCGGAGGCGCTCAGCAAGGACTGTCCCCAGGTGCCTGCAGAAAAGAAACGTCCCTAGGTGCCGGCTGTTGAGTTGCGGTGGAATAGGGACTGTTTGGTGCCCGAAAGGGCGATTTTAGTCCGTATTTCACCGCAACTTATGAGGGGATGGTTAAAGGGCGCTGAGGTTGGGGGTCCAGGCGATGGTGGGGGTCGCGCCGTCGAGAGTCTCGTTGATGGTGGCAGCCATACCGGCGAGCAGGCTGTTCTCGCTTACGGTGAGCGTGTCGTAGCCGCCGGCTCGCATAAGCTCGCGAATCACCACGGCACCAGCCAAGATCACGCCCGCGCGTTTGGGCTGTACACCCGGTAGCGCGGCGATGCCTTCCGCGTCCAACACAGACATGCGCTCGATAGCGGCCGAGACCTGCTCCAGCGACAGCTCGCGTAGGTGCACAAAGCTCGAATCGTACGGTTCCAGCTCGTGGACCAGAGCCACCAGCGTAGTCACCGTGCCGCCCACCGCGACTAAGCGTTCGGCGCGCTCAAAGTCGACAGGCAGGCCCTCAAAATAGGCGGCGAACTGCTCGCCTGCCCACGCGGCAGCGACAGCAAGCTCGCCATCCGCGGGCGGCAACGCGGAGAAAAAGCGCTCCGTCACGCGACGGCAGCCAATGTCCAGCGAGCGCGTCCCTTCCAGCGCAAAAACCCCGCGCTCCGGAGCGTATACGCCCGTCGCGAGCTCCGTGGAGCCACCGCCCGAATCGGCGACGATGATGCGCTCGCCAGCAAAGTCGTGCGCCACGCCAAAAAACGTCAGGCGCGCCTCGACCTCGCCCGGAATCACCTGTGGCTCAAGCCCCAGATCGCGCAGGCCGTCCAGCAGCAGCGCGGCATTGGACGCATCGCGCGCGGCACTCGTGCACGTGGTGCAGATGCACACGGCCCCAAAGGCACGGGCCTCGTCCACAAACATGTGACATGCAGCGAGCACACGCTCAACGGCCGCCTCGCAAAAGCGGCCCGTCGTGTCCACGCCCTCGCCCAGGTCGGTAATCTCGGTATGCTTGGACGATTCCACGATCGCCCCGGCCTCGACCTGCGCCAGCACCAGTCGCGACGACACCGTTCCCAGGTCGATCGCGGCTACCTTATAGCGTTTGCAATTTGTCATTGCGGGCTCCCCTCCGGGCGCTATTTGCCGTTGGACACGACCGTCTGGCCCTCGACGCCGTTAAACCCAAACAGTATGTCGAGCGCCTGGATGTACCACGGCGCGTCCTTGCCGACTTCTTCGATTTCCTTGGCCACTTCGCTGGCCTTCTTGGCGTTTGAGGACTTTTTACTCGACGACGAGTCCGAATCGTCGTCCAAGCCTAGCACGTCAATCTTCTTCTCGCCGGGCATCACCAGGCCCAGGTCCTCGGACGCCGCGTCCTTGATACCTTCCTCCGAGAGCAGCTTGTCGACGCTTTTTTGCAGCTCATCATTGTATTGCTGGCGAATCTCGACCTGCTTGGCCAAGATATCGCTCGAACGCTTTGCCACGTACAGATCGCGCACGGGAAAATACAGGCTCACGAGCACCAGCGCCACCACGATACCGATAAACAGCGGACGCAGAGAGCCATGCGTAAAGTCATAGATCGCCTTGACCACCGCGTTGTCGTTGGCGTAGCGCATAAAGTCCGAGCCCGAAAAACGGTTCGAGGGCCTGCTCGATTTGTCGTGTACCTGAGTCGAGGGACGCGACGCATGCGACGAACGTGCCGGGCGCACCGGTCCATCTGTCGAAGTATTCACTTGAGCATTGGGGCGCGAGGTACCTGTCGGGCGCTGCGTGGAGCGATCGACGCCGGCGTAGGCGGACCCACCGAGCTGCACCGTGCGCGCACGGCGAGGCGACGGCTCACGCGAACCGGCGGAATAGTACCTGTTGTCGTAAATCTGATCCATGTGCGCCTTGTGCGGTTGAGGTTTGTTTGCGCTAAGTCCTTTAGTTATAGCACGAGCGCCCGCACCGCCTTCGCCAGCCTTTGCTCGACATAAAAAAGGCGCTGAGCCATATGGCCCAGCGCCCACAGCGCTTTGCGGCGTCCAGCCAAGACGGGGCGGAACCGAGTCAGCCTCCCCCTCGCCAAATTCGCCCGTTTAGCGAATGTTGTAGAACGCGGCCTTGCCGGCGTAGCGCGCGCTGCCCTCGAGCTCGTCCTCGATGCGGATGAGCTGGTTGTACTTGGCGATACGGTCGCTGCGGCACGGGGCGCCCGACTTGATCTGGCCGGCGTTGACGCCCACGACCAGGTCGGCGATCGTGGAGTCCTCAGTCTCGCCGGAGCGGTGGCTCACGATGCAAGCATAGCCGGCCTCCTTGGCGGTCTCGATTGCCTCGAGCGATTCGGTGAGCGTGCCGATCTGGTTGACCTTGACCAGGATCGCGTTGGCGGCGCCCAGCTCGATGCCCTTCTTGAGGCGCTCGGTGTTGGTGACGAACAGGTCGTCGCCCACCAGCTGCACCTTGTTGCCGATGCGGTGGGTGAGCTCGACCCAACCGTCCCAGTCCTCCTCGGCCATGCCGTCCTCGATGGAGATGATGGGATAGGTGTCGACGAGCTTCTCCCAGTAATCGACCATCTGGGCACTCGTGTACTCAACGCCCTCGCCCTTGAGCTCGTACATGCCGGTCTCGGCGTTGTAGAACTCGGTCGAGGCGGGGTCCATGGCGTACATGAAGTCAACGCCGGGCTTAAAGCCGGCCTTCTCAACGGCCTTGGTGATGTACTCGAACGGCTCGGCATTGGTCTTGAGGTTGGGCGCGAAGCCACCCTCGTCACCCACGCCGCCGCCAAGGCCGGCCTCGTGCAACACGCCCTTGAGGGTGTGATAGACCTCGGCGCACCAGCGCAAGCCCTCGGCAAAGCTCGGGGCGCCCACCGGCATGATCATGAACTCCTGGAAGTCCACGTTGTTGTCGGCATGCACGCCGCCGTTGAGGATGTTCATCATGGGCGTGGGCAGCAGGTGGGCGTTGACGCCGCCCAGGTACTGGTACAGCGACAGGCCCGCCGACTCGGCAGCGGCGCGGGCGACGGCCAGCGACACGCCTAGGATGGCGTTGGCGCCGAGCTTGGTCTTGTTGAGAGTACCGTCCGCGGCGATCAGCGCGGCATCGACGGCGCGCTGGTCGAAGGCATCGAGGCCCACGACGGCATCGGCGCACTCGTTGTTGACGTGCTCGACGGCCTGCGAGACGCCCTTGCCCAGATAGCGGCCCTTGTCACCATCGCGCAGCTCGCATGCCTCAAAGGCACCGGTCGAAGCGCCCGAAGGCACCATCGCACGACCGAAGCTGCCGTCCTCGAGCACGACCTCGACCTCGACGGTGGGGTTGCCGCGGCTGTCGAGCACCTCGCGACCGTAGACGTCCAAAATATCGCTCATGTTGTCTCCCTCTCACTTGGAAACGTAGTGGATGAAAGCGACCGGCTGACCGTGCACCGTCGGTGCGCCTCCGTAAGTTAGCCATGTCGCACTTTTTGCATTATGCCCTAAGTTAGCCGAGGGATACACTTGATTTTCGAAAAATTTAGCGGGAACGATGAGGCATGTCAGCCCGTCGTTCCCGCAGTCTTACTCCTCCGCCTTTGCGGCATCCCACAGGTCGTTGAGGCCGTGGGTCGAAAGCTCGGCAAGATCTACGTGGGCATCGGCCGCCATCTGCTCCATCGCGGCCCAGCGGCGGCGGAACTTTGCCGTGCTGGCACGAAGGGCGCTCTCGGCGTCAATGCCCTCCTTGCGCGCGACGTTGACCAAGGCAAAGAGCAGGTCGCCAAACTCCATTTCGCGCTCGGGCGAGCCAGGGGCCTCGGCCTCAAACTCGGCACGCTCCTCGGCGACCTCGTCCCACACATCCTGGACCGTCTCCCACTCAAAGCCCACGGCAGCTGCCTTGCGCGAGACCTTCTGAGCCTGCATCAGCGCCGGCAGATGCGTGGGCACGCCGTCGAGCAGGCCCTCGGGCGCAGCCTCGCCTGCCGCCACGGCCTTGTCCTTGGCAGCCCTCTCGGCAAGCTTGACCTCGTCCCAAATCTTGAGTACCTCGTCGGAACTGTCGGCATCTACATCGCCAAACACGTGCGGATGACGGCGGATGAGCTTGGCATCGATATCACGCGCCACGTCGGCCAGCGTAAACTCGCCGGCGTCCGCCGCAATCTGCGCATGCAGCACGACCTGCATGAGCACGTCGCCCAGCTCCTCGCGTAGGTGAACCGCGTCGTCCGCCTCGATGCAGTCGAGTGCCTCGTAGGCCTCCTCGATCATGTTCTTGCCGATGCTGCGGTGCGTCTGCTCACGGTCCCACGGGCAGCCGTCGGGCTGACGCAAGCGCCAGACGATCTGCACCAGATGTTGTAGCTCGGCCGACGCGTCGACCAGCGTGGACAAATCGCGCGAGCCCTCGGCATTTTGCTGAGCCATGTGCTGCGCCATGGTTATTCCTCCTCCAGGACCACGTGGCGGAACGCGCCGCCCTCGTAGATGCCGTAGCTGTGCGAGCCGTCCTTGGGGATGCTCACGCTACCGGGGTTGAAGAGCCACAGGCCCGGGTGCGCGGCGCTTTCCTCGTTGACCTTGACGTGCGTGTGACCGTAGACGAGCGCGGAGCCCTCGGGCAGCGCGGGCGCGTGGTCGACGCTGTTGTGCATGCCGGCGCCAAAGACGTGGCCGTGCGTCAGGAACAGCTCACGGCCGGTTTCGTCAAACAGCGTGGCGTAGTCGGCCATGACGGGGAAGTCGAGGACCATCTGGTCGACCTCGGCGTCGCAGTTGCCGCGCACCGCGATGATGCGGTCGGCCAGGGCGTTGAGCAGCGGGATTACGCGCTTGGGGGCGTAATCGCGCGGCAGGTCGTTGCGTGGACCGTGGTAGAGCAGGTCGCCCAGCAGCACGATGCGGTCGGGCTGCTCGGAATCGATGGCGGTGACCAGGCGCTCGGTCCAGTATGCCGAGCCGTGGATGTCGGAGGCGATGAGGTATTTCATGGTGGTCCTTTCGGTGAGGTTGATGGGGTGGGCGTGGCGCGTCGCCGACCGTGTCACTCAAATTGCAGAGCCGCGGCTTGCGCCGCCTGCATCACGCGCTGGAGCGGCACATTGTGCTCACGAGCAAGGCGAGCGCAGTCCTCGTACTCGGGCGCTGCACGCTCGCTGCCATCGGGCAGGGTTGCCACCTTTACGGCCACCTCGCCCCAAGGCGTTGTCACCTGCTCGAATCGGCGCGGCAGGCAAACGCGTTCCATCACCTGGCGACGAACGGCGTTGGTCGTGGTCTCCAAAAAGATAATCGTCTGTAGGCGCTCGATATCCTCGTGCGAGCAGATCACCTGCAACTGCCATCCGGGGCGACCCTTTTTGCAGTAGAGGGGTAGCCAGTGCACCTCGCGGGCGCCGGCCTCGCGCAGGCGGTCGGCGGCATAGGCGAGTACCTCGGGCGACGCATCGTCGATGTCGCACTCCAGCTTGACGATGGTCTCGGGCGCATCGGTCTCGCGGGACAGCGGAGATGTACTTCCACGTTGCATACGGTCCGGTTCCTTTCCGCGCGGGCTCGTTTTGTTCACTCAAACGCTAGCACATCGCGGGCGGCGTGGGGGCGGCGTCATGGGATGGGCGGGACTTTTGCCCGTCGCGGACGTCGGCGTGCGCCGGGATCGTCCTCGCCCCTATCCAAACGTGTACGGCAGCCTCCAAACACGTCATTTTTTGCAGCTTTTGGAGGCTGACGTACACGTTTTGAGGCAGGGTCGATGTCGTGCGGCAGCCCTTGCGCGCCGCCTGCCCTTTCCAGTCGGTTTCGACTTGTGGCGTTCCCGGCGCGCCAGGGGTCGCGCCATTACAATGGAGCGGATTCGCTTGACGCAAAGGAGCTGCCATGTCTGCTTGCCCGCTGGTCGATTGCCACACCCACACCTCGTTTTCGGACGGCCATGCCTCCTTTGAGGAAAACGTTCGCGCCGCCGCGGCGGCTGGCTGTCGGGTCATGGTCTCGACCGACCACCTCACCTTGCCCGCCAGCATGGATGCCAACTGCGAAGTGCAGGTTACTGAGGGCGACCTGCCGGCACATCGTCTGGCTTTTGAGGATGCTCGCAAGCTTGCCGCGCAGATTGCGCCGGAGCTCAGCTTTATCTATGGCTTTGAATGCGATTGGTACGAGGGCTGCGAGCCTTTGGTTGAGCGCTGGTCCCAGGGCGCCGTCGTACTCCTGGGCAGCGTGCATTGGATTGGCAACCCAGGCGATATTGCGGCAGGTGCTGCGGGCACGGCGGGGACGGAGGACGTCGCTCGTCCTGATACACCCGATTCCCTTTGCGGTTGGATCGACGATGACACCAACCTGCATGTTTGGGAAAACTTAGACGTACGCGGCGTGTGGGAGCGCTATGTCGATGACTGGTGCCGCGCCTGCGAGAGCCCGCTCAACTTTGATGTAATGGCTCACCCCGATCTGGTCATGCGCTTTTCGAAGGAAGGCTTTGCGCCCGATTTTGATACGGCACCGTTTTGGGAGCAGATGGCAGAGTGCGCACACGATACAGGCCGCCGCGTTGAAGTTTCGACCGCCGCGCCGCGCAAGGGCCTCGACGACTATTACCCCTCGACGGGGCTGTTGCGTTGCTTTGTCCACGCCGAGGTACCCATCACCTTTGGCTCGGACGCGCACCGCGCCTGCGACATCTGCTGGAATATCCGCGAGGCACAAGCCCACGCCTACGACTGCGGCTACCGAACCTTCGACATCCCCCACCCCACCGGCGAATGGGAACCCACACCCCTCGACTAGCCATCCCTTCATAAGTTGCGGTGGAATAGGGATTGTTTTGCCTGATGAAGCGCTTAAACAGTCCCTATTTCACCGCAACTTCCATGACCCCGTTACACCAACAAAGACTGTCCCAAACGACTAGTGGCGGCGGGCGTTGAGTTCGCCAGCCAGCTCGTCGAGGGTGATGCCGTAGCGCTCAAGCGTCACGAGCAGGTGGTAGACCAGGTCGCCGGCCTCGTAGCGGATGTGGTCGTGATCGTTATCCTTGCAGGCCATGATCACCTCGCTCGACTCCTCGGCAAGCTTCTTGAGCAGCTCATCCTCGACGTCGGTCAGCAGACGCGCGGTATAGCTCTCCTGCGGCGATGCATCACGACGACCGTGAATCACCTCGGCCAGACCTGTCAACGTCTCTCCGATATTTCCATCCTGAACGTTTGCGGTGCGCACACCCATAGTTCAATCCTTTCTGGTTGGCCAAGCGCCTAGTCGAGCGCCCGTCCTACGCGAGTTTCTTAAAGAAGCAGGTACGGTTGCCGGTGTGGCAGGCCGGACCCGGCGAGTCGACCTTGACCAGCAGCGTATCGCTATCGCAGTCGGCCCAGAGCTCCTTGACCTCCTGCATATTGCCGCTCGTCGCGCCCTTATTCCAGAGCTCCTGACGGCTGCGGCTCCAAAACCACGTGGTACCGGTCTTGAGCGTCAGCCCCACCGACTCCTCGTTCATCCAAGCAACCATAAGCACCTCGCCGGTGTCATATTGCTGAACCACACAAGGAATCAATCCTTTGGCGTCGTATTTAAGATCCGCTGGAGTAGTAATTTCTCTCATTTCAATTCCCCAATTTAAACATCGCCGGTCGGCGAGGGTTGTCCAGGTGCCCGAGATTCCGAGCGACAAGCCCGACGACGCGTACTTAAGTACGCGAGGAGGGTTGGAGCCGGAAGGTCGGGTGCCTGGACAAGCCGCAGCATTAGAAGTCCAATCTCACAGGAATGCCCTGTGAGGCCATATACTCTTTGACTTCGCGAATGCTGAAGGTTCCAAAGTGAAAGACGCTCGCCGCCAGCACGGCGTCGGCCTCGCCCTCGATCACGCCCTCGGCAAAATGCTCGAGCGTGCCCACTCCGCCGCTCGCGATGACGGGAATCGGCACCGCGCGCGCCACGGCGCGGGTGAGCGCCAAATCAAAGCCGGCCTTGGTGCCGTCGCGATCCATGCTGGTGAGCAGGATCTCGCCGGCGCCACGACGAGCCGCCTCCTCGGCCCACGCCACCGCGTCGATACCCGTAGCGTTGCGACCGCCCGCCGTAAAGACCTCCCACTTATCGGCGCCCGGCTCCCCGGGCAGCCCCACACGCTTGGCATCGATCGCCACGACCACGGCCTGGCTACCAAACGCCGCGGCAGCCTGGCTAATCAGCGATGGATCGCGCACGGCGGCAGAGTTGAGCGACACCTTGTCGGCACCGGCGGCAACCATGGTGCGCATGCCCGCCAGGTCGCGAAAGCCGCCGCCCACGGTATAGGGAATGGCCAGCTCCTCGGCCGCATGCGCCGCCATCTCGATAGTCGTCGCACGGTTGTCGCTCGTGGCGGTAATGTCCAGGAAGACGACCTCGTCCGCACCTTCGCGATCGTAGGCGCGCGCCAGCTCCACCGGATCGCCCGCATCGCGCAAGCTCACAAAGTTGACGCCTTTGACCACACGGCCATCCTTGACGTCCAAGCAGGGAATCACGCGTTTGGTAAGCATGGGCTATTCCTCCCCTCGAGCGGCGGCCAGCGCCTGGGCCAACGTAAAGTTGCCCTCGTAGAGCGCACGACCGGTAATGGCACCTTCAATC
Organism: Collinsella sp.; assembly: GCA_019413925.1. GTDB lineage: Bacteria > Actinomycetota > Coriobacteriia > Coriobacteriales > Coriobacteriaceae > Collinsella. The sequence goes on from DXMY01000004.1 coordinate 49,149, forward strand.
GCGCCCTCACCCACCGCGGCCAGTGCGCGGATGTCGTCGAGCGCCGAGATGCCGCCCGAAGCCACGACGGGAAAACCCGCGACCTCGGCCACATGGCGATACGCCGCCACATCGATGCCCGTCTGCATGCCATCGCGCGCGATGTCGGTATACACCAGATGCTTAAAGCCCAGCTCGGAAAGCTGTGCCACGGCATCGTCGAGTGCCACGCCCGCGCCATCACGCCAGCCGTTCACCTTGACCTGGCCGTCGCGCGCGGCAATATCTGCCACCAACAGCTCGCCAAAGCCTTGGGCCGCCACCTCGGCAAAACCCGGCTCGGTCACCAGCACCGTGCCCAGCGCAATGCGACGCGCACCGTAGCCGGCCAACTCGTCGATGCGCGCGAGCGAGCGGACGCCGCCGCCCACGTCCACAGACAGACCGTCGACGCCGCAGATGGCCTTAATCGCCGCCGAGTTAGCAGCGCGCGCGTCCTCGTCCTCGCCAAAGGCGGCGGACAGGTCGACGACGTGCACCCAGCTCGCACCCTGCTCGGCAAACGAGCGGGCGACTGCCACGGGGTCGTCGGAATATACCTTGCAGCGGCTGCGGTCGCCGCGCTCCAGGCGCACGACCTTGCCGCCGATCAGATCGATTGCGGGAAACAGGATCATCGGCCAACCTCCTCGACGATGTTGACGAAGTTCTTAAGGATACGCTGCCCCAGCGCGGAGGATTTCTCGGGATGGAACTGACAACCCCACACGTTGCCGTGGCGCACGATGCACGGGAAGCTCCGCGTATAGTGCGTGCGCGCCAGCACATCGGCGGCATCGGCATCGTCGGCCACCGCGTAGCTGTGGGTGAAGTACATGTTGGCACCCTCGGCAAAACCAGTAAGCAGCGGATCGGCCGCACCGGCGGGCGTCATGTGCACCTGGTCCCAGCCCACGTGCGGCACCTTCAGGCGACTCGATTCCAAGCGCGTGCACGAGCCACGCATAATACCCAGGCCATCGACCCAGGGACCGCCAGCCTGCTCGGGGGTGCTGCCATCGGCAACCGCGCCCTCGTCCGCAGGCACGCCCTCGTTGCCGCGCTCAAAAAATAGCTGAAGGCCCAGGCAGATACCGAGCAGCGGAGTTCCGGCGGCGACGGCATCGAGCACCGCGTCCGCCTCGCCGCTCTGGCGCATAAAGGCGATCGCGTCATAGAACGCGCCCACGCCCGGGATGACCAGGCCGTCGGCGCGGCGGATCTGCTCCGGATCGTCCGATGTGCAGGCGGCGGCACCGGCGCGCGCAAGCCCGCGCACAACACTCGATAAGTTGCCCTTGTGGTAGTCGACCACCACGATCTTCGGTTCGCCCACGCGACCCTCCCTTATCTCATTCAAAACCTGTCTTTTTTGGCAGGTTACAGTGAGCCCTTGGTGCTGGGGATGCCCTGCACGCGGGGATCGAGCTCGCAGGCGTGGCGCATCGTGCAGCCCACGGCCTTAAAGGCGGCCTCGATAATGTGATGCGAGTTGCCGCCCGCCAGCTCGCGCACGTGCAGCGTGAGCTTGGCGTCGCGCGCAAAGGCGTAGAAGAACTCGACGGCCAGCTCGGTATCGAAGCCGCCCACGCGCTCGGTCGGCACGGGCAGCTCGCAGTAGGCCTGCCCGCGGCCCGAAATATCAACGGCGGCCATCACGAGCGTCTCGTCCATGGCAATCGCCGCGTCGGCAAAGCGCGTAATGCCCGCCTTGTCGCCCAGCGCCTGGCAAAACGCCTCGCCCAGCACGATACCCGTGTCCTCGACGGTGTGGTGCGCATCGACCTCGACGTCGCCCACCGCGTGCACCGTCAAATCGAACAGGCCATGGCGGCCAAAAGCGTTGAGCATGTGGTCGAAAAACGGTACGCCGGTCGAGATATCACACACGCCGCATCCGTCCAGGTCGAGCTTTACGACAATGTCGGTCTCCCCCGTCTTGCGGGTCACCTCGGCATAGCGGTCCATCTACATCTCCTCCTTCACCAGCGCGGCAAACGCGGCCAGCACCTCGTCGTTTTCCTGCGGGGTGCCTACGGTAATGCGCAGACAGTCCGCGAGCCCCGGCGCGTAACTAAAGTCGCGCACCAAAATTGAATACTCGTCGCGCAGACGCTCGCGCACGCGCGTGGCATGCGGTGTGCGCACAAGCACAAAGTTCGTCGCGCTCGGCCACGCCTCCACGGGCAGACCCTCGGCAGCCATTGCGCGCAGGGCACACAACTCGCGCTCGCGCTCGGATGCGACCTGTGCCACCACGGGCGCGTACGCATCGCGGGCACGCACGCAGGCAAGCGCCGCCGCCTGGCTCAACACGTTGACCGAATAGATCTGGCGAATCGCCGCGAACACGTCGATGACCTCGGGCGCCGCGATCACATAGCCCAGGCGCGTGCCGGCGGCGCCGAACGCCTTGGACAGTGTATGTAGAATCGCCAGGTTGGGATGCTCGGCGATAAGCCCCTGCGCCGTGGTGGCCGCGCCAAACGAATCGTCGGCAAACTCCACGTAGGCCTCGTCGACCATCACCATGCCGGGGCAGGCATCGCACAGAGCCGCAACAAAGTCGAGCGGCGCCACGTCACCCGTGGGATTGTTGGGCGAGGTCACGATCGCCAGATTGCACTCGGGAGCCGCCGCAAGCACCGCCGCCTGGTCGAGCTCAAAGGTCGCCGGGTCGCGCCACACGTCGCGCACCTCGGTCTGGCACAGCGACGCAAAGAACGCATACTCGCTAAAGCACGGCGGGCAGTTGAGCAGGGTCCGCCCCGCGCCGCCAAACGCCAGCAAGTAGTTATAGAGCAGCTCGTCACCGCCGTTGCCCACGCAGATATTCTCGCGCGTCACGCCATGCCAAGCAGCAAGCTCATCGCGCAGGTCGTTGGACATGGGGTCGGGATAACGGTTGAGCGGCGTGGCAGCCAGGGCTGCATCAATCGCCTCGCGCACGCCGGCCGGCACGGGATAGGTGTTCTCGTTGGCCGAAAGGTTGATGCGCGTGGGCGTAAAGTTGGGATCATAGGGCTCAATGCCGGCCAGGTAGGGCTGGACGAGCTCCTTCATGCGCGGCGTGAGTTCGGCCATGTTAGGCCTCCTCGCCGGTCGCGCCAACGCCATCCGCGCCCGCAGCCGCCAGGTCAACGCCCTCGGCAACCGTCGCCACGGCGTCACCCGGCCAAGCGACCTTGGTCAGGTCGGCCGCAGCCAGTGACTCGGCACTCACGGCATCCTCGCCCTGCTCCAGCACGCGACGACGCAGGGCAGCAGAAAGCGCGTGCGCCCACAGGCCCTCGGCCTCGGCTAGACGCTGTGTGGCGGGAGCGTCAGAGAGCAGGCCCTCGGGCGTATAGCAAATGACGCTCGAGCGCTTAACGAACTCTTCGACCGAAAGCGGGTTGGAGAACATGGCCGTGCCGCCGGTTGGCAGCGTGTGGTTGGGACCGGCAACATAATCGCCGAGCGGCTCGGAGCTCCAAGCGCCCACAAAGATGGCGCCGGCGTTGCGAATGCCGCCGAGCAGGCCCATCGCGTCCTTGCAGTGCAGCTCCAAGTGCTCGGGCGCCACGGTATTCACCGCCTCGACGGCGGCAGCCATGTCGGCGGCCACCACGATGGTGCCCTCATTGTCGAGCGAAGCACGCGTGATCTCGGCACGCGGCGACTGCGCCACCAGGATATCGATGCCTGCCTCGACCTCGCGCGCAAACTGCTCGTCGCAGGTCACCAGATAGCAGGCTGCCAGCGGATCGTGCTCGGCCTGGGCCATCAGGTCGGCCGCGACCACCATGGGCTTGGCCGTGGCATCGGCCAGCACGCAGACTTCGGAGGGGCCAGCGACCATGTCGATACCCACGTCGCCCGAGACAATCTGCTTGGCCGCAGCGACAAAGGCGTTGCCCGGGCCGGTGATCTTGTCGACGCGCGGAATAGTCTCGGTGCCGTACGCCAGCGCGGCCACGGCCTGAGCGCCACCCACCATATAGATCTCGTCCACGCCGCCGAGCTTTGCCGCGGCGAGCGTATACGGGCTGATCAGGCCATCTTTCTGCGGCGGGGTCACCATGACCACGCGCTTGACGCCGGCAACCTTGGCGGGAATGGCATTCATGAGCACCGTGGAGGGATACTGCGCGCGACCGCCCGGCACGTAGATGCCGGCCGCCGCGAGCGGGGTCACCTTAACGCCGAGCATCGTGCCGTCCGCACGCGTGGTAAACCAGCTCTGCTCGACCTCGCGCTGGTGGAACTCACGAATCTGGCGTGCAGCCTTTTCGAGCGCCGCGGCAAAAGCGGGATCGAGGCCTTCGAGCGCGGCATCGATCTGCTCTTGCGGCAGACGGAAGCTCTGCAGCTCAACACCGTCAAAACGCTGACAGTAATCGCGCACCGCGGCATCGCCGTTGGCGCGCACGTCGGCCACGATATCGCGGGCGGCGTCGACGATGTTTTGCGGCAGCACACCCTTGCGGTTGAGCTGGTTGGTAACGAGGCGCTCACCGGGAGCAAGCTTGATGGTCTTCATATCGGTATCCCCTATCGGTCGAGGTTGTGTTCGAAAAACGAGAGGCCGGGCGGCGGCGCCAATCGGCCCGCAGCCCAGACGTTGGGACGCCCGTGCGTGCTCGCGCTATTGTGCCGAGCCCGCAACGGGCTCAAAATGCTTGTCCTTCACGGCCGCCGCCAGGCGATCGGCCAAGTTGCGCACGCGCGGGTCCAGGCGCGCGGCACCCGGGTTGACGAAGAATCGCGCCGTGCAGTCCATAATGCGACCGGTAATAACCAGGTCGTTATCGCGCAGCGTGGCGCCCGTGGCGGTGATGTCCACGATACGGTCGGTCATACCGACAATGGGGCCCAACTCGATGTTACCGTGCAGCGAAACGATGTCGGCGTTCACGCCGCGCTCGGCATACCAGGCGCTCGCGATGCGCGGATACTTGGTGGCCACGCGAAGCGACCCACGGCGGGCATAGTTGCGCTCGGCCTGGCCGGCGCGCCACGCGGGCTCCGCCTCGATAAACGTGCACAGGCCGTAGCCCAGGTCGACCAGCTGCAGCAGGTTGAGGTCTGCCTCGATAAGCGAGTCCCAACCGCAGATGCCGCAGTCGGCACCGCCACAGCCCACAAAAGCGGGCGCGTCGCTGGGACGCACGATGACAAACTCGATATCGCCAACCGCACCCTCGCCGGCACGCATGTCGCGGCCGCGCACGATGAGGTGACGGCCGGGGTCACGCAGCTCAGAGACGTCCAGACCTGCGGCCTCGAGCACGTCGAGCGTGTCGACCTTGAGCGAGCCCTTGGGCACGGCAATGCGCAGCGGACCCTCGACGCCACGGCCCACGGCATGGTCACCATCGGAAGCAGCGTCCTCGGCCGAGGTGTGCGCGGCCTCCAGACGCTCGAGCGAAAAGGCGAAGCCCGCCGCCGGCACCTCGATGCCGCCGCCAAATGCACCGGTAAAGATGGAGTCGTAGCGTCCGCCCGAGCCAACCGGATCGGGCAGGCCGCCGGCATAGGCCTTAAAGACCAGGCCCGTGTAGTAATCAAACGAGTTCATGATGGAGAAGTCGAAGGACAGCACCTGGGCATCCTCGGGAGCCAGGCCCTCGACCAGGGCACGCAGCTCGCGCGTAAGCGGCGCGACAATGCCCGCCGCCGCCAGCAGCGCGTCGACGCGGTCGAGCACCTCGGCACCACCGTGCAGGCGCGGCAGCTCGCTAATGGCGACCTTAACGGCCTCGGACTCGGCGCTTTTCGCCACGCGGGCATCGAGGCCCACGAAGTCGTTGGCGTGCACGCAGCGCAGGGCCTCGGCGGCCAGCTCGCGATCCTCGCACGCCGCGAGCAGTTCCTTAAACGGACGCACGCTACCTGCGATAATGCGTGCATCGGGCAGCGCCAGCTTGCGCACCGCCTCGGCCACGAGCGAGACAATCTCGACATCGCCCGCGGTATCGCCCGCACCGATAAGCTCAAAGCCCAGCTGTGTAAACTGGCGCGAGCCGCCGGCATTGCGCTGGCACTCGCGAACCACCGGCGCCTCGTAGCGAAGGCGCAGGGGCAGGTCGGCCGCGCGCATGCGAGTCGAAACCAGGCGAACGATCGGCAGCGTGTTGTCGGGACGGACCACCAGCAGGCGCCCATCGTCGTCGAAGAGTTTAAACGGCGTGTCCGCAATGCGGCCGCCTTCCTCGAGCGAACCCTTGTCCTCGAGCAGCGGCGTCTCGACCGGCAGGTAATGATGCTCCCTAAAGCAGCCCTTCACCGTACATGCGATCTCCTCGCGCGCCTGAGCCTCATCGGGCAATATGTCCCGAAATCCCCACGGTGTGGCCGTCATCTGGTGAGCCTCCTCTTGCTGCGTTTCATATAGAACAGAAGACCGGCATAGCTCCGCCGGTCTTCTGGGTACTTTAGCATACTAGAGTGCTTGCGGGGAAAATGCGTCGCAGCCGCTCACACCGTATTCATTTGGAAACATAGGAGCGGATTGCCGCAACCCAACCCCACTTAGGCGCCAATCGCACGACGATACTCTGCCATTACCTGCGCATCGGCAGCCGCGGGGTCGGCAAAATAGCGCCCGTCATAGGTCTCGGCCGAAACAACTCCGCGATAGCCGCGCGCCACCAGCCTATCCAGGTCGGCGTGCATATCGCGGTCGCCGTCACCCCAGGCGAGATGCGTCGTGCCATCTGCCGCAACATCGACAAAATGCACGTGGGCGACATCATCGCCAAGCAGATCGAAATAATCGTCGATGGTATCCCCCGCCACCGCCATGGCGCCCATATCCAGACATGCCTTAAGTGCCGGATGATCAACTGCCTCGATCATGCGCTTCGTGTCGGCCGCCGAGTTCACGATCATCGACTCAACTGGCTGCAGGGCCTCGAGCACCAGTCGCACGCCGCGCTCTCCCGCATGCTCGGCAATCGCACGCAGCATCGAGGCGCTGCGACCCCACGCGTCTTCGATCGGTTCGTTCAAAAATGCCCAACCGCTCGAGACCATGACCTGCTCGGCTCCAAGTTCCGCCGCGATATCCACAACGTTCTTAAAGTACGCGAGCGTGCGGGCACGCGCCTCATTCCCGCGCGCCGCAATATTCCACGGCTTGGGGTTGTTCTGTTCGGGACAAAGCCCCACAATCCGAACGCCATACCGTTGCGACAACTCCCGCACCTGCTCGAGCGAATCGTATCCATGGCAATCGACATACAGATGCATCGCCCCAGTCCAGAGCTCGCAACACGTGTAGCCCGAGGCCGCTGCCGAAGAAAAGAATTCCTCAAGGTCAAAATAACGATGGCTGATATTCATGACGGCAAGCTGCGGATACTCCATCTTGTCCACCTTTCGGCAAAAGGGCGTCGCAGCACAGTGTGCGCGACGCCCCCTCTTACATTGTTCTCATTATGACGGATACTCTACTGGACACCAAGCACTCCAAAGAACGCGCCAGCGATACTCACGAGCAGGATCACGAGCATGATGAGCAGCGGATTCATCTTCTTCTTGAGCATGAGATAGACAATTCCAAACAGCCCCATCGTGACAAAGCCCGGGAAGATTCCGTTGAGCAGCTCGGCGAGCGTCTGAGCGCCATCGCCCGCGCCGACCATGAGCGGAATGTCCACGGTGACCATCTCCATGGTCATAGCGCCGATCACCATGGCGCCCATGATAGAGGCCATCTTGACGATCGTGTCCATAATGCCCGATTCCTGGACCTTGCTGATCATGTCCGAGCCAAAGCGATATCCCACAAACGTCAGCAGGTAACGGATGATGTAGTGGGGGACGTTGAACACGAGCAGGAACAAAATCGGGCCAAGAATAGAGCCCTGCAGCGCCAGCGACGTGCCGACACCCGTTGCCAAAATTCGCAGCGTACCCCAGTAGAAGGCATCGCCCACGCCGGACAGCGGTCCCATCAAAGCAAGCTTGACATTAGAGATCGCGCTCGTGTCAAAGTTATCTTCGGTGGCGTTGACTTCTTCCATTGCGGCAGCAATGGACATGGGGAGCGTCGAGATATACGGCGTGACGTTATAGAGCTCCATATGGCGCTTGAGTGCGGCCTTAAAGTCCGCATCCTGCGGATACAGCTTGCGAAGGATCGGCATAAGGGCCCACATAAAGCCGATATGGCCCATACGCTCGTAGTTCCAGGAATGCTCATAGGGAATCGAGCGCCAGAACAGCTTCTTAAGGTCTGCGCGGGAAATCAGCCCGTCGTAAGAAGACTCAAACTTAAAACTCATCGAACCCACTCCCAATCGCAGGATCCTCGGTTGCCACTGCGGGCTGCTCCGCCTTTTTCTTGTCACCCAAAACCGTCATCGCGACGACGATAATCGCGGCAAAGATCGCCACGCCCGTCGTGCTAATGCCAAAGTAGGCGACGAGGAAGAAGCCAGCGAAGAAGAACGGAGCCACTGTTTTGTTCATAATCATCTGCGCCAGCATCGCAAAGCCGAGTGCGGGCAAGAAGGCGGCGGCGACATCCATGCCGGTCTGAACGAAATCGGGGATGATGTTGAGCAGGCTGGCAACAGCATCGGCGCCAAAGAAGAATGCCAGGGGAATGATCAGCAGGCCGCACCAGCTCTGCGCGTAACCGGCGATGAGCATGTTGCGCGTGATGGCCTTGGTGTCTCCATCCTCGACGTTTTTGTCGATACGGTGCACCAGCAGCAGTATGGCCGGCTGGCCCAGGGCCGTATCGAGCGCCAGGACGATCGTTGCGATGGGAATGCCCAGGGTCAGGGCCGCCGAAGCGTCCGCGCCGGCCTGCATGGCAAGCGACACACCCAGAATGGTTCCGGAAATCGTATCGGGCGGGTTATACGCACCGACCGAGATGGCACCGACCATGGCAAGCTCCATCGTGGCGCCCATAATGGTGCCGGTCACCACATCGCCCATGACAAGGCCGACCAACGGTCCGAGCACAATGGGGCGCTGAAGGTAACTCGTACCGGTCAGCCACTCGGAATAGCCCAAAAGGGCAATCAGGAAAATCAGGATCGTCTTGATAACCATGACAGCCCCTAACCGATGACCTTTGCGGCGTCAGTCTTCGCATCCGCCGGAATCATCTGAATGAACAGCTCATAGCCCTCGCCGAGCAGCTCCTTCACGTAGGCCTCGTTCTCGGGCGTAAGGAATACGCTCGTCGAGACCTGGCGGGCATCCTCGCTAAAGGCCACATTGCCGAGGTTGATCTTCTTGACGCCCATCGCCTTGGCGACGGCACCGGCCTGTTGGATCGTCTCGCAAACCACGAAGAGCTTGTACTTGTCGGTCACACCGCTCTGAAGCGCCTTGACGGCGTCCTCGGTGTTTTTGACAACGACCTTGCAGCCCTCCGGCTTTGCAAGGGACAGGGCCTGCAGACGAAGCTTGTCGTTGAGGACCGTGTCGCTCACTAACAGGATGCAGTCGGCACCCAGAGCCGAGGTCCAGCTAACGGCAACCTGGCCGTGAAGCAGTCGATAGTCCACGCGAATCATCTGAATCATGATGTGCTCCTAACGATTAAAACTCATCGAGTTCGGCCTGCCCCAGCAGGTCGTTGACGTACTTGACCTTGGTGTCGTCCGCCTCGACGATCTGGCGAATGGCCTCATCGATCGGGGTGGAATCGGGCACGAACAGCAGCTGAATAAGGAGCGGCAGGTTCATATTGGTCACCAGGTGCGTGTTGGGGCGCGTCTGGACGATCTTGGTGAACTCGTTGTTGACGCTGCCGCCAAAGAGGTCGGTGCAAACGACGACCTCATCGTCCGCGGCAAAGCCGTCCAGAATCGCTGCGGCCTCCTTGACCAGGTCCTCGTTTCCGTCGACATACATAGACAGCGCATGGACGTTCTCGCGCTCGCCCGAGAGTAGCCCAATGCTCTCGACGATTCCGGACGCAAAATGAGCATGGGATGCAACGATAAACTGCCTCATTCGATTCCCCTTTCTTGCGAACTTCGGCATAAAAATGCCCGGACGCATGCGCCCGGGCGGGGTGCTTCTTGATCAGTAGCTAATTTGTCGCCGATTAGTAATCGAACTGGTGATAGTAACGACGGTAGTTGAGGTTGTGCTTGGTGACCGTCTCGTAGTAAGCGGCAAGGCGATCGGTGATCAGCGAGGAGAGAATCCACGGAGACACGATGACGCGGAACTCGTCGTCAAGGCCGGGGATCGCGAACTCGGCGGTGTCGATGATGTTGATGTCGGTGTCGCCGGTCACGCCGCGGTTGAGGAACGCGCGGACGCGCTCGTCGAGCTTGCGGTTCTCGTCCTCGCCCATGAACAGGAACACGGGGACGCCGGGCTCCACGAGC
>DXMY01000040.1 GCA_019413925.1 Collinsella sp.
TTCTTGGGGCATCGCCTTTCCTTCCATTCGTCACCTTCATTACTCCAACGACGAATTCTAGGCGGTGTCCCCTCCCTTTCAAGAAAGGGCGGAGGCGGGGCATGCCCCGCCTCTTACACCACATCTCTGTGCGCTACCCCCGATTGCAACTCTGAAGGACGAAAATCGATGCACTTTTGGCCTCTGGCACCGATTTTTGAGGCCATTTGGCTGCCACCAAACTGGTAACAGTACTCATATTTGGCCCTTTTTGACCACCGGGTTTCCGGCAGGCCCCAAAAGCGGGCCCGAATCGCTCGATCCGGGCCCGCTGGGGGTAGCGAGCACAATCGAGGTGTAAGAAGCAAGAGAGGGCCATCGCCTAGAATCGTCAGCGCCTAGATATTCAACGAGAGGAAAGACAATGGTCCGCAGCGACATGCTACCCCAGCCGGACCGGGGGCTCGGCCTCGACCGGCCCCAGACCGAGGCATTTCACCGACGAGTTCAAGAGGAAGATAGTCGATCTCCACAACGCCGGAAAGCCCAGGCGCGAGGCCATGGACGAGTGCGACCTCGACAAGAGCACCGTGGAGAGGCGGGTCAAGTCGATAAACGAGACCGGCTCGCCGCGCGCCGCGGACAACCGCACGCCCGAGCAGAACCGGATCCTGGAGCTCGAGCGCGAGAACCGCAGGCTCCGGATGGAGGTCGACGTCTTAAGACGAGCGGCGCCAGCATACGCTCGGAAGTCAGGGCCATGGCGGCCAACGGGGGGGGCCGCTGCCCCATATCGGCGCAGCGCTGGCATCGAGGCCTTCTGACCTGTGTCAAGATTTCGGACACGCAAGCTCGAGGAATCAAGCGGCCATAGGCATGGCCTCGGGCTTGGGCTCGGTTCTCTCGAAGAAGGCCGCCATGGCCTCGGCCGGCACCTTGTAGCCGATCGTCGAGCGGGGCCTTCGGCGGTTGTAGTACACCTCGATGAACTCGACCACCGCGTGCTTGGCGGAATCCCTGGTCGGGAAGCTGCGCCTGTAGTACATCTCGTTCTTCAGCGTGGCGAGGAACGACTCGGCCACCGCGTTGTCGTGGCAGTTGCCGGTGCGGCTGCAGGACAGCCGCACGTCGTTGTCGCGCGCCCATTCGGCCAGAAGCCTGCTGGTGTACTGGGCGCCGCGGTCGGCGTGGAATATCGCGTTGCCGGCCACGTAGCCGCGCGATTTGGCCGACGCCAGCGCCGAAACCACGATGTCGGCGGTCATGCGCTCGGAGAGCGACCAGCCCACCACCATGCGGGTGTTGAGGTCGATGACCGTCGACAGGTACAGCCATCCCTCGCCGGTGCGCAGGTAGGTGATGTCGCCCACGAGCTTGTAGGTTGGAACGGGACTGGTGAAGTCGCGGCGCACCAGGTCGGGCCGGGGCCTGGCCTTCGGGTCGGGGATGGTGGTGCGCTTCCTGGCGTTGGGCGTGCAGCCGCGTATTCCCAGCTCGCGCATCAGCTTGCGCACCCTGTACAGGGTCAATCCGGAGAACTCGCCGGGCAGGAAGCATTTCACGAACCGGAAGCCGAACCTGCGGTCCGACTCCAGCCACACGCGCCGGACCGCCTCGCGCTCGGCCGACCAGTCTTCTCGCGGGCAGCCGTTGGAGAGCCACGAGTAGAAGCCCGATCGGCTCACGCCGAGCACGCGGGCCATCATTTTCACCGGGAATTCGGCCTTCTCCGCCAACATCATCCGGTAGCATGCGGCTACGCCTGGCTTTTGGCGAAGAAGGCCGCGGCTTTTTTCAAGAAGGCGTTCTCCATCTCGAGCTCGCGTATGCGCCTTTTCGCCTCGCGAAGCTCGCGGTCCTCGGCCTTGGGGTCGGGCCCGCCGGCAAGCTCGCGCCGGCGGCTCTGCACCCACTTGTTCACGGTCTTGGAATTCAGGCCCAGTTCTGCGCAGCATTCCGTTATCGGCCTGCCCGTCGAGATGATGTAGTCGGCGGTCTCGCGCCTGAACTCGTCGGTGTACTTGGCGGCTGGGTTGGACATAGCATACCGTCCTCTCGGTCGTCGATGAATGCATTCTAAAGGATTGGGCCTCTAGCATGCGTGTCCGAAAAGACGATACAGGTCAGACAACCCAATCAGACGTCGTCTCGAGCACGTCCTCTGCACGGTCGAGCGTGCTTCTGGCCTTGGCACCCTGTTTGAACCACGAGCGCAGGTCCTCGAGCGTGCTGCCCGCTGCGTACACCTTGATTTTGCGACCGCCTTTCGTGGTCACCGTGCAACGGTCGCCGCTCTCGCTATCCTCGTGCGCCGTGACCTTCTTGAGATAATCGCGGCGGAACGCCACGACGCGGGCGTTGCTGATCTCGATGAACCAATCGTCGTCGACAAGCGAGGTGCCCGTGGCACCTCGGCTCGCCATCTCCTCGGCGAAGGAGAAACCGAGTTCGCGCTCCTGTCTGCCGATCCCGTAGATACCACGGGCGGGCATGCTGAGCATGAGCAGAGGCAGGAGTCCCCCTATGAACAGGAAGAGGCATGGGACGAGCAGGAGCAGACGAGCACCGGCGTCGGTGAAAACAGCCATGAAGGCGATCACGAGCGAGAAGACGAGCGCCATACCGTTGAAAACAATCGTCAACGGCTTGATGGCAGACCAACACAGACCCGCCTTGGTCATCGGGCCGTCAACAGCGTCCGAGACCTCGATGCCCTCTTCCTCCAGACGGGCGAGGAGGTTGAGCGAGCACACCCCCTCGAGGCTTATCGAGCAGAACTTCCGGTCGCCCTCGAACAGGTCGATCCTCATCATCTGCGTGTGAAGCGTTGCACGGGTGATGTTGCCAAACGTCGTCTCCTTGCGGATGCCGAAGGCGTTACGCGAGAGAATTCGCTCACCGTCCACGTCGATGCGCGGGATGCTCAGCAGGGCCCAGATGGCCATGCCCGCGAGCGCCATGGCGTGACCGAACCACACAAGTTCGTGGTCCCACTCGCCCAACGAGACGCCCTGCCAGACGTAGACACCCAGCATGAGCAGTTCGAACGCGACGGCGCAGCAGGCGATGATCGTGCGAATGGCAGCGGGCATGCGCACCGTGAAGCGATCGAGGCTGTCCGTCGCCTCACTGCGCTCGCGCGCGCCGCGACGGGCGACCCATGCAGTGAGCGGACCGACGATGAACACCACCATCGCCACGCGCAGGAACGATTCGAGTATGTCGCCCATATTAACCACCATCCCAATAGAAAACGTGAATTTGGGAGACTATAGCAGAGCGAAGCGATCTGCACGGCATCGTCCGGGTGTTTTCGGCATACGGTGGAAACCAGCGGCAGCGGACGTTGAGAACTCACCCAAAAGACGCGATTCGACCGAAGCGATTCTTCTTGACTTGGTCTCAATGTGATACGACATGCGCCACTACCTGCACGGTCTTGCGGCCCTGATCGAAGAGGGTCACACCGATGAGGCACTCGGGCGCATCGACGCGCTCTGCGAGACCAACGACCGCACCGCCGTGCGCCGCTACTGCGCCAACGAAACGGTCAACATTGCGCTCTCGTCGCTTTCCGCGGACATCAACGCGCGCGGCATCACCGCCGATCCGCGCGCCGCCGTGCCCGAAACCGTCCACGTGGGCGATGTCGATCTATTCAGTGTGGTATCGAACGCCCTGGACAATGCCATCGCCGCGGCGAGCGCCGCCCCCGAAGGCAAGCGGTTTGTCGACCTGGACCTTCGCTACGAAGACGGTCAGCTTCTATTGCTGGTTTCCAACACGTTTGGCCGTGCGCCGCACATGGTCGACGGCATGCCCGTGGCTCAGCACACTGGGCACGGCTTTGGCACCAAGAGCATTATGCTTGCCGTCGAGCGCATGAACGGCAACTGCCAGTTCCGCATTAACGGCGACCGGTTTGAGCTGCGCGCCGTGATGTAGGGGCTGCCGCCAACCTCGCTACAGCGGTGCAGCCGCCGGGGTCAGCTGCTTAATGTAGGCCCACATGCGCTGCTTGGCGGCCTTGTCGGTGAGCGCCGCCTCAAAACCGTCGAGCGCCAGCACGCGGCGCCCCTGCACATGGGCGACCAGGCCGGGCTTGAGCATGGCGGTGTCAAAGTCATCAATTGCCACAAGCATATCGGCATAGGTCTCGCGCATGACATCGGCCGCACTGTTGTCCAGCAGCAGTACCGCCTCGGGGTCCAAGGTCTCCAGCGCTTCGCGGAACAGGTCGCACGTCAGGTCCTCGCCCGCCGCGACCGTTCCGTCGCCCGCGCCGGCGACGCTTGCCAGCACGCAAAAGTCCTCGGGGGCATATCCGATGGCGCCGAGCGCCTTGCGCAACGCGGCGCCATCCGCGCCGGCAGCCAGCTCGCCGCCCGAGCACTCGGCTTCATCCAAATCGCCTTTGACCAGCACAATCGGCGAGCACGCGTTGCCCGCGATACGCACACCGCGACCTGCAAGCGACGCGAGCTCCTGCTCGGTCGCCTGAGCGATGGCTTCTTTTTTCTGGCTTTGTGACGTGGGCATGCGCTCTCCAATCGTTTGCGTGCCCACCATTATATAAAAGAGCCGCCCGCGAGTGGTTGCTTTGCGGGCCGCTGGGTATAAGCACGGTCGTACTGAGTTTTACGCGGCCGAGCCGCGTCGTATTATGGAGGTCACCATGGCTGACATTAAGCAGATTACCCCCGAGAACTTCGGCGCTGTCGTCAACGATAGCCTGCCCGTACTGGTTGATTTTTGGGCCCCGTGGTGCGGCCCCTGCCGCTCGCTCTCGCCCATCGTAGACGAGGTTGCCGACGAGCTGGCCGGCAAGTTGGCTGTGGCCAAGTGCAACGTCGACGACAACCAGGACCTGGCCATGAAGTTTGGCGTCATGAGCATCCCCACGCTGATCGTCTTTAAGAACGGCGAGGAGGTCGACCGCTCGGTCGGCGCCTTGCCCAAGGCAAGACTTCAGGCACTGCTGGAGAAACATCTGTAATACGCTTGTTACCCATCTGCCGTCCATGAGCGGTTTCGCACCGCTCGCCGGAGTGCCAAACGCAAGGTATGCGACCACGGATAGTATGGTAGATACAAACAGCCCCCAGTGAACGGGTGCGGGTCAGACGGACTCGCACCCGTTTTCTTATGCGGCGGCGCTCAAGGCGGGCGTAGTAGAATCTGAACCACCATATCGCCCCGTACAAAAGGAGACTCCCCATGCATGACGTCGGAATGAACATGAGCCAGCTTGCCATGAGCGTCAAGCAGGTCGACGACACCATTGAGCTCGCTCACGAGTGGAGCCATCAGCTGCTGCATGCGACCGAGAACTTTGACATGGAGCGCATTGGCGCCAAGCTCGAGGCCGCCATGGCGGCACTCCACGAGGCGCACGATGCGCTCGAGGGCTACGAGGAGGCCATCGAGGCCGACCACAACTCCGTCGGCTCTGTGAAACTGGTGTAACGTGGCCGAGCACGAGCACGCGCACAATCACGGTGCGGACGACGATGCAAGCTGCCGCTACAGCGGCTCCAGCTCCGAGCTGGTCCGCTTTTCGGTCACCGCGCCCGACGACCTGCTGCGCCGCTTTGACGAGCAGATCGCGCGCCGCGGTGACGTGGCTAACCGATCCGAGGCCGTACGCGATCTGATTCGCGCCTCGATCGCCAAGGAGCAGATGCGCACGCCCGACGAGCAGGTCATCGGTTCGCTCACCATGATCTATGACCACCATACCGGCGATCTGACGCGCCGTCTGGACGAGGTGCAGCACGACTACACCGACGAGATTGTCTCGACCATGCACGTGCATCTGGACCACCACAACTGCCTGGAGATTCTGGCGCTCAAGGGTCGCGGCAAACGCGTCTATGAGCTAGCGGACCGGTTGCTGGGACTGCGCGGCGTTAAGCACGGCGAGCTCACCTGCGCCGCCACCAAGCAGAGCCTGGGGCTGTAGCGGGATTTCCCGCAGCGCACCTGCCAAAAAGGGACAGGTTTGTTTTGGCAGGTTTAGAAGTTTTACCGACCAAAATAAACCTGTCCCTTTTTGGTCGGTTTTGACGAGGGGAAGCCACATGCGGCATGTGCATATTCATGTGACGGGCATTGTGCAGGGCGTTGGCATGCGGCCATTTGTGTATCGCGAGGCTATGGCGCATGGCATCTGCGGCTGGGTGCTCAACGCGGGCGATGGCGTACACATCGAGGCGCATGCTTTGAGCGAGGCGCTCGACGAATTTGTCACCGCGCTGTCGGAGCACGCGCCGGCCGCAGCCCGCGTTGAGCATGTCGCTGTTGCAGACCTGGAGCCCGACGCTTGGGATGCCGACGATGAGCAGGTCTTTCGTATTGTAGCGTCACAGGATCAGACCGTGCACACGACGCTCATCTCCCCCGATATCGCCACCTGTGACGACTGCCTGCGCGAACTGTTCGACCCCGCCGACCGTCGCTATCACTACCCCTTTATCAACTGCACCAACTGCGGGCCGCGCTTTACCATCATCCGGTCGCTGCCTTATGACCGAGCGGCCACGTCGATGGATTGCTTTCCTATGTGCCCCGAGTGCGCTGCAGAGTATGGCGACCCGCTTGACCGGCGCTTTCATGCGCAGCCCGATGCCTGCTTTGACTGCGGGCCACATATTACCTGGCGCGAGGCGGCGGGCGACATGGAGCTCGAGGGCTCGGGGGCGATGCCGGCCGTCGGCAGCACGCGCGAAACCAGCGATGCCATTATTGACCGCTGTGTCGAGCTGCTGGCCAGCGGCGGTATTGTCGCCATCAAGGGGCTGGGCGGATTCCATCTGGCCTGCAACGCCGCCAATGAGCAGGCGGTGGTCGAGCTGCGCCGTCGCAAGCGCCGCAGCAACAAGCCGCTTGCCGTTATGGTGCGCAGCCTTGCCGATACTGAACGCCTGTGCCATGTCGATGATGCCGAGCGCGACTTGCTGGCCGGCAGCATCCGCCCCATTGTGCTGCTGCGCCGCCGTGTTGTTGGCGAGGGAGATTCCCCCGACGGCCTTACACTCGCGCCATCCGTCGCGCACGATCTACCCGATCTCGGCGTCATGCTCCCCTATACACCGCTTCAGCATCTGCTGCTTGCAGCTGCCTCGTCGCATGGCATGCACGCGCTGGTCATGACCAGCGGAAACCTGAGCGAGGAACCTATCGAGACCGACGATGCCCTTGCATGGGAACATCTTGTTGCCGCCGGCATCGCCGACGCGCTACTTGGCAACGACCGTGCGATTCTCTCACGCTACGACGACTCCGTGGTACGTGTGGTCGACGGCACCGTCATGCCTGTGCGTCGCGCACGCGGATATGCGCCGCAACCGTTGTCGCTGCCGGCGCTCGACGGCACTGCACCCTGCGTGCTCGCCTGCGGGCCGCAGCAAAAAGCCACGATCGCGCTCACGCGCGAGGACGCCGACGGCCATGTGGCCTGTTTTGTGTCGCAGCATATCGGCGATGTCGAAAACGGCGCGACCTTCGATGCCTGGAGCGCCGCCCGCGCACGTCTAGAAAACCTCTTTGACCTGACGCCTGCCGCCCTGGCATGCGACATGCATCCCAACTATCTATCGAGCCAGTGGGCGCGTGAGCGGGCACGGGAGCACAGTCTGCCGCTAATCGAAATCCAGCATCATCATGCGCACATCGCGAGCGTAATGGCAGAGGCGATTGTCGCTGGCCGGATTGCGCCTGATGCACGCGTCCTCGGTATTGCCTTCGATGGTACGGGTGCCGGCACCGACGGCACCATATGGGGCGGTGAGTTTCTTATCGCCGGCCTTGCCGATTTTGAACGCGCCGCGCACCTGCGCACCTGGGCGCTGCCAGGCGGAGCCACATCCGTGCGCGATGCCCGGCGCAATGCCTTTGCCCTGCTGAGCGAGCTCGGCCTGCTCGAGCATCCGGGTGCCGCGGGGCTATTGGGCACCCTCGACGAGCAAACACGCAGCGTGACAGCCACCATGATCGAGCGCGGCATCAACAGCCCGCGTACCAGCAGCATGGGGCGTCTCTTTGATGCCGCGGCAGCGATTCTGGGCATCTGCGACAAGGCAACCTACGAAGGCGAACCCGCCATAGAACTCGAAGCCGCCGCCTGGCGCGCGCTCGACGGTAAGACCGTTCGTCTCGACGGCAATCATACGGGCGTATTCACGTCTGCCGACGACTCCCCCATCTTGGACCCCCAACCGCTCATCGAAGCTCTTCTGAATGGAATCGAGGCAGGCGCGCCGGCCGACAGGCTCGCGCTCGACTTCCATATCGCCATCGTGCGCTCTTCGGCACGAATCGCACGCGAAATCTGCGCGCGCGAAGGCCTCGATACCGTCGCGCTCTCGGGCGGTGTGTTCATGAACCGGCTTTTGCTTCAGCTCCTTACCCACGAACTCAAAGACGCCGGTCTTGCCGTCTTGGTCCCCCACGCTGTACCCGCCAACGACGGCTGCATCGCCTACGGTCAGGCCGCCATCGCTCGCGCTCGCCTCGCGCAGACGGCGTTGCGATAGGCTGTTTTGCCAGCCTGCGCGCCGCCGTCTCACAGGTGTAACGCGTTTGCTCGTGACTCCCGCGAGCGCTACCATCAACTGATGGGTAATTAGGCGCCTATCCAGCGCAAAACGTATAAAAGGGGAACATTATGTGCCTTGCCGTTCCCGGTAAAGTGGTCAAACGCGACGACGACCTTAAGGCGACCGTCGACATGATGGGCATCGAGCGCCCCGTTTCGCTGCGCCTCGTGCCGACGGCACAGGTAGGCGACTATATTCTCGTGCACGCCGGCTTTGGCATTCAGATCGTCGACGAGCAGGAAGCCCAAGAGACACTCGAGCTCGTCAATACCATGACCGAGCTGGCCAAAGAGGACCAACTCGCCACCAACCCAGCCGAGGCATACTAGTGGCGGCGGCGCAGCCGGTTCGCTCCGGTATCGACTTTTCGGCATTTCGCGACCCCAAGCTGGCCCGCGAGCTCATCGATCGTATTCATGAGCTTGTCGGCAACCGCAGCATCAACCTTATGGAAGTCTGCGGTACGCATACCGTGAGCATTGGCCGCTATGGCTTTCGCTCCATTATGCCGACGGGGCTCAAACTGCTAAGCGGCCCGGGGTGCCCCGTTTGCGTCACCGCCAACCGCGACATCGATCACGCAATCGCGCTTTCCAACATGGACGGCGCCATCATCACCACCTTTGGCGACATGATGCGCGTGCCCGGATCGTCCACCTCGCTTGCCGCGCAAAAGGCGGCGGGGCGCGACATCCGCATCGTCTATTCTCCGCTCGACGCACTCGACATTGCTGAGCAAAATCCCGAACGCCCGGTTATCTTTATGGGCGTCGGCTTTGAGACCACAACGCCCACCATTGCCGCTGCTGTTCTGGAGGCCGACGCGCGCGGACTCCAGAACTTCTCGGTCTACTGCGCCCATAAGACCACGCCGCCGGCTCTGCGTGCGATCTCCAACGACCCCGAGACCGCCATCGACGGCTTTATCCTGCCGGGTCACGTCGCTACCATCACAGGCCTGGCACCCTTTGGGTTTTTGGTCGACGAGTTCGAGACCCCCGGCGTGGTCACGGGATTTGAACCGGTCGATATCTTGCAGGGCATCTGTATGCTGGTCCAGATGGTTGTCGAGCACA
The DNA here is from genome assembly GCA_019413925.1 of Collinsella sp. Classification (GTDB taxonomy): domain Bacteria; phylum Actinomycetota; class Coriobacteriia; order Coriobacteriales; family Coriobacteriaceae; genus Collinsella. The sequence continues at coordinate 9,653 of DXMY01000040.1, forward strand.
GGCCCGCAATCGACAACGCCTACCGCCGTGGCGTCAACGCTGACGGCAACCCCGTGGCGCGCCAGCTGGTCGAGCAGGTGTTTGAGCCGTGCGACACCACGTGGCGCGGGCTGGGACCGATTGTGAATTCGGGTCTTTCCATCCGACCCGAATTCGCGCGCTTTGATGCCGGCGCCCGCTTTGACGTGCCCATTGAACCGACGGTCGAGCCACGCGGCTGCCGCTGCGGCGACGTGCTGCGCGGAGCCATCACGCCGAGCGACTGTCCTCTGTTTGGCCGCGCTTGCACGCCCGAACATCCCGTCGGCCCGTGCATGGTGAGCTCCGAAGGTAGCTGCGCGGCGTACTTTAGATACCGCGACTAGCCCGGACGCCCCCGCGTACCGGCACCACCCACGATTGGAGTTTTCGATATGTCCCATAGCGTTACCGATAGCACCGTCCTGCTGGGCCACGGCTCCGGCGGCCAGATGATGAAGCGCATTATCGATGAGGTCTTTCTGGATGCCTTTGGGTCGCCCGAGCTGCTTGCAGGCAACGATGCCGGTGTCGCCGCACTGCCCGCAAGCGGGCGAATCGCCATGTCGACCGACAGCTTTGTGGTAACGCCGCAGTTCTTCCCCGGCGGCAATATCGGCCGCCTCGCCGTATGCGGAACCGTCAACGACGTCGCGACCTCGGGCGCCAACGTGCGCTACCTCTCATGCGGCTTTATCCTCGAAGAGGGCTATCCCATGGATAAGCTGCGCCAGATTGTGCAAACCATGGCCGAAACAGCGCGCGAGGCGGGCGTGTCCATAATCACCGGCGACACCAAGGTGGTCGAGCGTGGAGGTGCCGACGGCGTCTACATCAATACCGCCGGCGTGGGCGAAGTGCCCGCGGGCGTAGCGCTCAGCGGTGCAAACTGTCGGCCCGGCGATGTCATCCTGGTGTCGGGTACGCTAGGCGACCACGGCATCGCCATCATGAGCCAGCGCGAGGGCTTGGCGTTTTCGAGCAACATCGAAAGCGACGCCGCACCGCTCAATCATCTGATTGCCGACGTGCTCGCCGCAGCGCCCGACACGCGTTGCTTTCGCGACCCCACGCGCGGTGGCCTGGCGTCCACACTCAACGAGTTTGCCCAGGCCAGCGGTGTTGCCATCGAGGTCAACGAGGATGCCGTGCCTGTGCGTCCCGACGTACAGGCCGCCTGTGAGATGCTCGGCTACGATGTGCTGCAGGCGGCAAACGAGGGCAAGATGGTTGCCGTCGTGCCGGCCGAGCAAGCCGATGCCGCGCTGAGCGCCATGCGCGCCGCCCGCTACGGCGAGAATGCCGCCATCATCGGTCGCGTGCTGCCACTTGCCGAGGGCGCCCATCCCGCCGTGCGCGTGCGCACCGGCTGGGGCTCGACCCGCATTCTCGACATGCTCGTGGGAGAACAGCTGCCGAGAATTTGCTAGGGCGGAACCGCACGGTCGGCGCAATGTGACCTGATATCCCTGAAGATGTTCAGATTCCAAGCACGCCCAACGCGGAAGCCCAGTATTATGAGGTGCGTTTTAAACCCAATGACGGGAGCTTTCATGGCAGCAGCTTTTTCCCATGTGATCTTTGACCTTGACGGCACCATCCTCAACACGCTCGAGGACCTGGCGGCCGCCGGCAACCACACCTGCGAGATGCACGGCTGGCCCACGTTTGCCGTGGACGAGTACCGCTACAAGGTGGGAAACGGCATGCTTAAGCTGGTCGAGCGCTTTATGCCCGCCGAGTACGCGGGCGACGGCCGTATGTTTGAGCAGACGCTTGCCGAGTTTAGGACCTATTACGGCGAGCACAAGGAGGACCACACCTCGCCCTACGCCGGCACGATTGAGATGCTCGACCGTCTGCGCACAGCGGGCGTTCAGCTTGCCGTGCTCACCAACAAGGATCATATTTCGGCAGCCCCGCTTATCGAGAAATACTTTGGCCCCGATCGATTTGCGCTGGTACAGGGCCGTGTGGGCGCATTTCCGCCCAAGCCCGAGGCACCCGTCACGTTGCATGTGATGAAAGAGCTGGGCGCCGATCCGGCAACCACGCTCTATGTGGGCGATTCGAATGTCGATGTTCTGACCGGCCACAACGCCGGCCTTAAGAGCGCGGGCGTCAGCTGGGGCTTCCGCGGCCGCGCAGAGCTGGAAGCCGCCGGCGCCGACTACGTTGTTGATACGCAGGACGAACTCGCCGAGCTAATCTTGGGCGAGTAGCGAGCGACACCGCTTAACGCAGCTGCGACAATTCTTCCACGCGGAAAGTGCATCCCGTTTTGGAGCTCCGAAATGGGATGCGCTTTCCGTTTGAGGCGCGTCGGGGAAACCGCATCCCGTTTCAGAGCAATACTCCGGGTCGCGGTTTCCGCAACCCACCCCATCCGGAAACCGCGACCCGGAATTCGGGCAAAAACCGGGTCGCATTTTCCCGAGCATTTGATGCGGCGTTGATACAAGGAGTGTCCCCAACTGCCGGCAGAAAAGGAACGTCCCCAAGCACCGCCTTCCCAATGACTACTCCAGCGATGGTAACGTCACGGGTAGAGGACGGACAGACACTATGACCCAATCCAGGGGCACGGAAACGACAGGAGCCCCCGCTCGTGACCGCGGGTCGGGGCTGCGACAATGTTGTTGAAGTGCCAGAGGCGCAGCCGCGCCGCAACGAGGTTGGGAGGCTCCCGTGCCTAG
>DXMY01000041.1 GCA_019413925.1 Collinsella sp.
GAACAGGAGTCGCTCGAGCTCGTCGGGCGGCAGGTTGAGGAGCTCGTCGCCGGGACGGTGCAGGCAGACCTTCCTGAGCTTGCCGATCTCGGAAGGCACGTGCAGACCTTTCGTCATGGCCTCCTACCTTTCTTTCGGGCCTTACGGCCGAATCTCTCAGCACCCTTCCGTAACGGGTGCTGCTTGCTGACAGCTCTAGTTATATCCAAATATCACCCGCAATTCCACCTCGCCCCCGAACGGTCAACAAAGTTCGATGAACGGTATATCGAATATGATTCCCCCATAATGCACTTCGGCGTTCTAAAGTAGCTTTTCTAAGGTAAATGCTCTTTTTTCTTAAAAATCATTCGCAATTACAACTCCAATCTTTCGATTAAGAATTGCATATCTAAAACGGTTTTATGTATATAAATGACGCTTGTTCGTGTTTCTGTCTCTATTCGATGATATTCAGCTACCTATCATTCTTATTCACACATACTCACCAGTTGAGTGAGGATATAGACCGTTTTTCACAACGCGAAGAGCGTCAGCTCTATGGCTTGTCAGCGCAAGAAGTAGGTAAAGATACCGTTCACGCGATACGTCCGTGCCATAGGTCGACTAAATTGAGACAATAGTGAATAGTGTTAGGCAACCGTCCCCCACGGGGACTGAACGGACAGATGCATATGCCGAGCAAAATCGAAAAAAAGCAAGCCGCCGCAAAGCTGCGTAAGCCGCCGCGCGACTTCTCGTACACGCAGAACCGAGAGCTCAGCTGGCTGCGCTTTGACAACCGTGTGCTTGACGAAGCCTTCGACGAGACCGTTCCGCTGTTCGAGCGGCTAAAGTTCGTGTCGATTTTCGAGTCTAACCTCGATGAGTTTCTCATGGTGCGCGTGGGCGGCCTGTCCGATCTGGCAGAGCTCAAAAAACAGCCTGTCGACAACAAGAGCAATATGACCGCCTCCGAACAGGTCGATGCTGTCATGGCAGAGCTGCCCGGGCTCCTTACCCGATGGGAGTCCATCTTTAAGAGCATCGAGGGCAAGCTCGACACCCTGGGCGTTCACCGCGCCCGCATCGATTCGCTTACGCCCGAGGAGCGCACCTTTGTAACCCGTTACTTCCAGGCCTACGTGTCGCCGGTCATCTCACCGCTGGTGATTGACCCGCGCCACCCCTTCCCCAACCTGCGCAACGGCGCACTCTACCTGGCCTGCGGCCTGGACGGCGTCACCGACGAGGAGAGTCTGCTGGGCCTTATCGAGATTCCCACCTCGATGAACCGCGTGGTCGAGATCCCCTCGCCCACCGGCACCTACTCCTACATCTTACTCGAGGACGTCATCCTCGCCTGCCTGGACAGCTGCTTTGGCTCCTATAAGCCGCTCGACCGCGCGCTCATCCGCGTCACCCGCAACGCCGACATCGACCCGGACGGCGAGGGCGTCGAGGAGGAAGAGGATTACCGTCAGCACATGAAGCGCATCCTCAAGAAACGCTTGCGCCTGCAGCCGGTGGTGCTCGCGGTCTCGGGGTCGCTCGAGAAGGCGACGCTCAAGACCATCCGCAAGGCGCTCGAGCTTTCGCGCCGCTCTGTCTTTACCTGCGATATCCCGCTCGACCTAGGCTACGTCTTTGGCATTGAGGGCAAGATTCCCGAGCACCTGCGCAACGAGCTGCTCTTTACGCCGTTTAAGCCGCAGCCCAACCCCACCATCGATATGACCCGCTCCATCCGCGAGCAGGTACTTCAGCACGACAAGCTGCTCTTTTATCCCTATGAGGCCATGAACCCCTTCCTGGATCTGGTGCACGAGGCCGCCTACGACCCCGAGTGCATCTCACTGCGCATCACGCTCTACCGCGTGGCCAAGCAGAGCCGCCTGTGCGAGTCACTGATCGATGCCGCCGAGAACGGCAAAGAGGTCACGGTGCTCATGGAGCTCCGCGCGCGCTTTGACGAGCAGAACAACATCGAGTGGGCCGAGCGCCTGGAAGAGGCCGGCTGCACCGTCATCTACGGCTCCGAGGGCTTTAAGTGCCACTCCAAGATCTGCCAGCTCACCTATCGCGAGGGCATGGCGCTAACGCGCCTGACGCTGCTGGGCACCGGCAACTTTAACGAGAAGACGGCCAAACTCTACAGCGACTTTATGCTCATGACCGCTCACCCCGGCATCGGCGAGGACGCCAACCTGTTCTTCCGCAACCTGTCGCTGGGCAACCTGCGCGGCGATTACCGCTTCCTGGGTGTGGCGCCCGTCGGACTGAAACCGCTCATCATGCGCGGGCTTGACCGCGAGATCCAGCGCGCCCTCGCCGGCGAGCCCGCCCGCGTGTTCTTTAAACTCAACTCGCTCACCGACCGCGAGGTCATCGACAAGATCGCCGAGGCATCGTGCGCAGGAGTCCGCGTGGACATGATCATCCGCGGCATCTCGTGCCTCAAGCCGGGCGTTCCTGGCAAGACCGAGAACGTGCATGTCCGTTCTATCGTCGGACGCTTTTTGGAGCATGCGCGCGTTTACGCCTTTGGCGTGGACTCGGACATGATCTATCTGAGCTCGGCCGACATGATGACGCGCAACACCGAGCACCGCGTGGAGATCGCCTTCCCCGTGCTCGACCCCACCTGCCGCGCCCTGGTGCACGAGTACATGAGCATGCAGCTGCGCGACAACGTGAAGGCCCGCAGCCTCACGAGCGACGGCACCTGGGTCCCCGTGGAGCGCGCAGAGGGTGAGAAACCCTTCAACTCGCAGGAAGCCCTGCTGGAGCGTGCCTACCGCAACGCCGAGGCCGCGCCCGAGCCCGTCATTGAGGCAAAGCCCGCCCCTGCTCCTAAGCCGCAGCCGGCCACACCCGAGGTTCAGAAGGTCCAGGCGACCGTCATTGAGCCCGAGCCCGCACCTGCACCTCAGCCCGAGCCGCAGGCAGCTAAGCCCGCACCCGAGACGAGCGCCCGTCGCGATAAGCCCGCCGGCAAGACCAAGGCCATCGAGCGCCATCGCCCCGGTCGTGTGCGCATGGGCCTGGGCCTGATCGGCCTGGGTCTTAAGACGCTCATTACCGGCAAGACGAAATAGTCGTTTGTAGAAGCAGTTTGTAGAAGCGCCCCGCATTTGAGGAAAGCCTCGGATGCGGGGCGCTTTTCCCTGCTACCATGGTGCGAGCAACAACACGAATGACAGGCAGGGATATGAAGCTCACTATAGAATCGATGACCTACGGCGCCGACGGGCTGGCGCACGCCGACAACGGCAAAGCCGTCTTTGTGCAGGGCGCCGTGGCAGGCGACACCGTCGAGGCCGAGGTCGCACAGGACGGCAAGTCGTTCATGCGCGCCCGCACGACCGAGATTCTGGAGCCGAGCCCCGATCGCATTCAGCCTCCCTGCCCCTACGTGGGCATCTGCGGCGGCTGCTCGTGGGGCAATCTCTCACGCACGGCACAGCTCGCCGCCAAGGAGCAAAACCTGCGCTCCACGCTCGAGCGCATCGGCAAGTTCGCTCCTGAGCAGGTCGATGAGTTGGTACAGCCCATCTGCCACACCAAGGACGACTGGGGCTACCGCAATAAAATCGAGCTCGAACCGACCGTCGTCAACGGTCGCGTGCGCCTTGGCATGCACGGTGTCGACCCCAGCAAAATCGTGACCGTCGATGCGTGCCCGCTGTTCGATAAACGTTTTCCCAAGGCGCTCAAATCGGTCGTCGGCGCACTCAACTATCTAAGCGGCAGCCATGACTTGGGACTCGAACGCGTGGGCATTCGTGCATCGCGCCGCACCAAGGCGCTCGAGGTTGCACTCTGGACGCCAACAGGCTCTTTTCCGCGCTCGCAGGTCTCCCGCGTGCTGGCGGACGCCGCTCATCCCACGAGCATCGTGCGCGTGATGAGCAAGGGCGAAAAGAAGGCCCGCCGTGTCTCCAAGGTCGAAATGCTCGCCGGAGAGGGCTCATGGACCGAGAATATCGCCGAGGGCCAGATGCGCTTGTCTGCCCCGTCTTTTTTCCAGGTCAACACCAAGGGTGCCGAGATTTTGATCGAGCTTGTCATGGAAGCGCTCGACCCGCAAGAAGACGAGCTTGCCGTGGACCTGTACTGCGGCGCCGGAACCTTTACCCTGCCGCTCGCCCGCCGCTGCGACTTCGTCGCCGCCGTCGAGGCCTACGGCCCGGCCGTGCGCGACCTGCGCCGTAACCTGGAGATCAACAAGCTTGATAACGTCGACGTCATTGGCGGAGACGCGGTGCGCGAGTTCCCCGACCAGGATGCCGACGTCTTGGTGGTCGACCCGCCGCGCGCAGGCCTCGCCCCCGAGGCGATCGACCTTATCGCCAGCACGAGTGCTCGCGATGTAGCCTACGTGAGCTGCGACCCGGCCACCCTGGCGCGCGATCTCAAACGCTTTGTCGAAGAAGGCACCTTCTCCCCCGTAAAGATCACGCCAGTCGATCTGTTCCCACAAACCTTCCACTGCGAGGCCGTCGTCCACCTTAGGCGCAACTAGCCACTCAATCATTGCTCAGATAAATCATTGAGAAATCGAGCGTGGCAAGCGGAGGTCTTCGGGGTATAAGACGGCTAATTGTATGCCGCCTATGAAAGGAACCCTCATGCCCAGCGTTGCCGTTCTCGCCGCCGATGGCTTTGAAACTATTGAATGCTTGACCATGGTCGATGTCATGCGTCGCGGCGGTGTGCGTGCCACGCTCGTCTCGATTATGCCCACACGTGAGGTCGTAAGCTCGCTGCAGATCCCCGTGACCTGCGATGCGCTCTTTGATGAGATCAACTTTGACGAGTACGACTGCGTCGTGCTGCCCGGCGGCTTGCCCGGTGCCACCAACCTGCGTGCCGATCAGCGCGTCTGCGACGTGGTCTGCGAGTTCGCCGCGACCAAGCACGTTGCCGCCATCTGCGCCGCCCCGTTTATCCTGGGCGAGCTCGACCTACTCGAGGGGCGCCACGCCACGTGCTTCCCTGGCTTTGAGAAAAGCTTCCCCGAAGGCGCCTATACCGGCGAGAAGGTTACGCAAGACGGCAACATCATCACCGCCAGCGGCATGGCCCAGTCGCTCCCCTTTGCGCTTGAGCTGCTGCGCACGCTCGCCGGCGACAAGGCCGTCGAGAAGGTCGCCGAGGGCATTCAGCTATGATTTTGGCTTCGCAATCACCGCGCCGCATCGAGTTGATGCGCGAGGCGGGCTATGACATTCGCGTGATTCCCGCAGATATCGACGAAACGCCTTTTGATGGCGAAGCTCCGCTTACACTCGTCGAGCGCTTGGCGCGTGCCAAAGCCGCTGCCGTCACGGCCGAACATGCCGAGCCCAACGAACTGACCGTCGCGGCCGATACTATTGTCACCTTTGACGGCCAAATTTTGGGCAAGCCGGCAGACGGGGACGAGGCGCGCACCATGCTCCGCGAGCTTTCGGGCCGCACGCACCAGGTCGCAACCGGCGTCTGCATCGTTAAAGCCGGCGACGCTACAGCTCCGCATGCCGCCGAGAGCCTGTCGTTTGTCGATGTGACCGACGTGACGTTCTATGAGCTTACCGAAGAGCAGATCGAGCGCTATGTTGCCTCCGGCGAACCCATGGACAAGGCCGGGGCCTACGGCATCCAAGGCACAGGCGGCCGCATGCTTGTGCACGATATTTCGGGTGACTTCTACAGCGTGGTGGGCTTGCCCATCGCTCGCGTCGCACGCGCGATTCAAAAACTCTCGTAATTGCTCTGGCGCTGGGTATCCCCCAGCGCCTACAATTTTGCCGTACCGTACGGATCCCGACCGGGCATAAGGCCCGGCGGAAAACCGATAGGAGAACACATGGACACACTGCTCGAAGCCATCGATGTTTGCAATGTCGATGGCTTTTGCTTTGGCAACTATACGGACGAGGAGGCTGGCACCGGCTGCACCGTAATCGTGGCGCCCGAGGGTGCCACCGGCGGCGTTGACGTACGTGGTGGTGCCCCCGCTTCGCGTGAGACCGACCTGCTGCGTCCCGAAAACACCGTCGATAAGGTCCACGCCGTCTGCCTTTCGGGCGGATCGGCCTTTGGCCTCGAGGCTGCAAGCGGCGTGGCCCGCGAACTCGAGAGCCGCGGCATTGGTCTGCCCGTCGGCCCCACGCAGGTGCCCATCGTGTGCTCCAGCTGTATCTTCGACCTTGCCTTTGGCGACCCCACGGTGCGTCCCGACATTGAGGCCGGCATCGCCGCCGTGCGCGAGGCGCTCGACCACACCCCCACCAAGCTCGAACAGGGCAACGTAGGCGCCGGCACGGGCGCTACCGTGGGTAAGCTCATGGGCCCCGCCACCTGCATGAAGGCCGGCCTTGGCGCTGCCGCCGTGGCGCTCGGCCCCATCAAGGTGGGCGCCGTGGTCTCGGTCAACGCCTGCGGCAACGTTGTCGACCCCTTCACCGGCGAGTGGGTCGCCGGTATGCGCGCCGCAGCCGATAGCGACCAGATCGTCGACATGGAACTCGCAGCCTTTGCCGCCGCCGGATCCATGCAGATGCCGCTCGACCGCACCAACACCACCATCAGCTGCATCGTCACCAACGTGGAACTCACTAAGGCACAAGCCACCAAGGTCTCCCAGATGGCCGCAGACGCCTACGCACACGCCATCCGTCCCACGCACACCACCAACGACGGCGACACCATCTACACCCTCGCCAGCGGCAAACTGGGCGCCCAGGCAAGCGCCGCCGTTCCCCTAGACCTGCTGGGCATGCTCGCCGTAAGGGCTTTGCAAACCGCCATCGTAAACGGAGCCAAAACCGCCAAAACCTCCCACGGCATCCCCGGCGCCGCGAAGTAAACTAGCTCGTCCGGTTGCCCGGTGGGTCTTGGTTATGTTTGCTGCTCTACAGTCCTGGCTCGCACGAAGAGCACATTAAGTGCTCTTCGGCTCGTGCGGAACTCGCGACAAACATAACCAAGACCCACCGGGCAACCTACCAACCAAAATCTTTTCAGCCCAGGCCCCTGTGTACCGCGCGTCGGAGATCTTCAAATTCAGCTTGCTGACATAAAGCGGGACATAGCAGAGGACCCCTGGTCCTTAACTTGATACGAGTTCCGCACGCAAAGGAGGCGCCAGTGGCGCCTCCGTCTTGCGCAGGACTGTTCGAAGTAGCAAGTTAAGGACCAGGGGTCCCCGTTACCCGAGCGTTTCTGCCCTAGTTGAATTTGAAGATCTTTGAGGCAAGGCGGTATAGGCCGAGTGTGGTTTTGTCTCCGGCACGACCGCGGAGGTTGGTGAAGAAGCCGACCACACCGTAACGTGCACGACGATACATACGCTCGTCATAGGCCTTCAAATCATTCCACAGCGTCTTTAGGCGCTCGTCGGCGCAATCTTCCTCGGAAAGCTTGGTGAGCACCGAGCAGATCGCCATCATCATAGTGAAATAACCCATCATGTACGAACGCAGACGCGACGACTCGACATCGCTGTACAGGTGGTACGACTCCATCATGATGCGCGTCACACGGAACTGCTGATCGAGACGCTTGACCATCGTGGCCTCGTTGACACTCTGGCCCTCGCGACCGATAAAGTAGCGATAGAGGTCGATGTCGGCGTAGTACATGGTCTTGCAACGCGGCAGCGGCACGTAGGCATAGATGTTGTCCACATAGAACGTGTGCGGCGGCATGGGAAGGTTGGACTCGCGCAGCACATCCGTGCGATAGCACAGGCTGTGCATGAGCAGATTCTGGTCCAGGCGGAAATGGCCAATCTGGTCCCAGGTAAAGATCTTTTTTCGAGGCAAGGCAAACTTGTAACCAATGGCCGTATGCGTACCCTCGTAAACCTTCTCGTACACGTAGTTCGAGATAAACAGGTCAACGCGCTGGTCGCGCTCTTCAAAGCCGCGCAGAATCGACAGCATGGTCGAAAGGGCAGCGCCGTCAAGCCAGTCGTCCGAGTCGACAACCTTGTAGTAGGTGCCCTGCGCCTCGCGCAGACCCGAAAGGACGGCAATACCGTGGCCGCCATTCTCCTGGTGCACCGCGCGGATGATTCCAGGATAACGGGCCTCCCACTCGTCGGCCTTGGCGGCCGTCTCATCCTTGGAGCCGTCGTCCACCACGATAATCTCGATATCGGTGGCATAATTGCTCCCCTCCAAGATGGAGGTAATGCAATGGTCCATGTCCTTAGCGGCGTTATACGAGGGAATACCGAATGTTATGACTTTATGCATGGCAGGCGATAATCTCATCCGAAAGATCGAGGGCGGAATTGGTCACGGCATCCATATCGTAGTAACGATACTCGGCCAGACGACCCACCGGGTGGAAGTTTGTCAGGTTCTGGACGCGCTCAAGATAGCGCTCATAGAGCTCACGGTTCTCGGGCTCAAGAATGGCGTAATACGGCGTCTCGCCCGAGCCGGGCGTATAGGCCTTGGAGTACTCCTTCATGATGGTGGTCTTGCCGGGCAGAACCTGACCGGTCATGTTCTTGAACTCGGTAATGCGCGTGTAATCCTCGCTCGTGGTGTAGTTGACGGTACCCACGGGCTGGAACTGATCCATATCGAGCGTCTCGAACTTCATGTCGAGCGTGCGGTACGGCAGCGCGCCCAGGTCGAGGTTGAACAGCTCATCGAGCGGACCGGTATAGACGATCTCGCCGCCGTAGACCTTGCCGTCGACCTTGACGGTTGTCTCGTCGATCTCGAAGAGATCGCGAGCATCCACGTCGCAGAACACATCAATCAGGTCGTGGTCGAGCATGTGCTCAAACAGCGCCGTGTAGCCATCCTGCGGCATACCCTGGAAGGGGGCCTGCGGGAAGTAGCGGTCATCGTCGCCCACAAAGACGGGAACGCGGCCGGTGATCGAGGGATCGATCTGGTCGGGCGTCTGGCCCCACTGCTTCATGGTGTAATGCAAAAAGACGTTCTCGTAGACGTAATCAGCGACCTCGGCCAAGTCGGGGTCGTTCTTCTTACGCAGCTCCATAATGGGCACCTTGACATCCTTGCCAAAGGTCTCCACGAGCTTCTGATACAGCTCCTCGCCGCGCTCGTCACCAAAGGCGAGCTTGAGACTCGCGTGGTTGAAGGGCACGGGCATAAGGGTGCCGTTGATGTTGGCGAGCACCTTGTGCTGATAATCCGTCCACTTGGTAAAGCGCGACAGGAAATTGTGCACGCGCTCGTTAAAGGTGTGATAGATATGCGGACCGTACTCGTGGATCAGGATTCCGGCCTCGTCAGTGCAGTCATAGGCATTGCCCGCAATGTGGCTACGGCGCTCCAAAACGGCAACACGATAGCCGATGGTCTCGGCAAGACGGCGGGCGCAAACGGCACCGGCATATCCAGCACCGACGACAATCATGTCGTACGCGCCGGCGTTAAAGCCTTCAGGCAGGCCTGAGGTAATCTGCATCGATACTCCTTGTCAAAAGCCACGGGCTCGTTAGCTGGGCTTTTCTCGAACATTCTTCGAGACATATTTATCAGAGCGATTATAGCGCTAATGCGTCCTATAATGAGCTTGCCACACAAGGAAAGCTCAAGCACCGCGGCGTACATAATTGAAAGGTAAACCCGCTAGCAGCGGGTTTATTCGTGAACAGCCGGGCGCCTGGAGCTTAGCGAAACGCTTGCAAGGAGTAACATGAGCGATTTCCTAAACCGTATGAAGTCTGCCGCCAAGGCCGACCTTAAGACCATCGTCCTGCCCGAGGGCGAGGATCCGCGCACCATCGTCGCGGCCAACAAGATCATCGAGGAAGGCCTGGCCAACATCGTCATCCTGGGCGATCCCAACGAGATCAACGTTCCCGGCGCCACCGTCATCGACCCGCGCAATGCCGAGAAGCACGAGGAGTACGCACAGAAGTTTGCCGAGCTCCGCGCCAAGAAGGGCGTTACCATCGAGCAGGCTCGCGCCCAGGTGATGGACGCCACCTACTTTGGCACCATGATGGTCAAGATGGGCGACGCCGACGGCCTGGTCTCCGGCGCCTGCCACTCCACCGCCGACACCCTGCGCCCCGCGCTGCAGATCCTCAAGACCGCCCCGGGCACCAAGCTGGTCTCGGCCTTCTTCGTGATGTGCACCGACACCCCGCAGTTCGGCACCGACGGCACGCTGATCTTCGCCGACTGCGGCCTCAACATCAACCCGTCCTCCGACGAGCTCTCCGAGATCGCCATCGCCTCCGCTCACTCCTGGTCCACCTTCATGGGCAACGTTGAGCCGCACGTGGCCATGCTCTCCTACTCCACCATGGGCTCCGCCGGCGGCGAGGTCGCCAAGAAGGTCCAGGAGGCCGTGAAGTTCTGCAAGGAGAAGGCTCCTGAGCTCGCCATCGACGGCGACCTGCAGCTCGATGCCGCCATCGTTCCCACCGTCGCCCAGCTCAAGGCTCCCGGTTCCTCCGTTGCCGGTAAGGCCAACGTGCTCGTGTTCCCCGACCTCGAGGCCGGCAACATCGGCTACAAGCTGGTCCAGCGCTTCGCCGGCGCCGACGCTTACGGCCCCATCCTGCAGGGCATCGCCAAGCCGGTTAACGACCTGTCGCGCGGCTGCTCTGCCGACGACATCGTGGGTGTCGTGGCCATCACCGCCGTCCAGGCTCAGATGGCTGAGTAGCGGACGCACTCGCCCGAAGGCCGCACGGGCTAACCCCTGAAAACGTCCTCGACCAATGAAACGCCCCCGTTCTGCTCCTCCGGAGCTACGAACGGGGGCGTTTCTGGTCTGCGGATTGTTTTCAGGGGTTAGCCCGTGCGGCCTTCTGCCGTCACGTGGCAATCAGGGAATCCGGGGTGGACGGCGGCTTGGCTACGAGCTAGGCTGAGAATCTGAATGACTGGATGCCGTTGTTGGGAGCGCAGGCGTTACTGGTGACGATCACTTTGGGACTGGAATTTCCGCCTGCTAGTAAAAAGGCCTCCGGAGCTGTTGCTCTGGAGGCCTTTCGTTTACTTGCAAATGCGCGCGTTAGTTGTTCTTGGTCAGACGCTCGACGTCGCGGGCGATCATGTATTCCTCGTCGGTGGGGATGACCATGACCGTGACGGAAGAGCCGGCGGCGCTGATGACCTGCGGGCCGTTGCCCACGGCCTCGCGGTTCTTGTTGTTGTCGATGCGCACGCCCAGCCACTCAAAGCAGTCGCAGAAGGCCTTGCGGATCGACCAGTCGTTCTCGCCGATGCCGGCGGTAAAGGTAATGGTGTCCACGCCCGCCATGGAGGCGATCATGGAGCCGGCCTGCTGCATGGCCTTGTAGGCGAACATATCGAAGGCGAGCAGGCAGCGCTCGTCGCCCTCGGAGGCGCGCGTACGGATGTCACGGGCGTCGTTGGAGATGCCAGAGATGGCAAGCAGACCAGACTGCTTGTTCATCATGTCATCGACTTCCTGGTAGCTGTAGCCGCCCTCGCGCTGCAGGTAGCACACGGTAGCCGGGTCAATGGAACCACAACGGGTGCCCATCATCAGGCCGTCGAGCGGCGTGAGGCCCATCGTGGTATCGCGGCACACGCCGTCCTCAATGGCGGCGAGCGAAGCGCCGTTGCCCAGATGACACGAAAGCAGACGGTGGCAGCGCGAACCCAGGATCTCCTTGGCCATCATCCACTCATAGCGGTGGCTTGTGCCGTGGGCGCCGTACTTGCGCACGTGATACTTGTCACACACGCCCTTGGGCAGGGCGTAGGTGTAGGCGACCTCGGGCATAGTCATGTGGAACGAGGTGTCGAAGACGGCCACGTTGGGCAGCTCCGGATACTTCTCGCGACAATACTCGATTGCCGCCGCCTCGCCGTAGTTGTGCAGCGGAGCAAGCGGTGCCACCTCGAGGATCTTAGCCATGACCTCATCGTCGACGACCGCGGAATCATCGAAGTACCAGCCACCCTGAACGATACGGTGGCCGATGCCATCGATCGTAAAGTCGGTCTTCTCGAGCTCCTCGAGCACACGTGCGATAGCCGAACGGTGATCCGGGAAGGGAACCTCCTCGGTTTGCTTGGCGCCACCGTTCTCGGAGTGGCCAAAGATGCCCATGTCCGAACCGATACGTTCGCAGTTGCCCTTGGCGAAAACCTCGCGGGTATCGGTATCCAAAAGCTGATATTTAAGGCTTGAGCTACCGGCGTTGACAACAAGTACGTTCATGAGACTCCTTCGTGATTACAGTACGGTCGGCAAACCCATAAGGCGGCCGTATCCTTAATAAGAAGTTATCAGAATTCGATAAATATCTATCAAACTCTTCGCCCAAAGAGCGTAAAAGGGGGCTGAACGGCACAAGGCCATCCAGTCCCCTCCCCTTGTATCAATTACTTGCCGTTGACGATGCGCTCGACGTCGGAAGCGATCATGAACTCCTCGTCCGTGGGGATGACGAAAATCTTGACCTTGGAATCCTTGGCAGACAGGCACCAAGCGCCGTCACCACGCAGGGCGTTGCGGGCATGATCCATCTTGACGCCCATAAAGGCCAGGCGGTCGGCAACGCCGGCGCGGACGGCCGGAGCGTGCTCGCCGATGCCGGCGGTAAAGACCAGGGTGTCCATACCGCACATAGAAGTGGCCATCTCGGCAGCCTTGGCGGCAATCTTGTAGACGAACATATCGAAGGCGAGCTGAGCCTCGGGGTCGCCAGCGGCAGCGAGCTCCTCGACATTGCGGCAGTCGTTGGTCTTGCCACCGGTCACAGCCAAAAGGCCGGACTTCTTGTTCATCATCTCGTCGACCTCGTCGAAGGTGTAGCCGCCCTCGCGCTGCAGGTAGCACACGGTAGCCGGGTCGATGGAGCCGCAGCGGGTGCCCATCATAACGCCGTCGAGCGGCGTCAAGCCCATGGTGGTGTCCATGCACTTGCCGTCCTCGATGGCGCACAGGGAAGCGCCGGAGCCGATATGGCACACGACGACCTTGCGGGCCTCGCCGTTGGTCATCTCGGCGACCTTCTTGGAGATGTAGCGGTAGCTGGTGCCGTGGGCGCCGTACTTACGGATGTGCAGCTTGTCGCAGACGTCCTTGGGCAGGGCGTAAGTCTTGGCGACCTCGGGCATGTTGAAGTGGAAAGCGGTGTCGTAAACCGTGACGTTGGGCAGGTCGGGATACTGCTCGAGGCAGTACTCGATAACGTTGGCCTCGGGGTTATTGTGCAGCGGGGCGAGCGGAGCAACCTCGCGGATCTTGGCGAGGACGTCCTCGTCGACGAGGGAGGAATCACCGAAGTACCAACCGCCCTGAACGATACGGTGGCCGATACCCTCGATCTTGACGCCGTTGGCCTCGAGGTCCTTCAGGACGACCTCGATGGCGACCTTGTGGTCGGGAAACTCGATGTTCTCGGTCACCTTCTTGGAGCCGTTGGCAGCGTGGGTGAAGGTACCGCCGGTAAAACAGACGCGCTCGCAGGAGCCCTTTGCGGACACCTTGTGGGACTTGGTATCGATGACCTGATACTTAAGGGTCGAAGATCCTGCGTTGACGACCAGAACGTTCATGTGTCTCCCTACTAACAGGCGGTGTGGCGCCGCCAGGTTACATACGCATCAATAATAAACCCAAACGCCCTCGCGCTCGGGTTTATTGCGTTGATATATAAGTTATCGGTGCCCAAATACTCATGACCTTTGGCTTGTAAGACGAAAGAGCGCGGGGATATACACAAGGGAAGAAATCCCGAGCGCGACAAGCAATACGACTCGAATGCCCGCGATGCTGCTCAACACAGCATTGAACAGATAGAAAAGGATGGCGCCCACCGCCACCATCTGGTTTTGAACCGAAATCAGTGAACAGCGCATCGATGAATCGGCTGCCTTTTGAAAAAATGAGTATTTAATTGGAGCAAATAGCGAGTACGCAACCGTCTGCAGCGCATAGAACACGGGCAGCAAATTAGCCGGAGTAAGGGGAATCAAAAACAAAGCTGTCAGGAAAAGGCGCACGATGCCGCAAATACGCGCAAAGCGGCCCTTGTCGACATGAGCAATCGCACAGGGCACAATAAGTCCCATGGAGGCCGAGGCAAGGAGCTGGACCGCAATGGTGACACCCGAAGCGACGGCATTCATTCCGCGACCCGCAAGCAGCAGTGAGAAAAAGTCTTCCAGGGCGACAAAAGCAAATGCCTGAGAACAGTCCATGATGAACGCTGAACGAAGAATGCCATTACCCGCAATAGCGGTACCGATCATCTTCGGGCTAATCCCATGTTCAGGTGTCGTCGCAGTGCCCCCTCTTCGCATTTCAGGAATGCAGACAACGACAACCAACGTCAACACCATTGCGATGATATCTGCCGAAAGACCAATGAGATATGCACCGACGGACGAAATGAAACCGCCCACGCAAGCGGAGATGGCATAAGAGGCATAGAAAACAAATCGCTCAACGACATTAAGTCTTACGAGCTGGTCCTGAGAGACGCTGTCAATGTAAATCGCTTCGATGGATCCGCTCACACACGCAACGGCAAAACCCTTGAGAGCGAACGCACCGATTAAAAGCAGGGGAGAACGGACGAGAAGCAGGGCGGCGTAGTATCCAAGCATTCCCACGACGCCAACGAGACCGCTTGTCTTTCGTCCAAACCTATCAGCAATATAGCCAGTGGGAACTTCAAGGATGAACTTGCTCACTTGATATGCAATCATCATGCTAGAAATCGATACCATCGAAAGTCCGACGAACTCAAGGTAGACAGTTAGAAAATACAAGATGGTGCTGAAGTTCGACAGAAAAACGAACGTCATATAAAGCAAAACCGTACGGTTTTTCATGCTCCACCCTCCAAGAGTCAGCAATCTAAATCGGAATCTTGGAAAAACATGAGGGCAAAGCTGTCAGCTATGTGTTACAAGGCGTCAATAATCACTTGATGCCTCGAAGCCAATTAATCTCACGAAGCAAGATGACGCAATAGGTGCAGAAAAACCGTCTGGCGTCGATCAGTCCAGGCATTTTGTCGATAGCAAAAGTAGATGGGCAAGGCTACGTCACGCGAACCTTCAATGGAGCACTCGCTCACTTCCAATACATCTGATGCGAGAGAAGAGCCAGAAAAACTCAATATCAATCCCCCGGCTTGAAGAAACTCAGTCTGCGCCCTGTTTCCGTATTCAACATCACGGAAGCGAAAAGTGACGAGCTGGGCTTCGGGACATTGATTGATTGCATTGAGACAGGGTGACAAATTAATGGGAACAGCGAGCCTGCCGCCCAGTAACTCGCGAATGGTCATGGCGCCCACAGATTGATGACCCGCTGGGCATGAAAGAACCTTGAGCTCCTTTTCACCCAAGTATTTCGAAGAAAGGACACTGTCCCTTGGTTCCTCAAATGAGATGGCCGCATCCGAAATACCAAGCACAAGTGATTCAAAGCATGTAGCCGTTGGCTGATGCCACACATCAAGGTGAATCTGAGGATGCGAGCGTTCAAACGAGTCATACCAGTTTTCGGCAAAAAGGCGCCCCCGCCCATGAAGGCAGGGGGCGTAAAGACGAAAGTGGCCATCGGGCGAAACGCCGTCGCTCCCCGATTGAGCGTACTTTTTGAGATCGTCGACTTGTGCCAGGATCACGCGTGCACGACGCGCAAATTCTCTGCCCGCCGAAGACAAAACAGCCTCCCCCGCCGATCGGTTGAGCAAAACAATCTGATACTCAGATTCCAACTTTTTGATTGCCGACGAAACAGCCTGCGGACTCACATGAACGGCGCGAGCTGCTTTGCGCACGCCGCCATAGTTCGCTACCGCTTGAAGGTATTCGAGTTGAGAAAGCTGCATAGATTACTCCAAAGGCAGCCAAGTCGACGGGCTACGCGCCCTCAGATGAGGTTCTCGCCCAGGTTTTTGCCGCCGAGGACGTGCATATGGAAGTGCATGACGGTCTGGCCGGCGTTGACACCCTTGTTGGAAATGACGCGGAAACCGTCCTCCAGTCCCTTGGCCTTGGCGACCTCCTGGATGGCGTGAGCCATGGCGCCCATGGTCTCGGCAGGCACGTTGTCGGCGATGTCGCTGTAGTGCTTCTTGGGGATCACGAGCGTGTGGACCGGCGCCTGCGGGTTGAGGTCGTCGAAGGCGATGACCTGGTCGTCCTCATAGACAACGGTCGAGGGGATCTCGTGGTTGGCAATTTTACAGAAGATGCAATCGCACATAGCTGGTTCCTTTCTTACAGACCAAGGTAATTATATTTGGTCGAGATGCTTAGAACGAAAGGTTATCATCGGTGTTGGCGGCCTCGCCGTCGGCGAGCACGTCGTTGCCGTCGACGTCCTTAAGGAGCACCGAGACCTTCTGCTCGGCATCGGACAGGCGGGTGCGCAGGCTTTTGAGGAGCTCGACGCCGCGGGTGTAGCTCTCGAGCGACTCCTCAAGCTCCATATCGCCCGACTCCAGGCTGCGGATGATGAGCTCCAGCTCCTGCGAGGCCTGCTTGTACGTAAGCTGCTCGACCGGGGTCTTCTCTGCCATATCTGTTTCCTTTCCTAAGGGTCTATCACTGCGAAACGCGGTCTACTCGACCGTATCGACCGTTGCTGCCACGTTGCCGTCTGCCATGCGCACGCGAATGGCGTCGCCAGGCTTAAAGGTCTTGGCACTCGTAGCCACACCATCATCGCTGTACGCGATGGAATAGCCGCGAGCAAGCACTTTGAGCGGCGACAGGGCATCGAGCGACGCTGCCGCACGGCTCAGGTCGGACGCTGGCTTGCTGAGCATCGTGCGCCCTTGATGCTCTAGACGGGAACTCGCAAGCGTGAGCGCATGGCGCTTACCATCGAGCCCCGAGGTGCTTGTAATCAGACGCTCGGGCAAGCGCTCAAAGTTGGAGCGGAATGTCCCGACCGAGCGTACTATGGCGCCCGACAGGCGATCGGCAGTCAGCGCAAGCTCCGATTCGCGACGCTCGACCATAAATGTGGGGTCGTTGAGGCACGGGCGACACGCAGCGGCATCGAGCGCATCACCCAAGCGAGCCGTATAGGTATCCCAGGCACGGCGACCGCGCTGATCGAGCATCTCCAGGTCGACCTGGGCCGACCCAATCATCGATGCCATCGCGGCACCCAGACGCTGATGGCGCGCCTCGAGCACATCGGCCAACTCCGTCATAGCCGGCGCCACCGATTCTGCCGCCGCCGTGGGCGTGGAGGCGCGTCGGTCGCTCACCATGTCGCAAATCGAGGTATCGGGCTCATGGCCAATGCCGGTCACCACGGGCACAGGACAAGCCGCCACCGCGCGGGCAAGCTCCTCGTCATTAAAGGTCATGAGGTCCTCAAAGGAGCCGCCGCCGCGCACCAGCAAAATACAGTCGGGCGCCGGCGTAATGGAAGCGGCGCGGCGCAAGCCATCAATGAGCTCGGCCGGCGCACCCTCGCCTTGAACCTTGGCGCCCACGCAGACAAGCTCGACGAGCGGGTTGCGACGGCGCAGCGTACGCTTGACGTCGTCGATTACCGCACCGGAAAGCGAGGTGACGACCGCCACGCGTGAGCAAAACACCGGGATGCGGCGTTTGCGGGACTCGTCCATCAGTCCCTCGCGGCGTAGCTTTTCGGCCAACTGCGCCACCTGTTGACGCAGCAGACCCTCCCCCGCCAGCGAAAACGAGCGAGCGACAAAGCTCATGCGGCCCGTGGCCTTATAGAGATTGAAGCTGCCCTTAAAGCTCACCTGCATGCCGTCACGCAGATCGAAGGTACGCTTGAGATAGGCGCCCTTCCAGATGATGCAGTCGACGGCGGCCGAGTCGTCTTTGATCTGGAAGTAGCAGTGGCCGCTTCGGGCATTGGGACCACGGAAACCCGTGACCTCGCCCAGGACGGTCAGTTGCGGAATAGCATCGAGCGCACCGGCGGCGATCTCTACCGCCTGGCTCACGCTGAGCTCTTTACGCTCTTGCTCGTCCGAACCGTCGAACTCGGCGGAAACGCTATTGCCGGTTAGATTCCAGCCTGCCACGCAGCCTCCTTTCGTCATCGTGCACAAAGGCTCTGGCCCTGCGCAAATTCAAGTCCAACACATAGTACAGCGCCGCGGGGACACAAATTCCCGCGGCGCCCAGCGACCCAATTTGTTATCGGTTGGAGTTTCTGTTGTAGCGAGCCATAAGATAGAGCAGCTGAATAATCGAGGTGAGCGCCGCAGCCACATAGGTAAGCGCGGCGGCCGTCAGCACCTTCTTGGCACCGTTGACCTGCTTGGAGCTCATACCCGACTGCTCAATATACGCCACGGCGCGCCGGCTAGCATCAATCTCGACCGGTAGCGTAACCAGTTGGAACAGCACGCTAAACGAGAAGAAGATCAGTGCGAGGGTCGTGAGTCCCGCGATGTTCATAAACAGGCCCATGAGCAGCACGATGGTCCAAGTGTTCTGGGTAAAGTTGACGACCGGCACGAGGGCGGTGCGTACCTTCATCATGGCATAGCCGCTTTGACGCTGCGCGGCATGGCCTGCCTCGTGACAAGCGACAGCAACGCTTGCGACCGAGCCGCCCGAACGGTTGGAATCCGACAGATACAGATTGTTGTCCTGCGGGTTGTAGTGGTCGGTAAGCTCACCAGCGACGCCCTTGATACCCACGGCATTGCAGCCGTTGGCGTCGAGCATGCGGCGAGCGACCGTGGCGCCCGTGTCGCCGTCCGAGCGAACCTTGGACCACGTCTTGTACGTCGAATTGATATAGCTCTGCGCGGCAAGGCCAAGCACCGTGCAGACAAGAACAACCAGCAGGTACAGCGGGTCGATACCAAAGCCGTATCCATAGTAATAGGGCATGCGAATTCCTCCGAATCGAGTTACACGTTGGAGGCATTCTACCCACTCAGCAGACTAGGCTTCCCTATAACAACTCAATCTTTCCGTCCTTCACGGTGAGTCCCATATTGCCGGAAAGCAGATCGTCCAGACGCGAGCCCACAAGCTCAAAACGCCAGCCTTCACGCAGGGGGCTCTGCTCGGGATGCTCAATGTAGTCGGCCAGGTCATCGCGCGAGGCAATAACCGAGGTCGCCACTCCCGAGCGTTCGGCAACCAGGCGGATGAGCGCATACATCAGGTCCGTCACGCTCTCCAGCTCCGGCGAGATCTGACGGTGCCCGCGCACCATGAGCGGCAGGCGATCGTGCGGGCAGCTCGCGCCGCGCTTGATGGCCATGAGCGCGCCGTCCACATCGCGCTCCCCCAACTGGTCGGTACCACGAATGCTACGGAACTCCTCAACGCGCACGGGATTGCGCTTAACGAGCGCAAGCAGCGTGTCGTCGGACATGACCCACTTGCGCGGGATGTTACGGCGCTCGGCGCGGTCCTCGCGCCAGGCGGCGAGCTCGCGCGCGATGCCCAACTGGTGACGGCTGCACGAATTGATGCGTTTGACCTTACGGAACGCCTCGTGGCGATCGGCGCGATAGTGCGACTCGTCAGCCAGCGGGCGCAGCTCGTCGAGCACCCAGTCCACGCGGCCCAGCTCGCGCAGGCGGCTCATCATCTCGGTATAGGCGACGATCAGGTACTTGACGTCATCGATCGCGTACTCGATCTGTTTGTCGGTCAGCGGGCGACGCGACCAGTCGGTCAGCGACTCGGTCTTGGGCAGCGAGACGCCGCAAAACGTCTGCACGAGCGCGCCGTAGGAAATCTGCTGGCGTTCGCCCAAAAAGGCGGCGGCCACCTGCGTGTCAAAAATCGGACGCGGCAGCACGCCCACGGTATGGAGCATAACCTCCATATCCTGCGAGCAGGCGTGGAAGACTTTGGTCACGCTCTCGTCGGCCATAAGCTCGGCCAGCGGCGACAGGTCGTCGATCACCAGAGGGTCGACCGCGACGCTCTCGGCAGGGGTGGCAATCTGAACCGAACACAGGCGCGGATGGAACGTGCGCTCGCGCAAAAACTCGGTATCGACGGCAATCGCGTCAAACTCACGGGCGCGCTGGCAAAAGTCGAGTAGAGCCTGATGTGTGGAAATGTACATATCAACCCATCGAATAAGGTTAGGCCCGAAAAACACGGGTAGGATAACGGCATTGTCTTACAACTATACTCGGTTAGTCACAGAACGGGAACGTAAGTATGCGCTGCCTTATCATCCACAACCCGGCATCGGGCCCCAGCTCAGATGAAATCTACGCATTCACGCACGCCCTCGCGCAGGGCGGCGACGAGGTCGTGATGCGTTTTATCGGCGATGGCATGGAACCCGAGGACGCCGTGGCAGACGTGCGCGAGTTTGATCGCGTGGTGATTTCGGGCGGCGACGGCACCGTCTCCAACGTGCTCGACCAGATGCGCGGATGCGGCGTCCCCACGCTCGTCTTCCCCTCCGGCACGGCCTGCCTGTTCTTCAACAACATCGGCAATGCCCCTGAGGCGGCGGCGCTTGCCAAGGCTTGCCGCGCCGGTCGCACGGTCAAAGTGGACATGGGCGAGCTCTTTTGGCTCGACGAGAACGGCAGAGAGAAGCGCCACGGCTTTATCATCATCGCCGGCTCGGGCTTCGACGCCGAGATCATGATGAAGGCCGCTCCCACCAAAAACGACATCGGCGAGATCGCCTACTTCCTCTCCGCTCTCGCCACGCCCAACCCCACGGTGGCGCACTTTACCATTGAGCACGACGGCATTGTCGAGGAGCTCGACGGCATCTGCTGCATGGCGGGCAATACCTCGGTCATTCAAAACGACATCAACCTGTTCCCCGACTGCCGCATGAACGATGGCATGGTCGATATTGCGGTCGTCGAACCCGTGCGCACCGTTCAGCTGCTGCCTACTGTGATCATCGCTGCGCTTGACCCCGCCGGTAAGGTACTCGGGCGCCCACAGTTCAAGATCATCCAGACCAAGGAAGCCAAGATCACCTGCACCCCGTCACTGGGCATGCAGTTCGATGGCGAGATTATCTCCAGCAATTCGGGCGTCTTTGGAGCCCGCGCGCTTCCGCAATGCCTCGACCTCATCGTCGACGAATTCTCCCCGCTCGGAAAATAGGAGGACCCTATGAACGACAATCCCCTGATCGGCTTTATTGTCATCGTCTTGGCCATGCTCGTCGGTTACGCCATCAACGTGATTCACCGCCGAAAGAAGTAAATCCACATTGGTATGATATTCATCCAGTTATCGCCTCTCCCGCTGTTTATGCATTCGTCAAACAGCGGGGGATTTTCATTTCGGGCATTCCCAGCTACTTTATTCGGCTACAGTAATTACAGGGCGTCTTTATTAAAGTAAAGTTGCAAACTGAGTACGATTAACCGCTCATCGCATATTTCATCACGCTTATCGAGTAAGTTTCTTTCATAGATGAATATTGTTTCCAGTTCGTTACGCTAATGAGGTGTCTTTATTGGCTGAAGCCCTCTGGCGACAGAGGGCTTTCGCACGCTGGGAGGGAAAATGAGGAAAACTCGCCCCGTCAACGCGCTCAAGAAGCTTGGCATAGGCCTTGCATTTGGAGCTGCAACCATCATGTCCATGCCGACCTCTGCACTCGCTTGCACGCAGGTCTACATGGGCAAAAACCTTACGGCCGACGGCAACACGTACTACGGCCGTTCCGAGGACTATGGCCCGCGCTATCTTAAGCACTTTGGCATTGAGCCCTCTCACGGCCCGGGACATACGTACAGCTCGGACGAGTCTTCGTTCATGTACACCTCGACCAAGACCACGTATCGCTACACCTATGTACGCGACCATCCCTCGCAGTGGGATGAACGCTGGGATGCCTACTCTGAAGCAGGCATCAACGAGAAGGGCGTATCCTGCTCCGCCACGCTAAGCACCAGTATGAATGCAGATGCCGAGACAGCAGACCCCCTGACTAAAACCGGCATCGGCGAGTACAACTACGCCAGCGTCATCCTGGGCGAGAGCGCCACGGCACGCGAGGGCGTCGAGCTCCTCGGCAGCCTGATTGACGAGCAGGGCGTCTGCTCCAACGACCAGATCATCATCGCCGACAACAACGAGACCTGGCTATTTGCCGCGCTTTCCGGTCACCAGTGGATCGGCATGAAGCTCGCCGACGACGTCGCCTCGATCAACCCCAACATCGGCAACCTCAACTACGATGTCGACCTCAACGACCCCGAGAACTGCCTGCACTCCGAGGGCATCGAGTCCATGCCTAAGGAGAAGGGCTTTGCCGAGTACACCGACGGCAAGTTCGACGTCGCCGCAACCTATGGCGAGACCATTCAGAATTCCGGTATGCACCAGTGGACCCGCTACGTCCAGGGCCGTAACTACTTTGGCAACGAGCTCCAGGAGGGCACCGACTACGAGATCGTCAAGGACGAGCGCGAAGAGGCTCGCGCCACGACCGGCGCCTTGGTCCACGAGATGCAGCCGCTGTTCTTCCAGCCCGGAAAGAAAGACTGGACTACCTTTGAGATGATTCGCTCTCTCGGTAACCGTGGCGAGAATACCCCGGGCCTTAACGCCAACACTGACGGTGCCTATGCCATCGGCACCGAGCGCAACACCGAGATTCACGTCTTCCAGGTTCGCAACGGTCTTGATCCCCAGGTTGCAACAATCCAGTGGGAAATGCTCTCCCGCGCCGCGTACTCCGTCGCCATCCCCTTCTACTCCGCGCTGATTACCGAGGTTAGCCCGTATTTCAGCGACCAGACCGTCTCCTTCGACCACTGCAAAGAGACGGACATCGTGAACAACGAGGAGCCCGAGAACTCCATCAACTACGTCCTCATGGACATCAGCTCCCTCTGCTTTGAGAATCCCGATACCCTTGGTATCAGCGTCCGCTCCTACCTCGATGCACTCCAGAACGAGCTCATCGAACAGAACAAGGAAGTCGACGCCGCCATGCTGGCCGAGACGACCACCGAGGGCCGCACCGCTCTGGCCAACAAGGCCGGCAAGGCTGCCACCGAGAACACCTACGTCAAGTGCAAGGCCCTGCTCCAGGAGATGCGCGCCTATCAGAAGGCCGGAAACTTTGACGAGCCCTTCACCCCGAGCGACCTGAACACCGAGACCAACGGCCTCAAGGTGTCCATCACTTACGCCAAGGATGCTCTTGCCACCGATCCGGTCACCCCGGATCAGCCCGGCACCCCCGAGCAGCCCGGCACCCCCGAGCAGCCCGCTAAGCCCGAGCAGCCCACCACCAAGCCTGAGAAGCCTGGCAAGTCGGACACCACAACCACAGTAACCACCAACAAAACGGACACCAAGGGCGGCCTGCCCACCACCGGTGATCGTTTTGATGGCCGCATGGTGGCTGCATTCGCCATCGCTGGCGTTGCCGTCATCTCCGCCGGTGGTTACTTCCTCTACCGTCGCAACAAGGAGTAACGTCCTAGCTGAGCGGGCAAGGCAGCAATGGCAGCCTCGCCCGCTTAGCCCGCTCTTTTGACCGGCGGGAAACCCGCCTGAAATCTTTTCAAAAAAGATTTCCCCGCACACACTTCGCTGTGCTATAGTGCAGCGCAACAGCAACTAGGTGCGACCGCGCCACGGCATCACGAAAGGAGCCACCAACATGAAGAACACGATGAACTCTCTCAACAACTGGTGGTGGCGTGATGCGAATACGATCGGTCGACAGTGAGTCCCTCACGCCTGTTTTTTAGCTCTAGGTGATTGGAAGGCCTCCGGTTTCGACCGGGGGCCTTTTTCTATCTCGAGCCCGATCGCATTCGCATCACGCGCCTCCGCTTTTCTCTTGCACTCCCATTCCGAAAGGATTTTCACCATGTCTCAGAACACCGCCGCCCAGCCCCGCACCGTCCAGACCGCCGACCGCGGCAAACTCGATGTCCGCGCCCTCGTCCTGCTCGCCATCCTGCTCGCCGCCGGCTTCATCCTCAACTTCACCGTCGGCAAGGCAATCTCGGGCATCTCGGGCGGCATGATCAGCCCCGAGTTCATCATCTCGGCCTTCTGCCTCACCATCCTGGTCGTTCGCCCCAACATCGGCCAGGCGCTCGTCATTGGCCTCATCTCGGCTGCCGTGATCCAGATCACCACCACTTCGCCGTTCGTCGATTTTGCCGCCGAGGGCATCGCCGCCATGCTCATGGCCGGCATCGTCAACGCCGCCGGCAAGAACGGTCAGGTCAAGCCTGCCGTCGCCATCGTCGCTACCTTCGTGACCACCTTTGTCTCCGGCGTCATCTTCATGGTTATCAAGATGGCCATGCTTGGCGTGGTCGGCGAGCTCGCCGCCGCTATGCTGCCCGTCGTCGCCATGACCGCCGTCTTTAACGCCATTCTGGTCGGCGCCCTCTATCTGCCCATTCAGAAGGCCCTGAAGCTCAACTAACCCACAGTGTCCCATCGATAAAGACTGTCCCAAACAACTAGCTCTTGGGGACGTTCTTTAACGACTAGTCATGTAAGAACGTCCCCAACGACTATGAAAGGTATTCATGGAAACGATCATCAGCGTCGATGACGTCTCGTTCTCATATGGCAGCGCACCCGAGCCCGCGCTCGCCCACGTGTCGTTTAATGTGCATCAGGGCGATTTCATCGGCATTATCGGTCCTTCGGGCGCCGGCAAGTCCACACTTGCCGCCTGCCTCTCGGGCGCCGTGCCTCACCACTACACCGGCACCTTTTTTGGCTCCGTCACCGTGGACGGCCACGACACCTGCGAGGTCTCGCTCACCGATGTATCGCAGATCGTCGGCAGCGTGCTGCAGGATATCGACACGCAAATGGTCGCCTCGGTCGTCGAGGACGAGATGCTCTTTGGCCTCGAGAACTTTGGCGTCCCCCATGACCAGATCGAGCAGCGCGTGAGCGAAACGCTCGAGACCGTCGGCATCAGCGACCTGCGCGACCGCGAGATTGCCACCCTCTCGGGCGGACAGAAGCAAAAGGTAGCCATCGCCGCCATTCTCGCTATGCGTCCGCGCGTCTTGGTTCTCGACGAGCCCACCGCGGCACTCGACCCTGCCAGCTCCACGCTGGTCTTCGAGACGCTGCGTGAGGCAAACCGCGCACTTGGAATCACCATCGTCGTCGTTGAGCAAAAGGTCGCCCTGCTCTCGGAGTACTGCAACCGCGTGCTCGTGCTCAACCATGGCGAAATCGCGCTGCAGGGCGAACCACACGAGGTCTTCGCGCATACCGACGAGCTCCGTGCCATCGGCGTCGACTGCCCTCGCGTCACGCGTATCTTCAATAGCCTCGAGGCCGATGGCCTGGTAAGCGGTACCCCTTGCTTGGATGTCGATGAGGCCGAGCGCCTGATTTCGGGCATCGTCGACCCCGCACGCGCGGCCAGCGAAGCCCAGGCGCCCGCCGGCTCCCCGCATGCACCGTCGTTGCGCCCTCATGCCAAGGACGCCGAACCCGTACTCACCTTCGACCATGTTGAGTTTGCCTATCCCAATGGCGGCGCCGCCGTACACGACCTTAACCTGACGCTCTATCCCGGCGAGCTCGTGGGCATCGTCGGCCAAAACGGTGCCGGCAAGACCACGCTCACCAAGCTGCTCACAGGCCTGCTCAAGCCCGCCTCGGGCAGCGTGCGCGTCACGGGACTGGATACCGCGGCCGTTCCCACGAGCCGCATCGCCCGCGAAGTCGCAACCCTCTTCCAAAACCCCGACCGCCAGATCTGCAAGGATACCGTACTCGACGAGGTCGCTTTTGGCCTGGAGCTTGCCGGCATCGACCGTGCCGAGGCTCTGCGTCGTGCTCAACTTGTTATCGACCGCTTTGGCCTGCCTGCCGATGAGGCACCTTTCTCGCTTTCGCGCGGCCAGCGACAAATGGTGGCGCTTGCCTCCGTCGTAGTGGTTGAGCCCAAGATCGTCGTGCTCGACGAGCCCACGAGCGGCCTTGATTACCGCGAGTGCATGACCGTCATGGAAACGGTGCGCACCATGGCCGAGCGCGGCTGCGCCGTGATTATGGTCTGTCACGACATGGAAGTCGTTTCCGACTTTGCCGAGCGTATCGTAGTAATGGCCGACGGTCGCATCCTCGGCCGCGGCCGCACGCACGAGCTATTCTCGAACATCGATCTCATGCGGCGTGCCTACGTGGAGCCTCCCCAGGTTATTGAACTCTCGCGCCGTCTGGCATCTTCCGTCTCGCCCGCTTTTGCGCAGGTGAGCGAGGTCACCGATGTCGTTCGAATTACCAAGGAGATGGTCCGCCGTGGTTAACGTCATCGACTACATGCCGGGCGATACGCTACTGCATCGCCTGAACCCCGTCGTCAAACTGGGCCTCGCCGCCGCCATCATCGTCGGCATCTTCTTGTCCGACACCTACGTGGCGCTGCTGGGCTTTTTGGCACTCACCCTTGCGCTGGGTGCCTATGCCGGTGTCGTCGACCGTCTGTTCTCGCTGCTCAAGTTGCTGATTCCGCTCGCGCTTATCATGCTGGTGCTCCAGCTGGCCTTTATGCGCGATGGCAACGTTGTGTGGGGCTTTATCACCGACACGGGCCTCATCACAGGATCGAAGGCCTGTCTGCGCCTGCTGGGTGTGGCGTTACCGCTCATCCTCATGCTCATAGTGACCAAGCTCAACGACCTTGCCAACGCCTGCGTCGAGGTGCTGCACGTGCCGTATCGCTATGCCTTCACCTTTACCACGGCGCTACGCTTTGTGCCGGTGTTTGGTCAGGAGATGAACGCCATCATGGAAGCGCAGACCGCACGCGGCGTCGAGTACGACACCAAGAACCCCATCAAGAAGCTTAAGCTCATGCTGCCACTGTGCGTGCCACTGCTCATCTCGAGCGTGGGCAAGACCGATGCCACAGCCTTGGCGGCAGAACAGCGCGGCTTCTATCTGCGTACACGCGCCAGCTCGTACAAGCGCTACCCCATCAAAGGCCTGGACATCGCCGTGCTCATCGTCAGCATCGCCCTCATCGCCATCGGCTTCCTGTTCTAGTTCGCCACCGGCAGCAACCGCCCAACGCAAAAGGCCTCGGCTCGCACCAAACGAGCCGAGGCCTTTACTGTTTCATCAGATAAAACCTACCAAAAGTAACCTGTCCCTTTTTGACAGGTCGGAAGCTAGAGGCGGTAGGGGGCGCCGCTGCGGATGATGGATTCGCGCACCAGGACATCCATGGCATCGAGGGTGATCTCGGGCATCTCTCGATACTTCTGCAGCACCGATAGCTCGGTGCAGGCCAGAATGACACGGTCGCAGCCGCTACGGGCGAACTCCCACATCACGCGGTCGAACTTATCCATATCGGGCTCACGTCCGGCTTTCACATCATCGTAGATAAGCGACATCACATCGTTCTGACGTTTCTCGCTGGGATAGACGACCTCAACACCCGCAGCCTCGCATTCGCGGCCGTAGACGCCCGCGCCCACGGTTCCGTCGGTGCCCATAATGCCAATCTTGTGCACCGGCTCGGCCGGCATACTCAGGTTGGGGTCGAACTCGCACTCCCCCATCACCGCACCCGCAAGGGCATAGCGCACCGACTCACGCGGCATGTGGATAATCGGCACCTTCGTAAACGACTGGATCTGGTCGTAGAAGTAGTGCGACGTGTTGCAGGGAATGGCAATGTGCGCACAGCCCAGCGACTCGAGTGCCTGGGCACACTCTTTCATGGTCGCCAGCAGCTTGGCATGCTCGCCGGTCTTAATGGCAAGCGTGCGGTCGGGCATGGTCGACTTGGAGAGCACCACCATGTCGATATGTTCCTGATCGCAGGCAGCAGCCGTATGGCGCACCACCTGGTCGTAGTAATACGACGTGGCCTCGGCGCCCATGCCGCCGATAACTCCCAGCTTTTCCATCGCCGCC
The DNA here is from genome assembly GCA_019413925.1 of Collinsella sp. Lineage (GTDB taxonomy): Bacteria > Actinomycetota > Coriobacteriia > Coriobacteriales > Coriobacteriaceae > Collinsella. Next base: position 27,798 of record DXMY01000041.1, read on the forward strand.
TCCTTGGTGACGCTTGCGCAATTGCGCGTATCATACCCGCGCCCGCCCGATGTAAACCGGACGGGCGCCGCACTCATCTACTTGTAATACGTCTTGAACAGCTTAAAGTGGCGCAGCTTGGTGTGCCACATGCGCAGCCAGCGGTTAAAGACAAAGTCGCCCTTCATAAACGAAGGGTCGGCGCCCTTGCCTTCCTTGTCCAGGCGATGCACCTTAGCGCGCAGCTCGGGATCCTTGACGTACTTGTCGACGACGCCCATGGGAACGACCATCCACAGCGCCTCGTCCTGCGCCGTCACAAACTCCGGCTCAAACGGGCGGTTGAACACATACTCGTCCACCACATACTTGGCAACGTTAAAGCCGCTGTTAGTGACGTAGTAGTTGCTGCGACCTTGGCGCGTGTTGAAATCGAAGAACTTAAACGAGCCGTCGCGTTCGTCGTACTTAACGTCAAAGTTGGAATAACCCACAAAGTGAAGGTCCTCGAGCAACTTGCGCACGCCGCCCATGAGCTCGTCATTGGGCTCGGTGATGATACAGGCGTGGTTGCCGACACCGTGAGGCTGATGCTCCTCGAGCAGCACGTGACCCAGGCACATCATGCGCACCTTGCCGTTGCGGTCGGAATAACTGGTGAGCACGCGCATGTACTCGTCATTGCCGGGCACGCGATCCTGCAAGATCAGGTCGTCGGTGTAGCCGCTGGCATACGAGTCGCGAATGACCTGTTCCAGCTCGGCACGGTCGGCAATCTCATAGGCCTTTTTCTGGCCCTCGAACTCGTGCTGCCACCACATGATGCCGTCAGAAGGCTTCAGAATCATCGGGTAAGGAAAATCGATCTGGTCGAGCACTTCGGCAGGTGCCTCGCCTTGGGCGTTCAGCATCGCCATGGTGAAGGTAAAGGTATGCGGATAGGGCACGCCATGCTTCTCGCACAGCTCGTAGAAGATCTCCTTCTTCTGACACTGCTCAAGCATGCTGTAGGGAGCGTAAGGCGCGACGATGTTATCCGCCAACTCATGGGCATCCTTGGCCTGAGCCACGAGGGCAACATAGTTATCGCCACAGCCCACAAGAACAATCGTCTTATCGGCATGCGCTTGGGCAATGCCGTTGACGGTCCTGAGCATCACGGGCATGGTATCGATATCCACGTTGGGCGTGTAGTCGATAATCTGGCTGCGGTACGCGGGACCCGTCTGGTACTTGCCAAAGACCAGGCTCTTGACCTGGTACTCCTCGTAGAAGGCGCGCGCCACCGAATAGGCGTTGATGTCGCCACCGAGCAGCACGGGAATAAACTCGCGCTCTGTAAACTGCAATGCCATGGAAACTTCCTATCATGAACTGCCCACACAACGGGCGGTCTTTGCGCAACTGATTTATTCTAGCGTGCCAAACCGCCGGCGCCCAAAGCTCCACCGTATCTATGGCAATCAGCGCAATTATCCAGCATGAAATCCGCCCTCGCCGTGATGGGACCCTGTAGTTGCAAAACCCCACATGAGGCGACTTTTGATAAACAAAAACCCTCTCGACAGGGTTCCGTAACGTTAAAGTTGAACTCTATGGTTTCTCAACAATTCACCATTCCCGCAGGTCAAGGCCAAAGCCTCAAGTTCAACTTGACCCTTTAGAACCTTTAAGGTTCAAGTTGAGGTCGAAAGCAGTAGTAGAATACCGTTCGAACCATAACCTACGATTGATTGCAGAGGGACTGGATGCAGCATTCGAATCATCGCGCCGCAGCGCTCATTGCGTCGAAGCCGGCTCGTATCATCACGAGCGCCGCGCTCGCCGTTGCGCTGACGGCCACGCCGATGCTCTCCCCCGTTGCGGCGTATGCCGCCTCGCAGGCAACGCAGGACCAGCTTTCCGCAGCCCAGCAGAAGATCGAAGCCGCCACGAGCGCCTACAACGACGCCCGCACCAAACTCGATGACCTGCAAAAGCAGATTGACTCCAATGAGGCAAGCATCGAGGAAATCGAGGCTAAGCTTCCCGAGCAGCAGGCCAAAGCAAGCTCCGCCATGCGCGATCTGTACAAGTATCAGAAGGGCACCAACCCCATCGTGAGCTTCCTGGTCAACGCGCAGAGCCTGGGTGAGTTCATCACGACCTGCAAATACACCAACCAGATCACGAGCTCGAGCGTCGACGAGATCGAACAGCTTAATAACATGCAAACCGAACTCGAGCAGAACAAGGCTGAGCTCCAGCAGGCCAAGTCTCAGCTTAAGGCAGAGCAGAAAAACGCCGAGGATGCGTTGGCTCAGGCCCAGCAGCTCCGCAGCGAGGCACAGGCAAAAGCCGAGCAGGAAAATGCCGCCGAGCTTGCCAAGCTTGAGGCCGATAAGGCCGCTGCCGCCGAGAAGATCTCGGGCGAGGGCGTAAGCGGCAGCAATTCCAGCAGCCAGGCCACCAACACCAACACCACCATCGACACCACGGTGAACAACGCCAATACCGGTAGCTCCGATTACGATTCGTTCATTAATGAGTGGACGAGCCGCATCGACAATTATCTCGCCGGCTCCCCCATGGCAGGCCAGGGCTATAACTTTGCCGTCGCCGCTTGGAATACCGGTGTCGACCCCCGTTGGTCCCCCGCCATCGCCTGCATCGAGAGCACCAAGGGTGCTTATTGCGCCAATTCTTACAACGCCTGGGGCTGGAGTGCCCGTGGCGGCGGTTGGCGCAGCTTTGGCAGCTGGAGCGAGGGCATCTCCGCTCACGTTGCCTATCTGGGCGCCAACTACGGCTCCACCCTTACCCCGGCAGCGGCCAAAAAGTACTGCCCGCCCACGTGGCAGGACTGGTACAACAAAGTCGCCGCTCAGATGAACCGCATCTAAGCGCAACTGCAAAGGGCCCCAATGGGGCCCTTTTCTTTTAGGTAGCGGAGGTATCGACGACGCCGGTCGCATTGGCAATCGCGACTATGACGATCATGCATAGGAGCAGCACACCCAATGCCTTGAGCCAGAGTTTCGCGAGTTTCTTGCCGCGATGGCTGTCGAGCAGTGCGAATCGCCGACGAAGACGGCGCTTATCGAGCAGCGCAAAATGCATAAGCACCATAAGGCCATCGACAAAGAAAAAATACTCGATTATGAGAAGCCACGTCGGGTAGCTTTGGTTTGCTCCCGTGGGGTGAAAGACGGCAAAGTGACTTCCGGCAAAGAACACAAGTAGCGAGAAGCAGACGAGCGCATTCCAAATGCGCCCCAGAGACTCCGGAACGCGAGAGAGCAGACCGCATGCAGCGGAGGCGGCAGGCCTAGGAAGCCCTGCGGGGTTCTGGAGCCCTTGGAGCGTCAACACCGTCTCCGAGGCCGGAGTACGGACAGGCGCAGGTGTAGGAGGCCGCACGGGGCGGCTCAGATCGTATGCCGAGCGCGTCGCCCGTCCCAACGCTTCCGCACTCGCAAAACGCTTGGCCGGGTCGAGCGCCATCGACATGCAGACGGCATCGGCAAGTGGAGTGGGAATGCCACGCGCCTCGCATTGCTCGCGCATGTCGAGCCCTGGTTTAGGGTCGACTCCCGTCAAGCAGAAGAGCAACAGGGCGCCAAGTGCGTAGACGTCGCTGCGCACACTCGTCTGCCCAAACCCATACTGCTCGGGCGGCGCATAGGGTCGCGTGCCAAACTTGACGGTGTCGGCATCGGCGCCATCGCGCCATACGCGCGCGATCCCCAAGTCGATAATCACCAGCGACGAAAACGTCAGGCCCTCATCGAGCGTACAGTTCGCACCCGTCACGATGATATTCGACGGTTTGAGGTCGCGATGGATCACCGGCGCCGACGTCTCCCCCGCCATTGCAAAACCGGCGTGGAGCTCGCCCACGGCATCGCATAGGGCAGGATACAATTCACGCGCATAATCGGGGGTGGCTCCCAGACGGTCCACCAGCACCCCGAGCGTCTCCCCTTCGATGTATTCCATAACCACGTTGAGCTCGTCGCCCACACGACGACAATCGACGATTCTGGGCAGGTGCTCAAAACGCCTGCCTGCCCGCTGAGCGGCAAACAGACGCTCGTATGCCCCGCCGATTTGAGCCGAGGCATCGATGCGTTTACGGACAAAGGGGCCGAGCGAACCACCACCGGTTCCTTCAAAGTACACGAGCTCGGTTGTTTCAACGGACGAGCGCTTAAGTACACGCTCCACGCGATAGCTGTCGTCGCGATCGAGCGACGCCAGATGTTCGGCAAGCGCTGCGGTCAGCTCGTCATCGGAATATGTTGTGATCTGAGTATCCATAGCCTCCATCATAGCGCAGGGCGCAGACACCCCATGGCATCCGCGCCCCGTTCGTTTGCATCGTTGTTCGGCAGCTCCGCCGGCTCAGATATCAGCCGCTAACTCACCGTCTCCTCGCCAAAGCGATACAGCTCCTCGTTGACCTTTTGGAGGCTGCACCCGCGATCGATGCAAAAGATGATAATCGCATCACGGCGATCCTTGCAGTTAAGGACGCTTACCCCGGCAGCCGTCAGTGCACGGTTGGTCTCTTTGAGCGTCAGCGCCATCGCAAAGGCAATCTGCAGCACCTTATTGCGACTCGGATTGCGCGAACCAGTAAAGATCTGATAGCCAAAGGTCTCGTTGAGGTCGGCCATACGCACCACGCGCGAACGCTCCAAGCCCTTTTCCTGCAGCAGCTGCTTCAGGTAGTCCGAAAGCGACGGGGCGGAAAAGTCGTGCTCCCTGATATAGCCATCGATGTTCGGCGCATCGAGAAGCTCATTGAGCAACTCCTCGGTCAGCTTTTTATCGGGCATACGACTTCACCTCCCCCAGTGCATGCAACATGCTAGAAACCGCTTACGTCCGAACGCTCCCAGCTAGCAACCTGGTCGGGAGACACCGTACCCAGCGCCTCGAACTTCCAGGAGCCGCCCGCCTTCAGATGATTGGTGTTTGCAAGAGCCGTTCCAACCTGGTTGCCATCGGCATCATACAGAACATACTCAATCTGAATGTAGCTCTTTTCCTTGTCCGTGTTATTGGTCAGCGTGCCCGTGATCTTATAGGCAAACTGATTGGAGGTGTCTTCAGCCTCGTCAGCAATGGTATACGGTTCTTGCGGTTCTTTTTGCTCCTCAGCCTGCTGTGTCGTCTCGGCAGGTTTTGCCGAATCGCTCGCAGACGAATCGGTTGAATTGCCACCCATAGAGCCCACGGCACCGACGATAACCAGCACCACGATGACGCCTAGGACAATCTTGCCGATCGGCTTCTTTCCCTCTTTTGCCATTATTCATCCTTCCTACGATCCGGCTACCGTGCCGGCACACAGCACATCGTAGGAAGGATTGAATTTGAATTCATTAGCTGAGAGCTAAGGTTGCGGTAAACGGCCAATGCAGCTATCCAGACGCCGAGCAAACGCACTTTGCGTGACCGTCTGCTGGCAGCGCATCAACCCACCGTGACGGATTTCCCGGTAAAGGCACTGATCATCAACAGGGCAAAGAACACCAGGTAGCTGACACTCAGCGGGTACGCAGTGATCAGGAATACGACCCAGCCGACATTGGTTTTACCGTCGGCACGGCGTTGCCCGCGATTGCGGCAGAGCCAAATCGTCACGCCGATGGCAGTGATAAACAGTACGAGTGCCGCCGCAGCCAGCCCAGCAAGCACAAACATCACGCCAATGCTCACAGCAATGACCGGAAGTAGCAGCAAACCACACCCGCATCCACCCGGACTATATACGGCAGATTGCCGACGTCGCCTCATCGTCACTCCATCACGAGCAATCGTTTGTAGACATCGAGGCCCTTGAGTAGGATTTCCTCGTCAAAGAGCATGGTATCGGTATGCAGAGCGCTCGTGGCATAGGCGGGGCAGCCATCCGAATCGCTCGGGTTTTCTTGACCCTCCGGCACGCCCGTGCCCAGCAAGAAGAACACGCCCGGCAGATGACGCTGATAGAACGCGAAATCCTCGGCGATTAGCAGTGGCTCGTCCACAAGTTGCAGCTCGGACAAGGCAGGCGCAATGTGGGCGAACAGCTCGGGGTCGTTATCGACCGGCGGATAGCCCTCGGCAAAGTCGAGGTCGTACGTGCAGCCTGTTGCGGCGCAGGCCTCGTCCAACACGCGGCGCACGCCCTCGCGCGCACGGTCGAACATACCGTCCGTAAACACGCGCAGGCTGCCAGCCACATGGGCCTCCCCCGCCACCGCATTGCAGACGGTGCCGGCCTGCAGCAGGCCGAACTTACCAATGCAGGGCTCGTCGGCACCCAACTCGTCCATGAGCTCGCGCTCGGAAACCAAGAACTTGGCCGCTGCCAGCGCGGCATCATGCGATTCCTCGACTGGAACGCCGTAGGTCTTGGCGATATGGATGCTCGTGCCATGGATATGAATGTGCGTCTCACTTGAGCGCGCCAGCAGCGGACCGGAACAGCTCGCCAACGTGCCGGCGGGCAAATCGGGCCATACGTGGAAGCCGAAGATGCGATCCGCCCCGTAGCGCTCGAACACACCGCTCTCGCATACCGTCTTGGCACCGCCGGTCGTTTCCTCGGCAGGCTGAAACACAAAGAGCACGTTGCGCTTGATGGTGCCCGGCTGCTCGCGAATCGTACGGTCGACATACGTCGCGGCGGCAAGTGCCATGGCCATGTGCCCATCGTGCCCGCAAGCGTGCATCTTGCCGGGATGAGACGAGGCGAAGGTCGCGCCTGTGGCCTCGGCAATGGGCAGTGCATCCATGTCGGCACGAATCGCTGTGGCACACGCGGCACCAACGCCAGCGTCAAAGAAAGCGCAAACGCAGCTGGAGCACGGATGGATCACCTCGCAGGCAAGCGGCGCCAACACGCCCTCGATATAGGCGATAGTCTGCGGAAGATCGAAGCCGAGCTCCGGGATCCTGTGCAAGTCGTGCCGATAGCGACGGAGTTCTTGGAGCTCGGTCATAGAGGTTCCTTTCATGGGTGCGCGTCGGTTGCCATCTATTGTGCCGCAAGATTGCTACACCCTTATTTTCAGCATATCCTTGCATTTTTTAAACGTTATATACGAATACTCTTGTTTGGTAAAGTGCAACGTGGTAGGGTCTTTACCACTCGATAGAGGCGCGGGCACGAAGAACCGCGGGCGAGCCGGCAGGCTTTGACCCCGTGGGGAGGCGAAACCCGCCGAACTGGGTTTTTCGGGCACGAACAACCTGGTGGGCCTGCGGGAAACACCCGCAGGACTGTCTGCAGCAATGCGGGAGCGCTATCCGGACATTGGGTCCACGCTATGCGGATTCGATGCGCAGGTAGCGCCGTCTGGATAGCGAGGTTTACGGGACATGTCACTGACTCCCAACGAGGCATATGCGGCAAAGCAGCCGTTTGTGGACAAGGAGACGCTCGAGCATATCGTCGAGCAATTCTCCACGCCGTTTCATCTATATGACGAGGCGGGCATCCGCCGCAACATGCAAGAGGTGCGCGACGCCTTTGCCTGGAACCCGGGCTTTAAGGAATACTTTGCCGTCAAGGCCAACCCCAACCCAGCGCTCATCTCCATTCTCAACGAATACGGCTGCGGCTGCGATTGCTCGAGCTATACCGAGCTCATGATCGCCCGCTCGCTGGGCATCACGGGGCACGACATCATGTTCTCGTCCAACGACACGCCCGCGGCGGACTTCGAGCTCGCCGACAAGCTGGGCGCTATCGTCAACTTCGACGACGTCAGCCACATTGAATTCTTTGAGCGCGTTGCGGGGCCCATTCCCAAGACGGTCAGCTGCCGCTTTAATCCGGGCGGCCTGTTCCAGCTCTCCAACGGCATCATGGACAACCCGGGCGACTCCAAATATGGCATGACCACCGAGCAGCTCTTCGAGGCCTTCCGCATGCTCAAGGCCAAGGGCGCTGAGGACTTTGGCATCCACGCATTCCTTGCCAGCAACACCGTCACCAACGACTACTATCCCAAACTCGCGCGCATTCTCTTTGAGCTTGCCGTGCGCCTGGAGCGCGAGACCGGTGCACACGTCGCCTTCATCAACTTATCCGGCGGCGTCGGCATCCCCTACCTGCCCGAGCAGCAGGCTAACGACATCCATGCCATCGGCGAGGGAGTGCACGCGGCATACGACGAGATCTTGGTTCCCGCCGGCATGGACGATGTGGCCATCTGCACCGAGATGGGCCGCTTTATGATGGGCCCCTACGGCTGTCTGGTCACCAAGGCCATCCACGAAAAGCAGATCTACAAGGACTATATCGGTGTCGACGCAAGCGCGGTCGATCTGATTCGCCCTGCCATGTATGGCGCCTACCACCACATTACGGTGATGGGTCAGCCGGGTGGCGCCGACAAGACTGCGGCACCCGTCACGGACACGTACGACATCACGGGCAACCTATGCGAGAACAACGATAAGTTCGCCATCGATCGCGAGCTGCCGCATATCGACATGGGCGATGTGCTCGTGATTCACGATACGGGTGCGCACGGCTTCTCCATGGGCTACAACTACAACGGACGTCTACGCTCCGCCGAGGTCCTGCTGCGCCCCGATGGCTCGGCCGACCTCATCCGCCGCGCCGAGCGCCCGGGCGATTACTTTGCCACGCTCGACGTGCTGCCGTACGGCCGAGAGTTACTGGCCAAGTCGCGCGCCGATGCCGCCCGCCGTCGCGCCCAGGACGAGCGCCTGGCCGTCGCTGCCCAATGGAACAAACGCATCCAGATCGCGGAAGCGAAGGAGAAGAACATGGATATCCGCAACCTCGAGGGTTCGATCGTCGCCCTTGTCACGCCGTTTAAAAAGGACGGCAGCGTCGACTTTGATGCACTCGAGCGCCTTATCGATTTCCACCTGCAAAATGGCACCGACGCCATCCTCACCCTGGGCACCACCGGAGAGAGTGCCACGATGACCGACGACGAGGACAACTCCGTTGTCGCCGCAGTGGTCAAGCAGGTTGCGGGCCGCGTCCCCGTCATCGCCGGCTCGGGCTCCAACTCCACGCAGACCATGCTCACCAAGTCGCTCACCTACCAGGGCCTGGGTGCCGATGGTCTGCTGCTCATTACCCCCTACTACAACAAGTCTAACGAAGAGGGCATCTACCAGCACTTTAAGACCGTGGCCGACGCCGTGGACATCCCCTGCATTCTGTACAACATCCCCGGCCGCTGTGGCTGCGGTATCAGCGAGCACAACGTAGAGCGCTTGGCCGCACACCCCAACATCATGGGCATCAAGGAGGCCTCGGGCAACGTCGCCTACGCGGCCAAGATCGCCCACCTGCTGTCCGATGACTTCCGCATGTACTCGGGCGAGGATGCACTCACCGTGCCGCTCATGAGCCTAGGCGCTTCGGGTGCCATCAGCGTGTGGGCCGACGTACAGCCGCAGCTCGTGCACGACATGTGCCGCGCCTATCTGGACGGTGACGTAGCGCGCGCCCGCGATATCCAGATTGCCGGCCAGCCGCTCATCAACGCCCTCTTTAGCGAGGTCAACCCCATCCCCGTTAAAGAAGCGCTCGCCCAGATGGGTATGATCGAGGCAAACTACCGCATGCCGCTGTGCCCCATGGCCGACGATACGCGTGCCGCACTTACCGATGCTCTGAAGGGAGCTGGTCTGCTTGATTAAGACCGTCATTATGGGAACGGGTCGCATGGGCTCGCTCATCCGCACCACTGCCGAGGGTATTGTCGATACCGCCGGACAGCCCGTTTTCGACATTGTGGCCCAGATCGGTTTTGACCTGTCTGAGCTCGAAAGCGCCCCGGCAGCCGACGTCATCATCGACTTCTCGAATGTCGTGACCTTCGATGCCGTCGTCGCCTATGTCGAGCGCACGGCCGCGGCGTTGGTCTCGGGCACCACAGGCTACACTCCCGAGCAGATGGACCGCCTACGCGAGCTGGGCCAGAATGCCCGTGTCATGCACTCAGGCAACTACTCTATCGGCATCGCGGCCCTGCGTCATCTGGTGGCACAGGCCACGCGCGAACTGCCCGGCTTTGACTGCGAGATCGTCGAGACGCACCACAACCAAAAGGTCGACGCCCCCAGCGGTACCGCCAAGCTGCTGCTCGATGCCGTTGTCGAAGCCGAGCCCGAGGCAGGCTACCACCCCGTCTATGGCCGCGAGGGCATGTGCGGCGCGCGCGACCCCAAGGAGATCGGCATGCACTCGCTGCGCGGTGGCACCGTTGCCGGCGTTCACGAGGTGAGCTTCTTTGGTCAGGACGAGGAGGTCACGCTCGCGCATCGCGCCACGAGCCGTCAGATCTTTGTCAACGGCGCCCTGGCAGCCGCGCAGAAGCTCGTCACCCGCGAGCACGGCTTCTATACGTTCGACCAGGTCATGTTTGCCTAACCAACTATCTACCGTACCCACGCAAAGGAGAAACAGCATATGAGTAACGCAGCCGAGATGGATGCCCAGGAGATCATCAATTACATCGCCACCGCGCCTAAAAAGACGCCCGTCAAGCTGTATGTGCGCGAGAAGCCCGGCATGAAGGTTGCCTGGGGCGATGCGCACGTCTACGGCGGCCGTCGCGGCAAGACCGTCTTTGGCGACTGGGATGAGCTCAAGGCAATCCTCGACGCTAACGCCGACTCCATCGACTACTACGACGTAGAGAACGACTGCCGCAACTCCGCCGTGCCCATGCTCGACCTCAAGGGCATCAACGCCCGCATCGAGCCGGGCGCGATCATCCGTGACCGCGTCGAGATCGGCGATCGCGCCGTCATCATGATGGGCGCCATCATCAACATCGGCTCCGTCATTGGCGAAGGCTCCATGATTGATATGGGCGCCGTGCTGGGCGGCCGCGCCACCGTGGGCAAGAACTGCCACATCGGCGCCGGCACCGTACTGGCAGGCGTCGTGGAGCCCGCCAGTGCCACGCCCGTCATCGTCGAGGACGATGTCATGATCGGCGCCAATGCTGTGGTCCTGGAGGGCGTGCGCGTGGGTAAGGGTGCTGTCGTTGCCGCCGGCGCCGTGTGCGTCGAGGACGTCCCCGCCGGTGCCGTCGTGGCCGGTGTCCCCGCCCGCGTCATCAAGATGCGCGACGCCCAGACCGACAGCAAGACCGGTCTCGAGGAAGGACTACGTCAACTGTAGGGTTACGCGGGTTTACCAACCCGCGTAACGGCTCGACGCTGCAAACGCCCCAGAGCGGCAATCTGACGTTCAATCGTCGGGCATGACCAAAAGGTCAATGCCCTCCTCTTTCACGTCACCTTGCTCGCTCTGGGGCGTTTTCGCTGACCTATGCTCAACCAGTAGCGTAATTAAGCCCCAAGTAAAAAGGCCGAAGTCCCAAAGGGCTTCGGCCTTTTCGTTACGGTCAATCCGCTCGATCCCTTATCGATTCTCGATGCTGCCGATATTCTTGAGCTCGATGGAGATGAGGCCGTTGGGTTCGTTGACAAACTCGATGTACTCGGAGTTCGAACCCATCTCGGCCGGAAAGCTGACCTCGATACCCGTGTCGGTACGAATCTTGTGATTGCGTACGGCCGCGCGCTCGACTTGCTTGCGCTCCACGGGCACGCGCTCCGGTACCTTCTCCTCGGTCAGTGCCGCGCGCACACTTTCCTTGATGACCGGCTCGTCCTCAAAGACCTCATCGACGATATCCCAGGGCGGAAGCTCCTCGTCATCCTCGATCTTCTCGGCCACAGCGGCCTTAACCTTGGCGAGCGCCACGGCCGTGTTGGCGCCGTGCTCCTCGGCGACTTCCTCGACCACACGCGTCACGGTGTCGATGACCTCCTTGCCAGATACGCCCGTGTCGCACTGCAGCAGGCCATCGGGAATGAGCATGCGGTCTTCGCCGGCAATCTTGCGCTTCTTGTCTACGTAGCCGATCTCCATGGTGCTCGCGCGCACGATGGCATAGCTCGGCACCTTTTGCGAGGGGTTCGGCAGAATGGCGTAGTGGCGCGCAATGTCGTTGCGCACCTCCCCCTCCTCGCGGCCTACCTCGTGCATAAAGGCCTGCTTGGAGCCCAGGAGCATGACGGCAAACCAGCGGGCATCCTCATCGTCGTCAAAGTCGGCCACGAGCACGTCGGTGGACTCAGCCTTCTCGGCCTTGGTGAGCTCGGAAGAGATGAACTCCGCGATCTGCTGCGACAGATCCACGAACTCGCGCTCGCCAAAGAAATAGCCCTTGAGCTCGCCGCCAAACGCAGAGTTCTCGGCAAACGTGGCACGCTTGTTATCGGCTGAAGTGCGGGCACGGCGTAGATGTGTGGTCACAAAGTTGCGCACGGTGCGGCTTTCGATATCCAGCTCGCGCTGGCTCATGACGTTGACAGCCGAGTCAAAGTCCAGGATATGCAGGATAGCGTGGTTGATTTTCATATACGGCATTCCGTTCTAGATCGATTTGAGCACGAATCAGTATAGCGGTCGAGCCCACCCCAAGCGCACCGCAGATTGATGCATTGGGGTCAGGTTACTTTGCACTAACTTGTCGCAGATGAACCTGACACCTTTGCACCAATGGCTAGCGCAGAAGCTCGGACTGCCAAGCCTCGAGCTGTTCTGCCAGACTCTTACCGGCAGTGGACATGTCGATCTGGGGTCGTTTGGGCAGCAGCGCGCATTTAAGGATTGCCACGATGGTCTGCGAGACAAAGCGTCGCGTATCCTTGTCGAAACCTTGCGCAGCCTGGAGCATCACGGGCAGGCTCTCGCGCAGATTCCCAGCGATATCCGCAAACCGCTCAGCACCCGTAGCCTCAAACACGGAGAACAATGCATCTACAAAACGCTCGCGCTCGGCAGGCCCCACTGCAAGCAGCATCTCGCGAATGGAGCCATCAACGTATCGAGCACCGGCGGACAGGTGCTCACAGTACACGAAGTCGCGACCATCAACCACCCAGCTAAAGGGATTGTGCTGCAGCAGGCTGAACTCGGTGCTCTCAACGATGGCATAGTCCTCCTGTGTCTCGAACATCATGCCAAAGATCGACGACCGAGGTAGCGTCTTATCGATGCGGCCGGAAAGATCGGCAAAGGCGTTGCCGTTCAGGAACTCCTCGACGAAGCCAGGACCATCATGGGAATACACCCGTTCGATTCGCTCACGGGCGACATCGGAGCACATCGCCGCACCGTACACCGCAAGGTTTCCACCCTTGGAATGACCTCCGCACAAAAGCGGCCCGTCAATCGCGTCCGCCGCCTCGTCTACATAACGCGCCGCGGATTCCTGGGCCGGCACAGGACACCGGAACGCCATGTTAAAGTCCTCTTTCCAGCCCACAATCGTACTGTCGGTCCCCCGGAAGGAAAGATAGCTAAACCCCGCCGGAAACCGGAACGCCATGGCTGCAAACTGCTCTGTCGCCACCACATCGCTCACGGCACGATAACCGCAAACGTGCACGCCACGGTAGCGAGGGCTTGCTGCCACGGCCTCCAACAAGGCCCTGCTCCCCTCCGGATCCCACAGGTCGCCAATCATGTCCCGGTAGCACTCGGCACGCAGCAGCTCGCGTACGTCTAGGCCCTGCCAGTTCGTCAGCTCCGCCATATCACCCGGCAAACGCAAATAGGACAGCCACGCAAAGACCAGGCTATCCACCGCACAGAACGGCTGCTCCTCAAACGAATCAAACGTCGTCTGGGCATAGGTCAAAAAATTAGAGGAATCCGACATGGCCCTCCCATCAACTATGGTGCATTGGGGTCAGGTTACTTTGCATCAAAAAGGCGCCCGGGCCGCGTGGACCCGGACGCCTTCATTGTAGCTTTTCGCTCTAGCGAGCTTGATTTAGCAGGAGAAGTCGATTTAGCAGGAGAAGTCGACGCTGTCGATGATGTCCTTGAGGGCCTTGGCGGAGGCGGTAAGCTCATGCTGCTCGTCATCGTTCAGCGGCACGGGGACGCGGCAGACAACGCCGTCGCGGCCAACGACGGTCGGCATGGAGATGGCAAGATCGGACAGGCCGTACTCGCCCACCATGAGCGAGGAAACGGGCAGAACGGTCTGCTCGTCACGCATGACGGCAGTGCAGATGCGCTTGACGGCCATGGCGACGCCATAGTAGGTGGCGTGCTTCTTCTCGATGATGGTGTAGGCGGAGTTCTTGACGTCCTCGGCGATGCGCTTCTCGGCAGCCTCATGCTCCAGATGACCATGAAGCTCGCAGAAGGTGTTCAGCGGAACGCCGGCAACCTGAGCGCTGGACCAAGCGACAAACTCGGAATCGCCGTGCTCACCCATGACATAGGCCTGGACATCGCGCGGGTCGACCTCGACATGGGCACCAAGCATCTGCTGCAGACGGCCGGTGTCGAGCACGGTACCGGAACCGATGACGTGGCCCTCGGGCAGGCCGGACATCTTGATGGCGGCGTAGGTCAGAACATCGACCGGGTTGGAGACGATGAGCAGAATGCCGTCGAAGCCGGACTTCTTAATCTCGGGGATAATGGACTTAAAGATGCTGACGTTCTTGTTGACCAGGTCCAGGCGAGTCTCACCGGGCTTCTGGGCAGCGCCAGCGGTGACGACGATCATGGCGGCGTCGGCGACATCGGAATAATCGCCGGCGTAGATCTTCATCGGCTCGGCAAACGTCATGCCGTGCGCGATATCCAGGGCCTCACCCTCGGCGCGGTTCTTGTCCACGTCGATGAGGACCATCTCGGAGAACAGACCACTCTGCATCAGCGCGAACGCCGAAGACGAACCAACGAAACCGCAGCCGACAATAGCGACCTTCTTCTCGTTAACCATTAGAAACTCCCATCTCTCTCCACAAGCAAGCCGCCCGGGAACGACCCGAGCGGCTTGCCGTAATCCCAATACATCCAATCGGGACTTTGATTATGCTCCTATTCGCAGCCAAAAATCGACCGTTTACCGAAATTGTTTGCAGAAATCGTAAAATAACTGCACGAAATCGGTTTCGAGCTATTGACGAGCCGAAATACCTTTCTAATACAGGCCCGCCTCGCGAATGGCCTCGACAGCCAAAGCAATCTGGTCGGGCGGCAAGACCAGCGCCATGCGCACGTGCCCCTCGCCCGAAGGACCAAAGCTCGCGCCCGGCGTCACCACAACGCCGGCCTTCTCCATGAGCTCCTCGCAAAACGCCATGGAATCGGTGCGACCACCGGGAAGCTTGGCCCACACAAACATAGAGCCATGCGCGTTGGGACGCTCCCAGCCCAGGCCCTCAAGACCGTCGCACAGGGCATCGCGGCGCTCCTGGTACTTCAGACGCTGCGCCTCGACCTCATCGCGCGGACCGTTCAGGCAGGCGATAGCAGCCTTCTGGATCGGGAAGAACATGCCAAAGTCGATCTGGCCGCGCAGCTTGGCAAAGGCAGAGACCACGTCCTCGCGGCCGACCAAAAAGCCGACACGCGCACCGGTAACGTTAAACGACTTGGAAAGCGAGAAGAACTCCACGCCCACCTCAAGCGCACCAGGATACTGCAAGAAGCTGCCGCCCGGCTCGCCGTCGAACACGATGTCGGAGTACGCGTTGTCATGGACGATGAGCAGGTCGTGCTCGCGGGCGAAAGCGATGATCTCCTCGTAGACCTCGGGCGTGCCCACCGAGCCGACCGGGTTTGCGGGCAGCGACACGATCATATACTTGGCACGATCGGCCACCTCGGGATCGATACCCGCCACATAGGGCAGGTAATTATGCTCGGCGACCAACGGATAGTACTCGAGCTTGGCATCGGCGATCTTGGCGCCCGCCTCAAAGACCGGGTAGCACGGATCGGGAACCAAAATAGTGTCACCCGGATCGAGCAGGGCCAGGCCCAAATGGCCCACGCCCTCCTGCGTGCCGTTGCACGACTGCACCATAGACGGCGTAATGCCGGAGACACCAAAGCGACGCTCATAGTAATCGCACACGGCTTGCTTGAGTTCGGGCAGGTCGCGCAGGGCATACTTCCACATCTCGGGGTCCTGGGCCGCTTGCGTGAGCGCCTCGACCACGTGGTCGTACGGCTTAAAGTCGGGCGTGCCCACGCTCATGTTGTAAATGGTCTTGCCCTGAGCCTTCAGCGCAAGAAGCTTGTTGTTGAGCGAGGCGAAGACCTCCGCGCCAAAGCGGTCGAGACGCTGCGATGCCTGCATGGTGCCACCTTTCGATATGAAAAACGCGGCGCTCCGACAAGAGCGCCGCGCGATACGGGCCATCAGATTGCAAAAGTGTAACGCTTGCAACCCCCGCATTGGTTCAATTTAGCCAACCTTAGTCAATTGGATTGAGCGCGTCGATCTGCGCAAGCCACAGTCGCGAGCTGGCGTCACTCGGCATGCGCCAATCGCCGCGCGGGCTGAGCGTCACCGAGCCAACCTTGGGACCATCGGGCAGGCAACTGCGTTTAAACTGCTGGGCAAAGAAGCGACGATAGAACGTACGCAACCACGTGTGGACGGTCTTGGCGTCGTAGACGCCCTCGAAGCTCTTGAGCGCCATGCGGTAAATCTTGCCTGGCTCAAAGCCAAAACGCAGCAGGTAATAGAGGAAGTAATCGTGCAGCTCGTACGGCCCCACCAAATCCTCGGTCTTCTGCGCAATCTCGCCGTCGCCCGTGGGCGGCAGAAGCTCGGGGGACACCGGCGTATCGAGGATATCGAGCAAGACCTCGGCAATACGCCCGCCAAAAACATCAGCGGCATAGCGCACCAGATGGCGCACAAGCGTCTTGGGCACACTCGCGTTGACGGCGTACATGCTCATGTGGTCGCCGTTATAGGTAGCCCAGCCGAGCGCCAGCTCCGAAAGGTCGCCCGTGCCGATGACAAAGCCGCCAGCCTGGTTGGCCAGATCCATCAGAATCTGCGTACGCTCGCGGGCCTGGCTGTTCTCGTAAGTCACGTCCTGCACGGCCGGATCGTGCTCAATGTCCTTGAAGTGCTGCTCCACGGCCGCGTGAATCGAGACCTCGCGGAAGCTCACGCCCAGGTCGCGCGCGAGCGACTCGGCATTGGACTTGGTGCGGTGCGTGGTGCCAAAGCCGGGCATGGACACGGCAGTGATACCTGTGCGTGGCAGTCCCAGCGCATCGAAGGCGCGCACGGTCACAAGCAGCGCCAGCGTGGAGTCCAAGCCGCCCGAAAGGCCGATGACCGCCGCCTTGGTACCCGTATGGGCAAGGCGCGTCTTGAGGCCCGCGGTCTGCAGGTCGAGGATGGTCTCGCAGCGCTCGGCCAGGTCACCATGGTCTGCCGGCACAAAAGGCGCGCGGGGGAAGACACGGTCGATGCCGAGTGCATCGCGCAGGACAGGTTCGTCTGTCAGCACGCCCTCAAACGAAAAATCAACGGTCGTGGACTCCGGTGCATCGTCCGCGCGCGTCCACGTCGTCGAGCGGCGGCGCTCGGCAAGCAGGCGGTCAAGATCAACGTCGGCGATGGCCATATCACATGTAAGCAGTTTGGTGGCGGCGAGCTTGGAGCCGTTTTCGTAGATAAGGTTCTCGCCCGCAAAGACCATGTCGGTCGTGGACTCGCCCTCACTCGCATCCGCGTAGGCATAGGCACAGTACAGGCGCGCGCTTTGGTTAGAGATAAGGCTGCGGCGGTAATCTGCCTTACCGATAATCTCGTCCGAGGCCGACGGGTTGAGAATCACCGTCGCACCGGCAAGCGCCATCTCGGTCGAAGGGGGCGCCGGCACCCACAGGTCCTCACAGACCTCAACGCCCAGCACCAGGTCCTCGGCGCCCTCATCACAGCAGCGGTAGACAAGCCCCGAGCCAAGCGGCACCGGACCCTGACCGGCAAATTCAACCCACACGGGATCGGCAGGCGCCGGGGCAAACCAGCGGCGCTCGTAGAACTCGCCATAGTTGGGCAGATACTTCTTAGCCGTAAGGCCCAAAAGCTCGCCCGCACAGCACACGGCCGCGCAGTTGTAGATGTTTTCGGCCACCGCAACGGGAAGGCCGACGGTAAAGACAATCGGCAGCTCGCGGGTTTCATCGAGGATATGCACCAGAGCAGCCTCGCAGGCATGCAGCAATGTGCGGTTATGGAACAGATCGGCCGCGGTATAGCCGGTCAGGTTAAGCTCGGGCAGCGCCAGTGCGCGAACGCCGCGCTCGGTAGCCTCGCGAACAGCCGCCAGCGCAACCTCGGCATTGCCCTCGACATCGGCCACGCGAATCCGCGGCGACGCCGCCGCCACACGCAAAAAGCCATCGTTCTTATTAGCCGAAACGCAGCATTGCCTTGTTGATCTGGACACTGGAGGCCCCTTCTACCCTGAGATTCAGTCTAACGGACGTTCACATATCTCTAACTAGCCAAAGCAACCTCTCAGTTTACTGAGACGCCAACCTGTGCTAAGAGCATGTATTCCAAAAATATCTTTAATTAAAAAAGGAGAAATCGATAATCGACTTCTCCTTTAAGCGAGGCAAGTTAATTCCGAAACTAATGGCAGAATTTATCCATGTAGTCCTCAAAGTCGAACACTTCTACCACGACGCCCTCTTCCTGAGACTCTTTCAGTTGCTCCAAGAGATCTTTGTTAATAACGTCCATGCAGAAACCTCCTCTATCTAATCAATTGTAGTATATCTGCTTTCATGCAATTATCAACCAACTTGTTTAATTGCTCCTCGTTTGTCGATAGTCCCTCTTTTTTCAAAATGTCGCGCACCTCGTTCTTAGTAATCGGCTTTTCAAACAACGAAAGCAAAGCGAACGAAAAATCATTAACCGCACACATTCTATGGGTGGCACAACTCAGCAGTACTCTTAACCCCTCTTTTGAGCGTCCGACTTCTTTAACAAACGAACTTTTAACCAATTGAAAACCGTTATCGTGCATTACATAATCGGCATCGATATTTGTATTCAGCAATCCATAATGCAACAGTTCTTCTATCGCCCTTGTCAGCTCGAGGTCGCCCTGATCAAGAATAAGAGAAATGCTACAATCGGCCTCCAATAAACGGGCCAACTTAAGGTATACCAACTGGGAAACAGCATAGACATGATGGTATTCAGAATTATAGAAGTAGGCAAATGGCTCAACGAGCACGACAGAGGTCTTGGAATCCAGCCAGATTCGATCAGCTGGATTTAGACTAGTTAGCCGTCGCTTTACTTTGGTCAAATGTCCCTTATACCTGACAGCGTGAATAGAATCTAGGATCCAGGTCACCTCTGAAATATGAAGCCGCTGGGGCAAGTCAATTGTGTCGCTACCGTTTATGACCTCTTGCATATAAAAATCAATATGATGCTCATCAGATAAGGATTTTGCTTCATTTAAAGTTAAACCAGTGCCTGAAACATAATCCACTTCGAGGCGCAAATCCTCATATTGGGACTTCGGCATTACAGAGACACCATACTTATCGGGATGATTCCAAACATCCGACCCCATAACGAGACCAAAATTCGTAAATCCTCTCGTGGAATATGGAACACCACATACCTGTTTTGAATAATTCAAAACATTCTCTGTATAAGCTAAGGTGTTCAGAGCCTCTTCTTTAGTTTCGGTCGGAAAGCCAATCATAAAAAATAGATGAACAGGAATACCCGCATTGAGACAATCATGGACATTGCGATCAATCCAATCAACTCTCGTGTTCTTCTTCATTAGATCAAGAACTCTTTGGTTGTATGACTCGAGGCCAAACTGAATCTGCCTACATCCACTTTGGTATATCTTGTTAAAAACTTCTGTACTTAGGGTTGGAGAGAACCTCGTTTCTCCATGCCAGAAAAACGTTTTTCCCGATGCGTTTATTTCATCCGCGAGTTGCTCCAT
Source organism: Collinsella sp. (assembly GCA_019413925.1). Classification (GTDB taxonomy): domain Bacteria; phylum Actinomycetota; class Coriobacteriia; order Coriobacteriales; family Coriobacteriaceae; genus Collinsella. Next base: position 47,592 of record DXMY01000041.1, read on the forward strand.
TCTTTTGCCTTCGAATGTTTCATCCACAAAAGAGAAAACTCTCGTGCCGTATTTTTCATTTAACCGACACATTATTTCAAATACTCTCGATATAGGCATCTTTCGGTAACAACCACCGGTAGCACCGGGAATGGTGCAGAAGGCGCAATGATTAAAACACTGCCTAGAGGAATAAACCGGCAATATTAACTCAGGCATGAAGTATTTAGAAAGGGCGAAGCCATCGAAATCGGGAACTGTATCGTTGATAAATGTTTGCTCAATCCGATGGTTTTTATATATCTTTCCACCTTTAGCATGGCAAAGGTTTGGAACACAGTCGAGATTGTCATCACCAGAGTCAAGAGCCTCAAGAAGACGTGCAAGCGGCTCTTCGCCGTCATACATCATTATCGAATCAATGTATTCAAAAAAGGGATGTCATTCTTTCATGCAGTCATCTGCTAAACGAGTAATGTAATTGCCGCCCAATGAGACGTGTTTAACAGATGGACACTCTTCCTTAATCAGTTTCGCTAACGTAACTGCAGAAATCAATTGGAAACAGCCGCTCACCGAAATCCCAATAAACTCGAATTTTTCCCTCTGAATACGCTTAAGAAAGGCAGTTTCATAGAAGGAAATAAACGGATTATGCAAGGTATCCGCAAGCGATTTCATTATTTCTGGTGTCGAATAATAATCATAGGGCAGATCTATGGAGTTGAACGTGTATTTAACTCCATATGAGACGTGATTTATGATATAGAGTGCATTTCTAAAAATGTTTTCAGCATATTGTCTTTCTTTTAGATTAAAGTATCTCTTCGATCTGAAAATATCTTTTGCCTCGTCAACATTAAGTGCCGACTATTGTATCAACTCGATTGTTAATTGAACATTCGAACTAAACGAATCCTTTGATTCCCGATACCTTTTACAGCACTCTTCGACATGTCTAAAAGATAGGAGGTCATCGTAAAATTCCACGTTTAAGTCAACAATGTCAACTTTGTATTGTTCAACCTCTTGAAGATATGACTTCAAAACAGGCAAGGCAAGATACGGCCCCACTGGACTCCATCCTGGGGGAAATACTAAAAGCGTTTTAGGCATATCAACGTCACATCTTTCGCAAATAATTCAATTGAAACACAACTACCATCATAATTGAAAATACACCAAGTCCTGTAACGAGAATTGAGAACATCGCGATGCTCGTGAACAGCGAAACAAGAAGTGTTGAAATAACAACAGCAACCGATTGCAAAGACTCCCTAATTGAAAACAGGCTTATCGATTCAGATCCGTCTCTCGCCAAATCCTGCAGCGATGTTATGAGAAGCACATCTTGAATGGCGTTTCCGGCACCGACGATAAAAAGGAAAATAAACGATATCCCAGACGCATAGCGATAGCCAAACGCCAGATACGCACCGAGCGCAAGATACGTCACAAAACAATATGATTTAACGCAATCGGAACCACTGATTAAACGACCATATATTGTATTTCCGAACAACAGTCCGATTGTAAGACTACTCTGAAGGAATCCGTATTGTATCGATGACGAGTCAAATTGCAATTGCGCTATAGCTGGCAAAAGAGAATTCAGAGAGCCGAATGCCACGCCACTAGAAATATCGATTAATAGGAAACCAATTGCCAAGTGCTTCGCGCTAAGATCACTAAATGCAGTCCTGTTTTTTTCATTTTTGCTTATTCCCTCTTTATCATTAACCTCGATAACCGACGGAACATCTCGCAGCAACCAGAACGACGCGGCAAAAGAAAGCGCGTCTAATGCAAGAACAGCCTCCGCCCCAAATTGAGCGACAACAAAACCGCCGGCAACTGGCCCCAGAACCATCATCAAATTCTGCAGGAACCCAAACGAATTATTAATTACGTCGCGATTGATACTATTCGTATTGGCTCTTAACAACGAGTAAAAGCAGGGCATTTCTACCGTTCGGCAAAGCGATACCGCGCACGTAATAGCAAACATACTCCATTTACTATCAACAAAAATATAGCAAACGAATAATCCCGCGCGAATTAAGTCTGCCAATCTCATGGCCTGCAGTGTCCCGATGCCCATCTTCTGAGGCAGCTGCGCGAGCGCAACTGAAAACAGAGAGGGGGCAAATCTGCAGCAGACCATCAAAGCAGTTGCAGAAACATCGTGAGTTACCTCGTAAATCAGCATTGGCAAAGCAATATTCGCACACCAATTGCCTATTTCGCTTATCCCTCTAGCAATAAATAGGACCCGAACCGGACGGCTAGCTCTCAATACCGTGAACATCACGATTAACCTCGTATTTCAGGCCTCGTTCATCCCTTAATAGGAATCCATAATCAACCAAGTACCGCCTCAACACGGCATAATCAGGATAGAGCTGTGACAGCACACGATTAACCTGAAGCTCCGTATAACTTGTATTTAATTCAAAGAAAGAGACGGCCCATAGCAGCATGATTCTTTTATAGCTTTCCTTTTTTGGAATTGAAACCAGCTCGCCATTCTTGAGAAATCGTTTTTTAAAGTCTATTAGCTCATCCATTCACATCCTCCATTTCATACGCATCTAATACTAAAAATGCATACGCTTTAGGTCATCGCATTCAGCTTCTTTATTCGAACTAAACTCGAACTAATCTAAATTATTTGCTCAGACACTCTTCGAAAGCTCGTTTTTCACTCTGAGTAAAATGCCCTTCCCAGTCAGTCCACGAACAGGAAGGCAACTCACAACGAGCGGAGTCGAAGCCCTCTGCCGTCGGTCGCTCAAAATGCACGATAACCTTTTCGATATCGCCATCTGTAATCAGGTCAGAATGAATGACCTCGGTTCCATCTTCGAATGTCATATACGGGTACATCACGTAAACCACCTCGCAAACATAAATCCAGTTTAGCATCAAGCTATTGCACCAAAGACAGCAGGCCCCCTTGATGAGTTGATGGTATCTGTTAAATGTCACGTATGATTCACATCTGGTGGGTACCCTGATGGCTACACGAAACGAAGCAGATTTACACCGGGAGGACCCCGTATGACAACCAAGTACACCGACGCGCCGCGCACGCGCGTCATGACGCCGGCATCGCTCAACAACGGCGTGCACGAGAACCATTCCATCGGACAGACCATGGCCATCGCGCCCAAAAAGGGCCTGTTCGATGACATTTCCATTCCCCAGATCATCGCCGGCGCCGCAGCTGCCGCCACGAGCGTGGCGCTTGCCTCCAAGATTGGTATCGCTGGTTCAGTAATTGGTGCCGCCGTGAGCTCGGTCATCACCGTTGTGTCCTCGCAGGTCTACCGCCACTTTATCTCTGCCAGCGCCGAAGCCCTCAAAGGTACGCACGCCGCCGTCGACTACCCCGCCGGCGCCTATGAGCCCGTTGAGCTTAATGCCGAGGAGCACCTGGGCGGCGCCGCGACTACGCAGGAGATGCGTCAGGTCGCGGGACGCGCGACCACGGCGCGCGTCGCCCCCAACAGCCTGCGCGCCAAGGCGGCGGAAGAGCGCAGCCAGACGCAAAAGAAGGTCATCATCTTCTCGATCGCCATCGCCATCGTCGCGGTTATCGCCTGCGCCGGCGCCATCCTTATAACCACCGCCGGTGAGGGTCTGGGCGAGCGCCCCGAGCCAATCCTTTCGTCGCGCACGACCGAGCAAGACGCGGACAGCGCCGGCCAATCGCAAAGCCAGCAGAACGACTCACAGGCCAACTCCGCACCCACCGATTCTTCCTCGACCACCCCTGATCAGTCGCAAGGCACCGATTCCTCTTCGAACAGCGGCGGCACACAATCCGGAACGACCGACTCCAGCCAAACGACCGACGGCTCTCAGCCGAGCACGGGCGACCAGACGAGCGACACCACGTCGGGAACGGGCACAGCAAACAGCAGCAACAGCAATTCGAGTGGCACCACATCAGGCACGACATCTGACAGTTCAAGCCAAGGCACGACATCGGGCAACTAGGCACTGCATCCCCAGATAGGCAACCTGTACAACGGGCGCGAATCGATAGCGGTTCGCGCCCGTTTGCCTTGGGTGCCGCCATGGCGAACGCTATGCGATGGTAAGATGCTTCACGTGTGTAAAGAGGAGATTTGCCATGAGCAAGACAATAGTTAGGCCCACGCTATCGCTGGGCAACCACATCTATCTGTATCGCCTGCTGCGCGATGCGATTGGATGCGGCAAGCAAACGTTTATGACGCAGGTCGAAGAGACTCTCGCCGCTGGCGACATGACTGCTTATGACCTGGGCTTCGAGTCCACGCGCGAGTTGCTCGAGGAACTCGACGACTGCATTAAGCTGACTGTCTTTAAGGGCGGTCGCCTGTATGCCACGGTCATCGCCAACGAGGCATGGGATGCCGCACTTGCCAAGGGCGAGGACAAGCCCAAGGCCACCAAGGGCGCCAAGCAGTCCTACAAAAAGAAAAAGCGCGGCGAGAAGGACCTGAAGGCCGTGCGTCCCAAGCACGTTAAGCGTCCCGAGCCCGAGTCCGTGGCCGAAGTCGCTCCGGAGCCCGAGCCCGAGACAGAGATCGAAGTCGCTATTGAGGTAGCAGCAGAAGCCGAAACCGAAATCGCCGCCACGACCGATCCCAAAGCCATGTCAGAGCAGGAAGCCGCTGCGGAGCTCAACGAGACCCCCAAGTCGACAACCGAAGAAACCGCCGGCCAACCCGAGACGCCTGCGTTCCAAAACAGCGATGTCTTTGGCGACGAGGCCGAGGACAATCAACCCGACGAGTCCGCCGATCAAGACGCTACCGAGTCGGCGCCGGAGCCCGAGACACCGCAGCCCGCCATCTCGCTTACGGTCGTCTATGACCCCGAGAACGCAAACGCCGGCATCACCACCATGGCGTCCACGCCCATCGAGGCAAAGCCGAGCGTCGAGAACGAGAACGCGACGCAGGTTGAGGTTGAAACCGCAGTTGCAGACGCGCCCGTCACCGTGAAGCCCGCAGATTCCGAGATCAAGCCGAAAGTAACGCCGGAGCCCGCACCCGTCATCGAATCCATGCCCGCCGCTGCTTGCGACCAAATTCCCGGACCGGCACCGGCTTCGGCACCCGCAGCAGCCCCAACCCCCGCACCTGCAGCGCCCGCCATCCCCAAGGACTTCCCCGTCGATTTCACAACCGAGATCTTCTGCCCCGGCCCGCTTCTGCACCAGCTGTCAATCTATCTCCCCTACGGCGCCGACACCCTCGGCATCGTCGGCGAGTACTACTGGATCGCCCGCGAGCGCGGTACCATCGAGGTCGCGCGAAACCGCGCAAGCTTCCCCCTGTGCTACACGCAGGCCGGCGAGCGCTGCGAGGTTACCGTGCGCATCCGCCGCAACACCACCGGCGGTCTCGGAGCCGCCTGGACCATCGATAAAGTCGAGCCTTCTACCAAGTAACAAAAAGGGACGATAGCCCTCAAGGTTATCGTCCCTTTCTCGTTAGGTCACCTGAGCTCGACTAATCGCGCGTGAGCTTGCGGTGGATACGATGCGGCTGGGCTGCGTCCTCGCCCAGGCGCTCGATTCGGTTGGCCTGATAGGCCTCGAAGTTGCCCTCGAACCAATACCAGTTGCCCGGATTCTCGTCGGTGCCTTCCCACGCCAGGATGTGCGTGGCGACGCGGTCCAGGAACATACGGTCGTGGCTAATGACCACCGAGCAGCCCGGGAACTCGAGCAGCGCCGCTTCGAGCGAGGACAGCGTCTCGACGTCGAGGTCGTTCGTGGGCTCGTCGAGAAGCAGCAGGTTGCCGCCCTGCTTGAGCGTGAGTGCCAAGTTCAGACGGTTGCGCTCGCCACCGGATAGTACGCCAGCGCGCTTCTGCTGGTCCTGGCCCTTAAAGCCAAAGCTCGCCACATAAGCGCGGCTCGGAACCTCGGTCTCGCCGACCATCATGTGGTCCAGGCCATCCGAGACGACCTCCCACAGGTTCTTATCGGAGTCGATGCCGGAACGGTTCTGGTCGACGTAAGAAATCTTGACGGTCTCGCCCACCTCGAGCTCACCCGAAGTCAGCGGCTCCAGACCAACAATCGTCTTAAAGAGCGTAGTCTTGCCCACGCCGTTGGGGCCGATGACGCCCACGATGCCGTTACGCGGCAGGGTGAACGAAAGGTCATCGATGAGCACGCGACCGTCGAACTCCTTGTGCAGGTGATGGGCCTCGAGCACCTTATTGCCCAGACGCGGGCCGACAGGGATGCGAATGTCAGTCCAGTCGAGCTTCTGGCTAGCGCGCGCCTCAGCCTCCATCTCCTCGTAGCGGGCCAGACGGGCCTTGTTCTTGGCCTGACGGGCCTTGGGCGAGCTGCGCACCCACTCGAGCTCGGCCTCCATGCGCTTGGCGAGCTTGGCGTCGCGGTTGCCCTGTGCCTCGATACGGGCGGCCTTGGTCTCCAGATACGTGGAGTAGTTGCCCTTGTAGGGATAAAGGTGGCCGCGGTCGACCTCGCAGATCCACTCGGCAACGTTGTCCAGGAAGTAGCGATCGTGTGTGACGGCAAGCACCGCGCCCTGGTAGTTGTGCAGGAAGTGCTCGAGCCACAGGATCGACTCGGCGTCCAGGTGGTTCGTGGGCTCGTCGAGCAGCAGCAGGTCGGGAGCCTCGAGCAGCAGCTTGCACAGGGCCACGCGGCGGCGCTCGCCGCCGGAAAGTACGTTGACCGGCATGTCGGAATCGGGTAGCTGCAGGGCGTCCATGGCCTGGCCGAGCTTGGAATCGATATCCCAGCCATCGGCGGCGTCGATCTCGTCCTGGAGCTTGCCCATCTCGGCCATGAGGGCGTCCATGTCGCAATCCGGGTCGCACATCTCCTCGCCGATCTTATTGAAGCGATCGACCTTGGCGATCATGTCGCCAAACGCCATGCGCACGTTCTCGATGACGGTCTTGTCGTCGTCGAGCGGCGGCTCCTGCTGCAGGATACCCACGGTGTAGCCGGGGGTAAGTCTGGCATCGCCGTTGGAGACTTCCTCGATGCCGGCCATGATCTTGAGCAGGGTCGACTTGCCCATACCGTTGGGGCCCACGACACCGATCTTGGCACCGGGGTAGAAGCTCAGGGTCACGTCGTCAAGGATTACCTTGTCGCCATGGGCCTTGCGAGCCTGATACATTTGGTAGATAAACTCCGCCATATGCCTGTTTTATCCTTTCTACCTGCTGTTTCCCTATTCTTGATTCGCTTTAGTGGAAACGAAATGAGGAAACCAGCTCTGAAACTTAACGAAAAAGGGGCATGGTTGCCCACACCCCCTAATACTACCTGGGAAAAGTCCCCCAGAACATACTATGAACTGCGTACGCTAGTTTTCCGCAACCTTAGCGAACGGCTCGCTGCGATTTACGCCACAGCAGATACGAATAGACGTAGGCAGCTCCGGCTGAACCAAACGCCAGAACCGCAATCACCGCGGCAACGACTTCACTCGAAAGCACCGCACCTGCCACGCCCATCACAATCAGGCCAATACCCAGCACCATAAAGCAGGCGCCGCCAAAACGCTGCGTACGGCGCCAGTTCTCGGGATCGGCAAGCGCCCAAGGCGTCTTGATACCGAGCGTATAGTTCTGCTTCACACGCGGCAAGTAGTTGCCTACGCCGATGAACAGCAAGCCGATAGCACCGGAAATCAGCACGTTGACCGAACCGACCGCCGGCACCACGCCCCAGACCGTAAGCTCTCCCAGCCAGCTTATGGCGCACATGAACAAGGTGAAGGCGATTACGAAGCCCTGATAGAACTTGCCCGAGGTTCGATATGCCTCACCTTTGGGATCGATGCGCGGCACCACGCAGAACATTGCGAGAAGCGCCAGAGGCAGCACGCCGAGCGCGGAGGCCATCCAGCTAGGACCCCAACCATCGACGGCGCCGTTCGCGCCCCAGTGCGTGGGAATCTGCGCCGGCAGGCTCGGCATCACCATGAGGTGCGCTACGACATTGGCGACGCACAGAACGACCAGCGCAATCCACACGCGCGACGATACCCCCGTGGGGTGAATGCCCTTGTTTTCGTTATTCATCCTTATCACCTTCCGTGTTTGTAAAGCCCATAAACCAGCCAATCAAGTCCTGCATGACGGTGGTGTTTAAGCTGTAAACGATGTTTTGGCCATGGCGCTCGTCGGTCACCAGCCCGGCGTTTTTGAGCGTCGCCAAATGATGGCTCAATGACGGCTTGCTAATGTCAAAATGCTCGGCAAGCTCCCCGGCCGTACAATTGCCCTCGCGCAGCAACTCCAAAATGCGCCGTCGCGTTGGATCGGCCAGCGCCTTAAAACCCTCTCCCGGCATAGAACCTCCTCTCGCTATCTCTCGCGACGTGCACACTATACTCATTATTTAGATGTTTGTCTAATTATCTAATAGCAATGTTATGTATAGAACATTCGTTCGTTTTTAGATACAATGGGTCCAGAAGCAGATGGGCCAGCTCCCTCTTCCCAAGAAGGAGATGGACTATGAGTATTGATAATGTCCTGACGTTGTTATTGCTTGTAATCGCGGCTGTGGAACTCGGCATCCACATAGGAGGTCGAATGAAATAGCCGCCCCCGCGTAATGCGAAGACGGCCACTTCTCACGCTACAAACGTGTTTGGGAGTTGGCCAACCCGCTGCAACGGGTGCCATCTGCTTCATCTTATGCGAATCCTTGCCTCATTTCAACAAGCCCCTAGGGCTCAAATGGAATCGCGATAATACCTATAATGGTGATAGCTAAAACACGATTCGCTTCCCCATCGGAGGATGTCTATGACCGAAACCGCTGCTCTCGTCGAGACACGCGACACCAAACTCGAGATCATCATGGGCCGTGAGGCACTCGATAGACTCGCCAACGCCACGGTGCTGGTGCTCGGCTGCGGAGGCGTGGGCTCTAACTGCTGCGAGGCACTTGTCCGCGGCGGCATCGGTCATTTTGTGATTCTGGACAAGGATATCGTCGCGCCCAGCAACATCAATCGACAGGCCATCGCCTTTCACAGCACCGTCGGCAAGCGCAAGGTTGACGTGATGGAAGCCATGATCCACGACATCAATCCCGCCGCCAGCGTTATCAAGCGCACCGAATACCTGCTGAGCGACAACATCGACGAGTTCTTCGCGGGCGTTTTGGAGCAGACGGGTGGCAAGCTCGACTACGTCGTCGACGCCATCGACACCATCTCGGCCAAGCTCACCATTGCCAAATATGCTCAGGACAATGACATTCGTTTGGTTAGCTCCATGGGCGGGGCCAACAAGCTCCATCCCGAATGCCTGCATTTTGCCGACATTTTTGACACCGTGCGCGACCCCATGAGCCGCATCATGCGCAAAGAGTGCAAAAAACGTGGCATCAAGAGCCTTCACGTGCTGTTTAGCTGCGAGGAGTCGGTAAAGACCCAGCCCCGCGACCCTTCCAACATCCACGAGCGCACCGAGCTGGGAACCGCGAGCTTTATGCCGCCCATCATGGGCCAGATGATCGCCGGCGAGGTTATCCGCCAGATCAGTGGCCGCGGCACCGAGCGCGTGCGCGCCGATGGCCAGCGCCTAGACTAGCGGAGCGCGCCGAGATGGAGCCCCGGTTATTTGATGCACACTGCCATCTTGATCTAATGGCTCACCCGGACGCCGTTGCCGATGAGGCAACGGCGCTGGGCCTGATTCTATTTGACTGCGGCGTCGATCCGCACGACTTTGCACGCGCCAAGAAGCGCGCCTGCGGCCGTTCAAATATCTTTGCCGGCATCGGCCTCCATCCCTGGTGGCTCGCCGACGGACGATATGGCAACGCTGAAATCAATCTGCTTTGCGAAGTTGCTGCCCAAGAGCGCTATATCGGCGAAGTCGGACTCGACTTTTCCGCGCGCTTTGCGGGAAGTGAGCCGCTACAAATACAGGCATTTGACCGGCTCTGCGATGCGCTCGTGCAGCATCCTCTTACCGGGCGCGTGATATCAATTCACGCCGTTCGTTCGGCGGGAACCGTACTGAACGTCCTCGAATCGCATGGACTACTCATCCCAAACTCCGACTCCCCCGTTATCATCTTCCACTGGTTTAGCGGCACTTCGGACGAACTCGTCCGCGCGCGAAACGCAGGCTGCTATTTTTCCGTGAACGAGCGCATGCTCGCCACCAAGCGCGGTCGCGAATATGCCCGACAGATTCCACTCGACCGTCTACTGCTCGAGACTGATGCGCCGGCCGAGCCAAACACAGAAACAAGCGTGCAATCGCTCATCAGATCGCTCGCAAGGACCTCGATGCGCATTGCCTCACTCAAAAACTGTGACGCAAAGCGCATCGAGTCGGTAGTTTTAGCAAATGCGCACTCTGTTTTTGACCTTCGCTAACCCCTGTGGGCAAAAATGCCAAGGGACATGCGAATCGCACAACGCAGTCCCTATTGGCAGGCAGTACAATTCGGCAGCATTACACCAATTCGTGCATGAGATCACGGTTGCGTGCATACAATTCGTCAAAGATATGACGGCGCGACGCATATAGCTCGTGGGCAGCCATATCGGGCACGATTGTTTGTGCAACGCCAAGGACTTGGGCGAGTTCATCCCATGATGCATAGGCGCCACCTGCGAGAGATGCCATGATGGCATCACCGAAGCATGCGCCCACCGTAACCTTGGCAACCGAGACCTCGCGCCCGCATACGTCGGCGATAGCCTGCATCCAAACTGGATTCTTGGTTCCACCTCCGACAAGCATAATGCGCCCAATTGGCAGTCCATGCTCTCGCTCGATAATGTCGACATGGGATGCAACGGTATACGCGACGCCTTCCAAGGCGGCGCGAACCATATGGGCTCGCGTATGCCTTCCGGTCAGGCCAAAGAAGACGCCACGCGCCTCGGGATCATTGAGCGGAGTACGCTCCCCCGCAAAGTACGGCAGGCACAGGAGCCCATCGGCACCCGGCGCCACATCGGCGGCATCATGCGCCATGACCGAATATGCATCGGGGCCACCGTGGCCCTCGGCCTCCACGGCGTCGCGATACAGCTCTTGGCGCAGCCACGATGTGAGTGCACCCGCCGTATTGGTCCCCGCGCAGATCCCGTAAGTTCCGGGAATGATAAACGTCCCTGGCCACAGGCGGGCATCATCGACCATATGATCAGCTAGGTAGATGAAATACGCCGTGCTCCCCAACTGAACCATCATATCGCCGGGACGAAATACACCCGTCGAAATGGCCTCGGCACCAGAGTCGCCCGTTCCCACTAAGACAGGTGTCCCTGCCGCGAGCCCTGTCGCCTCAGCCGCGCGCTGCGTAATCACCCCGGCAATATCGGTAGCCGACATTACCTCCGCCATCTGGTCAGGCCGGCAGAAACGAGCACATTCCCGAGCATCAACCCTCCAAGTGTAGCGGTCGTATAGGGGAAGAAAATCCTCCGCCAAATAACGGTCCACCGTAAAACGCCCCGTCAACTTTGCGCACAGAAACGATGATGCCGTCAGGAACTTCGCAGCACGTTCGTGCACCTCGGGCATATTCTCCTTAAACCATAAGATCTTAGGAGCAATATCTGATGAGCAGGGATCGTGCCCGAAAAGTTCGCGTGCGCGACCTGACCCATATTCGGAAAGGAGCTCGTCAATCTGCGGCTTCGAACGTGCATCGACTCCATACAAAATCGCGGGCGCCAGCGCGTTGCACTCGGTATCGACCGGCACACAGTCGCAACCCAATGCGGAAAGGCCCACGCATCCGATCTGCGCCGCGTTAACCCCCGATCGCGCCACCAGCTCGCGCGACAAGCGGCAAAAATCGCCCCACCAAACTGCCTCCGCATCATGCTGGTACCATCCATCACACGGGTTGTCCGTCTCGTGTCCACAAGAGGCTTGGCAAACGATGTTGCATCGATCATCGATTAAAACGCCTTTAGAGGCGCTTGTCCCAATATCAATACCCAGATAGAGCGCCATAGGTGCCTACTCCCCTCGCGCCGTACGAGCGGCAGCCATAAAACGAGCTACCCGCTCAACATCAACCGGGGCATCCAGCTTTCCGTCGCGCTTTAAGCATGTGCCGACAAACGCGCCATCGTAGTGAGCAAATACGTCAGCCACGGTATTTTCGCGACAACCGGTGCCACATACCACGGGCACTTCGCCAACACGCTCGCGGACCTCATCGGCAAGCTCGCCCGAAGCGCCACGACCGGCAGCCGAACCGCCGATGACCATCGCATCCGGTAGGCAATTAAAGAGAAGTGAATCGGCAATGTCCGCAGTCGTGCGGTCGTTGAGATAAACCTCCCCCTCGCTCGTGATGAAGTGAAAAAGCTTGAGGTCGTCCAGGCGCAGCGCCGCCTTGCGACGCATGGTGTGAGCGAAATCTCGGTTAATCAGCCCGAGATCACCGGCCCAGGCACCGCAAAAATTGCAGCGCGTGAACTGCGCGTCGACGGCAGCGCACAGCTCGATTGTGGCATCACCATCGTAAATTGCCTCAGCTCCCCAAGGAGTCGACAGATCATGGGATAGAGCCCCGATTACATAGCCCATCGATGCAAGGGTTGAGGGAGAAACGTGCTGCTCATAGGGCATCGAGAGCTCATTGGTAATCAAAATGCCATCGACACCGCCCTGCTGCAACGCCTCGAGATCGCGCTTGGCGGCTTCCACGACCTGCGACACGCTTCCGCCCGGGTAATACAGTGGATCGCCCGGCAGAGGACGCAGGTGCAGCATTCCGATAACCGGCTTTTCGGTCTTGAACATCGAGGTTAGAAAAGACATAACGTGCTCCTTCTTAGAGTCATTGCAGGGACGTTACTCCCCCAGCACCTCGACGTACACTTTTCGCTTCTGCGGACCGTCAAACTCCGCAAGATAGATGTTCTGGGCACCTCCGCACACGATGTGGCCATCTTGGACGGGAAAGAAGCAACTGTTTCCACAAATCATGCTCTTGATATGCCCACAGGAGTTGTTACCGGTGGCTCCATAGCTCGGCAGGAAGTGTGCATGCGCATAGGGGGCATCGAGTGGGGCGATGCGATCAAGCGTCTCCATAAGATCCGTCTCCACGCAGGGCAGCCCCTCGTTTACCACGATTCCGCAGGTCGTATGCGACAAAATAATCGCCGCCAAGCCATTGGTCACCGAGCTGCGTTCGATGGCAGCGTGCACGTCCTCGGTAATATCGATGAACTGGTCCGGAGCAGTCGATAGATAGCTCAATGTCTCGAGCGTCACCATGTTCACTCATCCCCTTCAAGAAAACGCAGGGCATTACCCCAGTAGAGCCTTTCTCGTGCATCATCGCGCATGGGCACGGTATCGAGCGCCCGCTTGAGTTTGAATGCACGGAAGCGCGGCGTATTGCTGGCGAACATCACTTGGTGCGATAGCGCGCGCTCATACCACAGCGGCCCCATATCGACCGTGAAAAGACGCTGCATCATCTCCTCGGGCGAATCGATGTAAGTGATAGAGGTGTCCGCGTAGCAGTTGGGATACTTGAGCAGCATCGCCACGGTCTCGCGCACCCAGGGCCAGCCAAAATGGGTCAAACTAAAACGCACATTTGGATGCGTTGCGATTGTGTGCTCAAATGCAAGCGGGTTACTGCGCGATAGCTCTGCGCCCGGCTCCCAAGACATACCGGCATGGAAAACCACCGGCTTGTTATAGCGCTCGCACAGTTCGTAAAGCGGCTCGGCCACAGCATCATCGGGGGCAAAACCCTGCTTTGCAGGATGCAGGCAAAGCCCCTTTGCCCCCAACTCGGTAAAGGCGCGCTCCAATTCGTCTGCGGCACCGCTCACCTGCGGGTCTACGCTCGCAAATCCCCACAGACGATCGGGATGTGCGGCAACCAGCATGGCAATCTGGTCATTGGTGCCAAAGTGCCCTCCGCATGCCGTGGTTACATCGAGCGGCATGAGCACGCTCTTCTGCACATCGCAGACGTCCATCTCGACTTGAAGCTCATCCCAATCCATGGGGCCCATATGCCCCATACCAAATTCTCGTGACCAAAAACCGAATCCATCAGGCTCATCACCCGGCGTACAGATCTCGCCGTAGAGCATAGGATGGACCAACATGTCGATAACCATTTCGTACTCCTTTCCAGGCATTTGGCCCTAGTACGGCTCAAACGAACCAATCACTCGGGACGACAGCTCAGCGCCCGCCTTCATACACGCCGGAATATCAAGGCCATCGATCACGCCCTTGGTAAACCCGGCGATATACGAGTCGCCGGCACCCACGGTATTAACGACCTTCTCCGCCGGCACGATCCCGCACTCATAGAAGCGCTCACCGTCATAGGCAATGCTTCCCTTCTCGCCAAGCGTGGCAACCGCAACGCGCGGCCCCAATTCCTGCGTGTGACGTACCCAGTCTCGCAGCTCCGGAGTGTCATCTTCAAACGACATAAATGCGTAGTCAACGTAGGGAAAATGATTCTCGCAGGCATATTCGGGATCCTGGCTGAACACCGAGAAGTCCATAACCACCGTCTTGCCCGCATCATGCCACTCGGGCAGGAGGTCCAAACAATTGCCAAACAGGTCGGTATGAATGATGTCATGCTCTAGGATAAACGCCCGGTCGTCTTCATTCGGTCGATATGTCTCCATTACGCCATCGATTGCCTCGAGATGCACACGATCGACGCCGTCTTTCAATGCCATGAGCATCACCGAAGTGTCGCCATCCTCCACCCGCAGGTGTGAGATATCGAACCCCTCAGCGGCCAGCGCCTCCCTCATCTTGTCTCCGTACTCGTCCTTGCCGACAACCGACACGGCGGATACCGAAACGCCCATTCGTGCAAGATGGATACCCCAGTCAATACCGTTACCAGTCGGATAGAACACGCCGATGTTTTGATAGACGTCCGCGCAGCAAAAACCAGCCGCACACGCTTTAATACCCATACTCTTCTCCAATGTTCAAAAGGGGACCCACCACATAACGAGCCCCCTTTTCGCGTTTCGCTTATTGTTTTGCATCGGCTGTCCAAGGCCTCATAGCCAGACCGCCGTACGCTTTCTTAAGCTATTCGACGATTGGTGCTCCGTGGCCCCAAGAACCTTCCATGCCGCACACGGTCGAGGCAAACCCGGCAGCAAAATCGAGCGCGCGCTCGATGGCCTCGGCGCCATCCTTACCACGCTTGGCGGAATCGAGATAGCACATCAAAAACGAGGTGAGGAACGAGTCGCCCGCCCCCATGGTGTCCTTCATGTCCGTTACCGGTTTAGCCAGCTGGCGGTAATAACGCTCGCCGTCGTAAGCAATGCAGCCCTCGGCGCCCGCCGTAGCCGACACAAAACGCGGACCCAGGCCCTTCACCCATGCCAGACGCTCGCGAATCTCGTCCTCACTCGCGGCATCCGCCGCACTAAAGAAAGCAAAATCGACGTAGGGCGCAATCTGCTCGTAGTACTCGTCGGTGGAGTCGTCCGAAAAGTCAAAAGAGACCGTGACGCCCGCAGCCTTCAACTTGGGCAGCTCGCGCTCGGTAAAGCAATAGTTGCCCGAATGAACCACATCGAACTGCTTCATGTACGAAAGGTCAAAGCGATCGAGGACATAGCGCGCATCGCCACGGATACCGCCCTCGTTGGAGCCGAGGAAGACACGGTCACCGTCAACGACGGTCACGCGAGCCGCTCCGTTCTCGCCAATCATCTGCTCGCACTTGTCAAGTTCGATACCCTCATCCTCGAGGCTTGCAATGACATGCTCGGCAGCGGCGTCATTGCCAAAAATGCCCATGTATGCGGAGCGTGCGGCACCGCATTTCTTGGCATAAACGGCGAAGTTCACCGCGTTGCCGCCAGGATACATGGTGTGGATATGCTCGTAGCGATCGACGACGTTGTCGCCAAATCCGAGCGCGTTAACGTTAAATGCCATGGTATTTACCCTTCTAGTACTCGACGACGCCCATGTAGCGACGGAAATCGGGATCATGGTCAAACACCTTGCCGCGTGCAGCACGCAGCTCGCAGTTCATGGCGTAGAACAGCACCGGGTCCAGATAGGCACGGACGCTCGCCGGCACGGCTTCCATACCGTACTCCTTGGCATCGAGCACCATCAGCGTATCGGTATGCGTCTTAAGGAACGCCAGGGCGCGCTCGTCCATAGCACGGCACTCGCTGGAGCCCATCTGCAGGAAGTAAAAAACGCCATCCTGAGTAGCCTCGAAGGGGCCATGGAAGTACTCGGCAGAGTGGATGTAGCTGCAGTGCTGCCACTGCATCTCCATAAGAGAGCAGATAGCGAAACCGTAGGTCTGGCTAAAGTTGGGACCGCTGCCCAGAATATAGAAGAACTCATGCTCCTGGCAAAGCTTGGCAAAACGATCGCCCAGCTCGGCATTTACCTTCTCGCGTGCCGGGGGAAGAATCTTATCCATCTCGGCGATACCGGCATACATATCGGCAAGATCGACGTAGCCCTCCTGCTGATCGAGCAGCTCTGCCGCAAGCGACAGCGAAATGCCAGCGGGGACCTCGGCCTGCGGCACACCCTCGCCCCACGGGTAGACCCACGTGGTCCACTTGCCAGAGTCAATCTTGGATCCAGCGTTGTCGGTCTGGGCGATCACCGTAGCGCCGGCGGCAAGGGCGATCTCACAGCCCTCGACGACCTCGGGGGTGTTGCCACTGTGGCTGCAGGCAATGACCAGGGATTTCTCACCCAAGCGGCGCGGACGCATGATATCGAACTCGCGAGCCGTATAGATATACGAAGTGAAGGTGGTTGCCTCGCGCTGCAGAAGCTCATGAGCCGGGATCAAATCGATCATGGAGCCACCGCAAGCAATCCAGTAGACGCTGTCGAACTTGCCCTTCTCGGCAATTGCCTCTTTGATCAGATCGTGTGCGTTCATATCCAGTTCCTTTCTTGTTTAGTCCGCAATCAATGACGTTGACTGCGTGGCCGATAGTTGTTTTAGTCAATCAGATATTTCTCGAATGCGGCCATGTTCTTGGCATCTGCCGCCGCCGGGTCATCGTAGTAACGCCCGTCCGTGATTTCCTGGCCCAGCATGCCATCGAAACCATGGGCATTAAGCGTGGCGACGAAGGCGTCCATATCGTGCTTGCCATCGCCCCACACCAGATGGCCATACGGGTCACCGTCGATAAAGTGCATCTCGTGAATTGCCCCATCACCAAAGGCGGCAAACCAGTCCTCGAGCGTCTCGCCCGCAACGCCCATCGCGGTTGTATCAACCATGGGCTGTAAGTACGGGCTCGCGACCTCGTCAATCATGCGCTTCGCATCGGAAACCGTCGTCACAAGGTTGCTCTCCTCGGGACGCAGGCTTTCCATCGTAAGCACCAGACCGTGCTCGCCGGCATACTCCGCCAGAATGGACAAGTGCTCGCGGCTGCGCTTCCAGGCTTCCTCGCGGTCCTCGTCCCAGTCGCCCCAGCCCGAGTTGACGGACATACGGTCGCACCCAAGTACCTCGGCAAGCTCAATGCCGTGCTTAAAGTACGCCAGGCTGCGCTGTTCATGCAGCGGTTTGCGTGCGCAGTACTGCCAAGGATAGACAACATTCTCGGGGCACAGAGTACGATACCTAAGCCCACGGTCTGCAGCCTTTTTCGCCAGGACCTCAGCCTCAAAGTAGCCCGTATGGTCGAGTGTCACATGCGGCTCTGCACACCACAGCTCAATGGACTCAAAGCCCAAACGCTGCTGCACATCAAGGAAGTAATCGAGCGACCACATGATGTAGTGGATATTCATGCCCGCAATCTGTTCGCGGCGCAGCGTCGGTTTGGATTCAGACATCTTATGCCTCCTTATTTCGATCGAACACGATTTGTCCGTCCGACATCGTCATATCAACCGAAAGATCGCGTGCGTCGCGATAATCGAGGTCGAACGCATCCCGATCGAGCACGCAGATATCGGCAAGCTTGCCGACCTCAAGCGTACCCAGTTCGTCTTCGCGCATCAGATCGTACGCGCCCCCGGCAGTCCAAGCACGCAAGAGCTCGACAAGCGTCAGCGCGTTGGCCTCATTCACGGGCAGTCCATCGTCGAAGTGTCCACCGCACGCGCTGTAGATTGACTCGCCCAGGCTCGGAATCAGCAGTGGCAAATCCGTACCACAGCACACCGTGCATCCGGAATCTTCCATGCCGCGGCGATTCCAGCTGTGCATAAGTCGCGTCTCGCCAATTTGTCGACGCATCATCGACAGGCAATCCTCGCGCCGGTCCAGCGTCAAAATCTGCGGATAGACCTCGCAAATTCCACCTAACTTGCCAAACTCGACAAGATCGGTCGGATCAGAGTTCTCGAGATCGGTAATCGCATGGCGGCGAAGCAACCGTCCATGCTCGTCTCGAGGCAGCGAGGCATAGAGCGCCACGGTGCGACGAACGGCGCCATCACCCTGGCAATGCAAGGAATATCGGAAGCCGTCAGCATCAATTGCGCGCAGCTCGTTCTCAATCAGATCCCACTCGGGCTCCTCGACAACCGTCTTGCCGGCAGCTCCCGCATCGGCCGTGTCCTCATAGGGGTCAATCATCTCGGCAAGCCCCGCCCATACGCCGCGATCGGTCATACGGTTGAAGCCAGAAAAACGAACGAACGGTCCCCGAAAGCGCTCTCGTGCCTCGCGAGCATACGACAGATTTGCACCGGCACCCACCGGCTGCGACATCATAGAGACGCGAACCGTCAGCTCGCCAGATTCTTCACGGCGAGCCATTTCGTCGGCAAAACCGTAGTAGTCATCAAACGCCATCTCCTTGATGGCGGTAACGCCGCGCTCGTTAAGCATGCTCATGTAGTCCGAATACCCCGCACGTACCTCGGGCAGCGCGAGGAAATCGCTCATCATGCGCCAGATCTTTTCGGCATAGCACGCCTGGGGCGTGAAGCCGTATCGCACACTGGCGGCAGCATTGAGAACGCAGGTCTCCGCACCCGGTGTAAAGCAGACGACAGGGATATCGCCAAAACAATCGTCAAACACAGCCGCCGTATTTGCGTTCTCGGCATCCGATGCCAACGTTTCGGGTAGGTTGTGGCCAAAAGCCGCCGCGCAATCCGGATGATCTTCTTTCCATGCACGCAAGAGCGACACGGCCTCTTTGGCATCAGCGATGCCGGACAGATCAGGCCCCAACGTCCGCAGCGCCCAGCCTGTATAGAAGGTATGCACATCGATCAGGCCAGGCATGACGGTGCGGTCGCCCAGGTCAACTACCTCGTCCGCCTGGGTCAAATACGAAGCTAGCTCACACTTGGTGCCAACAGCCTCAATTCGATTGCCACGGACCGCTACGAAACCTTCAAACGGCAGGTCCCCCGTACCGGTAAAGACGCTCTTAGACGTCAGGACCGTCAAACGATCGGACATCACAACCACCTACGCCGGAAGCATGCCAGAGATTGCCGTTACGATCAGGCCAAAGACGACCATGAAAATGAAGAACTTCCAAATGGTCTTCCACCATTGACCAAACGAGATCTTTGCCACGGCAAGACCGGCAACCGTCATGCCCGCCACGGGACTGATGGTGTTGATGGTCTGATTAGCAAACTGGAGCGCGGTAACGGCGGCTTCGGGATTGAGGCCCATAAGCTCGGTCAGCGGACCCATGACGGGCATGGTGAGCGCCGCAAGTCCAGAGCTCGAGGGAACCAGCAAAGAGAGCAGGCCAAGGACGATATACATAAACGTGGTGTAGACGGCGGCAGGTGCACCGGCCAGTGCAGTAGCGAGCGCCTGGAGGATGGTGTCGATGATCATGCCACCCTCTGCGATGACCAAGATACCGCGAGCGATGCCGATGACGATAGCGGCATACGCAAAGTCGGCAATGCCTTTAACGAACTCCTCGGCGATCGTCTGCTGGTCAAGGCCGCCCAGGATACCGGCAAGCAAGCCCATACCAAGGAACACGGCGGAAATCTCATTCATGTACCAGCCCTGGGTAACAAGACCCCAGACGATAATGCCCATGCCGCAGGCAAAATCGATAAGCACGAGCTTCTGACGGGTAGTGAACTCTTCCTCGATGGAGGCATCGGTCACGGAAAACTCAGCACGCTTGAGCTTATCGTCCTCGTACACAATGGACGACTCGGGATTTTTCTTGACACGCATGGCGTAGCGCATGGCCCATGCGATACCAACGGCAGTGAAGATGACCCAAGAAACGGCGCGCAGCCACAGCTGAGGATTGCCCTCGATACCAATGATGCCTTGGGCGATCAAAACATTAAACGGGTCGATGGTCGAAGCACAATATCCCAGGTTAGGACCAAGGAAGCAGATGATAAACGCCGTCATCGAGTCATACCCGATACCCATCATGATGGGAATGAAGATGGCATAGAACGGCAGGGCTTCCTCAGACATACCAAACGTAGTGCCGCAAATGGACAGCAACGTCATCGTGATGGGAATGATGAGGATGTCCTTGTTCTTGAGCTTTTTAATCACACGGCTCATGCCGGCATTCAAAGCGTTGGTCTTGGTGATGACTGCGAACGATCCGCCAATCAATAAGACGAACGCAACGACGTCGGCAGCCTCCTGGATGCCCTTAGTAGGCGCTTGCAGGACCGCAAAGATATCCTGGCCCAGATTGATGGTCTCGCCGGTCTCGGAATCGGTGTAGTTCTTATCAACCTGTTCATAGGTTCCAGCAACGGCGACTTCACGCTCGCCCGCCGCTGTCGAAATCGTCTTGCGCTGATACTGACCAGAGGGAACGATCCAAGTCAGGACCGCAAAGACAACGATCAGCAAGAACATGATCGTATAGACATGCGGTAATTTGAACTTAAAACGTCTGTTTGTCTTCTTCGCCTTCGTATCTGACATAGATACCTCCAAAGAACTCGAGACTGCATCGCATCTCGCTTCAACGCCTGCGTAAGGCAAACGTTCTATGACGTTCCATAGATTACCAGCAGTTTTTCCCATCATCAAGATAATTTCAAACTGATTGCCGCGACGCGGTTGAACGGTTGCGTTCGCGCCGTGAACGGTATGGAGACGCCCGGTGAGATGATCAACCGGGTGTCTCCATTCGCAATGTCCTAGATGTCAAAGACGTAGCGAGACCCAACGATCCGCTGACGACCGATGATAAACGGCCGCCGCTGCTCATCGAAAAAGAAGGCTTCCATATAAAACAAGGGTTCGCCAACGGGAACTGCCAACAGCCGAGCGACCTCAGGCGACGCGCACGCGATCTCGAGTGTGCACGGGTCGGTAAACGCGGGCGTACGGCCCGTCCGGTTACGCACGAACTCAAAAATGGATTGGTTAGATAGAGGTGCCGTTGATAGATAAGCGTTGTCCTCGTAAACGTATATATTGTTCTCGAGCATGACGGGGACTCCATCGGCAGTACGCACACGCTCAACGCAGATCAAGTCAGTTCCAACGGGAACACCAAAGAACTGCGCTTCGGTGGAATCCGCCGGCAGTATCTTTCTCGAAATGACGCACGCCCCCGGCTCCATTCCGTTAACGCGGCATGCGTCCGAAAAACTCTGGACGTCATCCTTCTGGCGAATCTTGCGCTTAAGCTTGGGGGCATTGACAAACGTGCCTTTCCCCTGCCGCTTCGTTAGATAGCCCTGCTGGACGAGCTCCTCAATAGCGCGTCGCACGGTAACGCGGCCAACTTTATAGCTCTCAGCCAATTCGAATTCGTTGGGTATCCGCGCGCCCGCCTTGTAGGCACCGGAGTTGATTTCGTTTTTAATGATATCGATAACCTGTTGGTACAGCGGTATCGCTGCTTTACCGTCAGTTAGCCCTTCAGTCGGTGGCATATACCCTCTCCCAGCACAATTAAGTCTAAAGCGGGCCCAAGGGCATTCAGCAAGCCCTTAAGCCCGCATTAGCATTAAGTATGCTTGCTGCCGCACCAAAATGTCGGGTATTTACTCATCTGACCCGAAAAACGCGCAACTACCGCACTCCTAAGAAAGCGTGAGCAGCTCCGGCAGCTGGTCGATAATCTTGTCCGCGGCATCCTGGCTAAAGCCAAAGCGTTCCTCGCGCTTGGCAATGACTGTCAGGCCAGCTCGCTTGCCGGCAGTGATGCCAGGCACCGAATCCTCGACGCAGCAGCAGCGATTCGCGGGCAGCCCCAGCAGGTCCAGCGCATGCAGGTAGATGTCGGGCTCGGGCTTGCTCTCCTTAAACTGCTCGCCACTCACCACATGCTCAAAGGCATCCGACAGCCCGCATGCGTTGAGCACTTCCTCGATGCTATCCATGGGAGACGAGCTGGCAAGCGCCACGCGAACGCCACGGCGCGGCAGCTCTCGAATCGTATCCACGGCGCCTGGGTTAATCAAAGCCTGATAGTCGCGCGGACGCTTATGCGCCCACTCGTCCCAACGGGCCAACGCTTCCTCGCCAGTTAAATGCCCCTTACCGGCGCGCTCAAACCAATCGACCAGCATACGCAGGAAGAACTGATGCGAGGTACCGACCTGCCCATTCAACTCCTCTTGAGTCAGATTAAGCCCAAGCTCCTTGGCAAACGCGGCAGTCTCGCCCAGGTAGTAATACTCGGTATCGACAATGACGCCGTCCATGTCAAAGATAACGGCATCGAACGGAAATGCGGACACGGCACCCTCCCTAACAAAAGGACGCCCGCGAGCAGGCGCCCGAACCATGCATTAATCGGCGATTCTAACCCAGCAGCTTATCCAGCGCCACTGCAATACCATCTTCGTTGTTATTGGCGGTCACCATCTGGGCCACGGCCTTAACCTCATCGACGGCGTTGTCCATGGCAACACCGGTGCCGGCCCACTCAATCATGGACTTGTCGTTCTGGCCGTCGCCAAACGATACGACCTCGCTGGCATCGATGCCGAGCTTGGGCAGGGCACCCTCGAGCGCATGGGCTTTGTCGATACCGGGCGCCGTGTACTCAAAGTACCAGTCGGCCGTAAACATGCCCGAAAGCGTCTGGGTAAAGGGCGCATACATCTCCTCGTAATGCGCCTGCAGGTAGGCCGGATCGCCCGCAGTGAGTAGCTTGTCCACGGGATAAGCATCAGCGACCTCATGCAGGCTCTCCACCTCGCGAATCTTAAGATCGCACGCGTCGCGCTCATACTTGACGATATTCTTCTGCGAGCCGTCAGGCAGCGTGATCATGCAATGGTACGAGTCCTCGACATGCAAATCACGACCGAGCGAAATCATAGGGATCACGTCAAAATTACGCAGGTGATCAATCAGGCGATGCAATTCGTCGGCAGGCATAGCCTGGTCAAAAAGAACCTCATCGGTCTGAGCGTCGACCACATGCGCGCCATTAAAGGCAACTAGCAGACCGTCATGGTTTTGAAGGTCGAGCTCCTGCGCCAAGGCGTGCAGCCCCCATGCGGGACGACCCGAAGCCAAGATGAGCTTAATGCCCGACTCCTGCGCCGCGAGCAGCTTCTCGCGCGTACGCGGGCTAATGACCTTTTGATCGTTGGTGAGCGTACCGTCGATATCCATTGCGATGGCTTTGATTGCCATATATGCCTCCCTGTCATTGAACAACCTTGTCTGAGCCATCATACAGAACACCCACGGCGGCTCTGCCTGCAACGGGTAAAAAGTCATATTGTCCCGAACATGAATGGCGCGCCTTCGACGATTGCGATGCCCGTCGAGGCGCCTCCCGATACATTCCATCCTATCCAAATAGCAAAGGGCCCGCATCCCAACGGATACGGGCCCTTGTCGGCTATGCGTTAGTTTTCGCAGCGAATCCTACTTGCGGTGAGCTCGGTAGAACTCGATGAGCGCCTGGGTCGAAGCGTCCTGCTCGGCCTTGGCGGCGTCGTCGTGGAAGGCCGGGGTAATCTGCTTGGCAAGCTGCTTGCCCAGCTCGACGCCCCACTGGTCGTAGGAGTCGATGCCCCAGACCGTGCCCTCGACAAACGTAATGTGCTCGTACAGGGCGATGAGCTCGCCGAGCGCGAACGGGGTCAACGTGTCGCCGAAGATCGAGGTCGTCGGACGGTTGCCCTCAAAG
Organism: Collinsella sp.; assembly: GCA_019413925.1. Classification (GTDB taxonomy): domain Bacteria; phylum Actinomycetota; class Coriobacteriia; order Coriobacteriales; family Coriobacteriaceae; genus Collinsella. The sequence continues at coordinate 71,654 of DXMY01000041.1, forward strand.
CAGCGGGCCGGGACGATCTGCTCGGGCGTGCCCTCGGCGCGCACCTCATCGGCCGTCTTACCAAAGGCGAGTGCCTTGGTCTGGGCCAGGAAGTTGCCCAGGAACAGCTCGTGGACATCCTGGCCGCTGTCGGTTGCGGGGTTGGCAGTGTTGGCGAAAGCGATAAAGTCGGCCGGGACCACCACGGTGCCCTGGTGCAGCAGCTGGTAGAAGGCGTGCTGACCGTTGGTGCCGGGCTCGCCCCAGAAGATCTCACCGGTGTCGGAGGTCACGGCGCTGCCGTCCCAGCGGACATGCTTGCCGTTGGACTCCATGGTGAGCTGCTGCAGGTAGGCCGGGAAACGGTGCAGGTACTGGCAGTACGGAAGCACGGCATGGCTCTTGGAACCGAAGAAGTTGACGTACCAGACGTTGAGCAGGCCCATCAGCGCGACGGCATTGTTCTCGAGCGGGGTATTGCAGAAGTACTCATCGATAGCATGGAAGCCCTCGAGGAACTGCTGGAAGCGCTCGGGGCCGAGCACGACGATCAGCGACAGGCCCACGGCGGAGTCGACGGAGTAGCGGCCGCCGACCCAGTTCCAGAAGCCGAAGGCGTTGGCGGGGTCGATACCGAAAGCCTCGACCTTCTCGAGTGCGGTGGAAACGGCGACGAAGTGCTTGGCAACGGCGTCGGCGTTCTGCTCATCGGAACCGTCGATGGCGCCCTGAGCCTTGAGCTGCTCAAGCATCCAGGTCTTGACCTCGCGGGCGTTGGTGAGGGTCTCAAGCGTGGTGAAGGTCTTGGAGACGATGATCACGAGCGTGGTCTCGGGATCGAGGCCCTTGAGCTTCTCTGCCTGATCGTTGGGGTCGATGTTGGAGATATAGCGGCAGTCTATACCGGCGTCGGCATAGGGACGCAGGGCCTCGTAAGCCATGACCGGACCCAAATCGGAGCCGCCGATGCCGATAGACACCAGGTGCTCGATCTTCTTGCCGGTAACGCCCTTCCACTCACCGGAGCGCACGCGCTCGGCGAAGGCGTACATGCGGTCGAGGACCTCGTGCACGTCGGCGACGACATCCTGGCCGTCGACGATGAGCTGGCCCTTCTCGCTGGCCGGGCGGCGCAGCGCGGTGTGCAGGACGGCGCGGTCCTCGGTGGTGTTGATGTGCTCGCCGGAGAACATGGCGTCGCGGCGCTCCTCGAGCTTCACCTCGCGGGCAAGATCGCACAGCAGCTTGACGGTCTCATCGGTCACCAGGTTCTTGGACAGATCGAAGTGCAGGTCACCGGCGTCAAAGCTCAGCTTGTTCACGCGCTCGGCATCGGCGGCGAACCAGGCCTTGAGGTCGATACCTTCAGCCTCGAGCTTCTCCTGATGAGCCTCGAGCGCCTTCCAAGCGGCAGTCGACGTAGCATCGATAGGTGCGGCAACAGTTGCCATAGAGTCCTCCTCAGCATACGGGCGCACGCCTCCATGCGCCCGGACATTCAGATGCCACTATTCTAGCGCAGGTCAAGACTATAATCAGCGAGCGTTGCCAATCGGCCCCCAAACGGCAACCGACCAAAAAGGGACAGGTTTATTTTGGCAGGTCAAACGCTTTACCTACCAAAATAAACCTGTCCATTCCTGGCAGGTTTTGACGGTGTCCGCGCAAGCAGGTATTATCGAACAGGTATTCGATAAGAACATGTGTTTGATGGGAGGGGTCGGATGGCGCACGAGCAGCACACCTACATCTGCATCGACCTCAAGACGTTTTATGCCAGCGTCGAGTGCGTCGATCGTGGGCTCGATCCGCTCACCACCAACCTGGTCGTTGCCGACGAATCGCGCGGACGCACGACTATCTGTCTCGCTATCACGCAGGCTATGAAGGACCTAGGGATTCACAACCGCTGTCGCCTGTTCGAAATACCCGATGGCATCGACTACATTAAGGCCGTACCGCGCATGCAGCACTACATGGAGGTGTCGGCGCGGATCTACGGTATCTACCTGGAATACGTCAGTCCGCAAGACATTCACGTCTACTCAATTGACGAGTGCTTTATCGACGTGACGCCATATCTGGACCTCTATCACACCGATGCGGAAGGCTTCGCCTGCATGTTGCGCGACGAGGTCCTCGCGCGCACCGGCATCACGGCGACGGTCGGCATCGGCCCCAACCTATTCCAGGCCAAGGTAGCACTCGACATCACTGCCAAGCATGTGCCCAGTCGCATCGGCACACTCGACGACGAGACCTTTCGCAAGGAGATCTGGCCCCATCGCCCCATCACCGACATCTGGGGCATCGGCCCCGGCGTGGCGGCCCGTCTCGAGAAATACGGTGTCTACGACCTGATGGGGGTCGCAGCGCTCGACGAGAACCTGCTCTACGACGAACTCGGCGTCAATGCCGAATATCTTATCGACCACGCCTTCGGGCGTGAGCCGACAACCATCGCCGATATCCAAGCTTATCGCCCGCAAGCGACCTCGACCACCACAGGGCAGGTGCTCTCGAAGGGCTATGCCTATGAGCAGGCCTACACCGTCTTGCGCGAGATGGTCGACAACGCCGTGTTGGACCTAGTCGATAAGCACGTGGTCTGCGACAGCATCTCGCTCTTTGTGGGTTATGCGAGCGAACGAGCTGACATACGCCGCCTCGACGCCAGCGGTACAGCGCAATATGTGGACGGATGCGGACACCTACGCTCGAGCACGTCGAGCATCGAACCCACCGCAACCGCCGGCCCTGAGCTCGCGCCCCGTGCGCCCAAGCCCGTCCAGCGCGATGACGAACGGCGCCGCCTGGTGCGGGAGGCGCAGGCTATCGATGGCATCTTTGTGGGAGAGCATGGCGGCAAACCGCGCGGTGGCTATGCCGCACTCTTAGCGCACTCCAACGCCTCGCGCAAGCTGCCCGAGCGCACCAATTCGTTTAAGAAGATCATGGGCTATTTCGATGAGCTCTGGGCGCAGACTGTCGATCCCAAACGACCAGTCAAGCGCATCAACCTGGGATTTGGCAACCTCATGCCGGAGGAGTTTGCCACCATCGATCTATTTAGCGATGTCGAGGCCGATGAGCGCGAGCGCGAGCTGGCCCGTGCCGTGCTGGCTGTAAAAGGCAAATACGGCAAGAACGCGCTGGTTAAGGGACTGAGCTTTACCGCCGGTGCCACCGCACGCGAACGCAACGATCAGGTAGGAGGGCACCGTGCCTAAGCCCCAACAGCAGCCGATGCGGCCACCGACACCTTTTGAACGCCTAGCGGACCCCGAGGGAAGACGTCGCTCCGCCGACCCCAAGCTCACCGCTAACGGCGCCGTCCGTGCCGGCCGTGCCGCGCAGTTTATGCCCTTTGCCGCCCTCACGGGATATTACGAACTCGTGCGCAAGCAAGAGATCACCGCCGAACCAAAATGTGAACTCACGGAAGAAAAAGCCCTCGAGCTTTCGAAAAAGCTCGAGGGCCTCAAACGTGGCGACCTAGTCCGCGTCACCTATTACGATACGTACGGCTATCGCTCCCGCACCGGCATCCTCGACGAGGTACTCCCTGCCTTCAAGCTCCTCAAGCTCAAAGACATCGCCATCGATTTCGATGACATTCTTGACATCGAACTGCGCGGACGAGCCTAGACAAGGAAGTGCATCCAAGGCGGCGCTTACAGCGTCATGACGTAGTAACCCGCATCCTTCACGGCCGCCACGAGAGCACCGCGATCGATTGGCCGCTTGGAGCGCACGCGCGCCGTGTGGTCCGCGTACGTTACCGTTGCCCAAACACCATTCAGCGCATTGAGGGCATTGGCCACATTCTGAGCGCAGCCATCGCAGCTCATGCCGCCGATGAGCAGCTCATCGCTATAGGGGTAGTGGGACGGATCGGTATCCGCAACCACTACCTTCTTGGCCTTCTTACCGCTCGTGCCATCGCTGCAGCAGCTCTTTCCGTGTGTCGAAGCGACAATACGCCGCAGGCCAAAGAACATGCCGACGACAATCGCGGCAAGCACGATGATATTTGCAGGGTTTAGCAAGTCTTCCATGCGATCCCCTTTCTCCAAACTCTTATACCTATACCCCCATGGGGTGTTCCCATCTTACTCCAAACTCGTGTCGGTTCGGTCAATTAGTTTCCCGCTTCAAACTTTTTTGTTGACCTTGGCTTACTTTCGTGTATAAGTTTTCCTAGGCTAACAACTGAGGACCAGAAAGGAGCATCGTGACTCGAACCATTGACATCCCAACATACCAAACGGCTGTCGTGCGCAACTGCTCCCCTACGCTCGCAGGTATCAAGCCGGCCTCGCTCTTTACCTATCCCGGCGTTTACGCCAACCAAGGCGGAAAACCCGGCGCCGCCCATATCGAAGAGCGACGCTCTCGCCTGCTCGCGGTCATTGCCCAATGCAACCGCGAGCTCCAGCCACTCGGGATCCATATGAGCGTTTTGGTCTGGCGCCCCTGCGGAGCGCTCATCTATGTGTACCGCCCTGCGGACCTCATGCGATACCTCTCCGACCCCCGCGCCACGACGGCGCTTACCGCCGAAGGTTACGATGTCCACAACCTGCCCGCATCCCTGGTGCATCTCGCCGCGCGCATCACGCTGGCAAGCAGCAATGCCGCAGAAAGCGCCTATGACAGCAGCGTCTGCGCACTCGCGCGAAATAGGCACTGCGATACGGGGTGCATGTGCGAGTTCCCCCACGAAATTGGCTATTTTTTGGGCTATCCCTACGAAGATGTCCATCAGTTTATCGTCCAGCACGGCGAAAACTATAAGGTCTTTGGCGCATGGAAGGTATACACAAACGTTGAGCAGGCGCTCACGACCTTCGATTCCTATCGCGCATGCACGCAATACCTTACGTACATCTATCAACAGGGCTGCACCCTGGGACAACTTGTCCAGGCAACCCGATAGAGCATACAAAACGCGGCCGCACGCCGCACAACCGAAAGGAAAACATATGAGCAAGATCGCCGTCGTCTATTGGAGTGGCACGGGCAATACCGAGGCCATGGCAAACCTCGTCGCCGAAGGCGCCACGTCCGCGGGTGCCGAGACTGAGGTCATCCCCTGCGCCGACTTCTCTGCCGACAGAGCCGCCGACTACGACGCCTTCGCCTTCGGCTGCCCCGCCATGGGCTCCGAGGAACTCGAGTACGATGAGTTCCAGCCGATGTGGGACGAGGTCAAGGAGACTCTCGGCGACAAAAAGGTCGTCCTCTTTGGCTCCTATTCGTGGGCCGAAGGCGAGTGGATGGACAACTGGAAGGCCGACGCCGACGAGGCGGGTGTCAACGTCGTCGATTCCGTCATTTGCTACGACGCCCCCGACGATGAGGGCGAGGCGGCCTGCCGCGCCCTTGGAGCCGAGCTTGCCTAGCGGCAATGAGCTCCGCCCGTAACGCGCTCTGCACCAAAACACATTCGCATCCCAACAAAAACGGGAGCCGGATCACATCCAGCTCCCGTTTTCTGTTATGTCAGTCATATAAAGCGGCTACGAGATATTGCCCAAGAACGCCTTGGTGCGCTCGCTCTTGGGGTGGTCGAAGACCTCGCTCGGCGTACCCTCTTCCACGATAACGCCACCGTCCATAAAGACGACGCGGTCGGCGACGTCGCGGGCAAAGCCCATCTCGTGCGTCACCACGATCATAGTCATGCCATCACGTGCCAGGTCGCGCATGACGCCCAGGACGTCGCGAACAAGCTCGGGGTCGAGCGCCGACGTGGCCTCGTCAAAGAGCATGACGTGAGGGTTCATCGACAGGGCGCGGGCGATCGCCACGCGCTGCTGCTGACCGCCCGAGAGCTGGCTCGGCATAAAGTCGATGCGCTCGGCAAGACCGACCTTGGTCAGCTCCTCGATAGCGATTTTCTCGGCCTCTTCCTTGCTGCGCTTGAGTACCTTTTGCTGTGCGAGCATGACGTTCTTTTTGACTGACAGGTGCGGGAACAAATTGAACTGCTGGAACACCATACCCAGATGCGTACGTACCTTGTTAAGGTCGACGCCCTTGGCGCACACGTCCACGCCCTCAACGACAATCGACCCGCTCGTGGGATGCTCTAGACGATTGATGCAGCGAAGCATCGTCGACTTGCCCGAGCCCGAAGGACCCAGGACTACGACGACCTCGCCCTTGTGCACATCCAGATCGATATCGCGCAGGACCACGTTATCGCCAAAGGCCTTCTGGAGGTTCTTGATGCTGACGACGACCTCGTTCGAGTTATTGGTTTCGCTCATGATAGGACCTCCTTACAGACCGGCGATGTGGTCGGCGGGCGTCGCGACGACCTGTCCGGCGCTCTTGGCGGGACGCTTCTTCTTGGTTTCGGACGTCCCCAGAAGCCTCGCCTCAAGACCGCTCACCAAGCGAGCAAGCGGCAGGGTGATGACCAGGTAGAACAGGGCGGCAACCACATACGGCGTGATGGACCCCGTCGTGGCCACGATGGTGCGGGCGTTCATGACGATCTCGATCACGCCCACGGCCGCGAGCAGCGACGTATCCTTGTAAAGCAAGATGAACTCACTGGTCAACGTAGGCAGAACATTGCGGAACGTCTGCGGAATCATAACGTAGAGCAGTGTCTGGAAGGCGTTCATGCCCAGCGAGCGCGCGGCCTCGTTCTGGCCCTTGGGGATCGACTGAATACCGGCGCGGAAGATCTCGCACAGGTAGGCGGACGAGTTCATGGCCATGACGATGACGCCCAGCACATAGTCGTCGACCTTGACGCCGGCCAGCGGCAGACCGAAGAACGCGATGTAGATCTGCAGGAACGCCGGCGTACCACGGATGATATTCACATAGATACCGGCAAGGCAACGCAGGATGCGCGACTTGGAGATGCGCATGAGCGACAAGGCAAAGCCAAAGGGAATTGCCAGCGGAAACGCCACGAGCACGATCGAAAGCGACATGAGGAAGCCTTTGAAGACGATCGGCAGGCTCTGGACCAAAATGACCGGGTTCAGGAACAGGCGCAGGAACATGTTGGAATTCCATGCCTCGACCCACGGCTGCTCCTTAAGGTCGGCCAGGAAGTTATCGAATGCCGTCACGCCCTTGATCTCCACCGACGGAATCTTGGAGATCTTCTTGGTCGAGCCGTCGGCGAGCGTATAGGTGCCGCTGAAGGCCTCATCGCCGCCCTCGACGGGAAACGTCACGCCGTAAACCTCGACACGGAAAAAGCCTCCGGCAGGCGCCGTCTCGCCAAAGTCGATCTTGAGCGTCTGGCCGTCAGCCTTGCACGTGGGCTTCATGGGCGTACGATCCATGAGGTCCTCGCCCGAGAGCATCGTCAATCGCGTGTCATCGGTACCAAACGTCGTGCCGTCGACAAACGTCAGCGAAAGACCGCTCAGCTCCTCGTCGGCATCGGCCTGAACTTCCCAGGTAATGCGCGTCTCGGTGCCGCCGACCACAGCGCTGCCCGAACCGGTGTTGGGTCGGGCAGTAATCTTTGCGGTCTCAAGCGCCTGGGCGGTCGTGGGCGCATATGCCCCCGCGCACACCAGCGCGAGCGCCACGGCCATGACGCAGGATAGCTTTTGGAGCAAGGCGGGCAGTGAAAAACGCTGCTCCGTGGCCCCTTTGTTCAGTCGAGACAAGGTGGCTCCTATCGTAGAAGTTGCCGACAAAACGAGACGGAAACGCTCTCCGTCAAGAGAGGCGCAAAGGCCCTCTCCGCAAAACGGAAAGGGCCCGCGCGCAATCAAGCATTAATTTACTTGATGTTGTACTTAGCCATGAGGGCGTCAACGGTACCGTCGTCGGTCAGGTCCTTGATGGCCTGGTTGATGTCGTCCTTGAGCTTGGTGTTGCCCTGGTTGATGGCGATGGCGTACTCCTCGCCGGTGCTGACCTGCTTGATGGTCTGGCAGGTGTTGAACTGCTCGGCGGTCAGCTGGCTGGCAACGGAGCGGTTGGTGACTACGGCATCGCCCTTATCGGACTGCAGGGCGCTGAAGCACTCGGTGGCGTCCTTGTAGGGAACGATCTTAGCCTTGGGGAAGTTTTCCTGAGCAAAGGCCTCGGCGGTCGATCCAGACTGGACGATGATGGTAGCGTCGGCGTTGTTGAGCTTCTCGCTGTAGTTGTCGGCCGTGATGTCGGTGTTATCGACCTTGGTCACGATAGCCTGATCGTCCATGTAGTAGGAATCGGAGAAAGTGACTTCCTTCTCACGCTCGGGCGTGTCGGTGATAGCCGCGATGGAAACGTCATACTTGGCGCCCGAAGCGACACCCGGAACCAGCGTGTCAAAGTCATTGTTGACGTACTCGACATCCAGGCCCAGCTTGTCGCCGATAGCCTTGATAAGCTCAAGGTCAAAGCCCTGATAATCGCCGTTGTCATCCTTGTACTCAAACGGAGCGTACTCGGCAGAGGTGCCGACGGTCAGCGTACCGTCCTTGACGAGCGCGTACTCCTTGGAGCCGTCGACCTTCTCGACCTTAGCGTCGTCAGAGCTGCTGGAACCGGCATCAGAACCAGAGGTGGCGTTGGACGAGCCGCAGCCCGTCAGTGCGAGGGCGAGTGCCATGGCGCCCGTGGCGGCAAATGCGCCAAGCTTCTTCAGCTTCATAATCAGTCTCCTTCCGGTGACCCCGTTTGATTCAGAGGTCTGCAAAAACTGTTGGATATTATGCGCCCGTTTGGAAGAATCCGCAATTAGAAAACTGATTGAAACAAACCCATAACGTGAATGGAACACTCCACTTTATGACAGTCATTACTGCTGCAATGACCTTAACAGTTTGATTTCAGCCGCATAACCTGCAAGTTCGTTCGGTGTCTCCAAAATGAATGGCAATGCGCGCAAGCGGCCATTCGATACAATATTCTGCATAACCTGCATACCGCCGCCAAACTCCTCGCTGCCAAGGTAGCCCTTGCCGATGCACTCGTGACGATCTTTATGGGCACCACTGGGGTTCTTCGAATCGTTGATGTGTACGGCACGCAAGCGGTCGATACCCACCACGCGGTCGAAATCGTCGAGTACGCCGTCCAGATCATGGATGATGTCGTAGCCGGCATCGCTCACATGGCAGGTGTCCAGACACACGCCCAGCTTGTCCGATAGCTCTGGACGCCTGGCGGCAGCACCCTCGATAATGCGCGCCAGCTCTTCAAAGCTACGGCCCACCTCGGTACCCTTTCCCGCCATGGTCTCGAGCAGCACCGTCGTCTGCTGCCCCTCAAACATCACCTGACACAAGGTGTCGACGATCATCTGAATGCCGGCATCAGTCCCCTGCCCCACATGCGCGCCGGGGTGGAAGTTGTAGTAGTTGCCGGGCAGCGCTTCCAGACGCTGCAAGTCCTCGGCCATTGCCTCCAAGGCAAACTCGCGTGCCCGCTCTTTGGCAGAACAGGGGTTGTAGGTATAGGGGGCATGAGCCACAAGCGGGCCAAAGTCGTTTTTCTCCATAAGCTCGCGCAGGGCCGCCACGTCATCCATGTCAAGATCTTTCGCCTTGCCGCCGCGCGGGTTGCGCGTGAAGAATGCAAAGGTGTTGGCGCCAATGGATAGCGCCGTCTCCCCCATCGCCCGATAGCCCTTCGTCGTCGAAAGATGACACCCAATCGTCAGCATCTCCAGCTCCCCCTCATCAGTTGCGGTGAAATAGTTCCTGTCGATGCCCTATTCTGCCGCAGACAGAAACTATTCCACCGCAAGATATAAAAGGGGCATCAGGAACGCGTTTTGCAAAAGGCTTTAAGCGCGGCCGTTACGGGGCCAGGCTGGAAACGTCGGCGCACATCGTCGAGACGCTCAGGAATATCGATGTGCTGCGGGCAGTGACGTGCGCATTTGCCGCATTTGACGCAATTGCTCACCAACTTGGGCTCACTCGTCCGCACCGCGCTCGCCGTAAAATACTGCGACAGGCCCGTAAACCAGCTGTGCGCATAGCTTGCGTTGTAGGCGGCGAAACACCCAGGGATATTGATGCCTTTGGGACACGGCATGCAGTAGCCGCAGCCCGTACAGGGCACGCGATTCGATTTCTCAAACTCTCCCAGCACACGCGCGATGGTATCGAGCTGCTCTGTCGTCATCGAATTCGGCAGTGCGCGATCCGCCAATGCCGCGTTCTCGTCCACCTGCGCGGTATCGGTCATGCCCGAAAGCAGCATCGTGACTTGAGGATGGTTCCACACCCACGAAAGGCCCCAGGCGGCAGGAGTGCGCAAATGCGGGTCAGGGGCGCCATCGAGCACAGCGCGGGCCCGCGGCGGCAGCTTGCCCGCTAAACGCCCGCCCAGCAGCGGCTCCATCACAAACACCGCGAGCCCGCGCTCCGCAGCCGCCATGAGTCCCGCCGTCCCCGCTTGGTAGCGCTCTCCAGCGTAGTTGTACTGGATCTGGCAAAAATCCCAGTCATACGCGTCAAGCATCGTGAGGAAGTCCGCCGCACTGCCGTGATACGAAAAACCTATCTGGCGAATACGCCCCGCAGCCTTTTGGTGCGCAATCCAGTCCTCGATGCCCAACGCCACCACGCGCTCCCACTGGGCGGGCGAGGTGATGTTGTGCATAAGGTAGTAGTCGATATGGTCGGTCCGCAAACGGTGCAGCTGCTCGTCAAAAAAGCGGTCGAAATCCTCCGCACATTTGCACGAAGCGTGCGGCAACTTAGTCGCCAGCAACACCCGGTCACGCAGCCCCAAGCGCTCAAGTGAGGCGCCCACGCACACCTCGTTACCGGGATAAAGATACGCAGTATCCAGATAATTAATCCCCTGTTCCACCGCACGGGAAATGATGGCATCGGCCGTCTTCGCATCGGGGTGTCCCGGCGCACCGGGAAATCTCATGCAGCCCAGACCCAGAGCAGATATTCGGTTACCACTTTTGGGGTCAACGCGGTATTGCACGGCCCCTCCTTTCGCCATCAACGCCCCGGCAAGACGAAACACAATGGTCACGCGGCCGAAACATCGTGGAATCGCAATCGAGAACGTATCGTAACGCAGCAGAAATCGAGCTGTCACGGCACCGCTTTAACATCAGCAAAAAGCCCGATGAAAGGAGCAACAAACAAATACGGCCATCCGGTGCACGCAGCATGGTCCGGCGGCATACAATCCATCAGGCGCCCCTTACGCGGGTGCCTTTTATATGGGGAGATGATTCGCATGCAGATCAACAAGGTCGCCTTTATCGGCAAGTGCGGCGTCGGGCTACTCTACGGCAGCATGATTGCCAAGGCCCTCGGCAATGACGCCGTCGAATACGTTATGGATGACGCCCGTTTTGAGCGTCACGCAAACGATGCGCTCACCGTCAACGGCAAGCCCTGTGCGCTCAAGTCCGTCCGCGCCAGCAAGGCAACGCCCGCCGATCTGGTCATCCTGACGGTCAAGACCACCGGTCTCGACCAAGCACTCAAGACTATGGAGCGCGTCGTGGGACCCAATACGCTCATCGCCTCGCTGTGCAACGGCATCACGAGCGAGCAAAAGATTGCCGAGCGCTTTGGCTGGGAGCATACCGTTCTTGGTATTTGCCAGGGCATGGACGCTGTGTTTCTCAACGGAGAGCTCACCTTTACCAACACGGGCGAAATCCGCTTTGGCGCGGCGGCCGGTACGGATCCCGCAGCCATCACCGCAATCGACGAGCTCTACACGCGCTGCGGCATCGCACACACCGTCGAGAGCGACATTGCGCACCGCATGTGGGCCAAACTCATGCTCAACGACGGCATCAACCAGACCTGCATGGCCTACGGCGGCACGTACGGAAGCGCCACGGAGCCGGGCTCCGAGCAGCGTCGCTGCCTTGTTTCCGCCATGCGCGAAACGCTTGCGGTCGCCAACGCCGAGGGCGTTGAGCTGACCGAGGCAGACCTGACGCAGATGGTGCACCTCATCGAAGGAATCGATCCCGCCGGCATGCCCTCGATGGCGCAAGACCGCGTCGCGCGGCGCAAAACCGAGGTCGAGGAGTTCGCCGGCACCATCTGCCGTCTGGCGGCCAAGCACGATATCCAGGCACCGCAGAACGAATGGCTCTATCAGCGCATTCGCGATATCGAGGCAAGCTGGTAGCGCCCGACTCACCACGTCAACAGACTCAACAGCAAAGCCGCCGCAAGGGCACTCCCCTTACGGCGGCTTTCATCTTCATCTATAACCAGTAGTCGATGTCCCGACGGTCAGAGCTGCGACTCCGAGGCCTGGCCCTCATCGTCGCGACAAAGGACTACACCCGCACTTCCCAGCAGCGCGGCCGCAATCAGCGCGCCAACCACGATTGGAGCAGCCCCGCATGACCCCTGCATGCCCGCAATGAGCGCGGCCGTAGGACCAAGGCAACCAAGCACCAATGCGACGGCGGCAACGGCGATATCTCGAGCGTTCACAAGACCACTTCCTCCAAGAGAAAGACCTTATTTCTCATGAACTAGTGTGCCCCGCGCCCATATGCGCGGCGTACTGCCACGGTAAGCGCTCTGTTAACTCAAGCACGCACAAAAAACGAACGCCCTTACGTTGCCCAAAGGCTCGGTAAAGACGCCCGCCCGTCATGTCCTATTGGCTTATGGCAGATTACCAGCCAGTGTAGTAGTCGGTGGTTCCGGCAGCGCAGCCGGAGTCATAGACCTTGCACTCGCCCTTGGAACCGGTAAACGTAGAGCCTTGGGCCTTATCGCCCGCGGCAACGACGTAGTAACCATCGGAATCGCGCCAAAAGCCCTCGGAATCCTGCGTCCACTCGCCCGTGCGGTGGTGATACAACACGTTGCTGCTGTAATAAGTCTCGCGGCGGCCGTTATAGTTATTGACGCCGCTCGAGCGCGTCAGACCCGAGCCGTTCGCGTAATACGCAGCAGACGTATAAGACGAGCCGGAGCCGGCGTTGTAATACGAAGCCTGAACGGCCTCAGCGGCCTCGGCTTCGGCTGCGGCAGCCTCGAGCGCCTCGCGCTTGGCATCCTCAAGCGTGGAGCGAAGCTCGTCGAGCTCGGTCGACTTGGCGTCGACTTCCCCCATCGTCAACAGGCTACCCGCACCGTCGATGCAACCCTGCAACACAGCGCGCTCGTCATCGGTAGCATAGTCGCCATACATATTCATAATGATCTGAGCGCGCATCTCCAGGGAATCGCGCTTTGCCCCCATCGAGGCGTTCCACTCCTGCATAGAGCCATAACCGTCGCCGCGGTAGTCGACGGGCTGCACCAGCGTCGCCTCGGACGGCGCAGATCCGACCGTATCGGATAGTGTTGCCGCGTGGGCATCAGTTGCGCCGGCGCCCGCCAAAAGTGCCACGGTCAGAGCGGCGGAAAGGGCGGCGGCTTTCGGTTTTCGTGAATCGATCCTCATGTAGCTGGAAACCTCCGTAGTGCGTTTTTGCTGCGTTTGAGCTGCGTGTGATTTAATCGCGCTGCATAGTACCCCGAGCAAATCGCGACCTGCGGTTTTACTCAAAAGGCGCACGTCAATTGCGTAAAACTCACATCCTCTCAACAGGAGTTTTCCACATCTCGATTGCATAAAGCGTGTCAAAAACCCTGTTTTTGCACCCTCTCTATGCAAAAACGACGCCTGTGCAACCATTGTTCGCACAGGCGCCTTGAGCAGGCATTTTATGCAGTTATACCTATCGAGTCGCAAGGGGTCCTTGCACAAGTCGCCTTACTCGTCCAGCGCGGCAAAGGCCTGCTTCAGATCCCAAATGATATCCTCGGCGTTCTCGGTACCGATGGAAAGACGGATCGTGGAGGGCGTGATGTTCTGCTCGGCGAGCTCCTCGGCAGAGAGCTGGGAGTGCGTGGTGGTAGCCGGGTGCACGACGAGCGACTTGACGTCGGCCACGTTGGCGAGCAGCGAGAACACCTGCAGATGATCGATGAACTTCCATGCAGCCTCCTGGCCACCCTTAATCTCAAAGGTAAAGATCGAAGCACCGCCACGGGGGAAGTACTTCTGATAGAGCTCGTGATCGGGGTGCTCAGGCAGGCTCGGGTGATTTACCTTGGCGACGTGGCTGTCGCCAGCCAGGAACTCAACGACCTTCTTGGTGTTCTCGACATGACGGTCGACGCGCAGCGACAGAGTCTCGGTGCCCTGGAGCAGGACCCAGGCGTTGAACGGGCTGATGCAGGCGCCCTCGTCACGCAGCAGGATAGCGCGGACATAGGTTGCGAAGGCGGCGGGACCGGCAGCCTCGGCAAACGAAACACCATGGTAGGAGGGGTTGGGCTCAGCGATCTGGGCGTACTTGCCACTCGCCTTCCAATCGAAGTTACCGCCGTCGACGATCACACCGCCCAGCGAGGTACCGTGGCCTCCGATGAACTTGGTTGCGGAGTGGACGACGATGTTGGCGCCGTGCTCCAGCGGACGGAACAGATACGGAGTGCCGAAGGTGTTGTCGACGACAACCGGCAGACCGTGCTTCTTGGCAATCTCGGAGATGGCGTCGATGTTGGGGATGTCGGAGTTGGGATTGCCGAGCGTCTCGAGATAGATGACCGTGGTGCTGTCCTTGATGGCACCCTCAACCTCTTCCAGGTTATGGGCATCGACAAACGTGGTCTCGACGCCAAACTGGGAGAGCGTATGCTCCAGCAGGTTGTAGGAGCCACCGTAGATGGTCTTCTGAGCCACCACGTGGTCACCAGCCTGGGCAAGAGCCTGCAGGGTATAGGTGATGGCAGCAGCGCCGGAGGCGGCGGCAAGACCTGCCACGCCGCCCTCGAGCGCGGCGATACGGTCCTCGAAGACGCCCTGGGTGGAGTTGGTCAGACGGCCGTAGATGTTACCGGCGTCGGCAAGACCAAAGCGGTCGGCGGCGTGCTGGGAGTTGCGGAACACATAGCTCGTGGTCTGGTAGATCGGCACGGCACGGGAGTCGGATGCGGGATCGGCGCTCTCCTGGCCAACGTGCAGCTGCAGGGTATCGAAACCAAAGGTGTGCTCGGGGTTGTTGATGAACTGGCTCATGATGATCTCCTTGATCGAACGAAAGTAAGTAAAAAGAGAAAAGTAAGTCGCTGTCTCCTGATCACGCCGACGGGCGCAAACAGGAGCCCGGCATTCGTCTTGGTAAGCAATTCATATGCGGGCCTCCTTTCGCGTCCCGATTCCGTGGTCGGCTTAATAACCTACCGCCTTTGTGTGTTTTGAATAGTACGGGCATTGTCTCCCTCGGTCAATCACTTAAAAGCGCTAACTTGTTATCTGTTTTATAGATAACTATCGAAAGGATGGCGTCGATGACCCTTCAGCAGCTTCGTTTTCTGATCACCGTGGCAGAGTCCGGCTCAATCAACGCCGCAGCTCAACGCCTCTATACTGCTCAGTCCAACATCTCAAACGCCGTCAAAAGCCTGGAACAGGAGCTCCATCTGGAGATCTTTACGCGCTCCAGCCGCGGCGTCACGCTCACCAACGACGGCACCGAGCTTTTGGGCTATGCGCGCCAGGTCGTAGAGCAGGCCGACATGCTCGAGGCACGCTACGAGGACGGCGGCATCCCGCAAGCCCGCCTCGCCATTTCCGCCCAGCACTACGCCTTTTCGGTCGAGGCCTTTGTCAACGTGGTCGAGCGCTGCCGCGACAGCAAGTTCGAGTTCATCATGCGCGAGACCACCACATCGCAGATCATCGATGACGTCCGTGCGTTTCGCAGCGATATCGGCATTCTGTATCTGGATGACTTTAACGCCCGCGTTCTGCAGAAGGCCTTCGCCGATGCCCGCGCAAGCTTCCATCCCCTATTCGACGCGACGGTCCACGTATTCGTCAGCGAACGCCACCCGCTCGCACGCCGCCCTCAGCTGTCCCTTGCCGACCTCGCGCCCTATACGCGCTACAGCTTTGAGCAGGGAACCTCAAACTCCTTCTATTACGCCGAGGAACCTTTTAGCTATATCCCTTGCGACCGCAACATACGAATCTCGGACCGCGGAACACTTACCAACTTACTTATCACGTCGAACGGTTACACCCTGTCGACCGGAGTCCTCTCCAATGAAATGCAATGGGGCATGGCATCGATCCCGTTAGCAGACGCCCCAACGATGCACGTTGGCTACATCATGCACGACGAGCGCAAGCCCTCTCTCCTCTTGCAGCAATACCTCGACGAGCTCAACCGCATCATCCATGCCAGCTAACAGTCGGAAGACGGGGCAGAAATCGTAGATTGCTGGCCCCCGGCGGGCATGGCGCTACAATGGTCACTCACATGAAATGCACTCAAAGAAAGGAAACCCGTGAAGGTCATCATCTATACCGACGGCTCGGCCCGATCAAATCCGGGACGCGGCGGCTACGGCGCCGTGCTCAAATACACCAACCCCGCCGGCAAGACCTTTACCTCCGAGCTTTCGCGCGGCTACGCCAAGACCACCAACAACCGCATGGAGCTCATGGCCGTTATCGTGGCGCTCGAGGCACTCAACCGCCCCTGCGAGGTCGAAGTCCATTCCGATTCGCAGTACGTCGTCAACGCCTTTAACAAGCACTGGATCGACGGCTGGAAAAAGCGCGGGTGGAAAACCGCCAACAAGCAGCCCGTCAAGAACCGCGACCTGTGGGAGCGCCTACTCACCGCCAAAAGCAAGCATAAGGTTGAGTTCATCTGGGTTAAGGGTCACGCCGGCCACGAGCTCAACGAGCGCTGCGATGAGCTCGCCACCACGGCGGCCGACGGCAGCAACCTCGATATCGACACCGGCTTTAACGAGAGCGACCTGTAATAGCGTTTTCGTACAGCTTTATATCCCCACGCGCTACACTCATCCTGTAGACCAAACAACGCAAGGGGGACGTATGCTGCGCATCGCGACCATCGGCACATCCATGATTACCGACGACTTTATCCAAGTCGTCAACGCCAACGACCAAGCCGTGTTTGTGGGCACGCTTTCACGCGATGCCAATCGCGGTGCTGCCTTTACCGCCGAGCGCGATGGCGAGCGAAACTTTACCTCACTCGATGAGCTTGCGGCAGCCGCCGACGTCGACGCCGTCTATATCGGCAGCCCCAACGCACTTCACTACGAGCAGGCCCTTGCCTGCATCGCCGGTGGCAAGCACGTCATCGTCGAGAAGCCCTTCTGCGCCACCGAAGCGCAGGCGCTGGAAGTCTTCCGCGCTGCCGAGGCAGCAGGTGTCGTGGCCCTCGAGGCCATGCGTCCCCTCCACGATCCCGCCTTCCACGCCATCGAGGACGCCCTGGGCGAGATCGCCCCCATCCGCCGCGCCTCATTGCGCTTTGGCAAATATTCCTCGCGCTACAACGAGATTCTCGCGGGACGCGCCACCAATATCTTCGACTGCAATATGGCATCGGGTTCCCTCATGGACATTGGCGTCTACACCGTCGAGCCCATGGTCGAGATTTTCGGCATGCCCTCCGGCCTTACGAGCATGATTACTCTGCTCGACCCCACCACGCGACAGCTCACGCACGGCCCCATCGACGGCTGCGGATCCATCCTCGCCAGCTACGGCGGTGGCCGTATCTCCGTCGAGCTCGCGCACTCCAAAATTACGAATGACCTGCTGCCCTCGCAGATCGAAGGCGAGCGTGGCACTATCCAGATCGATCATCTGTCCGCGCCCCGCAACGTCCGCATCGACTACCGCGGCGACGTCGTACGTGGCTCGGCGACCGAGGCGCCGCGCGAACAGGGCGACAACGGCCGCGTGCTCGACCTGCCCGAATCGAGCAACACTATGGAATACGAACTCACAGACTTTATCAGCGCCATCGGCGGCATCGATAACGTTAAGGAAGAGATTTGGGAGACCCCGGCGGGACGCCACGAGCTTGGCCACTACCGCGATGTCACGCTCGTCTCACTGCGCATCATGGATGCCGTGCGCCAGCAGGCCGGCATAACCTTCCCGGCCGATGCAGGCAAGCAGGCATAGCGATGGGTCTCTTCGATACGTTCTTCTCCAGCGTCACCGGTGGCAGTCGAGAGCCTCAAAAACCATCAAACGTCGAGCTCGAGCTGCGCCGCAGGCTTACTGTGCTCGCAAGCGACGAGGCCACTCAAGACGCTCCCCTGCGCTATTTCCTGCGCTGGGAGGGGCAAGTCCAGGGCGTCGGTTTTCGCTTTGCCAACACCAACCTCGCGCAGGCACGCGCACTCACCGGCTGGGTGCGCAACATGGAAGACGGCTCAGTCGAGATGGAGATACAGGGGGCTCCGGCAAACATCCTGTCTCATCTCGAGGCGCTTCATGCCTCCTACGAGCGCATGGGAACGCGTTTTCGCCTCGTAGACGCCCAGACCCGAGCCCCACTTGCCAATGAAGACGGTTTCATTCCTCGTTATTAGTATTGTGTGCTAAATACGGTATCATTTACCTACGACCGTTGATAGAAAAGAGGCGAGGCGCATGGCGGTGCAAAGAAGGAATACCAAGCAGCGAAAGCTGGTTCTCGACGCCGTGCGCCAAAGCTATAACCATCCCACCGCCGACGAAATTTACAACGTCGTGCGCGCGCAGGATGACAAAATCAGCCGTGGTACGGTCTACCGCAATCTCAATCTCTTGGCCGACGCCGGCGAGATCCTCTCCATCAAGACGCCGGGCGGCAGCCGCTTCGATCGCACGATCGAGCCGCACGCACATATCATCTGCACCTCGTGCAGCCGCGTCATCGACGTACCGCTCCCCTTCGATGCCCAGCTCGACGCCAAGGCATCCGAGCAAATCGGCTGGCACGTCACATCGCACTACACCATCTTCGAGGCTCTCTGCCCCGACTGCCGGTAGATGTTTGGAACATGCCTTAAATCCACCTTTTCGCACTTTGCAGCAAAAAATAGATTTCTAGGTATGTCCCGAAAACCTACTCGGCGAGCAGACGGCGCAGCTCCTCTTCGACCGTGCGCACGTAGCGGACGTGGTCGTTGATGCCGCGCATAGAGGGATTGCAGCTCTCCATTAGATAAGGATGGCCCACTACGTTGAGCATGTCGCGGTCGTTTTCGTTATCGCCAAACGCCATCATCTCATCGGGCGAAATACCCAGGGCACGACCGTAATCGGCAAGCGCGGAGCCCTTGCCCGAACCGAAACCGATAAAGTCCGTCCATTCGGTTCCCGACGTCATCACGTCAACACGGTCGCTAAAGAGGCGCTCGAAATACTCCAGGGCCGCCGGCTGATCCACCTCGGGCATCTGGAAGGCAATCTTAATGACGTCCTCGTCGATGTCCTCGGGACGGCCGACCACCGCCACATCGCAGTGGACCTCATAGCGCAAATGGTCGACGAACGCATCGTTGCCGCTTATGGTGTAGAGGTGCCCCTCGCAGGAAAGGGTAACGTCGGCATGGGGGTAGGCGACCACGGCATTCGCGATATCCATCGCCAGGTCACGCTCCATAGAGCGCTTGACAACGGCACGCCCCTCGCTCATCACCAGGGCTCCGTTTTCGCATACATAGGCGAGCTCATCGGCCACCGGGGCAAACAGGTAGCGCAAGCTCGCATATTGACGGCCGCTCGCCGGCATAAACACGATACCGCGACGATGCAGTTCATCGATGAGTTCAAAGGCCTCGGAACGCGGCTCGCGCTCCCCCGGATGCAGCAACGTGCCGTCCAAATCGCATGCAATCAGCTTGATTCCCTCAAGACCCATATGCTTCCCCAAAGCCTCCTATCAACAGCAAGACGGACCTTGATTGGTCGCCCCTCAAAGCCCGCCTTGCGTATATACGCGCTTAGCCGCGCGTCTTTTTTACGATGGTAAAGTCGGGAGCCATGCTCACGACGGCCTCCGCCGCACTCGATGCAAAGCGCCGGTCCGCATCGAGTTCACGGGTAACCACCGAGAGCCGAACACCCTCGACGCCCCGGAGCATGCAGCCCAAAACAGGCTGCACCGGCGTATACATGCGCACGGTATGCTCGTCCGAATCGCCTCGGAAAAGCGGCGCGTGCATATTGCCGATCTCCCAGCACGCATGCGCGAGCGCAATCGGATCCATGCGGTCGACTTCGACCAAATAAACCTCGGCGCTGCGCAGGCGCACGACAACCGCCACGGGCACCATGCCCGAACGGTCGATGGCGAGCACGTCGCCATCGGCAAGACGACCGCCGTCGGCAGCATCCAGCCGAACATCGATCGTGCGCCCCAGCTCCGTCACGCCCGCAAACGCGCATACATCAGCCCGGTCCCAATCGAACAGTAGCTCGTCAACTTCAAAGACGCCGCCCAACTTCCGGCGAAGCAGGAGTTCATAGGACGGATCGTTGAGATTTCCCAAGCATGTCGTCGAAACCAAGCGTTCAGGCATACTCTAACCCTCGACCTCAACGAGCTCGATATCAAAGTTGAGGTCCTTGCCGGCCAGCTCGTGGTTGGCGTCGAGCGTCACAGCCTCGGGCGTTACGTCGATGACCACGGCGGGAACGGGCATACCGCTCGGCGTGGACAGGAAAAGCTTCATGCCCTTCTCGATCTGCTCGATGTTGGGAACCTGTTCGGCCGGGAAGGTCAGAACCATCTCGGGATTGTGCTCGCCGTAGGCATCGGCAGCAGGAATGTGCACGGTCTTCTTCTCGCCCACCTGCATGTCGACAACAGCGGCGTCGAAGCCCTTGATCATCTGACCGGCGCCGCAGGTGAACTCCAGCGGCTCGCCGCGATCGTAGGAGCTATCGAACTGCGTGCCGTCATCGAGCGTGCCGCGATAATGGGTCTTGACCTTCTTGCCCTGGTTGGACATGGTAACCTCCGTGATAAGGGCGGCGCACAACGCGGGCCGCCGTGAACATATGGCGCTAACTATACCCTAGTCATACAATTCAATGACAGTTTGCAAAGAAACGCTGCAACCGGAGGAACCATGGCATATCCCGTATTTGACCTACACTGCGACACTGCCGACCGAATCGGCTGGGCCACGCTCGATCTCGACCTGCGCTTTACCGCCGGCACCGACGGTTATTTCCCCGGCGACGAAACGCATCCGCAAGATTTCGACCTCATCGAGGGTAACGCCTGTGCCATCTCGCTCGCAAAGATCGGCAACACGCCGTGGGCACAGTGCTTCGCCACGTTTGTCCCCGACGAGATTCCCACCGCCCACGCCGCGCGCTTCCAGGCGCAGATCATGGCGCATATGAGCGGCCAGGCAATGCTCAACCACGACCGTATGGTCAACGTGCGCAGCGCCGCAGACATTCGCCCCGCGCTCAAGGACGGCAAGGTCGCTTGCATCCACACCATCGAAAACGCCACGTTCTTTGCCGAGGACCCCGCGCTGATCGAGGTGCTCAAGAGCCTGGGCGTGCTTATGTCGTCACTCAGCTGGAACGCGCAGGGACCGCTCGCGAGCGGCCACGACACCCACGCCGGCCTCACCGCCGCCGGCATCGAGGCGCTTACGCAGATGGAGCACGCCGGCATGGTGCTCGACGTCTCCCACCTCAACGATGAGTGCTTTGACGAGGTCGCCGCCCGCGCCACGCGTCCCTTCGTCGCCAGCCACTCCAACTCCCGTGCGGTTTGCGGCGCCAAACGCAACCTTACCGACGACCAGTTCCGCACCATTCGCGACATGGGTGGCATCGTCGGCCTCAACTACTGCAGCGAGTTCCTTTCCAACGACGCAACCGACAAGACCGCCGCAGACGTCACCTTCGACCAGCTGGCGGCGCATATCGAGCACTGGCTCGACCTGGGCGGCGAGGACGTCATCGCGCTCGGCGGCGACTGGGACGGCGCCACGGTGCCCGCTTTCCTCTCCGATGCCAGCAAGATGCCCGAGTTCCAGAACATGCTTTCCAAGCATTTTGGCAAGACCGTGATGCAAAAGCTCTGCAGCGACAACGCGCTTGCCTTCTTCGAGCGTTATTAATTTCACATCCCTTGAGCGGGCCGGCATGCCGAACGGTCGACATGCCGGCCCGTCCCCGATCTGAAGGACCGCTTTTGACGCAGCAGTTTACGATTTCCGCATCCCGACCGGATGGGACGACCATCCCCGTCGTCGTTACCAAAAAGCGCGTCAAGAACTTCAACCTACGCGTCACATCGAGCGGCGAGGTCCACGCCAGCGCACCGATCGGCGCCAGCCGCGAGCGTATCGAAGCGTTTGTGAAGCGCAACAGCGCCTGGATTATCAGCCGACTTGCCCAGCGCGAGCAACGTCAGGCGACGGCACGAGAGCCGCTCAGCCCCTCGTCCATCATTGCACTTTGGGGCAAGCCCATCACGGTACAGGATGCACTCGATCACAACTTTGCATCACCCGCACCGCGACCCAAACAGGCCACCTTCGCAAGTTTTATGGGTACCGATGAATCGGACGAAGGCCCACAGGCCAAGCGGCACGCAATCCTCGACGGCCTAACGTCCGATGAGCTCCAAGCCCGTATCGACCAGCTCTATGCAACCGAGGTCACCACGGCGCTGTACGATATGGTGCACGCGTACGAAATCGCAATGGGCGTCACCGTGGCCCGCGTCTCCGTGCGCAGCATGAAAACGCGCTGGGGATCATGCACGCCCAAGACCGGCGCCATTCGCATCGCACTCGAACTTGCCGCCTATCCCATCGAATGCCTCGACATGGTTGTCGCCCACGAGCTCGTCCACTTGCTCGAGCCAAGCCACAATCAGCGATTCCACGCCCTGCTCGACACGTACTGTCCCAACAATAAAGCTCTGTCGCAGCGGCTCAAGCAGCCACCCATAGAGTCGTATTAGAACCGGTTAGCGCACGCGCTCGATCTCGACGCCGCAGCTTGCCAGGGGCAGGCCAACAGGAGCCCACGGCTTATCGAGCTTTATGCGCACACCAAGCAGCGAGGGATAACGGCGCAGCAGCATCTGGGCTGTCCCCTCGGCTGCCGCCTCGATGAGCTTAAACGTATGCTCGCGCAGATAGCCATCGACATCGTGGCACACCGAGCCGTAGTCAATCGAGGCATCCAGGTTATCGTGCTCCCCCGCCGCGCGCAGGTCGGCATAGAGCACCAGAGAAACGATGAACTTCTGACCCAGCGCGTTCTCCTCGGGATACACGCCATGGTTGGCAAAAACCTCAAGGCCGTCAATGACAATACGATCGGCATGGCGCAGATCATCATAGCTCACGTGAGGCACCGCCGTTGCGGTGGATATTTCGCCCCTTCCACGGCGGGCGAGCTCAGCACCTTCAGTCTTGGTTGCATTCTCGGGCAGTTTTTTGTTACTCAACGCGATCGTCTCCTTCGTTTAGAACCCCAACCGCGCAAACTAACTACACGCGAATCGACAGGTTCTTTTTATCATCGCTCCAGTTGCAAGCATTGCGCGCGGGGCATGCAAAGCAGGCGCGCGACGCTTTGTCGGCTGCATAGAGCAGACGCTCAAGCGGTTGGCTGTTCACGCGCAGCTTTCGATGGCCCAGAATGGCCGTCTTAATGGCTGCGGCATCGGCCGGCTCAAACGCCACGTCATCGGGCATGCCGCCGAGAATCGCATCAGCGACGCGTTCGCTTGCAACATCATGGGATATACCCGATTCATACTGTTCATCTTTGCCGATATCGTGAAGAAGTGCCGTGGCGTAGATGACCTCGCGGTCAAATTCGAGCTGTTCCTCGAGATTCTTGATCCACATAATGCGAGCGACATCGAGCAGATGGTCAATACCGTGGCGGCAGAAGATGCGCCCCGATTCCAACTGTGCAATGTTGCCCAGGTGCCGTCGGAACAGCCCGTTGGCACAAATGTAATCAATGCGAGGCATGGCACCAAAGGGGGCCAGGCCCGAAGCCATAAAGCCGCGACGCGACGTCCCCTCATCGGTCTTCGATGTAAAGTCGTTGACGACTCTCATGGTTAGCGGCCCAACATCCTAAAGAAACGCTCCTCGAGCGCGGGATCGGTCTCAAAGACGCCGCGGCGAGCGAGCGTCACGGTCTTGGTGCCGGGCTTTTGCACGCCACGCATCGTCATGCACATATGCTCGGCCTCCATCAACACAATCGCTCCCTGGGGAGCGAGATAGTCCATGAGGGCATCGGCAACCTGTGCACACAGTTGCTCCTGCAGCTGCAGACGGCGCGCATAAACCTCAACCGTGCGGGCGAGCTTGGAAAGCCCAGCCACCCGACCGTTAGGGATATAACCAATGGCGGCCTTGCCATAAAACGGTAGCAGATGATGTTCACACAGCGAATAGAACGTGATGTCGCGCTCGATAACCAAATCATTCGAAGCGACGGCAAAGGTTTTGGACAGGTGCTCCTCGGCACTCTGGCCCATGCCGCCGGCGATCTCACCATACATACGGGCAACGCGCGCCGGGGTCTCCAACAGGCCCTCACGAGTTGGGTCCTCGCCTATGCCCTCAAGCAACAGCTTAATGGCGGCCTCGACTTTTTCCTGATCGACCATCTGGGCCTCACTTTTCCGATTTCACGTTCGCGCTATGGTACCACGCCCTCCGGCATCGACCACAAGCTACATAGTATGGGTCGAATAGACCGGATCATCACGCCAAAGTTCAACCGCATCACAAAGCGCAACGCCCTCGCGCTCAGCACGGGCGCGCGTAGCGTTCATATCGATCACGCGCTGGTTACTCGAGCCCCTAAAACGCAATGAGATATCATACAGATCCTGAACAAACGGGCCATCCACCAACATGTCGAGGCAGGCAAGGATACGGTCCGTGACCTCGGTATGGTGGCGGCCTCCCGGCATAAGCTCCTCGAGCACATCGCCGGTGAAACACCAAATAGTCTTCCCCGACCCCGCTGGATAGGCCGCGCGAACACGCTCGACAAAATCAACGAGTCCCGCTTGATTCTCGGGCTCCATAGGCTCGCCGCCCAGAATCGTCAGGCCGTCAATAAAGGGATGATCGAGGCTCTCGATAATCTTGTCCTCGACGGCACGATCAAACGGCTCGCCCGCGGCAAAGTCCCACGCGACGGAGTTAAAGCAATTCTTGCAGCCACGACGGCACCCGCTCACAAACAGAGAAGTGCGGACGCCTTCTCCATCAGCAATGTCGAAATACTTAATGTTCGCGTAGTTCATAGGTAACTCTCCCGGGAGGCCGGGACATATCATCCCGTCCTCAAACATTCTCGGCCTTCGGCCTGCGAAACTGCGGGCGGGACGATATGTCCCGGCCTCATGCAAAGGGTAACTCAATGAACGAAGCGAACATCGAGTATAGGGTTCGAGGTCTAATAAAAACTGGGTTGCGGCTCAACCGCCATCGCAAGCAAAGCGTTGTTGCAAGTCAACTCATTTCCGCTAAGAACTTCGAGGAGCGAGCAGGCTGCGTGCTGCATCTCAGCTACATCAACTTGGCCGCCCCGTAGCGAGGCCCCGGACCTTTGCTCGATATGAGTTCCGCACGAACAGGAGGCGCCAGTGGCGCCTCCGTCGTGAGCCAGGACTGTCCGAAATAGCGAGTAAAGGTCCGGGGCCTCGCTACGGGGCGGCCTGGGATGGTTATTAGAGATGCAGCACGCGGTCGCGGATCTCCTCGGTTCGACCCTGGTTCCAGAACTGGGTACCGATGTAGCCGCACGTACGACGAGCGACGTTCATCTTCTCCTGGTCGCGGTTGCCGCAGCTGGGGCACTCCCACACCAGCTTGCCGTCATCCTCGACAATCTTGATCTCACCGTCGTAACCGCACACCTGGCAGTAGTCGCTCTTGGTGTTGAGCTCGGCGTACATGATGTTGTCGTAGATGTACTGCATCACGCGAATGACAGCCTTAAGGTTGTCCTGCATGTTGGGAACCTCGACGTAGGAGATGGCGCCGCCCGGCGAAAGCTGCTGGAACATGCCCTCAAACTTAAGCTTATCGAAGGCATCGATCTCCTCGGACACGTGAACATGGTAGCTATTGGTGATATAGCCCTTGTCCGTCACGCCCGGAATAATGCCAAAACGGCGCTGCAGGCACTTGGCGAACTTGTACGTCGTCGACTCCAGCGGCGTACCGTACAGCGAGAAATCGATATCGCTCGCGGCCTTCCACTCCGCGCACTTGTCGTTCATACGCTGCATAACTGCCATGGCAAAGGGCGTACCCTCCTTCTCGGTGTGGCTGTGGCCCGTCATGTACTTGACGCACTCATACAGACCGGCGTAACCCAGGCTGATGGTGGAATAGCCGCCCACGAGCAGCTTATCGATCGTCTCGCCCTTCTTAAGGCGTGCCAGGGCGCCGTACTGCCAAAGAATCGGCGCGGCATCCGAAAGCGTGCCCATCAGGCGCTCATGGCGGCACAGCAGAGCGCGGTGACACAGCTCAAGGCGCTCGTCGAAGATCTTCCAGAACTTGTCCATGTCCTGGTGCGAGCTCAGTGCGACATCGGGCAGGTTAATGGTCACAACACCCTGGTTAAAGCGACCGTAATACTTGGGCTTGCTCGGGTCATAGTTCAGCGCGTTTGCAACGTTATTAAAGCCGTTGCCCGAGCGGTCGGGCGTCAGGAAGCTGCGACAACCCATGCAGGTGTAGCAATCGCCATTGCCCGCGGTCTCACCCTTCGAAAGCTTAAGCTCGCGCATCTTCTTCTCGGAGATGTAGTCGGGCACCATGCGCTTGGCGGTGCACTTGGCGGCCAGCTGAGTCAGATAGAAGTACGGGGAATCCTCGTAAACGTTATCGTCCTCGAGCACATAGATAAGCTTGGGGAACGCCGGGGTGATCCACACGCCCGCCTCGTTCTTAACGCCCTCATAGCGCTGGCGAAGCGTCTCCTCCACGATCATGGCAAGATCGTGCTTCTCCTGGACCGAGCGGGCCTCGTTGAGGTACATGAAGACCGTCACGAATGGTGCCTGGCCGTTGGTGGTCATAAGGGTCACGACCTGATACTGAATCGTCTGGACACCGCGACGGATCTCATCACGCAGACGGTCCTCTACGACCTCACGCACCTTCTCTGCGGGAGCGGAAACACCGAGCTCCTCAAGCTCGCGGGCAACCTCGCCGCGAATCTTCTGGCGGCTCACCTCGACGAACGGGGCAAGATGGGTCAGCGAAATCGACTGGCCGCCGTACTGGGAGGAAGCAACCTGGGCGATGATCTGCGTCGCAATGTTGCAGGCAGTCGAGAAGCTATGCGGCTTCTCAATCAGCGTGCCCGAGATAACAGTACCGTTCTGGAGCATGTCCTCCAGGTTCACCAGGTCGCAGTTATGCATGTGCTGGGCAAAGTAATCCGAATCATGGAAGTGAATCAGGCCCTCGTTGTGCGCATCCACGATCTCCTGGGGCAGCAGCACGCGCTGGGTCAGATCCTTGGAGATCTCGCCGGCCATGTAGTCACGCTGAACGGAGTTGACGGTCGGATTCTTGTTGGAGTTCTCCTGCTTGACCTCTTCGTTATTGCACTCAATCAGCGACAGAATCTTGTCATCGGTCGTGTTCTTTTGGCGCTTCAGGCTCTGAACATAGCGGTAGATGATGTAGTGGCGAGCGACCTCGTAGCAGTCGAGACGCATAATCTCGTCCTCGACCAGATCCTGGATCTCCTCGACCGATACGGTGTGGCCGGCCTTCTCACATGCCTCGGCGACGTTTTGTGCCGCATAGATCACCTGGCGGTCGGTAAGGCGAGAGCCTTCCTCGACCTCCAAGTTTGCGGCGCGGATCGCATTGACGATCTTATCGATGTCAAAGGTAACCTCGGTGCCGCTGCGCTTGATGATCTTCATCCTCTTGCCTCTTTCGCATCGTAGCCTCATTGCGCTTCAGAGCCAAACGATGCCCGGCAGGGCTTACCCTGTCTTGCGGCGCCGTCGCGCAATCTGTGTTTTCGATAACCATAGGCCCTCATGCGGACAATCCTCGCAGCCAATCAAGGGGCTCAAAGATCCATCCAAATAATGGGGCGAATAAGGTTCTCGTTCTCTGTCCGCCATCTATCATACGACAAAGAGGCATCTATATCCTGTATTCTTTTTTTAGGTCAAACACAACATATAGTGTTTCAGCAGGTCAAAGCAATTGGTCAATTTGCAGACGCATTATAAATGAAGGCCTCTTGGCAGACTGCTAAAACGTTATCAACCCAACTACCTGCACAGCAGTTTTGAAACCCCCTCAACCGTGCCGCCGCCAAATAGCACCAAAACCAAGCTGCTCGCGCCAAAAGAATCCAAAAGATTGTCCTTGACCAACATGTTGCGGTCATGATGGGCCAGGACACATGCAATCTGCCGGCACCCCTACGGGATACAAAGACCATCGCGTACGGACCTTGGATCAATATTTGATGACTTATTTGGCGGCGCGCTTGGTGACAAAAAACAAAACAGCCCAGAGGACATAGCCTCTGAGCTGCGAACATTTGGTGGGCGTTAGAAGATTTGAACTTCTGACCTCTTCCGTGTCAGGGAAGCGCTCTTCCCCTGAGCTAAACGCCCAAATGGAGCGGACAACGGGGCTCGAACCCGCGACCCCAACCTTGGCAAGGTTGTGCTCTACCAACTGAGCCATGTCCGCTTACGAGGATTAATCTTACGTGATGCCCGCATCCTATGCAAGAACTTTTTTTGAAAAGTTTTGCGACGCCCTCGCGAACCTCGCGAAGACATCAGCCACCACGGAAGGCGCAGGCAAACGCAAACTCGCCGCAAGAGGCCCTTACATCTCACCGAGCATGATCCAGGCAGAGCTGTCCTGCGCGAGTCTGCCGTCTGCAAGCGCTGATGAGGTGAGCAGGACCCTGCCCGCCGGCAGCTCCACGGGTGCTGCACCGAAGTTCGTCACGCACGCCCAGCCGTTATCGCGGCGATAGGCGATGACGCCGCCCTCAGCGCCCTCGGCACCATCCGCAAGACCGGTGCGCCCGTCAAGATCGAGCCACGCAAGATCGTTGGCGCACCCGCGCAGCTTGCGCCGCAGCCAGAGGGCGTCACGATAGAGCGCAAGCATCGATGTCGGGTCCGTTTCTTCCCTATCGGCAGCATAATCGGAAAACCATGCAGGCTGCGGCAGATGGGGCGCCGCATCAGCGTCCGCCGGCGAAAACCCAAACGATCCGCCCTGCGCGAGATCGTCCGCCGCTACCCACGGCAGGGGCACACGACAGCCGTCGCGCCCCTTCTCGCGCTTCGGTCCGCGCGTATTGGTTGCACTGGGATCTTCGAGTGCAGTCCACGGGATATCAGCCACCTCAAAAAGACCGAGCTCCTCACCCTGATACACGTATGCCGAGCCCGGAAGCGCCAGTTCAAGCAAAAGAGCCGCCCGCGCGCGGCGCTCGCCGAGTTCACGGTCCTCGTCATAAGACGACCCGTCGCGTAAGAGCCAGTCGAGCGCAATCTGGTGGTAGCGCGTCGCCTTGATTTGCGGCAGGGCATAGCGCGTCGCCACGCGCGGCACGTCGTGGTTGGAGAGTACCCAGGTCGAGGCGGAATCGGATTCGATAGCTGCCTTCAAGCCCTCCTCGATTGCAGCGTGCATGTCATCATAGGTCCAAGTGGCCTTGGCAAACTCAAAGTTGAATGTCTGGCCAAGCTCGCTGGGACGCGCATAGAGATACTGGCGCTCAGGCAGCACCCACGCCTCGGCAACGGCGCTGCGCGGCGGATTATAGCGGTCGAACACGCGGCGCCACTCGCGATAGATCTCGTGGACCTCGTTGCGGTCCCACAGCGGATGGGCGCCGTCGTCAACCATGTCATCGCCCTCGGCGAGATGCCACCGGTCGAGGTCATCGCGGTCGAGATCCTTGGCGAGACCGTGCGCCACATCGATGCGAAAGCCATCGACGCCTCGATCGCTCCAAAACGCCAGGACGTCGCAAAAGAACGCGTGAACCTCGGGGCATGACCAGTCAAAGTCCGGCTGCTCGGGCGTAAACATGTGCAGATACCATTGACCGTCCGCAACACGCGTCCAGGCGGGGCCGCCAAAGTTGGCATTCCAATTGGTGGGAGGCAGCTCGCCATGCTCGCCGCGACCATCGCGAAAGATATAACGGGCGCGCTCGGGCGATCCGGGGCCGGCGGCAAGAGCGGCTTTGAACCAGGGGTGCTGGTTGGATGAATGGTTGGGCACGATATCGACGATGACCTTGATGCCGCGCGCGTGAGCCGCAGCGATCATGTCATCGAAGTCGTCAAGCGAGCCGAGACGTGGGTCGACATCGCAGTAGTCCGCCACATCATAGCCGCCATCGACAAGAGGCGAAGGGTAAAACGGGCTCAGCCAGATGGCCTCGATGCCCAGCCGCTCAAGATAGTCCATCTGCTGGGTAATGCCCGCGATATCGCCCAGACCCGAACCGGTCGAATCCTTAAACGAACGCGGGTAGATCTGATAGATCGCGGCATCGGACATCCATGAGCGCGAAGAGGACTTTTCTGCAGCCATGGGGTGAGCCTCCCTTGCAACGAGGTTTTGCGAGATGCCCACGATGATACGCCCAAAGCGGACATTCGAGGCAAACAACGCCACAGCCACACCCCAAAACGCTCGCTCCCTCTCGGGCTCGAGCCTCCTGGGACGAATCGATCGATTAGTGAAAAGAACGGAAGACTCACTCCCCCGGCCACAACAGCGAGCGGGCTCCGGGTGCCCCAGGTTGCCGCGAAAGAGGAGGGAAGCGTACTTTATGTACGCGACCGACGATTGAGGGGGCAAGATGGGGTGCCCGGGGCTCGCGCAGCGTCAACAAAAAACGCGGTTCGTTAGAACCGCGTAAGATAGTTGGAGCGGACAACGGGGCTCGAACCCGCGACCCCAACCTTGGCAAGGTTGTGCTCTACCAACTGAGCCATGTCCGCATATGTAAAACAAAACGGGCGCCGGAGCGCCCGGATGTTGCCTGGAGGCGAAGCCCGGATTCGAACCGGGGGTAAAGGCTTTGCAGGCCTCTGCCTTACCACTTGGCCACTTCGCCGAAAAAGGACCGCCTAAACGGTCCGGAAATGCAATGGAGCGGACAACGGGGCTCGAACCCGCGACCCCAACCTTGGCAAGGTTGTGCTCTACCAACTGAGCCATGTCCGCTTGCGGGTTATTAATTTACGCGAGTTATCCAAAAGACGCAAGTACTTTTTTCAAAAAAGTTGCCGGCCGCGTGTTCTTGGTGGCTAAACGCGCTAAAGCGATTGGCTAGGCACGCGATTCCAGTGCTCCGCTAAATAGCTTCACCATCTGCACGCGCGTGCCGGTGCCGTCTGTGCGACGAGCAACCTCCACGTTATCGACAAGCATACGCATAAGCTTGATACCACGGCCGCGTTCCTCAGATGCGACCGGTTCGCTCGCCCCATCGATAGAATAGCCGGCACCCCGATCAAGCACCTCAACCACGACGCGATCGCCATAGGCCTGAACCGTCAGGACGCACCCGATACCGCCCGCATGGTCATAGGCATTACCCAGCGCCTCCCCCGACGCCAACGCGACATCGTAGCGCTCGTCGCGGCGCAACGGAAGCGATTCAAGGAGTTCGGCGATGCGATGTCGATAGTATGGAAGATTCTCGATACCCTGTCGGACCTCGACGCTCTTGCTCCATCGTGGCAACTCCCCCACCGGAATAGCGGGAATCGACTCACGCGCCGGACCCGCAACATGAAGGATGTCGACAAGTCGGGCAATCTCCAAAAAGCGAATGACCTCATCGGAGGCGTTAACGAGCGAAAGCAGGCCCTCTCGCCTCATGAGCTCTCTGGCACGTGTAAGCAAAAACGCCAAACCCGTCGAGTCGATAAAGCCCACGGCCTGGCAATTGATGACAACGCGACGCACGCCCCGGTCGATCAGATTATCCAACCGTCGGCGCAGCACGGACACCGAGGCGATGTCGACATCACCCGGTGGCGTCAAAACCGCTATGTCATTCCACTCATTCATACGACCATGGTTCCCCAAAAGAGCTCGCTCGATGCATACATATCTGCAGCTGCGCAGATTTTGCCCGTCAAGTATCGCGGTCTACGATCGACCCCGTAAAAACTCAAGGGAAACCAGCGCAATGTCATCGTCCAGCGCCGACTCGGTAAAGCGGTCAAGCTCTCCCAAGACCTTACCGCAGATTCCCGATACACCCTCACCCGAGACAGAGAGCAAAAGGTCACGAAGGCGCTGCTCGCCAAAGAAAGCACCCGAGCGATCACGTGCTTCGATTGCTCCGTCGGTATACATGAATAGCATGTCACCAGGAGCGAACGTAAACACGCCTGTCTCGTACACCATGCTCTCAAAGGCACCGATCACGCCCGATTGGCACCCAAGGAGCTCCACTTCTCCCCCTCGGGTTTCTCCGCCGCCAAGCGGCGTCGACGACGGTCTAATGACCATAGTGGGAGGATGTCCCGCAGAGCAGTAGGTAGCGCGACCCGCTTTAAGATCAATCTTGGCGATAAACGCCGTCACGAACGTCTCGACCCTCGAAAAGCCCATGAGCATGCTATTGAGCGAGCGGGCCATACGGGCGGGCCCAGCACCCTCCCAGGCATAGGCCGTCAGCGCCGTCTTGACGAGCGCTGACATCGACGCCGCCTCGATTCCTTTGCCGGATACATCGCCCAAAATCATAACGGCGCAATCGTCGGGAAGACGGACAAGAGTATAGAAGTCGCCGCCAACCAACGCCGAATTCGTTGCCGAAAGGTATACCGAATCGGTCGCGATACCCGGAACGTCACCAAGCGAATTTCTCATGCCAATCTGGAGGGTCTGAGCGATATGGCGCTCCTCGCGCTTTTGAGATTCGCCCTCGTAGATCAGTTCAAAGTCATGCGCCAAGTGCACCAAGTAGTCATATTCAAGGTCATCAATCGGCTCTTGACTACCGTCACGAAGCAGAAGCGCGCGCGTCGTCGGGCCTTTCGCAACAGAAGCAGGAACGATCGCGTCGTTGCTGTGTTTGCCATCACCCTCAGAGCGCGGGCGCCCCGCCTCGATGCCGGTGTCGACGTAGAGACCCTGGCAAGGCAGACCATGCGCCCTAAGCCAGCCTCCCATAGGCATCGATTCGTCAACGCGAGTTATACGGACGTGTTTAAGATCCTCGGCACTCGTGCCGCCCAAAACAGACGCCTCAAAGCCATCAGGGCCAACCCCCAAACGTGCCGCTGGCGCCGTCGTGGAAAAGAAAAGTTTCTCGGGATCGTCCGGCAAAGCAACGCGACTGCCGCCTTCAAAATCTATGACATAGGAGCCCAGACTGGCGTCATACTCAACAGGGCAAAAATGACAGTTGAGCATATTGCAAATCTCGGACGATATAGCCTGGGTAGCCGCGGCGGAATCGTCTAGAAAGGTAAACAACTCATCACGTAAGACATTGAGCGAGCGGCCAAGCTCGGCCGTGCGACGAGAGCGAAGGCTCGATGCCATGCCGACCAGCTGGATAGACAGGTAATCGCAAATGACCTCGAGTACATTAACGTCATAGGCAAGTGGCGCCTGGGGGCGCTTCCAACCAACTTCCAGCACGCCAAGGATCTGCGTACCGTAAAAAACGGGAAGACAGATCTCGCTGCGGTACGGAGGCATATCCTGCACGCGCAACAGGTGCTTAGAACGATTGTCCAGGTCCATGAACATACCGGAGGCAGCCCTATCACCCTCAAGGTCCTGTTGAATCGACAAGCGACAGGCACGCGACTCGCGAAGAACATACGTCGGAATGCCAGCGCCATACGGCAAAAACTCGGGCAGATAGCTGTCCTCAAGCTCCTTAGAAACACCGCGGAGCTTAAAGCCGCCACTCTCGGAAAAATAGATAGCCGCACCGGAGGCATCGAGCGTTCCAACGAGCTGATTCAAAACGGTATCGAGCAAGCTAGGGAGCTCATCGGAGCCCACCGTGCTCATAATGACCGACAATGTACCCGAGAGACGCTTATTCGCCACTCTAAGCTCCGAAAGCGCACGCTTGAGCTGACGGTCGTGCGAATACTGTTCTTCGATGCTATGGAGTGCCACCAGAACGCGCGGCGCACGGCGGCCAAAGATTCGAGGCGGCGTAACCGAGCCGGCACAAACCAGGACGGGAATAAACGATCCGTCACTTAACTTGAGCATCAACTCGCTCTTTGTTCCATTGGTCTCAAAAGGAAGCCGATGCTCTGTCGCGCGTTCAAAAGCCGACGAGTACAAGAGGTCTTTAACGTCCCCGTTGATCACATCGGAACGCTCCTCGCACATCAAGTCGAGCAAGCGATTATTTACATGCAAAATGGTTCCGTCGAGCTCGCAGATAATGACAGCATCGCTCGTGATCTCGACCAATTGGGCAACGTCCGCCCACTCATTGCGCTCAAGCGTTTCCATCGTGAACCTCACCGTCTATCGGTAACAAAAAAGCCTCCGAAGAGGCTTCTCAAATGCGATGGTGTCGGAGGCGGGACTTGAACCCGCATGACCAAAAAGCGGGCACTAGCACCGCAAGCTAGCGCGTCTGCCAATTCCGCCACTCCGACATGCTATGTTGTTGATTCGCGGTTCGCTTTGTTGAACCCGCGCGTTCAACGAGGAAGATAATAACCTATGTTTCGAGAACTGTGCAAGCACTTTTTTGAAAAAAGTTTACGAATTTGTAAATGCGCAGGTAGATCCGTATGTCCGGGCCGGAATGGGGGCAACTTCCCAACGCGTCCTCGGGCATACGGTATATTTTGATTCGCGCTTCGCGCTACAAAATATATCGCCCCCTGCGGAATGCGTTGGGAAGTTGCCCCCATTCCGACCCTACGTCTACGTACTCCATGCACAGTTCTCAAACATGTTCTGGGGCTGATATAAATTTAGTGGCTCGGCTTTGCCGAGCCCTTATATGTGGAGGCCGGAGCTAAAGCTCCGGCCTCGCTATCTTTTCCATTAGATTAAGTGAGCGATCAAGGAATCACACTCCCCCTGCCGAGTTACCGCAGGGCCCGACCTGTTGTTACTTTTCAGAACATCCCGCAGGACGGAGGAAGCCCCGCAGCGCGTAGCGCGCAGCGGGGCTTCCGACATGTCCGAGGACGTTCTGAAAAGTAACAACAGGGCGGGCCCGGACGAGAACAAACAACTACAGGTCGATGTGCGATTCCTTGATCGGGAACGGCTCCGCGAAGTGACAGGCGCAGCAGTGACCCGGTGCAACTTCCTTAAACTCGGGGAGCTTCTCGGAGCAGATACCCTGCGCGATCGGGCAACGCGTGTGGAAACGGCAGCCGGTCGGCGGATCCAGCGGCGACGGCGGATCGCCAGCGAGGATGATGCGCTTGCGGGTCTTCTGGATATCAGGATCGGGAACCGGCACGGCAGACAGCAGCGACTGCGTGTACGGATGGTGAGGCTCGCTATAGAGCGTCTTCCAGTCCGAAACCTCGACCATCTTACCCAGATACATAACGGCAACGCGATCGGAGATGTGCTGTACGACGGACAGGTCGTGTGCGATAAACAGATACGCGGTACCGAACTTGTCCTGCAGTTCCTTGAGCAGGTTCAGAACCTGGGCCTGAATGGACACATCCAGAGCGGATACCGGCTCGTCACAGATAATCAGCTTGGGCTTCAGCGCAAAAGCGCGGGCAATACCGACACGCTGACGCTGGCCGCCCGAGAACTCATGCGGATAGCGGTTGATGTGCTCGGGGTTCAGTCCAACGACGTCGAGAAGCTCACGGACGCGCTCAATGCGCTCCTCCTTGGTACCCACACCATGAATGGTCATGGGCTCGGAGACAATCTCACCGATGGTCATACGAGGGTTGAGCGAAGCATAAGGATCCTGGAAGATAAACTGCATCTCACGACGCATGTCCTTGATCTCATGCTTGCTCATCTCGGCAACATCTTTGCCCTGGAAGAACACCTTGCCGGCGGTCGGCTTGGTCAGACGCATGATAGTGCGGCCCGTGGTGGATTTACCGCAACCAGACTCGCCAACCAGACCAAAGGTCTCGCCAGGATAAATCTCAAAAGAGATGTCGTTTACAGCAGAGACGACGCGCTTGGAAAAACGCTTGGCGAACATGCCGGACTCTGCGGGAAACTCCTTGGAGAGGTGCTCGACCTTCAGCAGTGGAGTGCGCTCGTTATTGTCTGCCATTTACGCCTCGCCTCCCTTCTTGGAATCCTTGC
The DNA here is from genome assembly GCA_019413925.1 of Collinsella sp. Classification (GTDB taxonomy): domain Bacteria; phylum Actinomycetota; class Coriobacteriia; order Coriobacteriales; family Coriobacteriaceae; genus Collinsella. The sequence goes on from DXMY01000041.1 coordinate 107,740, forward strand.
GCGTACGGGACGTCTCAGGAGCGTTCTTGAGGAACTCGGGGTCACCGGAATAGTGGCACGCAGAATAGTGACCGGACTCGGTGACAACGCGCTCAGGGCGCTGCTTGCGGCACTTGTCCGTCGCGTAGGGGCAACGAGGAGAGAAGACGCAGCCCTCAGGCAGGTTCATGAGCGAAGGCGGGTTGCCGTGAATCGGCGTCAGCGGCTTCTTCTCTTCGATTGCCTGCTCCGGGATGGAGCGGATAAGACCCCAGGTGTAGGGGTGGCGGCTCTCGTAGAAGATTTCCTCAGCAGTACCGAACTCAACGGGGCGGCCGGCGTACATAACCATGATCTTATCGGCCATATCGGCGACAACACCCAGGTCATGGGTAATCATGATGATGGCGTTGCCGTTCTTCTCCTGCATCTCCTGCATGAGCTCGATAATCTGAGCCTGGATGGTAACGTCCAGGGCAGTCGTGGGCTCGTCGGCAATCAGAATATCGGGATCGCAGGCAAGGGCCATGGCAATCATGACTCGCTGACGCATACCGCCAGAGAACTGGTGCGGATACTCATTGACGCGCTTCTCGGGCTCGGGGATACCCACGAGGTCCAAAAGCTCGGTGGCACGCTTGAGCGCCTCCTGCTTGGAGTAGCCACGGTGCAGACGAAGACCCTCGCCCACCTGCCTGCCGATCTTATAGACCGGGTTCAAGGAGGTCATAGGATCCTGGAAGATCATCGCGATATCGTTGCCGCGAATGTGCTGCATCTCTTCCTCGGTCATTTCGAGGATGGAGCGGCCGCGATAGCGAACGTCACCGCCCTCGATCTTTCCCGGAGGCATCGAGATGAGGCCCATGATGGTCATGGCGGTCACGGACTTACCGGAGCCGGACTCACCGACGACGCCCAGGGTTTCGCCGCGATCGAGCGTGTAGGAGACACCGTCGACAGCGCGAACAACGCCATCCTCGGTGTGGAAATACATCTTAAGGTCATCGACCTCGAGCAGATGCTGGCCCTCAGGAACCGGCTGATCCTTCAGGTCCACATAGTTCTTGTTCTTCTTCATCCTTATGCGTCCTTCATCTTGACGTCGAGGGCGTCGCGCAGACCGTCACCCAGCAGGGTGAAGGCGAGCACCGTCGAGAGAATTGCCAGACCGGGCATGATCATCATCCAGGGAGCGGTCAGAAGATACTGCTGACCGTCCTGAATCATGGAGCCCCACGAAGGCGTAGGCGGAATAACGCCCATGCCGAGGAAGGACAGAGCGGACTCGGTCAGAATGGCGCCACCAATGTTCATGGTCGCGTAGACCACGATGGAGGCGACGGAGTTCGGGAAGATGTGACGCACGACGATACGAGCATCAGATGCACCCATCGCGCGCGCTGCATCAACATAGTCGTTTTCCTTGACCGTCAAGATTGCAGAGCGGAAGACGCGCGCAATCGAAGGCCAGCCAAGAATGCCGATGGCGATAAAGACGTTCTGAAGACCACGGCCGATAACGGCGATCATGGCGACAACGAACAGCACGTACGGGAACGCCAGGAAGATGTCCGCACAGCGCATGATGATCGTATCCCAAATGCCGCCGTAGAAACCGGCCAGGGCGCCCATGACCAGGCCGATCAATGTGGAGATGGCGGTGGCCATGATACCGACAGAAAGCGAAACGCGTGCACCGTAGATAACGCGGACGAGAATGTCGCGACCGAGGGCATCGGTGCCAAACGGGTGCTCGGCACACGGAGCCAGTAGCGATGTCTCGGCCATGGTGGTCGAATCGGAAGCCGTCGGCGAACCGAGCCAGGGCTTAGCCCACAGATCTGCGGTCAGGGCAACCACAACGACGATGATGATCCAGCAGACACCGATAACGGCGAGCTTGTTCTTACGAAGACGCTTAAAAGCGTCGCCCCACAGCGTGCGGGACTTGGCGGGAGCAGATGCGACCTTGGTGGCGGTAGCCTGCTCCTGAGACTGAGAATCAGTTTCCTGCATGAGACGTACCTCCCTTAGGCCTTATCCGACGGACCGCCAAGGCGGATGCGCGGGTCGAGGAATGCATAGCTAATGTCGACGAGCAGGTTGATCACCATGACGACGACAACGATGAGCGTAACGCCGCCCATAACGATGGGCCAGTCACGCATGCTAATGGCGCGATAGACCTCATAGCCGATACCGGGCCAGTTGAAGACCGTCTCGGTCAGGATGGCGCCCGAAAGCATGCCGCCAAAGTCGACACCAATATAGGTAACGACGGGGATGAGTGCATTCTTAAGCGCATGCTTGACGATGATCGCACGATTGGAGAGACCCTTGGCCTTTGCCGTACGGATGTAATCCTGGTTCATGACGTCAAGCAGCTGCGAGCGCATAATGCGCGCAGCATAAGCGGTCGAAACCGAAGCCAGCGTAATGGTCGGAAGCACATAGTGCATCCAATCCTGATACTGAGAGCTGGAACCGCCGGCACCCGAGATCGGCATGGAGATTGCACCGCCCGTGGCGTCCTTGAGGATGACGCCAAAGAACAGCTGCAGCAACATACCGAGCCAGAAGGCCGGGACCGCAACGAGGATCGACGTGGTGAGCGTTACCAAAATATCCCAGAAGGAATAACGCTTTACCGCCGAAATGATACCCGCACCGATACCCATAATTGCCTCGAGCACGATGGCGCACGCGGCAAGTTTGACCGTATACGGATACTTCTGGGCAAAGATTTCCGTAACCGGCAGCTTGCGCTGATACGAATTGCCCAGATCGCCATGAAGCAGGCCGTTCATGTAATACAAGTAACGGTCCACGAGCGACGTTTGAACGGGGTCGCCGTTCTCGTCAAGGATCGCGTTGCCGTCATCGTCCGTCTGGACCAGGTGATAGCGAACGCGAAGCTGAAGCTCCACCTCGGGGGACAGAGCCTTGTCTCCACCGATCAGCTTGATCGGATCTCCCGGCACGATATTCTGGAGGGCGAACAGAATCAGCGTAACGCCCAAAAACACCGGGATGAACTGAAGCACACGTTTAACGATGTACTTACCCATACCACTCCCCTATCTAGGGATTAACCTAAATGGGATGCCGATCGCCAGACCGGCATCCCAAAATTACCATCAGCCAGTTTACCCCAGGTTAGGGAGAACTGTATGTTTCCCATGAGGTCTACGTAAATACTTGACCCTCACGGAAGCTGCAAACTCTTAGGCGAGCTCAGCGGTACCCAGATCGGCGTGCTTCTGCGGATCGACATAGAGGTGCTTAATGCGATCGGAGCCGGCGATGGTGTGCGTGTAGAACATAATCGGGATGACCGGGCAGTCGGCAGCGACCATTGCGTCGGCCTCCTGCATCTTAGCGACGCGCTCCTCGTCGTCAACAATAGTACGAGCCTCGTCGACCTTGGCGTCGAACTCGGGGTTGTTGTAACCGGAGCGGTTGTCGCCACCGAGGGAGTCGGAGTGGAACAGCGGATACAGGAAGTTGTCCATGATCGGGTAGTCGGCAATCCAACCCAGACGACCGAACTGATAGTTAAAGTTCTGATACTGCTCGAGCAGGGCAGACCACTCAGGGGTATCGCTGACAGCGGTAACGCCAACCTTGGCGAGGTCACCGATGATGGACTCCATGATCTCCTTGTGACCGCCGTCCTGGTTGTAGGACAGGGTCACGCTAATGCCACGATCCCCGTTAGCGCCAGCGGGAGCAACCTTGTCGAGGTACTCGTTAGCCTTGTCGACATCGTAGGCGCAGAACTCCCATGCGCCCTCCTTGTAGCCATCGATGCCCGGAGGAACAATGCCGTCGGCAGGAGTACGGGTACCCTTGAAGATGGTCTTGCAGATGGCCTCACGGTTGATGGCCAGGGAGATACCCCTGCGCAGGTCGGCGTTGCTGAACGGCTCGGCCGTGGTGTTGCAGGTCAGATAGTACGTGGAAGGCTCGGCGCCGAGCAGCATGCGCTCGCCGTCACCCATGGTGTAGCCGTCCTTGGACACGCCGCGATCCTTCTTGGCGGCGTCGATCTGAGCGACGGGAACGTCGCAGACATCGAGGTTACCGGCCTGGAACTCCTTGTAGGCGGTCTCCATGTCCTTGATGACCTGGAAGTGGATGCCATCGATCTTGGCCTTGTCGCCATAGTAATCGTCGAACTTCTTGACGTTGATCTCCTGGCCATCCTCCCACTTGCCGTCCATCATGAACGGGCCGTTACCGACCGGGGCGAGGTAGAAGCTCTTGACATCGGACTCGGCGCACTCGGGAACCGGGGCCAGAGCCGGGTGAGAGGCGACGAAGGGGAAGTCGGCGTAAGCGGAAGCCAGCTTGACGACGAGGGTCTCATCGTCGGGGCAGGTAACACCGCTGAGCTCGGTAGCGTTACCGGCAAGCAGATCGTCATAGCCCTCGACCATGGAAAGGTGATAGGAGACCTCGGAAGGGCCGTACTCGGTAGCGACTGCCGACTTGGTGTTGACCAGACGCTCCCAACCGAGCTTGAAGGACTTGGAGGTAACGTCGTCACCGTTGTGGAACTTGGCCTTCTTGATCTTGAAGGTGAACTCGGTGGCGTCGTCGTTGGCCTCGAAGGACTCGCAAGCCAGCGGAACGATCTCGCCCTTCTCGGCGTCATAAGAGGTCAGAGCATCAAAGAGCTGGTACTCGACCTGAGTGCCCTGGTCCTCCTGGACATTGTAGGGGTCGATGCAGACCGGGTTGTTGATGTAGAAGTTCAGCTTCGAACCGGACTCAGAACCGGAAGCGTCGCCGCCCTTCTTGCCGCATGCGGCAAGAAAAGCCATGGAGCTCGCAGCAAGGGTACCGCCGACAAAGGCGCGACGACCCATAACGGGCTGGTGGAACATAGAATCAGCCATGCCATCCTCCTTATGAGATAGGACAAAGAAATGTTCAGTCGGACACATGTCGAGACAATCCGATCCGAACCATCAAAACGCCGCCCGTTGCTATGGCTGGTTATGCACAACGAACCAACGTTTCTCAATACAGTAGCGCATTTTATGCACGATTTGGGGCTAATTCCGGTCAACGGTCGAGAATTTCTTTAGTTGGGCGAAGTATGTGGGGATATTTTGGCTCTGTTACAAATATGTAAACAAAAAGGGTCCCGCACTTGCGGAACCCTTTTCAAGTATTTATGTGGCTCGTGCTTAGTAGCCGACGATACCCTGCGGGAAGAAGAACATGCACAGGACGACACACACGGCAAAAACGACGGCCATAATTACCGTCAGGCGATCGAGGTTCTGCTCCATGACGCCCGTGGCAGAGCTGGAGTTATACAGCGAGCTAGCGATCATATCCGAAACGCCGGTGCCCTTACCAGAGTGCATCAGGACGAGAATCGTCAGCGCCACGGCAGAGACAGCCCAAACGACAAACAGAAGAATCTGAAACGGACCCATAGATAAGCTCCTTAATAGAACAATTCAAACTCCAGTACTGTACCACAACCCCCAGCACTCCCCCATCAGCCATTTGGTGACGAGGTAGAAATAGCGCAAAAAAAGAGGGTTGTCCGGTTGTGGACAACCCCCTTACTAGAAAACGGTATTTGTTTTCTATTAGGCCTCGGTGGCGAGTACGCGACCCGTCATCTCGGCGGAAGGCTCAATACCAGCCATGGTGAGCATGGTCGGAGCGATATCGGAAAGACGGCCGTCCTCGATACCGGTGAGCTGTGCCTTCTCATCAACGATGATGAACGGCACGCGGTTGGTGGTGTGAGCCGTGAACGGATGCTTGGAACCGTCGGAAGCAACGTCAAACATGTGATCGGCGTTGCCGTGATCGGCGGTAATCAGCGCAAAGCCGCCCTTAGCGAGAATCGCCGGGACAACCTTGGACAGGGCATCGTCAACAGCCTCGACGGCCTTAACGGCAGCGTCGAAGACACCGGTGTGACCAACCATGTCGCAGTTTGCGAAGTTCACGATGTAGAAATCAGCGCGATCCTCGTTGATGGCGGCGACAAGCTTCTCGGTAACCTCGGGAGCGCTCATCTCAGGTTGCAGGTCGTAGGTAGCGACCTTGGGAGAAGCGACGAGCACGCGCTCCTCGCCCTCCTTGGGCTCCTCGATGCCGCCGTTGAGGAAGAACGTCACGTGGGCGTACTTCTCGGTCTCGGCGGTGTGCAGCTGCTTCAGGCCATTGGCGGCGATAACGTCGGCCAGAACGTTCTCGGGGAACGTCTTGGGGAAGGCGACCTCGACGTCAAACGTCGGGTCGTACTCGGTCATCGTCACAAAGTGCGAAAGCTTGATCTGCTCGCGCTCAAAGCCGTCGAACTCCTTGTCCGTGAACACGCGAGTCATCTGACGAGCGCGGTCGGGACGGAAGTTGAAGAAGATGGCCGCGTCGCCCTCGTGGATGCCCTCGTTGTGGGCAGCGAAGGGCTCGACGAACTCGTCGCCGCGCGGATCCTTCTCGTAGTAGGCCTTGATACCGGCAACAGGGTCGGTATCGGCATCGGATGCGTTGACCATGACATCGTAGGCGCGCTGGATGCGCTCCCAACGGTTGTCGCGGTCCATGGCCCAATAACGGCCCGAGACGGTGGCAACGCGAGCGTCGCAACCGGTCTCCTCGGAGATCTTAGCCAGGAAGGCGCAGAACTCACTCATGTAACCGGCACCGGACTGCGGGTCAACGTCGCGACCATCCATGAAGGCGTGGACGCGAACGGTCTTGACACCGTGCTCGGCAGCCATCTTGACCAGAGCCTCGACGTGGCTCATATGAGAATGAACACCGCCAGGGCTCATAAGGCCCATGAGGTGGAGAGTCTTGCCGTCAGCCTTGACGTCGTCCATAGCCTTGACGAAGACCTCGTTCTTGGCGATGGAGCCGTCCTTGATGGCATTGTTGATGCGCGAAAGCTCCTGGAACACGATGCGGCCGGCACCGATGTTGAGGTGACCCACCTCGGAGTTGCCCATCTGGCCATCGGGAAGACCCACGTCCTCGCCCGAAGCGCCGAGCGTGGTGTGGGGGTACTTCTCGTACAGGCTATCGAGGAAGGGCGTCTTGGCAGCGGCGACGGCGTTCTCGCCATCGGCCGGAGCCAGGCCGCAACCATCCATGATGATCAGGAGTGCAGGAAGATGACGCTGTGCCATATGTCCTACTCGCCTGCCTTGACGACCATAGAGGCGAAGTCGGCAGCCTTGAGCGAAGCGCCGCCCACGAGGGCGCCGTCGACGTCGGGCTTGGCGACGAGCTCGGCGATGTTGCCGGGCTTAGCAGAGCCACCATAGAGAACGCGGATGCCGTCGGCGAGCTCCTCACCGAACATCTCCTTGAGGGTCTCACGGATAGCGCCGCAGACCTCCTGAGCGTCCTCGGCGGTAGCGGTCTTGCCGGTGCCGATGGCCCAGATGGGCTCGTAGGCGACGACGACCTGCTTGGGGCAAGTGATCTCGAGACCCTCGAGACCAGCCTTGACCTGGTTCACGACGTGCTCGACATAGGTGCCGGCCTCGCGGACCTCAAGGGACTCGCCGCAGCAGAAGACAGGAACAAGACCGGCGGCAACGAGGGCCTTGGCCTTCTTGTTCTGATCCTCGTCGGTCTCGTGGAAGTAATCACGACGCTCGGAGTGACCGATGATGCAGTAGGTGCAGCCAGCGGACTTGAGCATGTCGCAAGAAGACTCACCGGTGAAGGCACCCTTGGCCTCCCAGTACACGTTCTGTGCACCGAGGGCGATGGGGGCAGCCTGAATACGGTCATGAACCGTGGTGATGTCGATGGTCGGAGGGCAGACGAGCACCTCGACGCCAGCCGGAACCTCGGGCAGAGCCTGAGCCAGCTCGTCGGCGAGCTTGGCGGCCTCGGCGACGTCGTTGTTCATCTTCCAGTTACCAGCGATAAGAAGGGTGCGATTAGGCATCGAGAAGCGCCTCCACTCCGGGCAGGGCCTTACCCTCGACGAGCTCCATGGAAGCGCCACCACCGGTAGAGATCCAGCTCATCTTGTCGGCCAGGTTGAACTTGTTGACGGCTGCGACAGAGTCGCCACCACCGATGATCGAGGTGCAATCAGCCTCGGCGACAGCCTCGGCGATAGCCTGGGTGCCGTGAGCGAAGTTATCGAACTCGAAGACGCCCATGGGGCCATTCCAGAACACAGTCTTGGCACCCTTGACAGCCTCGGCGTAGAGCTCCTCGGTCTTGGGGCCGATGTCCATACCCTCACGGTCGTCGGGGATAGCGTCGGAAGCGACAACCTCGGGGACAGCATCCTCGCCAAAGTGATCAGCAACGCGGTTGTCGATGGGGAGCAGGATCTTGACGCCCTTCTCCTCGGCCTTCTTGAGCATCTCACCGGCGCGCTCGACCCAGTCCTCTTCCTTGAGGGACTGACCGACGGACAGGCCCTGAGCCAGGAAGAAGGTGTAGGCCATGCCGCCACCGATGATCAGGGTATCAGCGGAGTCGATGAGGTGATCGAGAACGCCGATCTTGGAGGAAACCTTGGAACCGCCGACGATGGCGACGAAGGGGCGCTCGGGCTCGGCGAAGATGCCGGTCAGCGTGTCGACCTCCTTCTCGAGCAGGAAGCCGGCGACGGCAGGCAGGTAAGCGGCGGGGCCCACGACGGAACCCTGGGCGCGGTGTGCGGTGCCGAAGGCATCGAGAACGAAGACGTCACCATAGGAAGCGAGCTTCTTGGCGATCTCGGGATCGTTCTTCTTCTCACGCTTGTCAAAACGGACGTTCTCGAGAACGAGGACCTTGCCCGGCTCGACGGCGGCGACAGCCTCGGCGGCCTTCTCGCCATACGTGTCGGCAACAAAAGCAACGTCAAGGCCAGAGAGCTCAGCGAGCTTCTTGGCGACAGGCTCGAGGGAAAGCTCGGGCTGGAAGCCAGTGCCCTCAGGACGGCCGAGGTGGCTCATGAGGATGACGCGAGCGTTGTGCTCAACGAGGTAGTTGATGGTGGGCAGGGCAGCCTTGATACGGGTGGTGTCGCCAACGACGCCATCCTTGATAGGCACGTTGAAGTCAACGCGGACGAGAACGCGCTTGCCGTCGACATCGATGTCGCGGACGGTCTTCTTGGTAAAGGCCATGTTTGCTTCTACCTTTCGTACGTGTCTGCCTCCCATTACGGCAGACGATTTCCTATAAAAAGGGCGCGACCCTAGGGTGTAAGCCCTATGAGGCCGCGCCCTTCTTTAGACGCTCAACGAGCTATTCGCTAAAAGCTAAATTAAGCAACGAACTTCTCGAAGTACTTGATGGTGCGGACCATCTGAGAGGTGTAGGAGTTCTCGTTGTCGTACCAAGAGGTGACCTGAACGAGGGTCTGGCCGTTGCCGAGATCAGAGCACATGGTCTGAGTGGCGTCGAAGATGGAGCCGTGGGTCTCGCCGACGATGTCGCGGGAGACGATCTGGTCCTCGTTGTAGGCGAAGGTATCGGGGATGGTCTCGGCGTAGGCCTTCATGGCAGCGTTGACCTCGTCGACGGTGACCTTCTTGTCAACGACGGCGTAGAGGTTGGTCAGCGAGCCGGTCGGCGTCGGGACGCGCTGGGCGGCACCGATGAGCTTGCCGTTGAGCTCGGGGAGAACCAGGCCGATGGCCTTGGCAGCGCCCGTGGTGTTCGGGACGATGTTCTCGGAGCAGGCGCGGGAGCGACGGAAGTTGCCCTTGCGCTGCGGGCCGTCGAGCGGCATCTGGTCGCCGGTGAAGGCGTGGATGGTGGTCATGATGCCGGAGACGATGGGAGCGAAGTCGTTCAGACCCTTGGCCATCGGGGCGAGGCAGTTGGTGGTGCAGGAAGCAGCGGAGATGATGTTGTCCTCAGCGGTCAGCGTCTCATGGTTGACGTTGTACACGATGGTGGGCAGATCGCTGCCGGCCGGAGCGGAGATGACGACCTTCTTGGCGCCAGCGTTGATGTGGGCCTGAGCCTTAGCCTTGCTGGTGTAGAAGCCGGTGCACTCGAGAACGACGTCGACGTCGAGGTCGCCCCAAGGCAGGTTGTTGGCGTCGGCCTCCTTGTAGATCTTGATCTCCTTGCCGTCAACGGTGATGGAATCCTCGCCAGCGACGACCTCGTGATCGCGAGCATAGTTGCCCTGCGTGGAGTCGTACTTCAGCAGGTAAGCGAGCATATCGGGAGAGGTGAGGTCGTTGATAGCGACGATCTCGGAGCCCTCATGACCGAACATCTGGCGGAAGGCCAGACGACCGATGCGACCGAAGCCGTTAATAGCAACCTTTACTGCCATTGTGTCTCCTTTCGTAAGGCCCCCGCAAGCTACAGCGCCTGCCGTTGAGGCCCACAAACTAACCACTCGCCTAATATACCTTTTTTTTGGCTTGAATTTCACGAGAATGCTCGAAATTGAAAATCAAATTTGTGTTAAAACGCTTTAACGTATAAAACAGCAGTTAAACCACCATAAAAGCTATTGCGTTAAACTACCCGCTTGCTTCAATGAGCTTTTCAAGGCGCAAAACACGGTGATACAAGGCCGACTTCGACAAAGGAGGGTCGGCCATTTCCCCCAAATCACGCAGCGACAGATCGGGATAGCGCTCGCGCAGGTCGCAAAAGACTGCCAAGGCGTCCGGAAGCGTGTCGCGCAAACCCCGCTGTTCGAGCTCATCGATCAACGCAAGCTGATGCTGGGCGGCACCCGCACTTCTGGTCTGATTGGCCAGTTCGGCATTCACGCGACGGTTTACGTCGTTCTTAACCAATTTGACCGCGCGCGCTTCCTCGATCTCGGCAACGCTGCGCTTGGCGCCGACCAGCTTTAGGAGCTGCTCGATCTCCTCGGCGCTCTTAATGTAGACAGCAAAGGATCCGCGCCGCGCGTTAACGCGCGCATGGACTCCAATCTGCTCCAATAGATCGCAAAGTCCCCGGGCATATTGCTCGCCCTGCACCGCGATCTCCAAATGAAAATCGCCGCGTGGATCGGCCACGAAACCGCCGGCGATGAGCGCGCCGCGGATGTAGGCAAGCCTGCAGCAGGGACGGGCAACGATGTGCCGGGGAACACCGGCGACGAGCCCTCCCCTGCGGTCGAGAATGCCCAGCAGCACCAGAGCCTTGTCCAGGTCGGGTTGATCGGGCAGGGTAATGAGATAGTTACGGACCTTATGCAAGACCGATTTACGAACGGTGAATTCCGTTTTGAGCTTAAGGATGCGATGCGTCAGCGTGATCATCGTGCGCGCGACGGCGCCCGTCTCGGTCGCGACCGTCAAACGATACCGCCCGGAGCCGGTCAGCGAAAGTGTGCCGCTCACACGCGTCAGGGCGGCAAGCGTCGACAAATCGCAGTATTCACATTCGGGTTCGCAGCGCGCGAGCTCGTCACGCACCTCGGCGGTAAACGACATGCAGACCTATGCTTTCGTGTTGGCGCGCGACAGGTCGCGATGGGAAATGCTCACGTGATATTGGGCGCCTTCCAAATAACGTGCCGTGGCCTCGGCGATGGCAACGCTGCGGTGTTGACCGCCCGTACAGCCGATGGCGATAGAAAGCTGCGGCTTGCCCTCCGCGATATAGCCGGGCATGACCGTATCGAGCAGCTGCGTCCAGGCCTTCCAGAACTCCTGGGTCTTGGGATGGTCCAAAACAAAATCGGAGACCTTTTTATCGAGACCGGTCATGGTGCGCATCTCGGGATCGTAGAACGGATTGGGCAGGAAGCGAACGTCGATCATAATGTCCGCCTCGACGGGCATGCCGTGCTTAAAGCCAAACGAGAACACGTGAACGTCCATGAGCTGCTGGTCGGACAGCTCGGAGAACGCCATGCGCAATTTGTTGCGCAGGGCAGAGGTGCGCAGACGGCTCGTGTCGATGATCATATCGGCTCGATCGCGCACGCCCTGCAGCTGCAGGCGCTCGCGCTGAATCGCATCGGCCGTAGTCTCCCCCGGCTTGGCAATGGGGTGGCGGCGGCGGTTTTCGCTATAACGACGGATCAGCACCTCGTCAGAGGCCTCGAGAAACACGATGTCACAGCTCATCTCGCGCTCCTCGAGCGCGGCAACGGCATCGAGCAGCTCATCGAACAAGCCCTGGCTGCGCAGGTCGCAGGTGACGGCAAGATGCCTGCCCACGCCCGTATTGATGCCGACGAGCTCGGCAAGCGGGGCGATCAGACGCGGAGGCAAGTTGTCGATGCAAAAATAGCCCATGTCCTCGAACACATGCATGGCCTGCGTTCGGCCCGATCCGGACATTCCGGTGATGATGACGATATCGGGGATGCGCTCCGAGCGCTCCGCCGCATCCATGGCATCTCCCTTTTGCATGTGTGCCTCCTAAAACAAGCGCGGGACCCGGCCAGCGGATCCCGCGCGATCAATTGCCTTTATTGAGTATACCGCCCCAAGCGGATACGAGGCCTGTCTTACGCCTCAAGCGCAGCCTTGAACCAACTTGTAATACTCGTGGGGTGCGTGATGGCGGTGCCGACGACAACGGCCCATGCGCCAGCATCGATCGCGGCGCGGGCCTCCTCGGGCGTGTGCACGCGGCCCTCGCAGATGATGGGAAGACCGGGGAATTCCTCGGTCGCCTGACGCAGAAGCGGCAGATCGGGGCCATCGGCCATGGTGCAGTCGATAGCGGCAACACCATGAGAAAGCGTGGTGGACACCAGGTCGAAGCCCGTGTCGACAGCACGACGAATATCCTCGATGGTGGCACAGTCGGCCATCAGGAGCACGCCCTCCTCGTGCAGCGGACGGAAGGTGTCCTCGACGGTCTTGCCATCGGGACGCGGGCGATCGGTGGCGTCAATCGCCACGATATCGGCACCGGCGGCAACGCAGGCGCGAGCGTGGCGCAGCGTCGGCGTGATGTAGACGCCCTCGTGCCCATCCTTCCACAAGCCGATGACGGGGACCTCGCAGCGGCCCTTAATGGCGGCGATGTCGGCAAGGCCCTGGCAGCGAATGGCGGCGGCGCCGCCGAGCTCGCAAGCACGAGACATTTGAGCCATGGTCTCGGGCGTGCGAAGCGGCTCGCCCATATACGCCTGAACGCTCACGACGAGCTTGCCCTTCAGGGATTGAATCAAAGGATCGACGGTCATGTTCGACTCAACCTTTCTCAAAACAGCCTTCTGAGACACCGCACCTTGACGTTCAAACCGTCGCTCGCGTACCGAAGTACGCTTCGCTCTTCTTTCACGTCAATCTGCGGCACCTCAGAAGGCGCACTTGGTAGTTATGCTTACTTCAACGATGCAAGAAGGTGTTCGGCGGCACCGATGAGCGGAGCATCGCCCTCCAGAGAACCGATGAGGATCGGCGTGTCCTGAAGCGGATCGAGCGCCTGGCTGGCATAGCCCTCGTGCACCGAATCCTTCCACGTCTGTGAACGCCAATCGGGACCTTGGTGAATCACGCCGCCCGAAAGCACGATGACCTCAGGATCCAAGATGTTGGCAAGCGAGCCCAAGCTGGCGCCCAGCGCAAAGCCGGCGTCATGGATGACCTCGGTCGCCTTTGCGTCGCCTGCACGGCACAGGTCGTTCACATCGCGACCGACCGAAGGACGGCTGGGGTCGACGCGACCAAAGCGCTCATCGTACATACGACCAATGGAAGTGCCCGAAGCAACCGACTCAAGATGACCAGAACGTCCGCAGGCGCAGGGAATGCCGGCGGCAGCCGAGCACTCGATGTGGCCCATATGACCGGCAGCACCATGGAAGCCCTGCATCACGCGGCCGTTCTCGACATATGCGCCGCCGATGCCCGTGCCGATGCCCAGGCACAAGACGGAGAACTTGCCCTTGCCGACGCCCCAGTGGGCCTCGCCCAGAGCATGAGCCTGCACGTCGCCCACAACGGCAACGGGGAGACCAAGGTCCTCGCGTAGACGCGGCCCCAACTGAACGCCGGACCAGCCGGGCATAATCTCGTTGGCATACGCGATGGCGCCCGTCTTGGGGTCGACGACACCGGCAGCGCCGATGCCAACTCCGAGGACCTCGACATCGGGATTTGCTTCAAGAGCTGCCTTGATAGACGCCTCGATGCGCTGGAAGACCGCTTCGCCACCCTCCTGGGCCTCGGTGGGAACCTCAGCCTCAAAAACGGGATGGGGCACACCGCCGTCAGCCGGGTACTCCATGATGGCAGTCGCGATCTTAGTTCCGCCGATATCGACAGAGCAGACGTACTTGTTCTCCATGTCGTTCTCCTTCGGAGACAAAAACAACTACAGGAAATGCGCCGTCAGGCTAGCCGTCACAGCGCGGTAAAGGTTTTCCAGGTGCCCGAGATCGCCGAGAAACCGTGCGGCCATTGACCTAATGGGTCATGGCCGCACGGTTGAACGGCGAGGTCGGGTGCCTGGGGAAGCTTTACAGGAGACCGTTGTCCTGGAGGACCTTCTTAATCGCCTCGACGTTTTCACCGGTCATGGCCTTCACCGGGCGCGGCATGGTCGGGCTGTCGAAGATGCCCATGAGGTTCATAGCGGTCTTGAAGGCGCCGACGCCACCGGCATAGCCCTGGACGCCCGAGGTGACATCCCAGATGTGCGAAATCTCATTGAGGCGATCCTGCTCGGCCTTGACGGTAGCCCAGTCACCAGCCTGAGCGGCCTTCCACTGACGAACGTAGCCCTCGGGCTCAACGTTGGCGAGGCCCGGGACGGAACCGTCGGCGCCACCGAGATAGGCACCGTCGACGACGACCTCATGGCCGGTAAGGATGCTCATCGGATGGCCGTTCTTCTCGTTCTCCTGAATGAGGTAGCGGAACGAGATGTCATCGCCCGAGGAATCCTTGACGCCAGCCAGGACGCCCTCGGCGCCGAGCTTAGCAAGGAGCTTCCAGGGGAGCTTGGTGTGAACGCACACGGGAATGTCATAGGCGAAGATGGGCAGGTCGAGCTCCTCGTGCAGGATGCGGAAATGCTCCTCAACCTCGGTCATGCCCTGCAGGGCATAGAACGGGCAGGTGGCGACGAGCGCATCGGCGCCCAGCTCCTGAGCGACCTTGCCGTGCTCGATCATGCGCTCGGTCTCGGTATCGATGATGCCGACCAAGACGGGCACGCGGTGGTCGACGATGCGGACGGCCTCGGCGATGATCTGGCGACGACGCTCGTCGGTGGAGAAAACGACCTCACCCGAAGAGCCCAAGAAGAACAGGCCATCGACGCCGGCGTCGATCATGCGGTTGATGCTGCGCTCAAAGGAGGCAACGTCGAGCTGGTGGTCTTCGGTATCGGGAACAACGACGGGAGGGATAACGCCGGTGAATTTCTGAGTTGCCACAAGAATCTCCTTAGTTGTCTGGCGGGCGGCCCTATGCCACCCACTCTTGTTGGCAGTGTCCAGGCCGTCTAGGCCAAAGAACACGGATAGAACGTTTGGTTAAAGAAGTCGACGACTTCGTTTTCGAACGCATTGATGCGCTCGTGAGCGTATTGGTATAGATGATATGCCTCCGGTCACACTCAAGACCGTTGAATACGGCAAACTGGCCCTTGGGATCGCTCACGGTATCCATGAGCGATGTGCCCATGAGCACCGAGCCACGAACCCGAGACGACAGTGTCTCGAGACCGCTGGGAAGCGGATTGGCAACCGCCGTGCAGGCAAAGCCCTGCTCGTCTAGAGCAGAAACCGCCAGCGCGACTCCGCCGCCAAGACCCTCGCCCCATGCAAAGATGCGGTCGGGGTCCATGCCATCAAGATTGCGCGCAACTTTCGCCATCGCGCAACCCCAACGGACGCGCTCAACAAAGGCGGGCGAGGTAATCCCCTGCTGCAGATCGCTGGATCCAATCACTTCATCGTCCAGCGCAAGCACGGCATATCCCATGGCGGCAAACCTCGTCATGTGATGCCATCCCCGCACGGGTCGGTCGATGTCATGGAACATCAGGCACAGCGGAACAAGCTCGGATTTTCGGGCGCAACCAGAGGGCTCAATCAAACGGCCATGCACGACGTGCCCGCCGAGCTCAAAGGAAACCTCGGAGTAGCGCGCGCACGGATTGGCGAAATCAATCGCCGTAACGGTCAGCCCGCAAACCTCAAGGTCCGAAGCGGCTGTCTCCAACTCGGAAACATCCGCAGAAGCATCGCCGCACCAATCCCGGAAATCAGAGAGCCTTGACGAAACCGTCCCAGGAATCCCCGCAAGCTCGGGGATTATCAGCTCATTGACATTGCTCTCGCACTTAGACATGAGCCTCCCCTCCCTTGCAGAAAAACGGAATGATCAGATCGTCAAAATCCTGAATCTCCTCGTGGCCAAAGCCTTCAAAGAACTCATGACGCTTTTCACAGGTCAGGTTATTGTAGACTGCAAACTGCGTCGCCGGAGGACAGACGATATCGGCTGTGCCCGTGCCAAACAGCACGGGGC
Source organism: Collinsella sp. (assembly GCA_019413925.1). Classification (GTDB taxonomy): domain Bacteria; phylum Actinomycetota; class Coriobacteriia; order Coriobacteriales; family Coriobacteriaceae; genus Collinsella. Next base: position 124,140 of record DXMY01000041.1, read on the forward strand.
ATTTGACCATGGGGGCAAAGTTCTTGGAATCGAAGTACGCCAGCTTGGCATAGGCCTCGTCAATACGAGTCGAGTCCTCGTCAAACCAGCGAGACCAATAGCGCAGGCCCTCGTAGGCAATGTCGTCGGCATCCAAATCCCAGACCAGGCGGAAATCCGACAGGAAGGGATAGAGGATGGCGGCGCGATTGATAAGCTCGCTGTTAAGTGCACAGGTCGCAATGCCCAAACCGCCGCCCTGCGATGCGCCGTTCACAAACACACGGGCAAGATCGATGCCCTCGAGCTCACGAACAATACGGCAAAGAATGCGGATATCTTGGTGCAAGCGGACATAGTAGAGGTTGGCCGGGTCGCCGTCGATACCGGCGACGATATGGCCCGCGACCGTCGTGCCCTCAAATCCACCAATGTCCTCGGACGGGCCTCCTTGGCCAGGACAATCGAGAGCAATGAGCGCCATGCCCATGCCCGCAAACGACGCCTGCTCAAACCAGCTGCGGCTTGCACCCGGATACCCATGGAACTGAAGTACCAATGGCACGGGCTCGTCCGAGACAGGTTTAAGGTACTTGGCGTGCAGGCGAGCGCCGCACATGCCGGTATACCAGAGATCGAAAAGCTGGCAGGTCACGGCATCGGTGACCGATGCCGCCTCGATCGCATAGTCAAGCCCGACGGCGTCAGCCTCGGCCATGCGATCCTTCCAAAAGAGATCGAAATCTGATGGACGGGGCATAGCGCCTCGATATTCACCAAATTGATGTTGTAGCTCCTGAGCACTTGGCATGGCTCGTGAACCCAACCTTTCGAAATCGCAACGGAGGTGCGCCCGGCAAGGGAACCGGGCGCACGGGAGGGAAAGCGAAGTTACTCGCCGAGCTTGGGATGCAGCAGCGACGGTGCAGCGCCGAGCAGCATCTTGGTGTAGGGGTCTCGAGGATGCTGGAAAACCTGCTTGGCCTCGCCCTGCTCGACGATCTTGCCGCCATTCATGACGATGATGTCGTCAGAGATATAGCGGACCGTCTGGATGTCATGGCTGATGAACACCATGGCCAGGCCGAGCTCCTTCTTAAGGTCGGTCAGCAGGTTCAGAATCTGCGCGCGGACCGAAACGTCCAGAGCCGAGGTGGGCTCGTCGGCGATGATGGCATCGGGGTTCAGCGACAGGGCACGGGCAATTGCGACGCGCTGGCGCTGGCCGCCCGAAAGCTGGCCGGGGAGAACCTCGGCGGCGGAGCTGGGTAGACCGGTGAGCTCCAAGAGCTCCTTGACGCGCTTCTCCTGCTCGGCCTCGGTACCCAGGTTGTGGACGCGCATGGGGTCGAGCAGTTGCTCGCGAACGACCATGCGGGGGTTGAGCGCCGTGGCCGGGTTCTGGAACACGACCGAGATGACGCGACCCATGTGGCGACGGTCCTCGGCGGTACGTTTGGTAACGTCCTTGCCCTTAAAGTAGACCTTGCCGCTCGTGGGGGCCTGCAGGCCGCACATGACGTTGGCGGTGGTGGACTTTCCGCAACCGGACTCACCGACGATGCCGATGGTCTGTCCGGGCATGAGCTTAATCGTTACACCCTGGACGGCGTGAACCAGGTTGGGGTGCAGAATCGAGCCGGTACGGGTCCTAAAGGTGACGTGGACGTCATCAAGGAAGATGATCGGCTCGACGCCGTTGACTGCGGTCTCGCTCATCTACATCACCTCCGAGTGAGGGGTCAAACCATTTGCCTTGAGCACCTCGTCGGGGAGCTCGGAATAGAAGTGCTCGGTGCCGGGCACGCGCTTGAAGACCGGACGGGTGTCCAGGCCAATGCGCGGATGACTCGAGCGGGGTGCGAAGCGATCGCCCTTGGGGAAATCGCGCGGGCTCGGAACGGCGCCGGGCACCTGGTGCAGGCGGCCCGAACCGCTCTCGATGGACAGGACGGAACCCAGAAGACCGCGAGTGTACTCGTGGATCGGGTTGGTGAGCAGCTCCTTGGTGGGCGCCTGCTCGATAACCTGGCCGGCGTACATAACCGTGATGTTGTGGGCGACCTCGGCGACCAGTGCCAGGTCGTGCGAAACGAAGATCATGGCAAAGCCGAGCTTGGCCTGAAGGTCGTTAAGCAGCTTGATGACCTGCTTCTGGACGGTAACGTCCAGAGCGGTCGTGGGCTCGTCGCAGATGACCAGCTTGGGGTCGCGGGTAAGGGCCATAGCAATCAGAACGCGCTGACGCTGACCACCGGAAAGCTCATGCGGATAGCTCTCGAGCGTACGCTTAGGGTCGAGGCCCACGAGCTCCAGGAGCTCCTCGGCGCTACGGGTGCCGCCGCGCTTGGTGAGCTGCTTCATCTGGGCGGAAATGAGCATGGAGGGGTTGAGCGAGGACAGGGCGTCCTGATAGACCATGGCGATATCGGTACCGCGCAGGCCGAACCACTCCTTCTTGCTCATCTTGAGCAGATCGCGGCCCTCCCAGAGAACCTCACCAGAAAGGTGCTCGTCATCGTCGGTCAGGCCCATGATGGCCAGCGTGGTGATGGACTTACCGCAGCCGGACTCGCCTACCAGGCCCATGGTCTGGCCGGGACGGACGTCAAAGTTGACGTGGTCGACGACGTTGATGTCACCGTGGTGCTCAAACTGAATGCAGAAGTCACGGACCGAGAGAATCGGCTCGACAGACTCGTCGGGCACATGGCGGTCGTTACGCTTGAGCTCGACATCGCGCAGGGCGCCAAGGCGAGCGGAGAGGGACTGAGCCTGCTCCTTGTAGGCACGAACGGGGTCGGAGACCAGCAGATCGGCCTCGCGACGCTTGGAGGAATCGGTCGGATCCAGGGCGGCGGAGGGAGCAGCGGCCATGGCGTCGGTAATACCCTCGGAGAGGATGTTGAGCGCCAGGCAGGTGATCATAATGGCCAAGCCCGGGAACAGCGCCTGCCACCAACGGCCAGCGAGCACGCCGCCGCGGGCGTCGGCGAGGATGTTGCCCCAGGTAGCGGTGGGCTCCTGGATGCCGGCGCCGATGAAGGTCAGCGAGGCCTCGAAGATGATGGCGTCGGCGACCAGGGTAACGGTGAAGACCATGATCGGGGCGATGCAGTTACGCAGAACATGCTTGATCAAAATCCACGGAGCCTTGGCGCCGGAAACGATGACCGCGCGGACATAGTCCTCGCCGTACTCGGACACGATGTTGGCGCGCACGATACGGGCAATCTGCGGAGTGTACATAAAGCCGATGGCGAAGATGATCGACGGCACTGAATTGCCCAGGATGGAGACGAAGACGGCAGCGAGGGCGATGCCCGGGATGGACATGATGATGTCCAGGATGCGCATGATCGCCTCGGAAACGGACTTGCGCGAAACCGCCGCGAGGGCGCCCACGACCGAGCCGCAAACCAGAGCCATGGCAGTGGCGCCAAAGCCGATGATCAGCGAGTAACGACCACCGTAGAGCATGCGCGACAGAATGTCGCGACCCTTATCGTCGGTACCGAAGATAAATCCGTTGCCGGGAGCCTGGCGAGCCGTAAAGATCTCGACCGGGCTATAGGGGGCAAGGAGGGGCGCCAGAATCGCGGTCAGGGCGACCAGTGCCAGCACGACGGCGGCAATCTTAGAAGACAGCGTCATCTTCTTCCAGCCACCGAGCTTGAGCCCCTTGGAGGCAGCCTTCTCGAGCTGCTCGGTTTGCTTCTCTCGAATCTTTACCATAATCTACACCGTCCTGATGCGCGGGTTGATGAGCAGGTAGAGCATGTCAACCACGATGTTGATGATGATGAAGGCAAGAGCAACGACGATGACGACGCCCTGAACCAGGTTCGCCTCGTTGCCCTGAACGCCCTGCAGAATCGCAGTACCCATGCCGGGGAGGTTGAAGATGACCTCGATGACGACAGCACCGCCCATAAGGTAACCGATCTTAAGACCGAGGGTGGTGACCGGGGTGATCAGCGCGTTGCGCAAAACGTTGATGCCGACGACGACCTTCTCGGGAACGCCGGCGCCACGGGCCATGCGGACGTAGTCCTTGTCGAGTTCCTCGACCATGGCGGTACGCACGATACGAGTCATCTGACCCGTCAGCGGAAATGCCAGGGCGATAGCGGGCATGATCATACGTCCCAGATAGCCAGCCGGGTTGGTGGTGAAGTGAGGCAGAGCACCGGACGCCGGGAGCACCTTAAGGTAGGAAGAGAACAGCAGAATCAACAGAACGGCAAGCCAGAACGACGGGGTTGCCAAGCCGGCGATGGAGAAGACGCGGATCACTTGGTCCGGCCATTTATCGCGATACAGTGCCGCGATGACGCCGAGCAAAAACGAGACGACCGCGCCGATGGCAAGACCGATGAAGGTCAGCTGCATCGTGACGGGCAGGGCCGTGGAGATGCGCTTGGCAACGGAGTTGCGGGCAGCACCATAGGTGCCCATGTCACCATGGATCAAATCGCCCATGTAGCGCACGTAGCGCACGGGCCAGGGGTCGTCCAGACCATACTTCTCATGGTACTCGGCAACCGCCTCGGGCGAGGCACCGTCACCCAACGCCGTATAGGCGGGGTCGGTCTTGGAGAACGACATAAGGAAGAACACCAGGACGGTGACGCCCAATGCCATGATCGGCAGCGCCACGAGACGCCTTCCAATCAAACGTAGAAAGTTGTTCACGTTCTCTCCCCTTTCTTTTGTCGGTAGGACCAACTGGTATATGAGTATGGATACTCATTACAAGACCCGAGCGACATCGAGGTCGCCCGGGTCTTTGTTTCAACTATGAGGACGTTGCCTTACGACCGACGCCCTACATATGACTCAAGCGAGTCTTAGGCCTTGACGGTCGCGACGCCCCTGAAGGACATGCTCGTCGTGCCGATGCCCTTGAAGCCATCGAGGGCCTCGCCGTTGGGCGCGGTGGACGGATCGTCCCAGGAAGCGGAGACGGTCTTGACGTGGACAACAGGGTACAGAACGGCGTTGTCGGCGATGATATCGAAGCACTCGTTCCACTTCTTCTGCTGCTCGTCGCCCTCGGCGGCAAGAGCCTCGTCCATGAGACCGTGAAGCTTCTCCCACTCAGCGGACTCCTTCCACGGGCAACGGGTCTGCATCCAGACGTTGTCGCCGTACCACCAGTTGAGCAGCAGGTCGGGGTCGGCGCCGAAGCAGGACGGATCGCCAGGAGCGAGAAGGATATCGTAGGCCTCGCCGCCGTCGATGGCAGCGTAGGTGGCCGGCGAGGTATCGGTCTGGATGGTCACATCGAAGCCGAGAGCGTCGAGGTCGTTCTTGACCTGGGCGGCCATGCCCTTGATCTGCTCGTTGTCGGTAGTGCGCAGGGTGATGGCGCCCGGGGTGATGCCAGACTCTTCGATGAGCTTCTTGGCCTTCTTGGCGTCAGTCTTGTACACCGTGGAAGCCTCATGATAGTTGGTGAAGCTCTTGGGCAGGTAGCAGCTGGCAGCGGTGGCAAGGCCGGCGAAGGTGTTGGTGATCATCTTCTCGGTGTCGAGCGCGTACATGACGGCCTGACGGACCTTGACGTTGTTCCAAGGCTCCTTGGCGACGTTGAACATGATGAAGCGGGTGCCGAAACCCTGAACGTTATCGATCTTGCAGCCAGCGCTCTCGAGCTGGTCGACGGCGTCAGCGGTGACGAGCTCCATAACGAGCGTGGAGCCCTCCTGCTGAGCGGTAACGCGAGCGGTGGGGTCGGTCAGGATGCTGTACTGGATCTTCTCGTCCTCGGCAGCATACTCACCGTTGTACTCGGGGTTGGGAACCAGGGTGATCTCGGTATCGGAGATAGAGTCGTACATCCAGGGGCCGGAACCGATCGGCTGCTTGGCGCGATCCTCCTCGGCCTGGGTGGCCGGGGTAACGCGGATGATGGCCAGACGATCCTTGAGCAGGGAGAAGTTCGGGACCTTGGTCTTGACCGTTACGGTGCTGGCGTCCTTGGCCTCGATGGACTCGAAGGGCTGGAAGAACGGAGCATAGGTAGCAGAAGCGGCGCAAGCGGTGTAGGAGGCAACGACGTCGTCAGCAGTGACCTCGGTACCATCGGAGAACTTTGCGCCCTTGCGGATGGTGACCTCGAAGGTAGTGTCGTCCACGGACTTGGGATCGTCGGTGGCAAGCTCGTTGAAGGTGCTGTAGTCGTGGTAATCGATGCCGTAGAGGCCCTCGACGACGTGCCAGTTAGCACCCAGGCCCACAGCGGAGCCGGTGCTGGCGGGATCGAAGCTGGACGGAGCGTAAGCGGAACCAGCGGTGATCACGCCGCCGCCACGGTTGGCGGAATCGGTGGAACCGGAAGCGGAACCCTCGTCGCTAGAGCTGCCACCGCAGCCGGTGAGACCAAGCCCTGCGACAGCAGCGACGCTGCCGGTGAGGCCGAGGAACGAACGCCTGGACATACCCTTGTTGATGATGGCCATGTCTTCTCCTATCAATAGAGAATCTTACCCGGGAGCGCCTAGACGTGCCCCCGCGCAACTTGCGGACGATATATACCTTACCTACCGACGAACCCAACTGAGGTGCCGCGCTCGGCGACCGATACATACATACGCTTGAACGGTATTTACTACCGTTCACCGAATTCATTGACAAACGATTCGCCAGACAGTATGTATCGACGAGGTGAGATATCAGTCTTCGTCAACCCGCAGGATAGCAGGGTTGTTCACCATGGCTAGTCAAACGTTTTAGCGTTAATAAAACCCAAAATCGGCTGGTAATCGCCGTGAAATACATGATTGAAAATCACGCAATCGTGTATATCAGTTGTTTAGAGGCGTGTTTAGTTTTCGGATTGCTTTGCCGCCATCTCGGAGCGCTCGGCATTCCACGCAACAAGTGCCTCGTGGACCGCTTTGGCGACATCGGCCGGAACGCCTCGAACTTCTGCAATCTCCTGCTCGCTCGCCGCGCGCAAACGCTTCATCGAGCCAAAATGGCGCATAAGGGCACGTTTTCTGGTGGGCCCCACGCCAGGAACGTCATCGAGTACCGAAACTGTCATGGCCTTGTCGCGCAATTCACGATGGAACGTGATAGCAAATCGGTGGGACTCATCGCGCACCTGTTTAATTAGATAGAGCGAGGCAGACCCGGTCGGCAGCACGACGGGGGTCTCGTCCCAAGGCACAAAAACTTCCTCATCGGCCTTCGCCAAGCCACAAACTGGTATATCGAGCCCAAGAGCCTCAAGTTGCTTGATCGCAGCGGTCAATTGCGGCTTACCGCCATCGACAACGAGCAGATCGGGGCACGAGCCAAAGCGCTCGTCGGCCATGCGCTCGGGAGCATAGCGTCGTCCCAAAACCTCGGACATCGACACGAAGTCGTTTGCCTCATCCAATTCGGTCTGGATTTTAAAACGACGATACTGGCTCTTGTCGGCGCGCCCGTTGGTAAACACCACCATCGAGGCGACCGTAAAGGTGCCATGCAGCGTCGAGATATCGAAGCACTCGATACGCAACGGCGGCGATGGCAGCGCCAACGCACTTTCGAGCTCCAGGAGCGCTTGATTGGTGCGGTCGTCAGCGTACCCCGTTCGCATCATGTAGCGCATGAGGGCATGGCGCGCATTTTTGGATGCCATATCGAGCAGACGGTGCTTTTCGCCACGCTGCGGCCTATGGAGATGGCAGGAACGCTCACGCTTGCCCGCAAGCCACTCCCCCAGCGCTTCCGCATCCTCAAGCTCGACGGAAAGGTTGACCTCAGCTGGAATATCAGCCGTCTCGTCGTAATAGCGCTTAAGAAAGCCCGACTGGAGCTCTTCCTCGTCAACATCAAGACCCTTGTCGAGAATGAACTCGCAGGTGCGAACTGTTCGGCCCTCGCGAACGACGAAGACGCAAGCGGCGGAGATGGTCTCCTCGCGATAGAAACCGATGACATCTATATCGACACTGGAGGGAAAAACGACTTGCTGACGATCGTCCAGACCCCTGATGACCTCCAAACGACGTTTGACGCGTGCCGCGCGCTCAAAGTCGAGCGCCTCAGCGGCATCCGTCATCTCGGAGGTCAGCTCATCGACGACATCCTTGCGATGGCCCGACAAAAAGCGCTCGACACGCTTGACGTTCTTGGCATAGTCTGCCGGGGAAATCACGCCGACACACGCACCCGGGCCGCGCCCGACATGGTAGTCAAAGCAGGGGCGCCCGTTTTGCGCGCAAATCATATTGACGATGTCTTCCTCGCCCTTGTGGGACTCGACGATACGGCGACAACGACGCCACTCCGCACAGGATGCGGAGCAGATGGGGATAACCTTGCGCAGCGTATCTATCGTCTCACGTGCCGCGCGGCTATCGGTATAAGGTCCAAAATAGCGCGTTCCCGGCTTATGACGCTCACGCGTGTATTTGATAGCGGGATACAGGTCGCCCTTTGTAATGGCGATAAAGGGGTAGCTCTTGTCATCCTTGAGGTCGACGTTAAAGTACGGATGGTACTGACCAATCAAATTGCGCTCGAGCACCAACGCCTCGTGCTCGGTCTCCACCACGATATAGTCAAAGCTCGCCACCAGCTGCATCATCAGCGGGATCTTCTGGCGCTCGTCCTGCAGCGTCACGTACTGACGCATACGGGCGCGCAGGTTTTTCGCCTTGCCCACGTAGATGACATCGCCCTTGGCGTCTTTCCAAAGGTAGCAGCCGGGCTGCGTGGGAACGCGCGAAACCTGCTCGGCAAGCGTTGGAATGTTGTCGTGACCGGCCACGCGCACCTACTTGCGACGAATCAGCGCCGAGACCTCGGGCATCTTAAGGACGACGGCAAGGCCAAAGGTAACAGCAAGCGAGACGACACCCGCAACGCAAACGTAGCCAAGAGTAATCAGAATCGAGCCGCCAAGTGCCCCGACAAAGTGCTCAAGCGCCCACATGACGCCGGCGCCTGCGGCAGCACCCAGGCCACCGAGCAAAAGGCCAAAGAAACCGCCATGCAGGATAGATTTAACCTGAAGGCCACGCAGACGACGACGCAGCCACCACAGCGAGCAACCGACCAAGATCACGTAGTCGACGACATACGAAAGCGCGATTGCCGGCATACCGAAGCCCAGCACAACGCCAAACAGCAGAACCGAGCCGGCCTGGCCGATGGCGGAATACAGGCAATAGCGGCTATAGGGCTTCATGTCGAGCAAGGCAGAGAAGCTCTTCTGCATCAGCACGACCACGCCGTAGAGCGGCAGCGAGAACGCCAAGTAGACAAGGAACTCGGACACCAGCGCCACGCCGGACTCATCGAACTTGCCAGCGCAGTAGATCATGTTGAGCGGACGCGCGAAGACAATCAGGTACAGCGCGAACGGAACCAGGAAGAACAGCATCTGGGCGACGCCACGCGAAATGCCCGTGCGAACGCTGTCGTAATCCTTCTCCTGTGCGTCGTGAGAGAGCTCGGTATAGAGCGCCGTCGAAAGCGAGGCGGCAATCAGCGCGTAGGGCAGCGTGTACCACAGGCGCGCATAGGCGATGACGGAAGGACCGGTCTCGGGCTGGACCACCAGCGCGGCAGCGTTCGTGATAGAAGTCGAGACAAACATGCACACCGTAGCGAGCAGCGTCGGGATACCGAGCGCAATCGTCTGGCGCAGTGCGGGGTCCTTAAAGTCGATATGGATATGGGGATGCACGCCGTGCTTGCCAAGCGCGGGGATCTGACAAGCCATCTGAACAAAGACACCGAGGGTCGTACCGGCCGCAATCAAGATGATGCCGGCACGTTCGCCAAACTGTGCGGACACGGGCGCAAAGCCCATAAAGCTCGCAATGACGATCACATTGTTGAGGACCGGGGCAAACGTCGACCAGAAGTAGTCGCGGTGTGCGTTGAGAACGCCCGAAAACACCGAGCCCAAACCATAAAACAGAATCTGGATGGCAAAGAAACGGAACATGAACGCAGCGGTATCCATGCTGCCGCCGTCACCCGAAAGGAACGATTGCGTCGAAATAAAGCCCGGAGCGAACACGGTCCCCAGCAACGAAATGCCACCCAGCACCAATAGCAGAATACCGAGCAGGTTGCCCACGTACTCGTTCGAGGCCTCGCGACCCTGCTCACGCCTCACGCCCATGTACACGGGCAAAAACGCCGTCACGAGCATGCCGCCCATCACGAGTTCGTAGAGCATATTGGGCAGGTTGTTGGCGACCTGATAGGAGGACGAGAGCAGCGACATGCCGATAGCGGCCGCCATTGCCCATGTGCGGATAAAGCCGGTGACGCGAGACACGATGGTCAGGATGGTCATAAGCCCGGCGGAACGACCAACCGTGGAGTAGTCCGACGAGCCCATATCATCAGTGCCATCTCGCGACGAAGAAGCTTCGGATGAGGGTGTCTGAGGCGCAGATTCTTTTGCAAAATGAGCTCCGCACTTCAATTCTTCCTGCGGCATCGCTCAGTCCTCTCTCGTAATCGGGGCGACCGTCGCCCCGCAAAATGCAATTAAATCATCGGGTGCAAGCTCAAGCTGATAACCACGCTTGCCTCCCGAAATAAAAATGGTATCCCAAAGGACACATGTCTCATCAATGAGCGTCCGGTAGCGTTTTTTCATACCGACCGGACTGCAGCCGCCGCGAACGTAGCCAGTCGCCGCAAGCAAATCCTTCACATGCATCATGGCCAAGGACTTCTCCCCCGCGGCACGCGCGGCGGACTTTAGATCGAGCTCGTCGGCAACAGGGATGCAGCACACGACATGGTCGTTGGACGGCGTCACGCAGACCAAGGTCTTAAATCCTTGTCCGGGCTCCTCGCCAAGCTGCTCCGAAATCGCGACCCCCAGGCCCGCCGACTCATCACCATCGTCTTCGTACGTATGTAGAACATAGGAAATGCCGGCGCTTTCCAGCTCGCGCATCGCATTGGTTTTTGGCGTCTTTACAGCCTTTGCCATGGCATATCCTTTCCCTCGCATTCGGACGCAAGGATTAAGTATATGTCCAATTCGGCTGCATACGTCACTTCGACACAGCAAGCGCCATCGAATCACAAGGAGTCGATGGCGCCCATAAACTGAATCGCCTATTTATTGAGCATCAAGTTGAGCCTGACGCTCCCGGTCACGCCTGAGCAACGGCGCCAAAAACTTGCCCGTATAACTTTGCGGACAGTCCGCAACCTGCTCCGGTGTGCCCGAAACCACGACGGTTCCGCCGCCGTTACCGCCCTCGGGGCCCATATCGATCAGGCGGTCGGCAACCTTGATGACATCAAGGTTGTGTTCAATCACCAGCACCGTGTTGCCCGCATCGACCAAGCGCTGCAGCACATCGAGCAGCTGGCGGACGTCCTCAAAATGAAGGCCGGTCGTCGGCTCGTCCAAAATATAGAACGTCTTGCCCGTCTGGCGTCGATGAAGCTCCTTGGCGAGCTTCACACGCTGCGCCTCGCCGCCCGAGAGCGTCGTGGCGGGCTGGCCCAGGCTCACGTAGCCCAAGCCTACATCGTACAGCGTCTGGAGCTTGCGCTTAATCTGCGGGATATTCCCAAAGAAGGCCAGCGCCTCGGTGACGCTCATGTCGAGCACGTCCGAGATGGTCTTGCCACGGTAGGTGACCTCGAGTGTCTCGCGGTTGTAGCGTTTACCGCCGCAGACCTCACAGGGGACATAGATATCGGGGAGGAAGTGCATCTCGATCTTAATTTGTCCGTCGCCCTTGCATGCTTCGCAGCGACCGCCGCTCACGTTAAAGGAGAAACGTCCCGGCGAGTAGCCGCGCGCCTTCGACTCCGGCGTACTCGCAAACAGCGCGCGAAGATCATCCCACAGGCCAATGTACGTAGCAGGGTTGGAACGCGGCGTGCGGCCAATCGGCGACTGGTCGATATCGATAACCTTATCGATACACTCGATGCCCTCGATTTTCTTATACGGACCCACAGGGCGCGTCGAACGGTGAATGGCATTCGTAAGGGCAGGTGCGATGGTGTCGGTAACCAGGGAGCTCTTACCCGATCCCGACACGCCGGTAACGACCGTAAGCGTACCAAACTCGATCTTGGCGGTAACGTTTTTGAGGTTGTTGGCGCGGGCGCCCGTGATCTTAAGGCAGCCGCGACCGGGCTTGCGGCGTTCATCGGGAACCCGAATCATTCGCTTGCCGGTCAGGTAGGCACCCGTCATCGAATCGGGGCACGCCATGATATCGGCAGGCGTTCCCGCGGCGACCACGTGTCCGCCGTTCACGCCCGCACCGGGGCCCATGTCGATCACATAGTCGGCAGCACGAATCGTATCCTCATCATGCTCGACGACGATGACGGTATTGCCGATATCGCGTAGGCGCTCAAGCGTCTTGATCAGGCGCTCGTTATCGCGCTGATGGAGGCCGATCGACGGCTCGTCCAAAATGTACAGCACACCCATGAGGCCGGCGCCGATCTGCGTTGCCAGGCGAATGCGCTGGGCCTCGCCTCCGGAAAGCGTCGCCGAGGCACGGTCGAGGGTCAGATAGTCGAGTCCGACATCGACCAGAAAGCGCAGGCGCTCCAGGATTTCCTTAACGATGCGCCCGCCGATAAATTGTTGGCGCTCGGTAAGCTCCAAGCCCTCAAAAAACTCGAGCGACTCGCGGCACGATAGGCAACAGACCTCGTAAATGGACTTACCGCCTACGGTAACAGCGAGCATCTCGGGGCGCAAACGAGCGCCGTGGCAGCTCGAGCACGGCTCCTCGCGGATGTACTTCTCCAAGCGCGCCTTGGTGTTCTCATTCGTCGTCTCGGTATAGCGCTCGTACAGGATATTGCGCACGCCCGAGAACTTGGTGTCCCACTGGCTGCGGCGCCCATCGAGCTTTTGATAGTCGACCGAAATCTTCTGGTCGCCCATGCCGTCTAAAAACGCGCGACGCACCCGCGGAGGCAGATCCTCCCACGGCGTATCGACGCTCACCTTAAAGTGTTTGCAGACCGCAGCGAAAATCTGCGGATAGTAGTTAGAGTTGCCAAACAGGCTGCCAAAGACCCCGTCGGCGATCGACTTCGAGGGGTCTTCGATTAGGGCCTCGGCATCGACCGTCTTCTTAAAGCCCAGGCCATCGCACTCTGGGCACGCGCCATAGGGCGCGTTGAACGAGAAATCACGCGGCTGCAGGTCATCGATGGAGTGCCCATGCTCCGGGCACGCTAACGCCAGCGAATACTCCAGCAACTCGCCTTCGGTCCCCTCGGGAGCGTCGCGGTCGGGCAGCAAGTATACGTTCACATTGCCGTGCGCCAGCGCGGTCGCCTGCTCAACAGACTCGGCGATACGGCCCAGAGAGTTCTCACGGATCACGATGCGGTCGACCACGACCTCGATATCGTGCTTGAACTTCTTGTCCAGATCGATCTGATCGTCGAGCGAGCGCACTTCACCGTCGACACGCACGCGGCTAAAGCCCTCGGCGCGAAGATCCTCAAACAGTTTGGTGTACTCGCCTTTTCGCCCGCGCACCACCGGTGCCAGCACAAACGCGCGGCGGCCCTCCCCCGCCGTCAAGACCTTGTCGGCAACCTGGTCGGTCGTCTGGCGCTCAATGACACGGCCGCATTCGGGACAGTGCGGGGTGCCCACACGGGCGAACAGCAGGCGCAGATAGTCATAAATCTCGGTTACGGTGCCAACCGTCGAGCGAGGGTTTTTAGACGTCGTCTTTTGGTCGATCGACACCGCCGGCGAAAGGCCGTCGATTGAATCCAAGTCGGGTTTGTCCATCTGTCCCAAGAACTGGCGCGCATAGCTCGAAAGACTCTCGACGTATCGACGCTGGCCCTCGGCATAGATAGTGTCAAATGCCAGCGAACTCTTGCCCGAGCCAGAAAGACCGGTAATGACCACGAGTTGGTCACGCGGAATGGAAACATCGATATCACGGAGGTTGTGCTCACGGGCGCCGCGAATAACGATAGAAGAATCAGACATGGAAGCTCCTTGCCTCCTATTGCATCGAATCATACTGCCGATGAGTTTAGCGCACTCGACGCGCACAGATGTTCGTAATACAAGATTCGCAGACCTTTAGCTTTGCGTATCGGGCGCTTTGTTTCTCGAAATGCCATGGAAAGGTTACAGTAATCTAATACTGAACTTAATTTGTTGTACCAGAGGAACGTCCATGACCGAAGATATCCCCCTTGAAATCACTTCGAGCGACATGGCCAATCTGCCCATATTCATCGCCGTCCTTATCGTGGCCGCCGTCGTCGTGCGCGTGTATTTTTCAATCAAACGCAACGAAAAGCCACCCATTGCCCGCGTCTTTTGGTGCGCGACGCTCCTCGTCCCGCTCGGCGTGGTAGCTGCATGGATTACGAATCAATTGCTCGTAAATGAGGACAGCTCCCTATGGATCCTTTCTTATTCGGCGCTCGGTGCTGTCGCCGTCATGCTTCTTGTCGAGCCCTTGGTTTCGGGACTTATCGACCAAACCGACCTTGCGACGGGAACGGTTGCCTGTATTTGCCGTGACATCCTTGTCATCGCCGCTGTTTCAGCGCTCTCGTTCGTTTCACTCGAAATTGCCTGCAACGAAACGTTCTATCGCATTCCCGCCAACTCATTCGGGTTTTCCGTCGGGCTGCTCGCGACGGTTCTGCTCTCCCTTTATTTGCTGGGACAGCGTCATGGAGGCGTCATGGCTCTCGTGCCCGTCGTCTGCTGCATCCTTGGCATTGCCGAGCACTTCGTCATAACGTTTAAAGGCGAAGCCATCCTGCCAAGCGATATCTTGGCCCTTGGCACCGCAATGGAAGTGAGCGAGGGATACGAGTTTACCTTTACCGCCGGAATCGTAACCTCTCTCGCCCTGCTGGAGATTTCCCTGGGGCTTCTTTCGCTCATCCGACCGCGAAAGCTCCGTACGCCCACCCATGTCTTCCCCGCTATCGCCGCTAACCTCTGTGCTTTTCTGCTAGTGACCGTTGTGGGGCTCTCAGGCTTTTCCAACATCGACTTGGAGCAGGCGCTGGATTTTGGATTTGACCGTTGGCAGCCCATCACCACGTATGCGTCTCAGGGTTTTATCACTTCGTTCACCGAAATGGTCAACGAGTTGCCCATTGAAAAGCCCGAAGACTATACGCCCGATGAGGCGCAGAGCATCGAACAGGAGCTCGCCGCCGCCTACGACAGCACGTATGGCTCGAGCGAGCAGCGCGCGGCGGCCGTTGCCCAGTTCAATGAAATCAAGCCGACGATTGTTGCCGTCATGAACGAGAGTTTTAGCGACCTTTCGTGCTTTGAGCAGCTCCAGGCGGCCGGGTACACCGGTCCCGCATTCTACAACTCGCTTCCCGACACACTTGTTCGCGGCACCATGCTCGCTTCGGTCACCGGTGGCGGAACGGCGAACTCCGAATTCGAATTTTTGACCGGAGCGACAACGGCCTTTGTCGGATTAGGCAAAATCCCCTATCAGCTGTATCAGATGAATAGTGTCAACAGCCTGGCAAAGGACCTTAAAGAGCTTGGGTATACTACTACTGCTATGCACCCGCAAAACCCCGTCAACTACCATCGAGATAAAATCTATCAGCAGCTGGGTTTTGGAGACTTTCTTTCAATCGGCGATTTCGAAGGTGCGCCCTATTACCATGCCGGCGTATGCGACTACGCCACCTACGACAAGATACTCGACCTGCTCAGAACCGACGAAGCCCCGCAGTTCATCTTTGACGTCACGATGCAAAATCACGGCGGCTACGACTATGGCACCGTTCCCGCCGAAGAGCTGACAAACTATTGGGTCGAGGGAGCCAGCGAGGGCGCCAATAGCGCGCTCAATACCTATCTCGCCTGCATCAATGCATCCGACCGGGACCTCGAGTACTTTATCAATGAGCTCCGCAATATCGGCAGACCGGTTGTTCTTGTCTTTTTTGGCGACCATCAGCCGAGCGCCGCAACGACTCTCAACGACGAGCTGTACCCTCAGGAAGATACGGCAAGCCACGCTTTCCGTATCTATCAGTCGACCTATTTCGTCTGGGCCAACTATGAAATCGCCGGCAATACCGAGCTCAACGTCTACGACACCGTCGGGGCAAACGAGATTGCAGCTATTACCCTTAATAAGATCGGCGCCCCGCTCACTGACTATCAAAAGGCCCTGCTTGCAACAAGGTCAGATGTGCCCACCATCAATGTCGCCGGCTATATTGGTGCCGACGGGCTGCGCTACGACTTGGAATCTGAAGACAGCCCATACGCCTCGACGATCGACAAGCTGCAGCGCATGCAATACCTCGAGTTCGCCAGCAAAGTTCAGTAAGCCCGCCCATTCGCTTGGACCCATCGTATTGCAAGCACGCTCGGCCCAAATGCATCGCAAATGACTCCCGCTCGCAAACGAGGGTACAATGACGCTCGTGTCACACCGCGGGGCTCCGGCCCCAACATATACAAAGGAGTCATACATGGGTTGCGAGCACGCACAAGCAGCCGGCGGACAATCAACGCCGTCGCAATTTGAAGAGAATACGCTGTCGGAGGTCAAGCGCGTTATCGCTGTGCTTTCCGGCAAGGGAGGCGTCGGCAAGTCGTTTGTGACGGGCGCCATCGCAACCGAGCTCGCCCGCCGCGGCAACAAGGTTGGCATTCTCGACGCCGACATCACCGGCCCCTCCATCCCCAAAATGTTCGGCATGAGCGGACGCCATGTCCATGCCCTCGGCAACCTCATGCTGCCCGAGATCTCCGAGCACGGCGTCAAGGTCATGAGCTCCAACCTGTTGCTCCAAAACGAAACCGATCCCGTCCTTTGGCGTGGCCCGGTTATCGCGGGCGCCATCAGGCAATTCTGGAGCGAGACCTCGTGGGGCCCCATCGACTACCTGCTGGTCGATATGCCTCCGGGAACGGGTGACGTCGCGCTCACCGTTTTCCAATCGCTGCCCGTCGATGGCATCGTCATCGTCACGAGCCCGCAAGACTTGGTCTCGATGATCGTCGCCAAGGCAGTCAACATGGCCGAGAAGATGAACGTCCCTATTCTGGGCATTGTCGAGAACATGAGCTATATCGAGTGCCCCGACTGCGGCAAGAAGATCGAGGTCTTTGGTAAGAGCAAGCTCCCCGAAGTCGCCGAGCGCTACAACCTCGACATCTTGGGTCAGCTTCCCATCAATCCGTCACTCGCCGAGGCCTGCGATAAGGGTGAAGTCGAGACCGCACTGCCCGATGACATGCTGCCCAAGGCCGTCTCCGCCGTTGAGGCCATCGCCCCGCACAAGACAGACGAGGCCTAAGTGAACGCAAGCGCCTTCTATGACGTCTTGGTGATCGGCGGCGGGGCCTCGGGCCTCGCCGCCGCCATTACGGCGGCGCGTGTCGACAAAAGGGTCTGCGTCGTCGAGCGCGACGTCGCCTGCGGTCTCAAGCTGCTCGCAACCGGAAACGGCCGCTGCAACCTCTCAGACGAATCCATCGACATTCGGCGATATAACCGCCCCGCCTTTGTCGAATCCATCATGGGCCCCCAACCCGAGCAAGATCTCGAGAGTTTTTTCTCCTCGCTGGGCATCATGACGATCCGTGAGGAAGGCCGCCTATACCCGCGCTCCCTTCGCGCCGAGTCGGTTCGCGATGCACTCCTCAATGCATGCGAGCGTTTGGGCATCACCCTACTCTGCGGAACTAACGTCATTGCGGCTCATAAGGCTTCCGAAGGCTGGACGCTTCAGATCGACCGTCCCGCTCATGTACTCAAACCCAAAAAGCACGGCGACCGAAAGACGGAGCTCCGTTCGCTTCGAAAGGCGTTAGCCGATACTCCTCGCACGAGCGATGCCCTGCAGGCAAGGGCCGTGGTTATCGCTACGGGCGGCAACCCCACCGGCATCGCCGAGGTGTTTAGCCTTCCCTTGACGCCCCTGCGCCCCGTCCTGTGCCCCGTATCGGCATCAGTCGTCGGCGACCGGACGGCACTCGGAACTCTGGATGGTCTGCGCGTCCGAGCCCGCTTAACGCTCTCGCGCAGCCACGAAGAGCTCTGGCGAGAAGATGGCGAAGTGCTGTTCCGTGCCTTCGGCATCTCAGGCGTCGCCGCCTTCAATCTCTCTCGCCGTATCAACCAGGGCGACACTGTTCTGATCGACTTCTTTCCAGATTTCTCCAAAGATGAGCTGCTCGATACGCTCGAGCAGCGTGTCAACGTGCTCGGCGATTTTTCGCCCCGAAACTCCCACTGGCTTGACGGCATGCTCGCCCCGCAGCTCTCACACGTCGTCTGTACGGCATTCGAGCGGTGCCATCCCGGCTCGCGCGATGTCATCCACCTGGTCTCAATCCTCAAGCACTTTAAACTGTCCGTCGAAGGGACGGCAGAGGAGCGCTCAGCACAGGTCACGCGTGGCGGCATATCTATCGAGTGCGTCTCGACACCCAATCTTTACGTGAACAGCACCACAGGCGCCCCGCTTTACGTCTGCGGAGAAGCGCTCGACATCGACGCCGATTGCGGAGGCTTTAACCTTGCGTGGGCCTGGATCTCGGGTATTCGCGCTGCAAGCAGCCTGTAGCCGCGCAGTCTATAATCAAAAACGCATTCGGGCCGTCTGGGATACCGGACGGCCTCTTTCTTGCCTCTAAGGAGACCTCGATGATCGAAATCACCCAAGTCAACGCGACGCTCGATGAGGCCGGCGACGAAAACGCCTGCCTTGCTATTGGCAGACGCGCCGTCAAACGAGCCCTGCGATGCGAGGATTCCCAGATTAAAGCCATTGAGCTCCATCGCAAGTCAATCGACGCCCGTAAAAAGCGAGATGTTCATTTTATTTTGAGCTTTCGAGTTGAGCTGACAAGCTCCCGACTCGAACAGGAAGTGGTCGACCGCGTCGCCGAGCGCAACCGCTCGCGCATCCGCATGGTTGACGGCGAGGCTCCTTCATTCCCCAACCCCGTCCCGAATGCACCCAAGGGGCGTCCCGTCGTTGTCGGCGCCGGTTGCGCCGGTCTCTTCGCCGCCCTGACCCTTGCCGAAGCGGGCCTTAAACCCCTGCTCATCGAGCGCGGCGACCCGGCATTTCGCCGCTCACATGCGATCGACCTCTTTCTAAAGGAGCGCATCCTCGACCCCGAGAGCAATATCCAGTTTGGTCTGGGCGGCGCGGGGACCTTCTCGGACGGCAAGCTCAATACGGGAACCAAAAATCCCGCCCATCGCCTTATCCTCGAGACCTTCGTCGAAGCGGGCGCTCCCCGCGATATTCTATGGGATGCAAAACCGCATATTGGCTCCGACATCCTCCCCGCCGTCGTTACCAGCATCTCCCAGCGCATTGAACAGCTCGGAGGAACCGTTCGCTATCGAACGAAACTCGTTGACATTCACACTGACACATCTGGCGCCATTGTCGGTATCGACATCCAGTCGTCCCACGACGCGACAAGCGAGTCAATCAACACAAAGCATCTCATCCTTGCTTGCGGTCATTCTGCCCGCGACGTATTCGAGGTTCTCAAAACCCATGATGTCGCCCTCGCTCAAAAGACGTTTGCCATGGGCGTTCGCATCGAACACCCGCAGTGTGATATCGATCGGGCGCAATATGGCCCCGCGGCGGGTCATCCCGCGCTCGGAGCAGCCCCCTATAAGCTCGTTACCCATCTTCCCAACGGCCGCAGCGTATTCTCATTCTGCATGTGTCCTGGCGGACAGGTTGTCGCAGCCTCTTCAGAGCCCGGCCATCTGTGCGTCAACGGCGCCAGTCTCAACGCCCGCGCCGGCCGCAACGCAAACGCCGCTCTCCTCGTTAACGTCACGCCCGACGATCTCCCCAGCGACGATCCTCTTGCAGGCGTAGAACTCCAGCGCATTTGCGAGCGGGCTGCCTATCGCCTTGGCGGCTCCAACTGGAACGCACCGGCACAGCTCGTCGGCGATTTCCTTGCAGAACGCGCCAGCACGACATGCGGCAAGGTAAAGCCCACCTATCCGCTCGGCGTGACTTGGACAGCAATCGATGAGTCATTGCCGCAACATATCATCGAGTCGCTTCGTCTGGGAATTCCCTTACTCGGCAAAAAACTGCGTGGCTACGACCATCCCGATGCCGTCCTCACCGGTGTTGAGACACGCTCGAGCTCTCCGGTCACCGTTACTCGAGACCGTCAATGCCACGCTGTATCGACCCCGGGGCTCTACCCTTGCGGCGAGGGGGCCGGATATGCCGGAGGAATCATGAGCGCAGCTACCGATGGCATCCGTTGCGCCGAAGCCCTGATCGCAGACCTCTAGCGCACGAATTCCAGCACGCAAAAGACACAGGCCCCGAGCTCCACAGGGAACTCGGGGCCTGTTCGCTATTTCTTAAACCGTGCACCCTGGCGTTTTCTGCCCGATGCGAACGTGGAACCCTTGCGGGCCTGCGAACGTAAGCGCTCGATCGTCTCGTCCTCAGACGCACCCTCGAGCATCGCCCGAATCTGAACGACAGCATCGCGCAGGCGCGCCGCCTCCTCAAAGTCCATGGCGGCAGAAGCGTTGCGCATATCCTCTTCCATGGTTTCGACGATCCGCACAAGCTCGTCATGCGGCAGTTCTTCCAACTGCTCCGCAAGTGTCTGCTCGGGTGCCACCGTTTCCGGCACGCCGCCCTCGCCCGACTCATCGGGCGTATAGAATGCGCCATGGCCAAGGGAGTCGCCCTTCGAGCGCCCCTTGGAACCCACAGTCTTTTCGGCCTCGGCAATAAAGCTCGAAATGTCGTTAATGGCCTTGCGGACCGTCTTGGGCACAATGCCATGCTCTTCGTTATATGCCATCTGAATCTCGCGACGGCGCTGCGTCTCCTCGATGGCTTCTTTCATCGAATCGGTCACAACGTCTGCATACATGATGACCTCGCCGTCGGCATTACGGGCCGCACGGCCAATCGTCTGAATCAACGAACGGCGATTGCGCAAGAAGCCTTCCTTGTCAGCGTCGAGAATTGCCACCAGCGAGACCTCGGGGAGATCCAGACCCTCGCGGAGCAGGTTGATGCCAACGAGAACATCAATCTTTCCCTCGCGCAGCGTTCGCAGGATCTCGACACGGTCCATCGTCGCTGTATCGGAGTGCATGTAGTTGACCTTAATGCCGGCATCGAGCAGGTGATCGGTCAGATCCTCGGCCATGCGCTTGGTCAGCGTGGTCACCAGCACGCGCTCCTTACGGGCCACGCGCTCGCGAATCTCGTCCTCAAGATCGTCAATCTGGCCTCGGACCGGACGAACGTCGATTTTGGGATCGAGCAGGCCGGTCGGTCGAATGATCTGTTCAACATCGTTTTGACTCACACGCAACTCATAGTCGCCTGGCGTGGCCGAGACGTAAATGAACTGCGGAATCCTCGCCTCAAACTCATCGAAACGAAGCGGGCGGTTATCGAGCGCCGACGGAAGACGAAAACCATGCTCAACAAGCGTAACTTTGCGCGAACGGTCGCCTTCGTGCATACCGCGAATCTGCGGCACCGTCACATGGCTCTCGTCGATGATGCAAAGCATATCCTTGGGGAAGTAGTCAATCAAGGTAAACGGCGGTTCACCCGGCTTACGTCCATCCAGATGGCGCGAGTAGTTTTCGATGCCGTTGCAAAAGCCCATCGTCTCGAGCATCTCGAGGTCATAATCGGTCCGCTGCTGCAGACGTTGCGCCTCGAGCAACTTGTCGGTCGCCTTGAGCTCCGCCACGCGCTTCTCGCACTCTTCGCTGATTGATTTCAGGGCCGCCTTGACCTTTGGCTTCTCGGTCACGTAGTGCGAAGCCGGCCACACGGGAATCGCTTCGTACTCACGTAGCATTTCGCCGGTGACCTCATCGATCTCGGCAATCAGCTCGACCTCGTCGCCAAAGAACTCAAAGCGCAACGGATGCTCGGCATAGGGCGGATATACGTCGACAACATCGCCGCGCACGCGGAAGGTGCCACGTGCCAGGTCATAGTCATTGCGGTCGTATTGAATGTCAATGAGCGCATGGATGAAGTCGTCGCGCTCGAGCGGCACCTTCTTATCGACGTTCGGCGCCAGGCCCGCATAGTCCTCGGGAGAACCGATGCCATAGATGCACGAGACCGATGCGACGACAATCACATCCCGTCGAGAAAGCAGCGATGCCGTCGCCTGATGGCGCAGCATCTCGACCTCCTCGTTAATCGAGGAGTCTTTCTCGATATACGTATCACTCTGCGGTACATATGCCTCGGGCTGATAGTAGTCGTAGTACGAGACGAAGTAGACCACGGCGTTGTTGGGAAAGAATTCTTTGAGCTCGCTCGCGAGCTGGGCGGCGAGGGTTTTGTTGGGGGCCATGACCAGCGTTGGCTTACCGAGAGCTTCGATGGTCTTGGCCATGGTAAAGGTCTTGCCCGAGCCGGTTACGCCCAGCAAAACCTGATAGCGGTCTCCGTCCCTCACACCCTGCACAAGCGACTCAATGGCCTTTGGCTGGGAACCTGCAGGCTCATAGGGAGACACGACCTCAAACGGCACCTCAGAGCCCTCAACGCCAAAGCGTTTGAGCTCTCCGCCAACACGCTCAACTTCAAAATCCGCCATGGATACTCCTAACTCATACATCTGCAGTATACGCAGGCGGCAGGCATAGTCCTATACGAACCGGTCGGGATAGAGGGTCTTATAGCGAACCCAGGCATTATTGACACGAATCAAATAAGCTTGCGTCTCGGGGAAGGTAATCGCGTTATGGAGCGATGTGTTTTGCTGCGCCCACCCATCGACATTGCCCATTCCGGCATTGTAAGCAGCAATAGCGCTATCCGTCGAGCCATTGAAATATGTCAGCAGGTACGAGAGATATGCGCACCCAAATTCAATATTCGAAGCGGGGTCATTCAGGTTATCGGCAGAATACTCGTCCCCGTCGACAAGGCCCTTGGCGATCATATCCTGAGCGGTTTCGGGCATAAGTTGCATGAGACCTTGGGCGCCCTGGTTTGATTCCGCCTCGGGATCCCAGTTTGATTCCGACTTGATGACGGCACATACCAGATACGGATCGAGATTATGCGAAATGCTGGACTGCTTTACATACGCCTCATAGTCAATCGGATAGAACGGTTTAAAGAAAGCGGCGGGAGCACACGAGTAAACGAGCGAGATAAGGCCAAAGACGAAAACGACAGTCAGGGGCACAAGGCGATACCACGTAAAGAAGCGCGTCTTAGGCATCTGTCGTCCCCTTATCCGTAGCGTCCATAAGGCCATGGCGGGCAAGCCATGCGTCCAGTTGTACAAAGAGCGAGCTATCGCCCGCCGCGTTATCAATCACGGTAGTGGCTAGACTGCAAAGCGAAGACTCATCGGGCTGGCAAGCACAGCGAGCATCAAAATCGGATGCCTCCATACCACGGTGAATAGCGCGTTCGCGACGGACCTCCAAAGGAGCGCTAACAACCATAATTTCATCCGCAAGGCCAAAGGCGTCCTCAAAGCCAGCTGGAGCAGATACTTCGACCGCCGCAAAGGGATAGCGAGGAGTCGAAACCGTACAGCAGACAGGATCGAGAATCCTCAGCGAAAGCTGCTCAATGAGAACGGGGTGCACAATGCTATTGAGCCTTGCAACCGCATCAGGAGAGGCAAAAGCTCGAGAAGCGAGGATGTTACTTCGAACGCCGCCCTCCTCGTCCAAAATATCCCAGCCAAACTCTTCAGCAAGAGCATTGACGATATCCGACCCCGGCACGTACAGCGATTTGGCAAGAACGTCTAAATCGATAAGCAGGGCTCCGCGAGATTCCAGATAGCGGCAGGCAGTCGATTTACCCGAAGCAATATTGCCCAAAACAAAAACGGTAAACATCAAGCCCTCCCTAACGTCAATGCGAGATATTATCGCGCAAATACAAAGCGACAGTTCAAAAAACAGCCAAACAGTAAGAGAGTCAAAAGAAGGGCCCGTTCACAAGGGACAGCTTGTATATAACGCAAAAAAGGGGGAGGCCGCGAGGCCTCCCCCTTCTACATTCCCAATGGCGGCTCGGTGCCGTCCACCGGTCAGCGGCGCCCTGGCCTCCCACGGGCTGACCCCGCAGTACTCTCGGCGCGATGGGGCTTAGCTTCCGGGTTCGGAACGGGACCGGGCGTGCCCCCCATGCTCTGGCCGCTGACCGGTGGGCGGCGCCCACCGTTACGGTGTCCGGTGTCTCTCTCACGTGCCCTGGGGGCCGCATGGCGCATAGGGGAGATGACTCGGGGGCATCCTCGTGCCCGGACCGCGCATGAGCGCATGTCCCGCGGGCCGCGAGGTGCGGTTCCGGAAGAGCTCGGGCGATTAGTGCGGCTCGGCTGAGGCTGTCGCCAGCCTTGCACCTGCCGTCTATCGACCAGGTAGTCTACCTGGGCCCTTACCGGAAGGAGAACTAATCCCTGGAACGGCTTCCCGCTTAGATGCCTTCAGCGGTTATCCGCGCCGCACGCGGCTACCCGGCCGTGCCGTTGGTCGACAACCGGTTCACCGGAGGTGCGTCCACCCCGGTCCTCTCGTACTGGGGGCAGCCTCCATCGATTCTCCTGCGCCCACGGAGGATAGGGACCGAACTGTCTCACGACGTTCT
>DXMY01000042.1 GCA_019413925.1 Collinsella sp.
CTGGACAAGGCCGCCGAGACCATGGCCGGCCTCTCCGGTACCCGCATCCACGAGTAGTCTCTACTCTGTTGCCTCTCTCGTGGGCGCCAGGCAAGGCGCCCACAAACTAGCCTCTCTTCATGAGCCCCGCAGTCCGCTCCGACTGCGGGGCTTTTGCTGTTGAGGGGTGAGCAAATGGGTGCGGGCAAGATTCAATTTGATTAAACACTCAGATCATGAGATGCCTGGAACCAAACGATGACTCCCAGAATCCTAATTCGGCGTTTGTCCAGCACAATATCCGGTTCCGATGTGCGATATGAGTGGGATGAGAGCATCACGGTGTTTGTGCCGGTGCTATAACGCCGTATGACGATTCTCGAATTATCGGCCAAAGCGAGGACGGAGCATCCGTTCCAGGGTTTCAGACTGGGATCCACGAGGAGATGAGATCCAATCGGATAGCATTTGGACATGGCGGACGTGTCCATTTGAACAAAGAAGCACCCGCGATGTTTCTTGAATACGGATGAGGGAAGCGCGGTTATTCCGGTTTGTTTAAGTCCCGTTCTGCCTCCATTCTTCAAGATTTTAAATACATCGCAAAGGGAATCAGTAGTAACTTCTTTGGATTCCCCCTTCCGCCCCTCGTGGTCGAGCTTTGCGGCAAGCCCTGCGGTTTCAGATGTGAGGTCGTCGAGCTGCAGGTTAAATTTCGATACTATCTTGAGCAACGTTGAGCGGCGGATTGTATAGCGGTCCTTTTCCCAGCGGCATACCGTTTCTTTGGAGACGCCGATGAGTGCCGCGAATTCCTCCTGTGTCAGCTGGTCGCGCTTGCGAAGCGCCTTTATGTTTTGACCCGTTCCCATGTTATGAAGTGCGGACGAGGGGGAGGCAGAGGCAGTTGGGGCCGCCAAAGCCGTTTGTCAGCTCAAAGATAGAGATGGGAATAAGGTCAATACCGGCCTGCTCCAGCGCTTTGTTGGTTGCGGCGTTTTCTTCGTATACGCAGACCTTGCCTGGCTCCAAACAAAGGGTGCTTGTGGCATTGTTGGTCCTTTCGACCTCTGCTGCTCCGGGATTTGAGCCACCGCAAAGGATAAACTGCAACGAACTTGAACCTAGGGCTAATCGCAACGCTTCTTTCAGTCCGCCTGCGACATGACACGCACGGGTTGTCCCTTCCGATCTGCCCCGCGTAATGCGGTAGACTCGCGCTTGGTCGAGAAGCTCCCGAGCAACGAGGAATGTCTCGTAGTCAACGCGAGTGAAATATGTGTCGAGATGAATGCAGAGGTCATCGTAGGGGACCTGAATGGCCCATACGGACTCAATAGTCGAGTTCTCATCCCACAGCAAGTTATTTGCTAAAGTGTCTATCGCCGCCGGCTCGGTTCGTTGCGAGATTCCAACGGCTATGTTTTCGCTGTTGAGGTTGTGCAGGTCGCCGCCTTCAATGTGGTAAGTCGATTCATGCTTGAAGAACTGAGGGGTCTCGCGGAAATCTGGGTGATAGGTAAAAATCGTTTTGTAGGCGATAACCTCACGGTTGCGCTCTGGCCAGTACATGTGGTTGAGCGTAACGCCTTCGCCGATGACGCTCGCCGGATCGCGTGTGAACCACATGGTGTTAAGGGGGCTTACGAGAAGATCGTCAGGTGAGTATGCGTCTGCCGTCAGTTTCGTGAGGCTGAACACCTCTTTATCTGTGTTGAAGACCTGGGAGTAGCGGATGCCGTTGACTGCTGCTTGAGCAAGGGCGCGGGAGCCTTCGATGCGCTCGAGATACTCGCGAATGGCAGACTCGAGCTCAATGCCCCGCGCGCCGCATTCTGAAATGTAGCTATCGATAAAAGAGCGACGCGCTTGCTCTGTCGCATCAAGGGCTTCGGTAAGAAGGTTTTCAAGATAGAGAATCTCTACCCCTTCGTGCTCGAGCATCGCCGAGTAAGCATGATGCTCCCTAAGGGCTTTATCAAGATCGAATGAGCTGCTAGACGGACGCAACGTAAAGACCCGATTGAACTGCCCGTCGGGGTAGTTGCGCGTTTCGGGGCCGGGACAGTGCAGAAGCACCTTTTTTAGCTTTCCTATTTCATTTTGAACATGCAATGCGGACATGTGACCTCGCTTTGGCGGTGAGTATTTATTGCTTCCATAGTGGCACATTACGAGTTTGATTCAATTTACATCATATCTGTCACAGGTGAATGGCACGAACCGGCTTAGTAATTGATGTTAAACATCAATTTAGATAGCAAATTGACAAATTACATCAATCTGAAATCCGTTTACGGGTCGATGCGCTTCGTTGGCGGGCGAAGAGACGGAAGGGTGTTTTGCGCGATGACACAATGGCTTTGCCGGCAACGAAAAACCCCTGAATTAAGGAGGAGAGATGGCAGAGACAGAAAAGAAGCGCACTCTTCGAGTCCCGCACGTGTACACCATCATTCTCGTCTTGATGGCCGTATTTGCCGTTCTGACCTGGGTCGTGCCTTCAGGTTCGTTTGAGCGCCAGGAGGTTAACGGTCGCGAGGTAACGGTCTCGGGCACCTATGAGCCTGTCGATAAGGTCTATACGGACGAGGACGGCAACGAGGTCGATCTTCGCCAAGGCATCTTCGAAGTACTTGAGGCCCCTGCGATCGGCATCCAGCAAGCGGTCGAGGTCGTTGCATTCATTATGATCGTGGGAGGTTCCTTCCAGGTCATCACGGCGACCGGAGCCATCACGAGCGGCGTCGCCCGAGTGGTGAAGAAGTTCAAGAGCAAGGACGTCCTCATCATTCCGATTCTAATGGTGCTTTTTGCCTTGGGCGGCAGCACCTTTGGTATGGCAGAGGAGACGCTTCCGTTCTTTGCGATTCTTATGCCGATCATGATGGCCATGGGCTTCGACTCAGTTACAGCGTTCATGACGGTGTTTGTGGGTGCCCGTATCGGATACATCGCATCTACCGTTAACCCGTTCAACGTCCTGATTTCCCAGGGCATCCTCGGTATCCAGGGCAACCCCCAGCTTTGGCTGCGTACTATCGCCCTTGTCGTGCTTACTGCGGTTGGCGTCGCATGGGTTGTAATGTATGCCCTCAAGGTGAAGAAAAACCCCGAAGCGTCCCCCGCTTTCCACGATGATATCGAGAAGCGCAAAGAGTTTGGCGCGGACGAGAATCTCCTCGATAGCGAGTTCACCGCTAGGCAAAAAGCCGTCATGGTTATTTTCGTGCTTGGACTTGGCGCTATCATTTGGGGTCTGGTGGCCCAGGGCTGGTACATGAACGAAATCTCTGCGATTTTCTTGGCCATGGCCCTTCTTTCGGGTGTTGTTTCCGGGATGAATGAGAAGGAAATCGCCGGCGAGTTCGTTAAGGGAATTGCAGACTTCGCGTTCTCTGCCATCGTTGTTGGACTTGCCCGCGGAATCCTCGTAATCGCCAATGACGGCCTCATCATCGATACGATTCTCAATACGCTCGCCACGGCTCTCACTGGAGTTCCAGCCGTTATCTTTACGAGCATCCTCTATGTCGTGGATAACCTTCTGTCGATCCTCGTTCCGAGCTCCTCGGGCATCGCTGCCCTTACGATTCCCATTTTCGGCCCGCTTGTTGAGCTGATGGGCTTAAACCCCGAGGCTGCAGTTACTGGTCTTTCCATGGGCAGCGCGGCCATGTCTCTCATTTCGCCAACAAGCGCGATGCTCGTTGCCGGTCTTGGCGTCTGTAAGATTCCGCTTGGCCAGTGGTGGAAGGTCGCTTGGAAATTCTTCCTGGTCGTAAGCGTTATCTGCATGGCATTCACTGCGGTTTCGGGTCTTATCCCCCTGCCGTAAATGCAAAACCCCACATACAAGTTGTGAGAAAGAAGGATAGAGATGAACAAAGGACTGAACGTTCATAGCGAGATTGGCGCCCTCAAGAAGGTGTGCGTCCATCGCCCCGGTATGGATCTTGTAAACATGAAGGCGGAGGATTTCGACCGCGTTTGGATTCACGACGCGTTCTATCTGGACTATGCCCAGAAAGAGCACGATCAGTTTACCGACCTTCTTCGCGGCGCTGGCGCCGAGGTCGTCTATATGGAAGAGCTGCTCGCTGAGACGTTTGACAAAGTCGAGGGCACTCGCGCAGAGTTCATGACGAAGTTCATGGGTGAGTCCGGCATCTCCAACGCGGCCCTTCGCCAGGCCGTTGTCGAGAAGCTTGATTCGATTAAGGACAACAAGGAGTTTGTCCTTGCTGCCATGGGCGGCCTCTACGTTCGCGACCTCGAGATCCCCAAGGTCGGCGGTTCTCTTGCCAGTATGGACGGCGACGAGCTGAAGGGCGACGATATGGTCCTCTTCCCCATGCCCGCCTCGTATTTCTCCCGTGACCCCCTGGCTGTCGTGGGCAAGGGCGCTACCATGAACCGCATGTACTGGAATCAGCGCAATCGCGAGGTAATCTTCTACGAAACGGTGCTCCGCAACCATCCCGATTACGCCGGTAGCCCCATTTGGTATGACCACAACAGCGAGTGGCATATCGAGGGCGGCGATATCCTCAACATCAACGCCAAGACGCTCGCCATCGGTATTTCCGAGCGCACCCAGACTGCGGCCATCGATGAGCTCGCCAAGAATATGTTCTGGGGTTCCGATGAGGCCGAGATCGAGAACATCTATGCCATCAAGATTCCGCACGGCTATGCCTACATGCACCTCGACACCGTCTGCACGCAGGTCGATCGCGATAAGTTCACGGTCTATCCCGGCATCTACCAGACGCTTCGTGCCTACCGCCTGACCAAGGGCGATTCGGAGGGGGAGGTGCATATCGAGGAACTCGAGGGCACCCTGCAGCATATCCTCGAGCTTGCGACGGGTATGGACCATATCACCATGATTGAGTGCGGTGGCGGCGATCCGATCGAGGCTTCCCGTGAGCAGTGGAACGATGGTTCCAACACTCTTGCGGTCGCACCGGGCAAGGTCTGCGTGTATGAGCGCAACGTTGTCACCAACGATGCTCTTTACAAGGCTGGCGTCGAGCTGCTCGTCGCTCCCTCCGAGGAGCTTTCTCGCGGTCGCGGCGGCCCGCGTTGCATGACCATGCCGTTCTGGCGTGAGGAAATCTAGTCAGCGTTAGCGTATCTGGGCGGCGCGTGTGCGTCTGCGCCGCCCATCCCTCCTTGTGTGTTCCAACAACCGAAAGGACTCAAATCATGGCTCTTAATCTTTCTGGTCGAAGCGTTCTTACCCTGCTTGACTTTACGTCCGAGGAAATCGAGTACATGCTCGACCTCTCAAAGAACTTCAAGGATATGAAGCGCGCCGGTTATCCGCACCGCTTTCTCGAGGGCAAGAACATTGTCCTGCTGTTTGAGAAGACCTCCACGCGCACGCGCTGTGCCTTCGAGGTCGGCGGTATGGACCTGGGTATGGGCGTGACCTACCTCGACCCCGGCTCGTCGCAGATGGGCAAGAAAGAGTCCATCGAGGATACCGCCCGCGTGCTCGGTCGCATGTATGACGGTATTGAGTATCGCGGCTCCGACCAGTCGATCGTCGAGGAGCTTGCCGCCAAGGCTGGCGTTCCCGTCTGGAACGGTCTGACCAACGAGTACCATCCCACCCAGGCCCTTGCCGACATTCTTACCATGCGTGAGGAGTTTGGCGACACGCGCGGCATGAAGCTCACCTATATGGGTAAGGAGCAGGGCAACGTCAGCGACTCCCTGATGGTTATCTGCGCCAAGCTCGGCATTAACTTCTGCTCCTGCGGACCCAAGGGCGATGTCGAGGGCGCCACGCACTTCGATCCCGAGCTTCTTGAGCGCTGCCAGGAGATCGCCGCTCAGAATGGCTGCACGATCCAGCTCACTGAGGATATCGACGAGGGCGTCAAGGATGCAGACGTGATCTATACGGACGTTTGGGTCGGTATGGGCCAGGCTGAGGAGCTGTGGAAGAGCCGAATCGATCTTCTCTCTCCCTATCGAGTAACGCCCGAGGTCATGGCCAAGGCAAACCCCGGCGCCATCTTTATGCACTGCCTGCCGAGCTTCCACGATACGCAGACCACCATCGGCGCCGAGATTGCCGAGAAGTTCGACGTGACCGAGATGGAGGTTTCCGACGAGGTCTTTGAGAGCGCGCAGTCTCGCGTGTTCCAGGAGGCCGAGAACCGCATGCATACCATTAAGGCCATGATGTACGCGACGCTTCGCTAGTAGCTGGGAAGTGAACGAACACTATGAGTAAACCGTACGGAAAGCCCGATCGTATTGTCGTCGCCCTCGGCGGCAACGCCCTCGGCAACAACCCCGTCGAGCAGATCGAGGCCGTGAGCAACACCGCCCACGCCCTCCTCGGCCTCATCGAGCAGGGCAACGAGATCATCATCACCCACGGC
>DXMY01000043.1 GCA_019413925.1 Collinsella sp.
GGTCTATACTGTTCGTTTGTCAACGATTACGAGTAAAGGAGTTGCATCCGTGTCGGATCAGACAAAGCAACAAGAAACTCGCAGTCTGCCTGCGACGTTTGCTAAGAACGAATTTGAGAAGGACGCGTTTATCCTTCGTCAGCTGGTTACCAAGGATTTTAAGATCAAGTATCGCCGTAGCGTTCTGGGCGTCGCATGGTCGGTGCTCAACCCGCTGCTGATGATGATCGTCATGGCCATCGTGTTCTCGACGATTTTTGGCCAGGGCCGCAATGGCTCAATGACGCCCGAGATGTACCCGCTGTACTTGATCGTGGGTAACATCACCTTTGCCGTCATGTCTGAGTCTACTAACCAGGCCCTGACGTCGATCGTGGGCGCTGCCCCTCTGCTCAAGAAGGTTAAGGTGCACCGCTGGGTTTTCCCGGTGCAGAAGGTGCTCTTCTCGCTGGTCAACTTTGCCTTCTCGCTGGTCGCCGTCGCCATCGTCATGCTGTGGTTCCGCGTTATGCCTTCTTGGCACCTGATTCTGTTGCCGGTTTGCCTGCTGCTGCTTATGTGCTTCTGCATGGGCCTGGGCATGATGCTCTCTGCCCTTACGGTCTTCTTCCGCGACGTTATGCATCTGTGGAGCGTCGTCATTACGGCGTGGACTTACATTACGCCCATCTTCTGGACGACTGACTATATTGCGCAAATGCCGCATCTCGTGCGTATCTTGATGTATGCGAACCCCATGTTCAACTACCTGCAGTTTATGCGCGATATCTTCCTGTTCCAGACTACGCCCTCGCTTATGACGTTTGGTATGTGCGTCGCTTGGGCGGTTCTTGCGCTTATTATTGGCTATACCGTGTTCCATAAGTCCGAGCGCAAATTTATCCTCTACATCTAAGGAGTGCTGTGATGACTGAATCTGTTGTTGATTACAGCGAGCAGCCTCTGGCTGTCGAGGTCGACGACGTCACCATGATCTTTAACATGGCGTCCGAGTCGCTGACCAACCTCAAGGAGTACTTCATTAAGCTTGCCAAGCACGAGCTGTTCTTTGAGGAGTTTAGGGCGCTTAAGCACATCTCGTTTGATATTCATCGCGGCGAGGTTGTGGGTCTGGTCGGCACCAATGGCTCCGGCAAGTCTACGATGCTCAAGATTATCGCTGGCGTTCTTGAGCCTAGCGAGGGCAGCGTTAAGGTGCACGGTAACATCGCGCCGCTGATTGAGCTTGGCGCCGGCTTTGACCCCGAGCTGACCGCCCGCGAGAACATCTATCTGAACGGCGCCCTGCTCGGCTATACCAAGGAGTTCATCGACGCCAACTTTGACGGCATTATCGAGTTCGCTGAGCTGCAGAACTTTGTCGATATGCCGCTTAAGAACTTCTCTTCGGGCATGGTGGCGCGTATCGCCTTTGCAATCGCGACGATTACCGAGCCCGATATTCTGATCGTTGACGAGACGCTGTCCGTCGGTGATGTGTTCTTCCAGCAAAAGTGTGAGGCCCGCATCCAGCACTTTATCCAGAGCGGCGACGTGACGGTTCTGTTCGTTTCGCACTCTATGGAGCAGGTTGAGCGCATCTGCCAGCGTGCCGTTTGGATTGAGAAGGGTGACCTTCGCATGGACGGCCCGGTCGATGAGGTCTGCAAGGCGTACCGCGAGCAGTTCAACTAGGTTATAATTACTTGCGCCTGACAGGCTTGTGCTTGCTTGGGCGTGCTGTTATTTGCTCCATTAGCTCAGTTGGATAGAGCAGGGGACTTCTAATCCCAAGGTCGACGGTTCGAATCCGCCATGGAGCACCATCGTTTATTAAGCCCAGACCGCTTGGTGGTCTGGGCTTTTTTCATCTTGTGTGTTGCTGGAGCCGAGCGCGAGCAAGCCGCTGCTGTTTGTTGGGGTTGGCATTTTACTTTTCGAGATGCTCTTTCAGCAGCTCCAACGCGTGGGCGTAGCCCTTCAGGCCCTCTCCGGTGATGGTGGCGAAGCAGGCCAGACGGGCGTAGCTCACCTGGCGGAAGTCTTCGCGGGTCTCGACTGCGCTAATGTGGACCTCCACAGCCGGGATGGCGACGGCTTTGAGCGCGTCCAGGATGGCCACGCTTGTGTGCGTGTAGGCGGCCGGGTTGATGACGATGCCGTCGACCTTTCCGTAAGCCTCCTGGATCTTGTCGACGATGCTGCCCTCGTGGTTAGACTGGAAGACCTCGACCTCGTCGAAGCCCTGTGCGGCACCCGCTTCCTGGCAGATCTGCACTAAGCGATCGTAGTTGTCGCTGCCGTAGATGCCTGGCTCGCGAATGCCGAGCATGTTGAGGTTGGGGCCGTTAATGACGAGTGCTTTCATGGTTGCTTCCTTTGCAGTTGAAAAACCACCACAAAGGTGCCTGCCCCCTTTGTGGTGGTTTTGGTTAGAGAGCGGGTGGGAGGGTGTCGAGGAGGGCATGGGCGGTGTTGGCGGCGCAGTCGCGTGAGTCGATGATGTAGTCGGCCCAGGCGCGGTAGCGCGGCATACGCTGCTCGGCCAGCTTGTCGATGCCGTCGCGCGCGGTGATGGGGCGGCCCTTGTGGGCGAGCTCGTCGAGCTTGCGGTTGAGCATCACGATTTGGCTGTTTTGGTGCAGCAGAGGGTAGTTCTCGTCGCGCGTAACCACGCCGCCGCCGGTGGAGAGCACCAAGCCGCTGCGCTTGGAGATGTCGGCCAGCGCTGCCGTCTCCTGCTCGCGGAAGGCCGCCTCGCCGCACTTGATGATAAAGTCGGCGCAGGGCATGCCCAGGCGCTCCTCGAGGGCGCGATCGAGATCGATGTGCTCGCGGCCCGTGAGCTGGGCGATCTGCTCGCCCACGCGGGTCTTGCCCGAGCCCGGCATGCCGATCAGCGCGATGTTCTGTTCGCGGCGTGACAGGCGCTCCGTTACGTCCAGGATCCTCTCGCGCGGGGTGGCTTTGCCGGTATAGCGCTCGACAGCTTGTGCCGCCTGGGCAACAAGCATAAGCAGGCCGCCGATGCAGGGGATGCCGCGGCGCTCGGCCTCGAGCATCAGGCCCGTGCGGGCGGGGTTGTAGACAATGTCGATGACGCCCTCGAGCGCATCGAGGCCTTCGAGCGTGCAAGGCGCGTCGGGGCAATGGGGGAACATGCCGGCGGGCGTGCAGTTGACGAGTAGGGAGGCGTCGGACTGCTGCGCGATATTGTCGTAGTTGACCTCGCTCGTGCGACCCACGGGTACGACGATGGCGCCCATGTCTCCCAGCACCATACTTGCCGTGGTGCCGGCGCCGCCGGTGGCACCGAGCACGAGGGCCTTCTTGCCGGCAACCTCAACGCCCAACTCCTCGACCAGGCACTGGAAACCGAAGTAGTCAGTATTATCGCCGTGCAGGCGGCCGTCGGGCAGGCGCGTGATGGTGTTGACGTTGCCCATGCGCTCGGCGAGCGGGCTCAGCTCGTCCAGGTATTCTATGACGGCGCGCTTGTAGGGGATGGTCACGTTGGTACCCTCCCATTCGTCGCCCGTCATAAAGGCCGCGAGGTCCTCGGGCTCGCGCTCAAATCGCACGTACTCGAGCCCAGCGAGCTCCTTGTAGATGGTCGGGGTGTAGCTGTGGCCCAACACGCGGCCCAGTACGCCGTAGGGGCGGGTTGCGGCGGTATCGGTCATCTAGAGCACCTCCGTGTAGCTGCCAAAGTAGGTGAAGCTCTCACACACGTCGTCGATCGAATTGAGCAGGTCGTCGAGGGCCTTGCTGCCAAAGGGGCAGTCCAGGTCAAAGTAGAACATAAACTCAAAGTCGCGACCGGGGATGGGACGGCTCTCGAGCTTGATGAGGTTGATGTTGAGCGCGTAGAAACGTTCGAGTACGCGATAGAGCGCGCCCGGCTCATTGGCCGTGGTGATCATGAGCGAGGTGCGATTAGCGCCGGGGTAGACGCGCGGCTCGCGGCTGATGACGACAAAGCGCGTGTAGTTGTTGTCTGAGTCTTGGATATTGGGCTCCAGCACCTCCAGGCCATAGAGTGCCGCGCAGCTGCGCGATGCGATGGCAGCAACATCGGTGCGCTCGGAGCTGGCGACCATTTCGGCCGACATGGCCGTGTTGGGGTACTTGGTGGCGTGCAGGCCGTGCGCCTCGATAAAGCTAGCGCACTGCGCGATGGCCTGACCGTGGCTGTAGACCTCGCGTATGTCCGCGAGCTTGGTGCCGGGCTTGACGAGCAAGTTGTGGTCGATCTTGAGGCGAAGCGAGCGCACGATGTGAAAGTCGAACTGGGCGAGCAGGTCGTAGACGGCGTTGACCGAGCCGGCGGTGGAGTTCTCGATGGGCAGCACGCCAAACTCGCAGAAGCCGTCGCGCACAGCGCGCATAACGCCTTCGAAGGTCTCGAAAAACGCGATGTCGGGCACGTCGAAGAGCTTGCACGCGGCGATTTGACTGTAAGCGCCCTCAACGCCCTGACAAGCGACGGTGGCCGTCTGGGGGAAGGGTGTGTCAAAGGCCACGGCCGTGGCGTGGGCCTTTTGCGAGACAGTGATGCCCTTGAGTTCGTTGATGTAGCGCTGCTGCTCGGCCTTGCTCATGCTCATGAGGAGACGGAACAGGGTGATAGTCTGCGCCTCGTAGCGCTCGGGCGCGCGGCTGGCGAGATTGTTGAGCTTGGAGCGCTCACGGGCGGGGTCGAAGACGGCTTTGCCCATCTCGATTTTTGACTTGGCGACCTCGGTGGCAATGTCCATACGCTCGACAAAGCTGTTGAGGAGCGTGGTGTCGATGCCATCGATGGCCTGGCGGATGTCAGCAAGGTCCATGGAGGCCCCTTTCGTGAATGGTTGCCTGGGGTAGTTAATTTGGGACGGGGCTTTTTTAGCTACCCTTTGATTGTCGACGAATCGATGAGAGCCAGGGCAAATATCAACTGGCATATGGGGGTAGCTAAAATAGCCCCGTCCCAAATTAACTACCCTTGGGGTGGGTGGACTAAAGCTGGGCGGCGTCCTCGAGGAGGGCGTCCCAGATGGCGAGCGCCGCGGCTGCTTCGGCAACGGGGACGGCTCGGGGGACGATGCAGGGATCGTGGCGGCCGTGGACCGAGAGCTCGGCATTTTCCATAGCGTCCATGTCCACCGTCTGCTGCTCACGACCAATGGAGGGCGTCGGCTTTACGGCCATGCGCCACATGACGGGCGCGCCGGTCGAAATACCGCCCAGGATGCCGCCGGCGTTGTTGGACTCGACCTCGATCTCGCCGGTCTCGGCATCGATGCGATACGGATCATTGTTCTCGCTGCCGCGCATGGCGGCCACGGCAAAGCCCATGCCAAACTCCACGCCCTTTACGGCGGGAATGCCAAACGCGATCTGCGCGATGCGGTTCTCGATGCCGTCGAACATGGGGTCGCCGATGCCCGCGGGAAGCCCGTAAATGCCGCACTCCACGATGCCGCCGATGCTGTCGAGTTCGTCGCGCGCGGCTAGGATTTCCTCGCGCATGCGGCCGGCTGCGGCGGCGTCAATGCAAGGAAGATCGTTCGTCAGGATCGCCTTGCGGTCGGCCTCGCGATAGACCATATCGTCCATCGGCAGGTCGGAGATGCCGCCGATCTGCGCCACATGCGCCATCACGTTAATGCCGCGGGCCTCGAGTGCCTGCAGCGCAATGCCGCCGGCGATACACAGGGGTGCCGTCAGGCGGCCGGAGAAATGCCCGCCACCAGCGACATCGTGCATGTTGTGATACTTCACGCGCGCCGGAAAATCCGCGTGTCCGGGGCGGGGCTTGCGGCGCAGCTCGGAATAGTCCTTTGAGCGCGTGTTGGTGTTCTCGATAATCGCGGCGATGGGTGCTCCCGTGGTATGTCCATCGACCACACCGGCGATGATGTGGGCGGCGTCGGCCTCGCGGCGTTTGGTCGCGGTCTCGTCGCGACCGGGGGCGCGACGGTTCAAAAAGGCCTGCAGCGCTTCTTGGTCAACGGCGATGCCGGCGGGGACGCCATCGAGCGAGCAGCCGATGGCGGGGGAGTGCGACTGGCCGAAGATGCTTACGTGCAAGACGTTGCCAAAGGTCGAGGACATGCTATTCCTCCTCGAGTGTGACCTTGCCGCCCAGCAGGCGGTAGTGGTCGAAGAAATCGGGATAGGACTTGTTGACGGCCTCGGCGCCGTGGATCACGACCTCGCCGGCGGCGCGGCTCGCGGCGATAGCGGCCATCATGGCGATGCGGTGGTCGTTGTGCGAATCGACCTCGCCGCCGGTGAAGGCATCGACACCCTTGATGATGAGGTCATCGCCGGCAATGCGCACCTGTGCGCCCAGCGCGGTGAGCTCGCGGGTGGTGGTGACCAGGCGGTCGGATTCCTTGATGCGCAGACGGGCGCAATCGCGGATAAAGGTGCGGCCCTGTGCCAGTGAGGCCACGGCCGAGATGACGGGCACCAGGTCCGGAATGTCGTGGGCACTCATCTCAAAGCCGGCGAGCTTGTCGGACTGCACGGTGGCGGCGTTGGTGGAGCGCACGATGCGGGCGCCAAAGCGCGAAAGCGCGGCAAGCACGTTACGGTCGCCCTGTGCGGAGCTCAGCGACACGCCCTCGACGGTGATGGGGTCGTTGCCGATGGCACCGGCGCACAGCCAAAAGGCGGCGTTGGACCAGTCGCCCTCGACGGCTACGCTGCCGGGCGTGCGGTACGAGCCGCTGCTCACGCGGAAGTTCGTGACCTCGGGCTGGCCGTCCTTGGCCGGAATACGCTCGACGTTGACCTCGACGCCAAAGGCCTTCATGGCCTGGATCGTCAGGTTGATGTAGGGACGGCTCTCAATGAGGCCGGTTACCTGCACGCAGGAGGGCTGGGCCAGCAGCGGGGCTGCCAGCAGAAGGCCGGAGATATACTGCGAGCTCACGTTGCCCGGAAGCACAAAGGTGCCCGGGCGCATGCGGCCGCTCGTCTTGAGCGGAAAACCGCCCAGACCCTGTAGGTCGCAGCCGGCGGCGATGATCTCGTCCGAGAGCGGGGAGAGCGGGCGGGCGCCCAAGCGCCCCTGACCCACAAAAGTTGCTTCTGCACCCAGCGCGCAGGCGACAGGCAGCATAAAGCGGAGCGTGGAGCCGCTTTCACCGCAGTCAAGCGTGCCGCCGGCAAGGGCCTTGAGCAGGCCAAACTCAACACTCTTCATGGTGGGGTGGACCTGGAAGCCGTCCTCGACGGTCTCGATGCGAGCACCCAGTGCCGTAAGGCAGCGCACCGTGGCCTCGATGTCGGCGCAGGTGGTGTTGCAGGTGACGTGCGTCTCGCCGTTGGCAAGCGCAGCGCAGATGATCAGGCGATGCGCCATCGACTTGGACGCGATGGCGGGAACGGTGCCCTTGAGCGGGGACGGGGTGATGCGGGCTAGCATGCGGATGCGTCTCCCTTCTGGCCGAGGCCCTCGGCAATGAGTTCGTGGAAAGTGGAAAGCGGTGTGCGGTCGATGCTGCAGCGGCCAATGCCGTGCGGAATCACCAGGTCGATGGTGTCGCCCGCGCGCTTCTTGTCGTGGAGCGCCTCGGCAAAGACGGTATCGGCATCTAGGTCACAGCGGGTCGTGAGGCCATGACGGGCGCAGAGTTCCTCAATACGACCGGGCAGTGCGGCATCGCAGACGCCGTGCAGGGCCGCGGCGCGCGTGATGATGCCCATGCCGATCGACACGCAGCTGCCGTGTCCCAGCTCAAAGTGCTCGCAGGCCTCGACGGCGTGTCCGGCGCTGTGTCCAAAGTTGAGGAGCTTGCGCTGGTTGGTTTCGCGCTCGTCGGCGACGACCACGGCGCGCTTGATGTCGATATTGCGGGCGATGATGAGTGCTACGCGGGCCACATCGCGGTTGAGCAGCTCCAGCGTGAGCGGGGTCTTCTCCAGCTCGGCGAAAAGCTCCGGGTCGGCGATCACGGCGTGCTTGACGACCTCGCCGCAGCCGTCGGCGAACTGCTCGGGCGTGAGTGTGGCCAGACACCCCACGTCGGCGATAACCACGCTCGGCTGCCAAAAGGCGCCGGCCAAGTTCTTGCCGGCTGCCAGGTCGATGGCCGTCTTGCCTCCCACCGACGAATCCACCATGGCGAGCAGGCTCGTTGGGATCTGCACAAACTTGCAGCCGCGCATGTAGGTGGCGGCCACAAAGCCCGCCACGTCGCCCACGACGCCGCCGCCGAGTGCCACGATCACGTCGGAGCGCGAAAGCTCGTGCTCGGCCACAAACTCCAAAATGGCAACATAGGTTTCGGCGCGCTTATGGGCCTCGCCGGCCTCGAAGGTGCAGAT
>DXMY01000044.1 GCA_019413925.1 Collinsella sp.
CGTGCATGCACGCGCCGATGCGCACGCCCTCAAGCGGGCGCTCCTTCGCGAAGCGCTCGCGGATGGACGCCAGCACGGGCATGTCGCGCGCCGCCCACTCGATGCGGGCAAGCCCTGCGTCGGCAAGGTCGATGTCTTTGATGTCGTAGCTCTCGGTCATGGCGCTTCTTTCTTATGTTATCGACTGATCCTATGTCTGGTTTGGCGTCGATTAATCCTCAAACAATTCAGTGGAAAAATATCGTTCGCCCGTATCGGGCAGTAAAGTAACCACTGTCTTGCCCGAACCAAGTTGCCGAGCAAGCTGACGTGCGGCAACCACATTTGTACCGCCCGATACGCCGCAAAGCAAACCCTCCTCACGAGCAAGCGCGCGAGCCTCGTTGATAGCTTCCTCATCGGAAACCACGCAGATATCGTCATAGATGCCCTGATCAAGGATATCGGGAATAAGCCCATCGCCGATACCCATCTGCAAATGCGTTCCGACGCTTCCTCCCGAAAGAATCGCTGCGCTCTCCGGCTCAACGGCCCAAATGCATACATCAGGAAAAAGACGTTTGAGTGCCTGCCCTATACCGGAAATAGTACCACCTGTACCAATGCCCGAGCAGAATCCATGTATGGGCCCCTTCACGTCCTCTAAGATCTCAAGTGCTGTATGATAGCGATGCGCTAGTAAATTATCCCTGTTCTCGAACTGCTGTGGCACGTAAACACGAGGATCCTCGCTAGCCATACGCTTAGCCAGAGCGATGCATTTGGATATGCACTCTCCAATATCGCCAGCATCATGTACGACAATTACCTCAGCACCATAGTGGCGAACAAGCTTACGACGCTCTTCCGACACGCTGTCTGGCATAATGATGCGCGCACGATAACCGCGCACAGCACACACAAGCGCGAGCCCTATACCTTGATTGCCGCTTGTAGGTTCAACGATAATACTATCTGGCCCAATTTCGCCGCGGCGTTCGGCGGATTCAATCATCTGTAATGCCGTGCGCGTTTTAATGGAGCCTCCTACATTAACGCCCTCAAACTTAACGAGTATCTGTGCGGCATTCGCTTCAGATAACCGATTGAGACGAACGAGAGGTGTATGCCCCATGGCTTGCAGCACATTATCGTAAATCATGGAACTCCTTCCAAGGGGGTGCTAGCCCCTTATGCTAGCCTGCAGGTCTTTCGCAGATCCTCGGCGCGGTCGGTGCGCTCCCAGGTGAACTCGGGCAGCTCGCGGCCGAAGTGGCCGTAGGCGGCCGTCTTGCGGTAGATGGGGCGGCGCAAATCCAGCGCGTCGATGATGGCGCCGGGGCGCAGGTCGAACACCTCGGCCACCGCGCGCTCGATGGCCCCCACCGCCGCCTTCTCGGTGCCGAACGTCTCCACCATGAGCGACACGGGGCGCGCCACGCCGATGGCGTAGGCCACCTG
Source organism: Collinsella sp. (assembly GCA_019413925.1). Taxonomy (GTDB): domain Bacteria; phylum Actinomycetota; class Coriobacteriia; order Coriobacteriales; family Coriobacteriaceae; genus Collinsella. The sequence continues at coordinate 1,441 of DXMY01000044.1, forward strand.
CACCTCGCAGCGCGCGGCCAGGCCCGCGGCAACCACGTTCTTCGCCACCCAGCGCGCCGCGTAGGCCGCCGAGCGGTCCACCTTCGTGCAGTCCTTGCCGGAGAAGGCCCCGCCGCCGTGCCGTCCCATGCCGCCGTAGGTGTCCACGATGACCTTGCGGCCCGTGAGGCCGCAGTCGCCCATCGGCCCGCCGATGACGAAGCGGCCCGTGGGGTTCACGTGGATCTCCGCGTCGGGCGAGAGCGCCACGCCCTCGCCGGCCAGCACCGGGCGCACCACCTGCTCCACCACGTCGGCGCGCAGCCGCTCGTAGGGCGCCTCCTCGGCGTGCTGCGTGGACACGACCACCTTCTCCACCCACTTCGGCGCGCCGTCCTCGTAGCGCACGCTCACCTGGGTCTTGCCGTCGGGGCGCAGGTAGTCGAGCGTGCCGTCCTTGCGCACGGCGGCGAGGCGCTCGCTCATGCGCTGGGCCAGGTAGATGGGCATGGGCATGAGGGTGCTCGTCTCGTCGCAGGCGTAGCCGAACATCATGCCCTGGTCGCCCGCGCCGATGCGCTCGTAGGGGTCGTCCGCGGCCCCGCCGTGGGCCGCCTCCCAGCTCTCGTCCACGCCCTGCGCGATGTCGGGGCTCTGCTCGTGGATGGCGTTCACCACGCCGCAGGTGGTGCCGTCGAAGCCGTACTTGGCGCGGTCGTAGCCGATGCCGCACACCACCTCGCGCACGATGGCCGGCACGTCCACGTACGCCTGCGTGCGGATCTCGCCCGCCACGGCCACGAGCCCCGTGGTCGCAAGCGTCTCGCACGCGCAGCGCATCCGCGACACGTCGGCGGGCTGCCCGCTGGGGGCGATGTAGCCCTCGCGCTCGAGCTCTATCTCCTTGGAGATGATGGCGTCCAAGATGGCGTCCGATATCTGGTCGCACATCTTGTCGGGATGCCCCTCGGTGACGGATTCGGACGTGAACAGGTAGGATTTTGGCAAAGCGATCGATAAGCTTGGCCTTTGCTCTATCGTCATTTCAATTCTCTCTATACTTTAGATTGCCCATTATCCAGCTTATTTAGGTTGATGACCCTTATTGGACGTCCATCTTGCTCGACAGCTCCTTTTTTAAAGCCTGATATGACTCTTCGCTCATTGCGTGCTCCATGCGACAGGCATCCCTTTGTGCAATTTCAGTCGGAATGCCAAGGTTGGTAAGAACCTTGAAGAAGAAGCAATGGCGGTCGTAAACTCTTTCAGCGATTTTGCGTCCCCCATTTGAAAGGCGAACCAAACCTCGAGGCCTAAATTCAACATATCCTTCCGCGCTCAAGGAGGACATAGCTTTTGATATGCTCGCCTT
>DXMY01000045.1 GCA_019413925.1 Collinsella sp.
CGACCTGGAGGAATACATAGTCCACTGGAACACGAGCCGGAGGCAGGTAAGATTGAAGGGCCTGACCCCGGAGGAGTTCCGGAATCAGGCCCTCGCGGCCTAGTCGCTATTTAGGGCGTCCAAGATTTGGGACGCAGTTCAGTGCGAGCTACAGGGTCTTTTGTCAAGCGATGCGGCAAAATGATCCGTTTTCCTCCGTCCCCGAGGGATCAGTGAGTTAGCCCTCCTTGCGGACCTTTTGCAGATAGCGGTAGACGCTGGGCTCAGAGATTCCAAGTGCGGCGGCGGCGCAGGCAACGGCGCCCTTGAGCATAAACACGCCGTTGCCGTTGAGATGGCGGATAACATCGACGCGATCGGCCTGCCCAAGCGAGGCGACATCCTGCCCGCGGCTTTCGAGCAACTCGGAAATACTGCGGTCGATGAGCTCCTGTGTAGACTCCGATAGGCTTTCGACCTCGATGGACGCGGGCTCCGCCTGCCTTGGCACAGCGTTGAAGCAGGCCATGAGCTGCTGAGCCATGGCGTTGATGGAGCGTACCGTGGAAAGATCGGTGTTGACGCAGAGCATGCCGACGATCTCATTATCCTCGCGGATAAAGTACGTCGCTGACTCCAACGTCTTGCCACCGGCACCGCGCCCCTCGTAGCCCGTAATGAACGGCAGATCGCGATACTTGGCGTCGTGCATGATCTTGAGTGCCAGATCGGTAGCGGGTCCGCCAATCTTGCGCCCGCTCACGATACCGTTGCGAATATCGACAATGGCATGGTCGGGATCCGAGAAATCGTGCAGCACGATTTCGCTGTTTTTGCCGAGTATCTGCTCCAGGAAATCGACCATCGGCAAAAAGCGATGTACGGTCTCGTTCACGGGCAACTCCTTTGGGTGAACTCCAATGCCCTGAGGGCGTTCATAACAATTTTTTATCATGGTAACACGCCGTTCATCATCTCGTGTATTCGCAGGTACGCAGCGTAATACAGACGAGCGGTAGATATTTGGCGGTAAACGGTCGACCAAAAGAAAAGTTAGATGTTATTATGACCAGACACTTTCCTGACCTGCGGAAATGCATTGTCTCAGCTGAAGAATAGTCTGATAACAAAAAATTATTATTGAGAATGAGAAAAATCTTTAATACGATATTCACCGAAGGCACAACCTCATCGCTTAACTGCGTCAAAATGTATACGCAGATGCGAAAACAACTACTTCGAGGATTGGTGGTCAAATGGCCCAGGAGACGGTTACGAACGGCACTGAAGCCCTGTTCACTCGCGAAGGCATGCCGCCCGTTAAGGAAATGATCCCGTGTGCCCTTCAGCATGTACTGGCATCGTTTGCCGGCATCATTACCCCGGCGGTCATCATGGCCGGCGTCTACGGCTTTAATAGCCAGCAGAGTACCGACATCATTCAGGTCGCGCTCATTCTTTCGGCAATCGACACGGCCCTTCAGGCCTTCGCTCCCTTCCGTCGCATCGGCGGCGGCCTGCCCATCGTCATGGGCGTCTCGTTCGCGTTCCTGCCGGCCCTGCAGGCCATGGGTGCCTCGGGCTTTAGCTTTGGCGCGCTGCTGGGCGGCGAGATTGTCGGCGGTGCCGTCGCGGTCCTCTTTGGTCTGGCCTACAGCAAGATTAAGTGGCTGTTCCCGCCCGTCGTGACCGGTACGGTCATCTTCTCCATCGGCGTTTCGCTGTATCCCACGGCCGTCAAGTATATGGCCGGAGGTATGGGTACGCCGCTGTGGGGCACCCCGCAGGCCTGGTGCGTCGCTCTTATCACCTTCGCCGTGGTCTTTGCGCTCGCCAACTTCGGCAAGGGCACGCTCAAGCTGGGATCCGTGTTCTTTGGCATGATCGTTGGCATGATCGTTTCGATCCCCTTTGGCATGATCGACTTCTCCAGCGTCGCCACCGCTCAGGTCTTCGCCCTTCCCAAGCTCATGCCCTACGCGCTCGAGTTTGATCCAGAGGTCTGCATTACCCTCGCCGTCGTGTTCCCCATGGTTGCCATTCAGGTTATCGGTGACGTCTCCGCCGCCTGCCTGGGTTCCATCGACCGTATGCCCACCGAGCGCGAGCTCTCCGGCGCCATCGTGTCCCAGGGCCTCACCTCTATGGTCGGCGGCCTGCTGGGCGGTCTTCCCACCAGCGCCCTTGGCCAGAACGTGGGCATCATCTGCTCCAACAAGGTCGTCAACAAGTGGGTTTTTGTGATCATCGCGGCCGTCTTTGCCATCGCCGGTCTGTTCCCGCAGCTCTCTGCCGTCCTTTCCGCTATCCCGCAGCCCGTCATCGGCGGCGCGACCGTCGGCGTCTTTGGCACCATCACCATGAACGGCGTGCGCATGTTCACCCGCGAGGGCCTCACGCAGCGCACTACCACCATCGTCGGTACCTCCGTCGTCTTTGGCCTGGGTATCTGGATGGCCAGCGGTTGCCTTGCCGGCGAGGGTATGCCCGCCTGGGTGTCCACCGTCATCGGCTCCAATGCCGTAACCCCCACCGCCATCATGGCCATTGTCCTTAACCTGATCCTTCCGCAGACGCCGGTCGTGGCTCAGCACATCGATGCTGCCAAGGACGCTGCCGTGGATCTGGTCTTGCCCGAGAGCAAGAAGTAACCAATTCGGTGCTATTCGTCGGCGGGCGCATCGCCTCGTCCGCCGACGTCATGCGGCGTCAAGCCGCACTTCAAAGGGTTTGCCCCTTTGGTGAAGCGTTGACGGGAGAGGGCCCGTTTCCGGTGTAGGCCGGCGCTTCGCACTCCGCCATGTCAGAGGTGTCAAACCCCGCCCCTGATGTTGAAGGGAGCATCCATGCTTCTGGTCGCTAACGGTTCCGTCTTTACCCGCAACGCTCAGACCCCGTTCATTCCAAACGGTGCGGTCGCCATTGACGGAGATACGATCGTCGAAGTGGGCCCCGAGTGCGAGCTCAAGGCCAAGTACCCGGATGCCGAGTACGTCGACGCCCAGGGCAACCTCATCATGCCCGGACTCATCAACTGCCACACCCACATCTACTCGGGTCTGGCCCGCGGCCTTGCCATCAAGGGCTGCAACCCCACCAACTTCCTGGAGAATCTTGAGCAGCAGTGGTGGAAGATCGACGACAACCTGACGCTCGACGGCACCAAGGCCAGCGCCTATGCCACGATTCTTGACTCCATCCGCGATGGCGTCACCACGATCTTCGATCACCATGCGAGCTTCTGCGAGATCCCGGGAAGCCTCTTTACCATTAAGGATGCCGCGCAGGAGCTGGGCATGCGTTCATGCCTGTGCTACGAGGTCTCCGATCGTCGCGGCCAGGAAAAATGCGACCAGGCCATTGCCGAGAACGCCGAGTTTGCCCAGTGGGCCGCCAAGGAGCGTCGCGATAACGATAACCACATGATCGCCGCCATGTTTGGCGGTCACGCCACCTTTACGCTGTCGGACGAGACCATGGACAAGATGGCCGAGGCCAACAACGGCCTGACCGGCTTCCACATCCATGTGTGCGAGGGCATGAACGACGTGTGGGACTCCCGCCTCAACCGCGGCGGCATCAGCCCCGTCGAGCGCCTACTGCAGCACAACCTGCTGGGTCCCGACACCATGCTCGGCCACTGCATCCACGTGACGCCCGCCGAGATGGATATCGTCAAGGAGTCCGGCACCTGGCTCGTCAACAACCCCGAATCCAATATGGGCAACGCCGTGGGCTGCGCCCCCGTGCTCGAGTTCTTCCGCCGCGGTATCCGCGTGTGCATGGGCACCGACGCCTACACCCACGATATGCTCGAGAGCCTCAAGGTCTTCCTGATCATTCAGCGCCACAACGCCGCCATGCCCAACGTGGGCTGGTGCGAGGCCATGACGATGCTGTTCGAGAACAACGCCAAGATGGCGAGCAAGTACTTCGATCGCAAACTCGGCGTGCTCGAGGCCGGCGCCGCCGCCGACGTCATCGTTATGGACTACAAGCCCTTTACGCCGCTGAGCGAGGAGAACATCGACGGCCACATGCTCTTTGGCATGATGGGCAAAAACTGCCGCACCACCATCGTCAACGGTCGTGTCCTGTACAAGGATCGCGAGTTTGTCGGTATCGATGAGGACAAGATCAACGCGTGGACCATGGCCGAGTCCAAGAAGCTCTGGAGCACGCTCAACGATCGCGTGTACTAATCCAACTGGAGATTCGCGCGCGTCGGATGTTTCGCCGCATCCGGCGCGCGCATAGGCGGCCTCCGCGGGGTCGCCGGCGCTGTGCTAGCGCTACACCGTATTTGCGCCCGTCGCGCGGTCTCGCCGGGCGTTACAGAGAGGAGCTCACTATGAGCGACATCATGAGGCCGATCCCGTTTTCGCAGCTGATGAACTGGATCATCGAGGAGCACAAGACCCAGGACGCCATCTTTGGCGTGCGTAAGATGGTCACGACCAACCAGGAGGGTGCGCTTCCCATTTTTGACGAGCGCATCGAGACTCCGTTTGGCCCGGCTGCCGGTCCCAATACGCAGCTGGCCCAGAACATCGTGGCCTCTTATGTGGCCGGTTCTCGCTTCTTTGAGCTCAAGACCGTCCAGGTTATGGACGGCGAGGAGCTCTCCAAGTGCGTCAACAAGCCCTGCATCGTGGCTCAGGACGAGTGCTACAACTGCGAATGGTCGACCGAGCTCGAGGTTCCGCAGGCCTTTGCCGAGTACGTGAAGGCATGGTTTGCCTGCCACCTGATCGCTCGCGAGTACGGTCTGGGCAGCCCGGACGGCTTTGTCTTCAACATGTCGGTGGGCTATGACCTGGAGGGCATTAAGAGCCCCAAGGTCGACGCCTACATCGAGGGCATGAAGGATGCCAGCGGCTCCGACGTCTGGAACGAGTGCCGTGCCTGGGCACTCGCCAACCTGGACAAGTTTGAGCATGTCGACGCCGCGTTTGTCGAGTCCATCCCGGCACGCGTCTCCAACTCCATCACCGAGTCCACGCTGCATGGCTGCCCGCCCGCCGAGATCGAGCGCATCGCGACCTACCTCATCACCGAGAAGGGCCTCAACACCTACATCAAGTGCAACCCCACGCTGCTGGGCTATGAGTTTGCCCGCCAGCGCCTCAACGAGCTGGGCTTTGACTATATCGTCTTCGATGACACGCACTTCCGCGAGGACCTGCAGTGGGCCGATGCCGTGCCTATGTTCGAGCGCCTGATTGCCCTGTGCGCCGAGCGCGGCCTGGAGTTTGGCGTCAAGCTCACCAACACCTTCCCCGTCGACGTGACGAGGAACGAGCTGCCTTCCACTGAGATGTATATGTCCGGCCGTTCGCTGTTCTCGCTGACCATCGAGGCTGCCCGCCGCATTACCGAGCAGTTCGATGGCAAGCTGCGCATCAGCTACTCCGGCGGCGCCACGGTCTACAACATCCGCGCCCTGTACGATGCCGGCATTTGGCCCGTCACCCTGGCGACCGACGTGCTCAAGCCCGGTGGCTACGAGCGCTTTAGCCAGATGGCCGGCGAGTTTGGCGATCTGGACGGCAAGCCGTTCGCGGGCGTCTCTCTCGAGGCCGTGACCGCGATCCAGACCGACTCGCTCACCAACCCGCTCTACAAGAAGCCGCTGCGCCCGCTGCCCGACCGCAAGGTCGCCGGCAAGAGCCCGCTTTCCGACTGCTTTACCACGCCGTGCCGCACGAGCTGCCCCATCCAGCAGGATATCCCCGCCTATCTGGCGGCTGTTGACGAGGGCCGTTACGAGGACGCACTCAACATCATCATCGAGCGCAACGCCCTGCCGTTCATTACCGGCACCATCTGCCCGCATCCCTGCGGCCGTGCCTGCGAGCGTGCATTCTACGAGCCCGAGGGCGCCCAGATCCGCGCCAGCAAGCTCAAGGCCGCCCGCGAGGCCATGACCGCCGTGCTGCCCAAGCTGCGCGCCCAGGCCATCGCCAACGACGGCGAGCGCAACGTTGCCGTTATCGGCGGCGGCCCGGCCGGCCTGGCGACGGCGTTCTTCCTGACGCGCGCCGGCGTGCCCGTCACTATCTTCGAGGCCCGCGACTCTCTCGGCGGCGTGGTCCGTCACGTGATCCCCGAGTTCCGCATTGCGAGCGACGATATCTCGCACGACGCCGAGCTCTGCCTGGCCTTTGGCGCCAAGGTGCAGCTCAACGCCCGCGTGGAGTCCATTGACGAGCTCAAGGCCCAGGGCTTTACCGACGTGGTCGTGGCCACCGGTGCCTGGATGCCCGGCTCTGCGGGCTTGGGCGAGGGCGCCGAGCTCGACGTGCTGGAGTTCCTCGAGGCCGCCAAGAAGGGCGAGAAACTCGAGCTGGGCGAGGACGTCGTGGTCATCGGCGCCGGCAACACCGCCATGGACGCGGCCCGCGTGGCCAAGCGCCTGGCTGGCGTGAAGAACGTGCGCCTGGTGTATCGCCGCACCAAGAAGCAAATGCCCGCCGACGAGGAAGAGCTCGATCTTGCTCTTGCTGACGGCGTTGAGTTCTGCGAGCTGCTGGCGCCCAAGGTACTCAACGGCGCCGTGCTGACCTGCGACGTTATGGAGCTTGGCGAGCCGGATGCAAGCGGTCGTCGCAGCCCCGTCGCCACGGGCGAGACCGTCGAGCTTTCCGCCACCACGGTGATCTGCGCCGTGGGCGAGGGCATCGATGCCAGCCTGTACGATGCCGCGGGCGTCGAGCACGACCGTCGCGGCCGCCTTGCCGCCACCTCCACCGGCGTCGAGGGCGTTTGGGCTGCCGGTGACTGCCGCCGCGGTCCTGCCACCGTGGTCGAGGCTATCGCCGACGCCGCCGAGGTCGCCCGTGCCATTGCCGGCGTGGACTTTAACAAGTACGCCGACTGCAACGAGCAGGCCGGTCGCGAGGACACCTGCTACGAGCGCAAGGGGTCGCTGTGCCGCGACAAGCGCAACTGCACCAAGACCCGCTGCCTGGGCTGCGGCTCGGTGTGCGAGGTCTGCTGCGACGTGTGCCCCAACCGCGCCAACGTGGCAATTAAGGTGCCGGGTCTCGCCAAGCATCAGGTGGTACATGTCGACGGCATGTGCAACGAGTGCGGCAACTGCGCCGTGTTCTGCCCCTACCAGGAGGGTCGTCCCTATAAGGACAAGCTCACCCTGTTCTGGAGCGAGCAGGACATGGAGAACTCCGAGAACGAGGGCTTCCTGGCTGTGGACGAGGACCACTTTAAAGTCCGCGTCGCCGGCACGGTCCGCACCGTCTCGGTCGATGCCGTCAACACCGGTCTTCCCGAGGCCGTCCGCCTGACCATCAGGGCCGTGCGCGACAACTATTCGTACCTTCTTAAGAAATAGGCGAGTCTCTTATGGCCAAATCCATTCAACATAACGTGGCCTACGTTGCCTGCGGAAGCGGCTGTGCCTCCGCAGGCGGCGACGCCCGCTGCAGCGAAGGCTGCATTGGCTGTGGCGCCTGCGTCACGGCCTGCCCCCACGGCGCCATTGCGCTGGTCGATGGCATCGCCCGCGTTGATCGCTCCAAGTGCACGGGCTGTGGCCTGTGCGGCATGGCGTGCCCGCAGCGCGTGATTGCCTTCGTTCCCGGCTACCAGAACATTCTGGTGCGCTGTAACAACACCGACAAGGGCGCCATTGCGCGCAAGATCTGCGGCACGAGCTGCATCGGTTGCGGCATGTGCGCTAAAAAGTGCCCTGCCGGCGCTATCCGCATCGAGGACAACTGCGCCCATATCGACGGCGCGGACTGCCTGTCGTGCGGCATGTGCGCCGTCGTCTGCCCGCATGGCGCCATCCACGACCGCACCGGCATCGCCGCCGGCGTGTAGAAGGGAATCACCATGGCACAGGAATTCACTTTTACCGTTAACGGCGTCGAGCGCACGACGACTCAGAACAAGCCGCTGCTCCGCTACTTGCGCGACGACCTGCACATCCATTCCGCTAAGGACGGCTGCTCCGAGGGCGCCTGCGGTACCTGCACCATCCATGTAGACGGCGCGGCCGTCAAGGCATGCGTACTGACCACCGCTCTTGCCGCCGGCCGCAACATCGTGACCGTCGAGGGCCTGCCCCAGGACGTGCGCGAGGCCTTTGTGTACGCCTTTGGCGCCGTGGGTGCCGTGCAGTGCGGTTTTTGCATCCCCGGCATGGTCATGGCGGGTGCGGCGCTCATCGCCGAGGACCCCGAGCCCACCGAGGAGCAGATCAAGTACGCCATCCGCGGCAACGTCTGCCGCTGCACCGGCTACAAGAAGATTATCGAGGGCATTTCTCTGGCCGCTGCGGTGCTCCGCGGCGAAAAGCAGATCGACGAGGATCTGGAGCGCGGCGACAACTACGGCGTAGGCAAGCGCGCCTTCCGTATCGACGTGCGCAAGAAGGTGCTCGGCGAGGGCAAGTACCCCGACGACATCGACGAGATCGACCAGCCGGGCCTGACCTATGCCAGCGCCGTGCGCTCCAAGTACCCGCGCGCCCGTGTGCTCTCCATCGATACCTCCAAGGCCGAGGCCCTGCCCGGCGTGGTGGGCATTCTGCGCGCCGAGGACGTGCCGGTCAACCAGGTCGGCCACCTTATCCAGGACTGGGACGTCATGATCGCCCAGGGCGATATCACCCGCTGCGTGGGCGATGCCATTGTGCTGGTGGTTGCCGAGGACGAAGCGACGCTCGAGAAGGCTAAGAAGCTCGTAAAGATTGATTACGAGCCGCTGGAGCCCGTGCGTAACATTGTCGAGGCCAGGGCTGCTGACGCCCCGCGCCTGCACGACAGCTTCTTTGCCTTCGGCAACACGGTGGAGCTCAAGGACAACGTGTGCCAGAGCCGCCATGTGACGCGCGGTGACGCCGCCAAGGCGCTGGCAGAGAGCGCGTTTACCGTGACGCAGCGCTTTACCACGCCCTTTACCGAGCATGCCTTCTTGGAGCCCGAGTGCGCCGTCACCTTCCCGTACAAGAACGGCGTCAAGGTGCAGTCGACCGACCAGGGTGCCTACGATACGCGCAAAGAGTGCGCCCACATGTTTGGCTGGGATAGCGAACCCGAGCGTGTGGTCGTCGAGACCATGCTCGTGGGTGGCGGCTTTGGCGGTAAGGAGGACGTTTCGGTCCAGCACCTGGCCGCGCTCGCCGCATATAAGTTCCAGCGTCCTGTGAAGTGCAAGCTCACGCGTGCCGAGTCGCTCGCTTTCCATCCCAAGCGCCATGCCATGGACGGTACCTTTACGCTGGGTTGCGACGCCGAGGGCAACTTTACCGGCCTGGATTGCGAGATCAACTTTGACACCGGCGCCTACGCGTCGCTGTGCGGCCCGGTGCTCGAGCGCGCCTGTACGCATGCCGTCGGCCCCTACAAGTACCAGAACACCGACATTCGCGGCTTTGGCTACTACACCAACAACCCGCCCGCCGGCGCGTACCGAGGCTTTGGCGTTTGCCAGTCCGAGTTTGCGCTCGAGAGCCTGATCGACCTACTGGCAGAGAAGGTCGGCCTGGATCCGTGGGAGATTCGCTACCGAAACGCCATCGAGCCGGGCGAGGTTCTGCCCAACGGTCAGATTGCCGACTGCTCCACGGCGCTTAAGGAGACGCTGCTCGAGGTCAAGGATGCCTACTACGCGCATCCCGGCCACGCCGGCATTGCCTGCGCCATGAAGAACGCCGGCGTGGGCGTGGGCCTGCCCGACGCCGGTCGCTGCAAGATTCGCGTCGAGGACGGCGTGGCGGTGGTCTACGCCGCCACGTCCGACATCGGCCAGGGCTGCAACACCGTCTTTTTGCAGGACGTTGCCGAGGCCTGCGGTCTGCCGCTGAGCTGCATTGCCAATGGCGAGTGCTCCACCGAGAACGCTCCCGACTCCGGCACCACGTCTGGCTCGCGCCAGACGGTCGTGACCGGCGAGGCCGTGCGCGGTGCCGCCTTCCTGCTGCGCGATGCCATGGTTGGCATCGAGGCCGGCAAGCCTGCGCCTACCGCCCCGGTGAGCGCGCATGGCGACGGCGTCAAGATCGAGTACGACGACGGTCGCGCCTATCAGCTGCGCACGCAGGAGCTCGTCGCCGGCCAGGGTATGCATCCTCAGGATCCCGCGACCGCCATCAAGGCGCTTGAGGGATGCGAGTTTGGCTACGTGTATCTGGAGCCGACCGACAAGCTGGGCGCCGACGTTCCCAACCCCAAGAGCCACATCTGCTACGGCTTTGCCACGCATGTGGTCATTTTGGATGATGACGGCCGCGTGAGCGAGGTCTATGCCGCGCACGATTCCGGCAAGGTTGTCAATCCCATCTCCATCCAGGGTCAGATCGAAGGCGGCGTGCTCATGGGTATGGGCTATGCGCTTACCGAGGATTGGCCGCTCAAGGACTGCGTACCCCAGGCAAGGTACGGCACGCTCGGGCTGTTCCGTGCGCCCGAGATTCCGGATATCCACGCCATCTACGTGGAGAAGGACGAGCTGCTGCCCGTGGCATATGGCGGCAAGGGCATCGGCGAGATTGCAACGATCCCCACGGCGTCCGCCGTGCAGAATGCCTACCGCGCATTCGACGGCAAGCTGCGTCCGGATCTGCCCATGGTGGATACGCCCTACAGCCGCGTCCGCAACCGCGGGTAGGGTAGGGTGCGGACAGCCATTGCTGACGAGTTGTTCACGCTCAACATCAACTGCATATGCTGCGCCTTTGGCCCCGGCTCCATCGCGAGCCGGGGCCTTTTGTTTGGAGCGGAGGCAGCATCCCAGAATTGGCGCTCAGAATGGGGTGCAGTTTCCGGAGCGGTCCACGTGCGGTGGTGTACTGCCCCCTTTTGTGTGCGTCGGTCGTCGAATTACGTTATAGCTAGCTATATTATAGGAAGGTATAATATAGCTAGCTATAACGTAAAGGAAGGATGGCCCTTGTTTATCGGAAGAACAGCGGAAATGTCCGAGCTCAATCGACTGTATGGCACGGGCTCATTTGAAATGCCTGTGATTTACGGCCGTCGTCGCGTGGGTAAAACGCGCCTTATCACAGAGTTCATCCAAGGCAAGAATGCTATTTACTTTCAAGCACGTCGTACCAATGCAGAGGCAAACCTGCACGGCTTTAGCCAGGCGATACTTGCGGGCTCGGTTGGTGCTGCAGGCGTGTCGTTTCGTAGCTTTGACGAGGCGTTCGATGCATTGGCCACCATGGCTCGCACGGAACGTTTGATTGTCGTGATTGACGAGTATCCCTATCTCGCCCAATCGAATCCCGAGATCAGTTCGTTGCTGCAAGACAAGATCGATCACTTGTACAAAAAGACCAAGCTCATGCTTATCCTGTGTGGGTCGTCTCTTTCGTTTATGGAAGAACAGGTGCTGGGCTACGAGAGCCCGCTATACGGTAGGCGTACGGCTCAGTTTAAAATCATGCCGCTCGGTTTTTTGACGACTCTCGGTCTGTGGCAGGGCATGGATCGCGAAGATGCAGCGGTTTGCTACGGCATGACGGGCGGCATTCCCGCATATATCGAGAAGGTCGATTCCGCCGCATCGCTCAAGGACAACATCAAACGTCTATTCCTTACCCCTACGGGCTATCTCTTTGAGGAGCCGAGCAACTTGCTGTTACAAGAGTGCCGCAATCCCGAGCAATACGATGCGATCGTGCAGGCAATTGCCCAGGGGCGCTCGAAGATCTCGGAGATTGCGAGCTCTACGGGAATCCCCGCGAGCAACGTAAAGAGCTATGTGGATAAGCTGGCGTCGCTTGGGATTGTCGAGCGCGAGCTGCCCCTAAACGAGACGAGCAATAAGCGAGTCGTGTATCTGCTGAGCGACCAGATGTTTAGGTTCTGGTACAAGTTTGTGCCGCAGAACATCGGGCTGATCCAAAACGATATGGCCGAGATGGCGTATAAGCGCATTGAGCCGCACGTATCGGATTACATGGGTACGGTCTTTGAGCTTATATGCAGACAATACGTGTACGAACTCGCGCGCGCGGGCCAGCTCGATGTGGTTCCGGCGAGCGTCGGGCGCTGGTGGGGGACGGATAATCGCACACATACGCAGGAAGAAATCGACTTGATTGTTGACGATGGCGAGGGCGCTGCGCTGTTTGCGGAGTGCAAGTGGCGCAATGAACCGGTGGGCGAAGACGTGCTGCAAAAGCTCGTGCACCGAAGCGAGCTCTTTAGACGGCAGCGAAAAAGCTACGTGATCTTCTCGAAGCGTGGCTTTACGCAAGGATGTCAGGAAGCTGCGGCGAGCAGGGGAGATGCCAAGCTGATTTCGTTTGCCGAGATGTGCGAGCGGAGATAACTAAGTGCGCTCTGGTGTGATGCTCGGAATGGGTCGCGCTTTCCGGATCGGCCCTCAAACGGAAGCTGCGTCCCGGAATCATGCCTCAGAATGGGATGCGTCCCAGATTTTGGCTCCAAACCGGGATGCGCTTTCCCGGCGGCGTCTCTGGCGGAAATTGCACCCCGGAATGAGCGCTCAGAGTGGGACATGCTTTCCTAACGAGGCCGCATGCGGAAACTACGTCCCGGATTCGATGCTCAGGACGGGATGCCGTTTCCGATAGAGGCATGGGGTGGAAAGCCTCCCATTTCTAATGTTCAAGAAATGGGAGGCAGCTCCATCGCGAGCCGGGGCCTTTTGTTTGGAGCGGAGGCGGCATCCCGGAATTCGGGCAATTCGGTGGTCAGGGGTTGAGCGAGTGTCGCGCTAAGGATGCCAAGCGGAAAACCTTCAATGAAAATAGCGTAAAAACTGCATCTGTCATGGCGTAAAAACTACATTGAATGTAGCGTAAAATCAGCATTGAGAATGGCGTAATTTCGCATATCGCGTGATAGAGAGGGACGGCCGTCTATGGATGCACCAAAGAGATTGACCCAAAAGGGATATAGGCCCCGGCTCATAGAGGAGCGCCTCGACACCCTTATGCGGGCGTTTGGCTGTGTGGAGATCAACGGCCCCAAATGGTGCGGCAAGACCTGGACGGCGCTCTCTCGCTCGGCGAGCGTCTCCAGGCTCGATGAGCCTGCGCAGCGCTCGGCGGCAGAGGTCGACCCAAGCCTGGCGCTCATCGGCGATGCGCCACATCTGGTCGATGAATGGCAGGAGGTGCCCGAGGTTTGGGATGCCGCCCGGCGCTTCGTGGACGCGAGCGGCAACGAACGCGGGACACTTTTGCTCACGGGCTCGACCGCGCTCAAAAGCGAGGGGCGCAGCCATGTTCGTCATTCCGGCACGGGTAGGATCGCCCGTCTGTCAATGCGTCCCATGACCCTGTGTGAGTCGGGCGACGGCGAGCCGCTCGTGTCACTGGCAAGCCTCTTTAAGGGTGAGGGTTTTGCCCCTCAGCGTCGCGAGAGCACGGTGGATGACGTCGCCCGCTGGTGCTGCAGGGGCGGTTGGCCTGCAAACCTTGGGCTTTCGGAAGAGCTTGCGCGAGAGACGGCAAGCCAGTACGTGCACTCGGTGCTCGACGTTAACGTGCTGGATGAGGGCATGTCGCCCGAGCTTGCACACGGCCTTTTGCGAGCTCTTGCCATGAACGAGAGCCAGGCCGTCACGTACAAGACGCTCATAAAGGACGCCTCGTACGGTGAGGCGGGCCCCGACGAGAGGACCATCGCTGCGTACTTGGACCTCTTCAACAGGCTCAAGCTGACCGAGGACCTGTGCGGATGGGAGCCGCCCATGCGCTCGAAGGCCCGCGTTCGCGTGCGCCCCAAGCGCTACTTCTGTGACCCGTCACTTGCGGCGGCGTTGCTGGGGGCTACCCCTGAGCGGCTGCTTGGAGATATGCAAACGCTGGGGATGCTCTTTGAGAACCTCGTTCTGCGCGACGTGCGCGTGTTCCTTTCCACCTACGGCGGTGTCGACAACAGTGTCCATTATTTCCGAGATGAGAAGGGCCTTGAGGTCGATCTGATCGTTGAGCACGACGGGCGCTGGGGAGCCATCGAGGTCAAGCTGAGTGATGCGAAAGCAGACGATGGAGCGAGAAATCTCAAGGCGCTGGAGAGGAAAGTGCTCTCCAATCCTGCCGCCCAGAATGCCGCGCCGGCGTTTTTGGCGGTCGTGGTTGGAAAGGGGAGCATTGCCTACACGCGCGACGACGGCGTGGCGGTGATCCCCATGGCGGCACTTGGGGCGTAGTGGTCTTGCGGGGCGTGCCGTGCTTCCTTTACCGAAAATCCATTTGGTAAACCAGATGCTCGCGGATAGAATACAGTCGACGGCAGCCCAAGTGGTGAAGAGCTGGGCAGCGCCGTTGCTTGGTCAAGAGGTCAGTGCCTTAATGGCAGCGACTTGTTATGCTTCGAATGCTGCTTGAGTGCCTCGGAAAGTTCGATAAGCGCCGTGAAGAGCGAGACCAAAGCAACCAAGAGCTCTACGAGCTCTGATGGGCCCGGGATGACCTCTGATTCAAGTCACCGGGCCTCAATCTTTTTCATGCATTTGAATAGAGCGGGCGACTCTCTTGGGGCCGTCTGCATGCGCGCGCCCGGCGCATGGCATTGCGTCCCGCTTTCATGTCCGCACGAGCGCCTATCCTTACGGCAATGTAGCCGCCTATGTAGCAAGCGGCAGGCAACGGAGAAAGGCCCTAACCGTGTCAGCTGAAAAGACGCCGGGTATCTCGGCTATCGATACGACGAACTTTGCGCGCCAGATTGTGCTGGACTTTGAGTTTGCGCCGGTGCCAAAGCAGCGCCAGCGCCGTGGGCTGCGCAATGAGATTATCGAGGTCGGCGCTGTCAAGCTCGATTACCACGCCAACGTTATGGGCGAGTTCTCGCAGTTTGTGCAGACGGAATTTACCGAAGGCGTTGCGTTTCCCGTCCGCGAGCTTACGGGGATATCGGCTGTGGATACCGCGATGGCCGATTCGCTCTGTGTGGTGATCAAAAGGCTCAGCGATTGGATTGGTCGCTACTCCGCCCAGATAGTTTGCTGGAGCGGGACGGATCGTCGACAGCTTTTGACCGAGTGCCAGGCAAAGCACATCGACCTTTCCGCATTTCCTACGGACTGGGCCGACCTGCAGGCGTTTTACACCTCGATCATGGACATGGGCAGCCACGGGCGCGTCTCGTTGGGCGACGCGGCAACGTGGTTCGGCATCGAGTTCGACGAGTCGACGGGCCACGCCCACAGCGCCTTAGCCGATGCGCGCGTGACCGCCAAGCTGCTCAAGCAGATGATGGAGGGGGACTATCACGTGAGTCCGCACGCCCAGGAGGTCCGTCAGCGGTGGGGAATGGGCGGGCGGGCCCAGACGCGCCTTTCCAGCAAGTGCCCCGAGCTGGGTGACCTGCTGCTGAAGCTGAAAGCGGAGGGGAGGTAGGGGGCGTTAGCTGTCTGCGTGGCGCGTGCCTGTCGCGTGCCTGTCGCGTGCCTGTCGCGTATCGCTACTCTTTCTGCTGCTTGCCAGGCAGGATGTAGACGTTCTCGGCGTCCACGGCGATCTGCGTGGGGCGGTTGTAGAGGGTATCGATTTCCTTCACGCTCTGCTTGAACGGCGTGACGTCGGGCGTCTTTGCCTGATGGAGCTTCTCGAGGAGTTTCTCGGATTGCCTGTCGTTGAACCTGTCGATGTCCTCTCCTGCACCCTCGAGCGCCTCGTCGATGAGCGTATGTTCGCCAACGGGGGTTTTCGCGATGGCATGCCCTAGCAACTTGCCAGCGGATGCAATACCGCCCAGCAGCGCCGAATCGACGGTGTCGGCAGCCCCCGCTTCGAGTGCGTTGTAGCAGTCGGTGTAGAGCTCGCGGTACGCGATCGAATCAGCCTCGATCTTCGCGGTAGCGTCCGCGAGCTTTGCGGGCTCGAAGTTCTGGGCGAGCATAGGTTCGAGGAACAGCGAGAACGCGTGGGTGTAGGTGGCGAGCTGGCAGTCTTTGAGGTAGTCGAGCACCTTGTCGAGGCGTCTGCCCAAGCCGTCTCGCACCTCGATGAACCCTTTCTTTTTCAGGTCCGACTGCGCCAGTGAGCGGAAGTGCTCTATGTCCTGCTCGGAGGCATGCATGATGTCGATTACCTTCATATGGGCGCTGGTCATTTCGATGGCGTTGTCGTAGTAGAGACCGTAGCTGTTAAGGATGTTTGCAAGTGTCTTGAGGTTGCCGCGCATGTTGGCCTTGTCGCGCTGGCGCATATAATCGAACATTTCGTCGACGGACTCCTGGATGGAGTCGAGCTTTTGGTTTATCTGCGCGATTGCGGCTGCCATGAATAGCGATGTTGGATTGTAAGGCACCTGCGTGACGCTTGTGGCGATGTCACCCTCGACTACGTGGAAGCGAGCCTGCCCAAAGCCATTGGCTGCGTCGCGGTAGGACCCCATGAGGCCGTTGCCGTCCTTGAACGATTGGAGTACTGACGGGTCAAGCGGATTGCCAAACTTGTCGGTTGGCTGGAGCAGCATAGGCACGCTCACCGTATTGGTGACGGTGCGGAACGTCGAGGGGAGTGAGGCGAGCGCGATGCCGAGCTGGGGGATTCGTTCGAGCGGGAGCTTGATGGCGCCGGAGACGTCCACCCGCTCCTGGGTGAGCGCGAGGTGGATTTTGGTGGATGCGAGCTGTTTTGCAACGAGTCCCTCTCGGCCGTCGTCCGTCGAGGATTTGATCTCGTTGTCTGCCATAGCGCGCTCCTTGCTTACGTCGATAGTCGCGGGCATTATTTCATCGCCCGGTGGCTTGCTAGAGCGGGGTAGAGACCGAGCGTCTGGCAAAACTCGTTAACTGATTGCATTTCAGCGGATTGGGTTGATTGCAAGAGAAGGACGGCTATCCATCTGCCCTTCCCAGTTGAGTTCGCTTTGAGCTACTGTTCGTGCCTATGCTGCTTGGGCTCAAGCCTTCTCGCTGCCGCGAAGCAGGCCGTGGCCGCCATGGCTAATGCGGTGCCGGCCATCCAAGCGGAGTCGCCGGTTGCGGCGAGCTTTGGTTCATCGGTTGTCGTGTGTCCCGACCTTTTTGTAGACGCCTCGTCGGCGTCCTTTTCAGGAGTGGCAGGATCACTTTTGTTGTCGCCGGGTGAATCTACATCGGTCTTGCCGCCCGCCTGCTCCCCTTGGGCCTTCCCCTCCACGGTGAAGGATGCATCGGTCGCCGTCCCGTCCTTCCAGACGGCCGTGACGGTGTGTCCGCCGGCGGCAAGCGTGTCCAGGTAGGCCGGCCTGAGCTCGATAATCGTGCTGCCCTTGGTTGCGGTGTAGTTCTCAGCGGAGACCTCATTTCCGTCCACGAGGAGACGCGTGAACTCATCGAGAGGACCGCTGAAGCGGAAGGTCAGACCGTCCTCGTTGCCCTTTGCATATGCCTGCCCGTTGCCCTTGGTGGCGGCATACAGCGGGGCGGTCACGTCGAAGGTGGCGTCCTCCGCGTCGTCGACATCAAAGGTCCGGACGCCGGTCTTGCCGTTACGCTCGGCGTAGGCGGAGCTGTAGACGAAGGTCTCATGACCCGCCTTGTCGAGGACCGCGAGGGCATGGATTTCAAACGAGCCCATCGAGAGCGACGTGGGGAACTCGATTTCGATATAGCCTCTTGCCGCATCGTAGCTGCAGCTCAACGTTTTACGGGCCTTTACAGAGTTCGGGTCCTCGACATAGCCGGGGTCGCCGAGAATCGGGGAGACAGACTTCACGCCGTCCGCGTCGCCTACATTGCAATAGATGCGGAGGAGCCCGCCGACAGGGACTCTCTTCGCGGAGATGGAAACGTTCGAGACCGTGGGCGGGTTCCGGTCGATCGCGCTGCCGGTCACCTCGAAGCACAGCTCGCTCGGGTCGGCAACCGAGAAAGTCGCGCCCGAGATGCCGTTGGCCCTGGCGTAGGAACTCTCGTACACATCGGTCTCGAACCCTAGGTCATCGGTGACCGAAAGGCCGATCAGCCTGTGCCTTCCGATCCTATTGCTGTCGAATGTGAGGTCGAACCCGTCGATAGACGAGCCTCCGTGATAATAGGCCGACGAAACGGAGCAGCCGTCGCCCTTATCCTCCCAGCCCCGCTGCAGTATGGGGGAAACGGAGCGAACGCCGTCCGGGTCCGCGACGGACCAAGAGATGTGGAAGTCGGCACCGGTCGCGACCTCCCTGCTCGAGAGCGACACGGAGGACACGGTCGGCGGGTTCTGGTCCGCGGGCCCCTCGGTCACCTCATAGACGAGGGGGCTGGTGGCGAAGGTCGGAGAGTTGAGTCCCTTCTCCTCGGCATACGCCGCGTCGTAGACATCGGTAACCCATCCAAGGCTATCGGTCACGCCGAGGCCGATGATCCGGTACCTGCAGGGCCGGTCGCTCGGGGAGGTGGGGATATCGAAGCCCACGGTCGTGTCGCCGGTCGACCGGAAGGCGAGGCGGGAGCTGTTGCCCTGGTCCCCGTCATCGCTATCGACGACGACCTCGACTATCGGCGTGGCTGACCGCACCCCATCGGGGTCGTCCACATCGTAGCCGACATGCAGCGCGGAGCCGGCCGTGACTGTCGTCGCGGATAACGTTACGTTGGAGATGCTGGGCGGGTTCGGGTCCGACGCGGCGAGGGCGGTTGAGGGCAAAGCTAGCGCTACGGCGGCGGACAGCGGGACGAGCAGGCTAAGCGCGAAGCGCCTAGAGAATTTCAAGGAGGTCATTGACGATGCCGATCTTCCATAATTGTTGCAACGATACCAGTATATCTTTGGCCCACGCTAGCCAGATGTTCTTTCCGCGAACGGCTCGTTAGTTTAGAGACGGCGTATGGACGCCCGTCTCGTCCAAGTTTTTCGTAAGGGCGATTATGAGGGCATGAAGAGACTTTCTCGGAACAATCAATTGGGGATATCAAAGAAATGCTGTACGCCGCCCAATCGCTCAATGCCTTTGAGGTGAAATGCGGCGCATCGGCTACGTTGTTGAGATCATTTATCGAGCGATACGTCATTCCAGCCGAGGCCACCATCATGAGGCTTCTGTTCCTACGCCCCCGCAATCCCGCGCGCCGCGCTCAGCAGCTCGTACTCCCTCTGGCTCCGCTGGTGCAGCTCGGCCGCACGTACGGCGTTGCGGCACAGGTCCAGGAATACCTCGGCTCCCTCGCAGAGACACTCACGGGCAAAGACGCCGGATCCGTCCGCAACGCACACGCCGTCTGCAAACAGCTTCCAGCTGGACGGCTCGCGCGAGTCGTCTCCAAGCAGTTTGATCTGCAGTACGTGCGGGTCGCCGGCGGCGCAGAGCTCTTTCTCAAGCGCCTGCACCGTAAAACGCATCTGGTGGGAGAGACTGCTCTTGACCATGGCCGAGGCGTAGCCATTTGGCTTATCCAGAAGATGCATATGATTCGGCTTGACGACCAGGTTGTGGAAGTTGCGCTCACTGCGCACAGAGAAATTGTCCATATGGACTCCTTTCATCGATGTTGGCAGGGCCACCGTGCCTCTTGGCCGGTTGGCGTCGGGATCGCGGAGCCAACTCTCTACCCCGACTCTGGATAAAACCGCCCGCTCCTTGCGGGCAAGATGGAGTCTATCAGCGCGCGCGGACAGAAATCAAGCGCTGCGTTTGAAATGACGCGGGGACGGCGCTTGATTTCGCCGGCTGCTGCTATGCTTAAATCAGAAAAAGTGTCGAAATCGCCCATGTAAAAGTATGGAAAAGTGTCGTAATACACACTTTAAACCCTCGAAAAAATGTCGAAATACGCACCTAACAACCACAAAAAAGTGTATCCTAGTGCTAAAACAGCACGTAATAAGGGGTGCGCTTATGCTGCAGAGAAAAGCGAAAGCACGGTTTGAATCTTGGCTTGCCTCGTCGACCAACAAGGCTCTTTTGGTCAAGGGCGCCCGACAGGTAGGAAAGTCATATTTGGTCAACGTCTTTGCAAGCGAATCGTTCGAAATGTCGTGACGTTCGACCTTATCGCCGACGCGTCCGTGCGCGATTCGTTTTTGGCGGCAAAAAGCGCGGATGACCTGCTTATGCGCATGTCTATTGCTGCAACGCAGCCGATGGTTGCGAACAAGACCGTTGTGGTTATCGACGAGGTGCAGCGATGCCCCAACGTGGTGACGTTTATCAAATACCTGGTCCAGCGCGGCGACTTTCGATACATCCTTACCGGATCGCTCCTTGGCGTTGAGCTCGAGGGCATCGATTCCCTGCCGGTGGGGTATGTCGAGCAGGTCCAGATGTACCCGCTCGACTTTGAGGAGTTCTGCTGGGCAAGCGGCGTTGCTGCCGGAGCGTTTGACATGCTCAGGGGTTGTCTAAAGGACGAAAAGGAGCTCCCCGACTATCTGTATGACCGCTTGCTCAATCTGTTCCATCAGTATGTGGTGGTGGGAGGCATGCCCGACGCTGTCAATTCCTTCTTGGCGACGCGCAATGTCGATGAGGTTCGAAACATCCATCGTGATCTTCATGCCCTGTATCGCGATGACATCGCAAAGTACGCTCCGCCCGAGCTGCGCCTGGTTATTCGCGATATCTACGATTTGATTCCCAGCGAGGCCGGCTCCAAAAACAAGCGATTCAAACTGTCATCGATTAACGGTGTAAAACGTTTTTCTCAGGTGACAGATCATTTTCTCTGGTTATCGGAGGCGGGTGTCGCGCTTCCCGTGTATAACGTAACGGCGCCCGTGGCACCCCTTTTATTGGGGGAGCAACGAAATCTGTTTAAGCTGTTTTACTTGGACACCGGAATGCTCATGTCGTCGTATTCCAAAAAGGTCGCTCAAGGCGTTTTTGATGGGGAGGCGGAAGACGCCTTTGGCATGAATATGGGGGCGGCGTTTGAGGGCTTCGTTGCCCAAGAGCTCAAAGCTCATGGATTTAGATTGCGCTACTTTACGTCCAAAAAGGTCGGTGAGCTCGATTTTGTGGAAGAGACGCTCGATGGGGAAGTGCTCGCCATCGAGGTCAAATCGGGCAAGAGCTTTAAGTCCCACGCGGCGCTCGATAACGCACTGGCAACGAAGGGCTACGGAATCGATCGCGCCCTGGTACTTGCGGAATGTAATCTTCACCGCGATGGTGACGTGCTGTATCTGCCCATCTTTATGGCAGGGCTTTTGGAGCCGTAACGTGCCGCCGACTCTTCCGACCCTCCCTTAGCCCTCGCTACTCATCGTCCTCGTCGTTGGGATCGCCCTTGAGGGTGTTGATGTCCAGGTACTGGTTATCGTCCTCTTTTTGCTGGGTCTCCGACTCCGCTTGGGTGGGGCCGCGGAACAGCTGGAATCCCTCAAACGCAATGACACCGAGCAGGGCAATGATAATGGCGATAAAGGCAACCTTGACTGCCTGCGGAAATTCCGAGAAACGCAGCGCCTTTTCCTCGGCGTAATAATCGGCGAAGCGCTCTTCGCCCGTGCTTTTGGTATACGCCGGTGCGGACGCGGCCTCCGGGTCATATTCCGGTGCAGGCGCGGCAGCGTACGGATCGTTGAGATAATCGCTCGATGCGGTGCCATAATCCTCGGTCTCGATGCGACCGGTGCCAGCATAGCCATCGGAATAATCGGAATATGCCGCGCCGCCCTCGTAGTCCGCGGCACTCGTGTTGGCGGCAAAAAGCGGGTTAACTGGAACGTCGAGCGCCGGCATGCCGGTAGAGGTCTCATCCAGATCGGCTGCAGCCCAGGAATCGTAGGCAACCTGATGGGCCGCGGGCTCATCGAGCCTTGCGACCGGAGGCTTGCGTGCCGCAGGAACAGGCAACTGCTGGGCGCTGTACATAACGGTGCTGTCGGCCGATTTGCCCTGCGTCGCTGCAGCGAGAAATGCCGCCGTCTCGGACGGGTCGCTTGCGGGTCGGGGAGCGGGCGTGGGCGCCGAAGTGGGTGCGGGCGTAGGCGCGGGCGTCGAAACAGGCGTCTGCGCAGGAGTCGGCGCTGATGCGGGCTTAGGCGCAAGTGCGGGATTGGGGTTTGACGGACGAGCCCCGCCGCCCATGAGTTCGTCGGCGGTCCACGGGCGATCATCCATCACGTCGTCAAGGCTCAACGAAAACAGGTCGTCTTCACCCTCATCGAACATGCGGTGCACATGTCCACCAATTGCCGGAATCAATCCGCGACCGGTGCATGATGCCTTGCTCAACGCCATTCTGTTCCACCCTTTCGAAATACTAATGACATCGATTATATGGAACTTCCCAAGCGGCTCGGTCTTGGATTCATGCTTTCCAGAACTCGCGCCCAAAAGGGGAGGGGCAATCCAGGCGAGTGCCTACTTGTCGTCGGCCGCCGCCTTGGCCTCATTGAGGTAGCTATAGAAGCTGTACTTGGAGATGCCAAAGAACTCGCAGGCGCGCTCGCTCGACTTGGAAATGAGGAAGGCGCCGCGACGGTCGAGGTAGCCAATGGCGCGAATGCGCTCATCTTTGGTCATGAGCGCCGCGGGCTTGCCCACAAACTGCTCGCACTCGTGCAGCAGGTCCTCGAGCAGGTCGCCGATGTTCTTGGTAATGGGCTCGGGCTCGGTGTAGCCCGTGCCGCCGGTGCCGGTAAAGGCGTCGAGCGAACGCTCAAAAGCCTTCATAAGCGTAATGTCAAAGTTGATGCCCAAAATGCCGACGGGCTTGCCCTCGTCGTTGCGGATAAAGATGGTCGAGGATTTGAGCAGTTTGCCATCGGTGGTTTTGGTGAGGTATGGCTCGCGGTCGTGCACGTCGGTGGTGCCCTCGCGCATGGACTCAAACACAATATGGCTGGGGCCGTCACCCAGTTTGCGCCCGCTGACGTGGCCGTTTTCGATCACCACGATGGAGTGGTCCACGTCCTCGGTCTCCAGGTCGTGGACGACGACTTCGCAGTTGGGGCCAAATTGGAGCGCCAGGCCGTGTGCAAGGCGCTTGTAAAACTCAATCTGTGCGGGGGTCATGGGTGCCTTCCTAAAAATTAGTTTGGGCTCACTTTGCCATAAACCACACTTGTTCGCAAATAACGAAAGCGTCGCTGCGTTATGTGACCGTTCGGCGGCGAAAAGGTACCGATTACGGCAACAAACAATTTGTTAGGTTTTCCAACCAAAAAGTGTGATAGAACAGTGCTAACAAACTTTTTGTTTGGCATCCACATAAAAGTTCAGCCGTGTGAATGGGATCGGGCTGAAACGCGTATGCGGGGGCCGGCAAGAGAGAACTTAAGGAGTTCACCGTATGGCCGATAAGATCCAGTGGGCGGGCAACACGATGCCCAAGAGCGATGACAAGCACTTGGGAATCATGAGTCTCGACCACGTGAAGAAGGCCCGCGCCTTCCACCAGTCGTTCCCCCAGTACACTGTCACTCCGCTTGCCCGTCTGGACGGCCAGGCTGCGCGCCTGGGTCTGTCCAACCTGTGCGTTAAGGACGAGAGCTATCGCTTTGGCCTCAACGCCTTTAAGGTTCTGGGCGGTTCGTTTGCCATGGCCAACTACATTGCCGACGAGACCGGCAAGGACGTTGCCGACTGCACCTTCGATTACCTGACTTCCGATCAGCTGGCCAAGGACTTTGGCCAGGCTACCTTCTTTACCGCCACCGACGGCAACCATGGCCGCGGCGTGGCATGGGCTGCCAACAAGCTGGGCCAGAAGGCCGTCGTGCACATGCCCAAGGGTTCCACCAAGCCCCGCTTTGATAACATCGCCGCCGAGGGCGCCACGGTGACCATCGAAGAGGTTAACTACGACGAGTGCGTGCGCATGGCTGCCGCCGAGGCCGACGCCTGCGAGCGCGGCGTCATCGTTCAGGACACCGCCTGGGAGGGCTACGAGAAGATCCCGTCCTGGATCATGGAAGGTTACGGCACCATGGCCTCCGAGGCTGCCGAGCAGCTGCGCGAGATGGCCATCAACCGCCCGACGCACGTGTTTGTCCAGGCTGGCGTGGGTTCGCTCGCCGGCGCCGTGGTGGGCTACTTCACCAACCTGTATCCCGATAACCCGCCCACCTTCGTCGTGGTCGAGTGCGCGCCTGCCGCCTGCCTGTACAAGGGCGCTGCCGCCGGCGACGGCGATCCGCGCATCGTGGACGGCGACATGCCTTCCATCATGGCCGGTCTGTGCTGCGGCGAGCCCAACATCCTGGGCTGGGATATCCTGCGCAACCATGCCACCGCCTTCGTGTCCTGCCCCGACTGGGTCACCGCTCGCGGCATGCGCACTCTGGGCGCTCCCGAAAAGGGCGACCCGCGCGTCATCTCCGGCGAGTCCGGCGCTGTGACCACCGGCCTGGTCGAGACCCTCATGCTCGATCCCGAGTACGCCGAGCTCAAGGAACTCATCGGCCTGGACAAGACGAGCTCCGTGCTTTGCTTCTCCACGGAAGGTGACACGGACCCCGACCAGTATCGTCGCATCGTCTGGGAAGGCGAATACCCCACTTGCTAATACTGGGCGGAGTAAATAGGTATCGCTCCGCCACCCCACAGGTAGATTCCTTCGTTTGAAAGGTTATGAACAATGGCTAAAGAACTCGATTTCGACGCAATCAAGGCTGCTGCTGAGTCCCATCGTGCTGATATGACTCGCTTCCTGCGCGCCATGATCTCTCACCCCTCTGAGTCCTGCGAGGAGGGTGAGGTTGTTGCCTGCATCAAGGCCGAGATGGAGAACCTTGGCTATGACGAGGTCAAGGTCGACGGCCTGGGCAACGTCATGGGCTTTATGGGCGAGGGCGACAAGATCATCGCCATCGACTCCCACATCGACACCGTCGGCATCGGCAACATCGAGAACTGGGATGCCGACCCCTATGAGGGCTACGAGACCGACGAGATCATCTACGGTCGCGGCGGCTCCGACCAAGAGGGCGGCATGGCTTCCGCTACCTACGCTGCCAAGATGATGAAGGACATGGGCCTCATCCCCGAGGGCTACAAGATCATGGTCGTCGGCACCGTCCAGGAAGAGGACTGCGACGGCATGTGCTGGCAGTACATCTACAACAAGGACGGCATTAAGCCCGAGTTCGTCATTTCCACCGAGCCTACCGACGGCGGCATCTATCGCGGTCACCGCGGCCGCATGGAGATCCGCGTCGACGTTCACGGCACCTCCTGCCACGGCTCCGCTCCCGACCGCGGCGACAACGCCATCTACAAGATGGCCGACATCATCGCCGACGTCCGCGCCCTCAACAACAACGGCTGCGACGAGTCGACCGACATCAAGGGCCTCGTCAAGATGCTCGACCCCAAGTACAATCCCGAGCACTTCGAGGACGCCCGCTTCCTGGGCCGCGGCACCTGCACCGTCAGCCAGATCTTCTACACCAGCCCCAGCCGTTGCGCCGTGGCTGACTCCTGCGCCATCTCCATCGACCGTCGCATGACCGCCGGCGAGACCTGGGAGTCCTGCCTGGACGAGATCCGTAACCTGCCGGCCGCCAAGAAGTACGGCGACGACGTGAAGGTCTCCATGTACATGTACGACCGTCCGTCCTGGACCGGCGAGGTCTACGAGACCGAGGCTTACTTCCCCACGTGGATCAACAAGGAGACCGCTCCGCACGTCAAGGCCCTCGTCGACGCCCACAAGGCCATGTTTGGTGACGAGCGCATCGGCTGCGAACCCAGCATGGACAAGCGCACCGGTCGTCCGCTGTGCGACAAGTGGACCTTCTCCACGAACTGCGTTTCCATCCAGGGCCGCTATGGCATCCCCTGCGTCGGCTTTGGCCCGGGTGCCGAGTCTCAGGCTCACGCTCCCAACGAGGTCACCTACAAGGACGACCTGGTCACCGCTGCCGCCATGTACGTGGCTGCCCTGAACCTCTACGATCCGAGCCAGGCCGATGGCGACGCCACCGTGTTCCGCGCCGGTCTGACCAACAACAAGATCGATTAGTCCCATTCCTCGATTTTGTTGAGCCAGGGGCCGCTCGTGTCCCCGGCACCCCCTGTTGACTCGGGGCCCGCGGTCGTTATCTCCCATGCTTCCTCAACGGTGGCGGGTCCTCGTCATAGTGCTCTGCATGTTCTAGCCACACGCGCATGCCGGAGCACGTCTACTCATTGCGATCGTTTCATCTTTTGAAAGGACATTTCCATGGACGCCAAGTTTACCGAGCTCGTCGAGCAGCTGAACGGCCTCGATTTTAAGGGTATGTACGGCAGCGACTTCCTGCACACCTGGGACAAGACCACCGATGAGCTCAAGGCTCTCTACATCGTCGCCGACGCCCTGCGCGAGCTGCGCGAGAACAACGTCTCGCCCAAGATCTTTGACTCGGGTCTGGCCGTCTCCCTGTTCCGCGACAACTCCACCCGTACGCGCTTCTCCTTCTCTAAGGCCGCCAACCTGCTCGGCCTTGAGCTGCAGGACCTGGACGAGAAGAAGTCCCAGATCGCTCACGGCGAGACCGTCCGCGAGACCGCTACCATGATCTCCTTCATGGCCGACGTCATCGGCATCCGCGACGACATGTACATCGGCAAGGGCGACGCCTACATGGCCGAGGTCTCCGAGTCCGTGCAGCAGGCCTACGAGGACGGCGTTCTGGATCACCGTCCCACGCTCATCTCCCTGCAGTCCGATTCCGACCACCCCACGCAGTCCTCTGCCGACATGCTCTACCTCATCAACGAGTTTGGCGGCCTTGAGAACCTCAAGGGCAAGAAGGTTGCCGTTACCTGGGCCTATTCGCCCTCTTACGGCAAGCCGCTGTCCTGCCCGCAGTCGCTGATCAGCCTGCTGCCCCGCTTTGACATGGACGTCACCCTGGCTCACCCCGAGGGCTACGACCTCATGCCCGAGGTCGTCGAGCGCGCCAAGGGCTATGCCGCCGAGTCCGGCACCACCTTTAAGCAGGTCAACACCATGGCCGAGGCCTTCGAGGGCGCCGACATCGTGATCCCCAAGAGCTGGGCTCCGTTTGCCGCCATGGAGAAGCGCACCAACCTGTACGCCGAGGGCGACGACGCCGGCATCGCTGCGCTCGAGAAGGAGCTGCTCGCCCAGAACGCTACGCATCAGGATTGGTGCTCCACGACCGAGCTCATGGAGAAGACCGCCAACGGCCAGGACACCATCTTTATGCACCCGCTGCCCGCCGACATCTCCGGTGTCTCCTGCGAGCACGGCGAGGTTAACGCCGACGTCTTCGACATGCACCGCGTTGGCATGTACAAGGAGGCCAGCTACAAGCCGTACGCCATCGCTGCCATGATGTTCCTGCAGAAGGTTGCCGATCCCGCCGCCGCTCTCAAGGCCCTCGACGAGCGCAACACCGCCCGTTGGTTCCAGGCCTAAAGCTGGGCTGAGGTAAGCCATGTAAAGGGGGCGCTCTGCCAACCGGCGGGGTGCCCCTTTTTGCATCGTGGGCGTGCGGGATAAGCGCTTTCGATGTAGATGCCCCGCGACGCGAGTTATGGGTACGATGGTTTCAGGGGAGGTATCGCCATGAAACTTGGTTGCGTCATTATGGCTTCGGGCGAGGGTAAGCGGTTTGGCTCTAACAAGATGCTTGCCGATATCTATGGCGAGCCACTGATTGCCCGGACCATCGATTCGGTTCCCCAGGGCTTTGACGTCGTGGTTTCGACGCGTTGGCCCGAGGTCGCTCAGATTTGCGGGGACAAGCATTGCCCGTGCGTGTTGCACGATGGCGAGCTGCGCAGCGAAAGCGTCCGCGCGGGCCTTTCGTGGGGGGCACAACGCAACTGGAAAGGTTGCCTCTTTTTGCCGGGGGACCAGCCGCTTGTGAGCGCGGATTCTTTTGAGGCCATGGTTCGCGCGTTTGACGAGCGTGGCCGCAAACACCCGGTGCGTCTTGCGTGCAACGGCGAGCCTTCGAGTCCGGTGCTCTTTCCGGCGGAACTGTTCGATGCGCTCATACGTCTTGAGGGCAAGGACGGCGGCGGTTCGATCCTCAAGGGCCGTGCCGACGTGGTACTGGTCGAGGCGCGTGCCTACGAGCTGTGGGACGTCGATACCGCCAAGGGACAGCAACGCATAGCGGAACATATCGCGGCCTGCTCGTATTTTGATCGCGTGGCCAACTGTATGAATCGATAAGGAGCAACATGATCATCATCAAAAACGGCGCGCTCGTGACGCCCCAGGGGCTTCGCCGCGCCGATCTTGCCATGGAGGGCGACAAGATTGTGCGGATTGCCGCAGCAATCGAGCCGGGCGAGGGCGATACCGTCGAGGATGCCGCGGGCTGCTGGGTGTTCCCTGGCTTTATCGACGGCCACACGCACATGCAGTGCTGGACCGGCATGGATTGGACAGCCGATAGCTTTGAGACCGGCACGCGTGCGGCTGCCTGCGGCGGTACGACGACCATCGTGGACTACGCGACGGCCGATCGCGGCGTGACCATGCCCGATGCCTTGGCCGAGTGGCATCGCCGCGCCGACGGAACCTGTACGGCCAACTACGCCTTTCATATGGCACTCGCCGAGTGGAACGAGCGCAACCGCGCCGATCTTTCGGCCATGCGCGAGGCGGGCGTGTCGTCGTTTAAGACTTACTTTGCCTACGACCACCTGCGCTTGGACGATGCCGAGACACTCGAGGTGCTGGAGGAGCTCAAGCGTATTGGCGGCATACTGTGCGTGCATTGTGAGAACGGCACGCTGGTGAATGAACTGCAGAAGCGCGTGTACGAGCAGGGGATTCATGGGCCCGAGGGCCATGCGCTCAGCCGTCCGGACGTGTGTGAGGCCGAGGCCGTGAGCCGCCTGCTGTATCTGGCGCACTTGGCCGGGGACGCTCCGGTCAACGTGGTGCACCTTTCGACCAAGCTGGGGCTCGAGGCCATTCGCGCTGCCAAGGCGCGCGGGCAGAAGAACATCTATGTCGAGACCTGCCCTCAATATCTGATGCTCGACGACACCTGCTATTTGGAGCAGGGGGAAGACGGCTTTGCGGGTGCCAAGTATGTGATGAGTCCGCCGCTGCGCCATGCTGGCGACCGTGCGGCCCTGCGCGAGGCGCTTGTGGCCGGCGAGATCGATACCATCGCCACCGACCACTGCAGCTTTAATCTGCACGGGCAAAAGGACCGCGGGCGCGACGACTTCCGCACGATTCCCAACGGCGGGCCCGGCGTGGAGCATCGTCCCGTCGCGATTGCCACGAGCTTTGAGGGACAGCTGGGCCCCGAGGACCTCTGCCGCTTGATGAGCGAGAACCCGGCACGCGTGTTTGACATGTACCCGCGCAAGGGCTGTCTTGCCGAGGGCTCCGATGCCGACGTGTGCGTGTGGGATCCCCGGGCGCGCTGGACCATTCGCGCGGCGACGCAGCATCAGGCTGTGGACTACACGCCACTCGAGGGTTTTGAGGCACATGGCCGCGCCAAGGCTGTGTTTGTGAACGGCGTGCTGGCCGCGCGCGACGGCGAGCCCACCGGAGCCCAGCCCGGTCGTTACGTGCCCCGCTAGCAGGAAGGCCGCCAGGGTAGCTAATTTGGGACGGGGCTCTTTTAGCTACCCTTGCCTGCCTGATGATTTTTCTCTCAACATGGGGTAGCTAAAAGAGCCCCGTCCCAAATTAGCTACCCCTTGAGGCTGGTGGCGATGATGGGACGGTCGAGGACTGCCTCGAAGCGATCTGCCATCGTTGGGTCGGCAAGCGTGTCGACTTGGTTGAGCATGATGCGGGCATTGTTGAGGTTCAGCATTCGCAGCTCGGCATTGAGCACCATGGCGACGCGCTCTGGGGTGGCAGCGTCGGTGGGCTCGCAGCCGCAGCGCTCGCAGAAGAGCTCGGGGCGGTGGACAACCTCGGCGACGGGCTTGCCCAGCCCCGAGGCGCCGACGACCCAGACAACGTTTGCTGTGCCGGAGGGAATTACCGGCTCCCAGGCGGCATGCGCCTTGAGCGGGAGTCGCTTGCTGCCATCTGCCTCGGCCAATACATAGTCAAAGCGCTGCGCCAGCTCGTTGAGCGGCTCAACGGGGGCGGAGAGCTTGCCTGTCTCCGGGCCCAAAACACCCGCCTGGCAGATACTTCCGCGGTTCATGCCCGCGCATGCCTCGCAGGTGCAGCCGGGAACATGCAGGGCCCCCGGCTTCCAAGGCGCGGCGTCCAGGCGACGATTCGACCCGTCCCATGGTACGCCGGCGACGGGAAACATGTGCGTGGTGGTACAGAGAAGCACCCTGCCGCCGGCGCGCATGAGCTCGAGACCCAACGCACGCAGCAATGTCGACTTGCCGCCACTGCCGATAATTGCGGTAATGCCCGGCTCGATCTTGAGCGCGGAGGCAAGGTTTCCGCTCGTCGTTTCCATCTGTTCACCGCCGTATAATACTGTGATAATAAATAATCATCAGAGTAGCGGTCGAACCGCTTTTGCTCTGCTCAAACCGTAGCACAGGGAGGTGCCCCGGGAATGCTCGTTTATGTTCGCGGCGCCGGCGATATCGCCACGGGCGTCGCCGCTCGCTTGGTGCGCGCCGGCGTGTCGGTCGTTATGGCCGATATCGCGGTTCCCACGTGCATCCGCCGCACGATCAGTTTTTGCGAGGCCATTCGTCTGGGCGAGGTCGAGGTCGAGGGTATTCGCGCTCGCTTGGCGCAGACGCCGGCAGAGGCGCTCGAGATTACCCAAGCGGGGGATGTTGCCGTCGTGGTGGACCCTCAGGCCAAGATGCTCGATGAGCTTAAACCCGCAGCTGTGGTCGACGCGATTTTGGCCAAGCGCAACCTGGGCACCACGCGCGACATGGCGCCTACCGTCATCGCCGTGGGGCCGGGCTTTACCGCGCCGGTCGATTGCGACGCCGTGGTCGAGACCATGCGCGGGCATTTTTTGGGCCGCGTCATTACCCAGGGCTCGCCCCAGCCCAACACGGGCGTGCCGGGCGTGATCGCCGGCTATGGCAAGGAGCGCGTTATCCACAGCCCCGCCGCCGGCGTGTTTCGGTCCGACCGCGCAATCGGCGACATCGTGAGCGCCGGAGACGTGATTGGCTACGCGGACGATACGCCCATGTGCACGCAGATCGATGGCTGCCTGCGCGGGCTTTTGGCGAACGGCGTGCAGGTGACTGAGGGCTTTAAATGCGCCGATGTCGATCCGCGTGGCGATGCCAGCTATATCAACTACATTTCGGACAAGGCGACGTCGGTCGGCGGCGGCGTGCTCGAGGCACTCGCTATGCTCACCGATATCTTTAGAGGATAGAAGGCGGCAATGGAAAAGCTCGATGTTGTGAATGCGGCGCTTGTCGCCCTGCGTGCTGGCGAGACGTGCGAGCTCGTGGTCGTAGCCGGCACGGCGGGGTCGTCGCCGCGCGGCGTGGGCGCCTGGATGGCCGTCTTTGCCGACGGTAGCCAGGCGGGCACCATCGGCGGCGGCAAGATCGAGCTCTTTGCGCTGGACGAGGCGCGAGAGCTGCTGGCCGCGGGGCAATCGCGTCTGGTCCGCTACACCATGGGCGGCGAGAACTCCGATACCGGCATGATCTGCGGCGGAGCCATCTGCCTGTGCTACCTACATCTGGATGCGACCCAGGCACCGTTGTTCCAGGAAATTGCCGACGTCTTGGTCTATCGGCGCATCGGCGACTTCGTCATCGACTTTGAACCGTTTATCGCGAGCGCGCTCGAGGGCGATGTGGCCGAGTACCATGGCGAGGCATCGCGCCATACCATTGCGGGCTGCCCCGGGCTTTCACTGGTGGAGGAGGGGAGTAACGTCACCTACACTAACGCCGCCTCCGAGATTCCCGCGGCGCACGTCGAGACGCTCTGCCCCGAGGGCCTGACCTACATCTTTGGCTGCGGACACGTGGGCGCCGCGACGGCGCGCGTGCTCACGGCGGCGGGCTTTGCCGTCGTGGCCTGCGATGACCGCCCCGGCACGTTGACGCCCGAATGGGTGCCCGGTGTCTACGATCGTCGCCTGGTCGATTACAAGAACCTGAGCGAGCTGTGTCCCATCGGTCCGCGCGACTTGGTGGTCGTCGCCACGGCGGGTCACAAGTCCGATATCGACGTGGTGATTCAGGCCATGCGTGCCAAGCCTGCCTACCTGGGCTGTCTGGGTTCGCGCCGCAAGACGGCCTTTGTGCGCGCCCGCCTGGAGCAGGAAGGCTTTACGCAGGACCAGATCGACGAGCTGCACCTTCCGATCGGCGTTGCCATCGAGGCCGAGGACCCCGAGGAGATCGCCATCTCCATCGCCGCCGAGATGATCCACCTGCGCCGCACCAAACTCGTCCCCCGCAAGCGCTAATCGCATCCCCACCAATAAGTTGCGGTGAAATACGGATTGTTTAAGCCTGTTAGGCCGCCAAACAGTCCCTATTTCACCGCAACTGCTTTTTGGGACCCATTTGTGCGGGGGAGTTGTGGAGTTGTGCAGGCAGACGAGGTTTTTCTGGAAATACACACCCAATGCGCGTATAGTACCGATTGTTTTGTCGGCTCCTGCTGCGTCGAGTCCAAACCGCAAAATGCCATGAGCGGCGCGGATGCAGTCAGGAGGCACGAGGACAACCCGCTGTGGCCACGCCCCGTGCTTAAAACCCCAAGAAGGAGTGAACAATGGCAGAAGAGAAGTATGTGCCGCGTCTGAAGACCAAGTACAACAACGAGGTCAAGCAGCAGCTTCAGGACAAGTTCCAGTACGAGAACGTCATGATGATTCCCAAGTTCGAGAAGATCGTCGTGAACATGGGTGTCGGCGAGGCCGCTACCGATTCCAAAGCCATCGACGGTGCTGTGCGCGACCTGCGCGCCATTACCGGCCAGCAGCCGATGATCACCCGTGCCCGCAAGTCCATCGCTACCTTCCGCCTGCGCGCTGGTATGCCGATTGGCTGCAAGGTTACCCTGCGTGGCGACCGTATGTGGGAGTTCTTCGATCGTCTGACCTCCGTCGCGATCCCCCGTATCCGCGACTTCCGCGGTATTTCCGCCAAGAGCTTCGACGGCCGTGGTAACTTCTCCATGGGCGTCACCGAGCAGCTCATCTTCCCCGAGATCGACTTCGACTCCGTCGATCACCAGCGTGGTATGGACATCACTTTCGTGACCACCGCCAACACCGATGAGGAGGCCAAGGCCCTTCTGGACGCCTTCGGTTTCCCGTTCAAGAAATAGGTTCACCTGCCCTAAAAGCGCCGTTTCCAAAAAGGGGACGGCGCTTGGGGCGAACAATACTCTATGTGAGGAGGATATAAGTGGCTAAGACATCGATGATCGTCAAGTGCAATCGCAAGCAGAAGTTCTCTACTCGTGAGTACACGCGCTGCCAGCGCTGCGGCCGTCCGCACTCTGTGTACCGCAAGTTCGGCCTGTGCCGTGTCTGCTTCCGCGAGCTTGCACTCAAGGGCGAGCTTCCCGGCGTTAAGAAGGCCAGCTGGTAAGTCACTACCAGCGTTTCAAGCATCCGTTTGGAACAGGGAAAACGCGCTAGTTAGGCTTTGCCGTTAAGGGCGGCGAAGAACCAAGAGCACGTGTTCATCAAGAACGAAGGAGAATCTGTATGAACCTTACAGACCCGATCGCAGATATGCTTACGCGCATCCGTAACGCTAACTCTGTGAACAAGGCCACGGTCTCCATGCCGAGCAGCAAGAAGCTCGTCGAGATCGCTCGTGTTCTGCACGAGGAGGGCTACATCGAGGGCTACGATGTCGAGGACACCGTTCCCCAGAAGACTCTGCACATCACGCTTAAGTATGGTCCCAAGAAGGCTAAGGTTATCAACGGCATCCGCCGCATTTCCAAGCCGGGCCTGCGTAAGTACACCGGCGTTGCCGACATGCCCCGCGTCCGCGGTGGCCTTGGTACCGCCATTATTTCCACCAGCCATGGCGTCATGACCGACCGCGATGCTCGCAAGCACAACGTCGGCGGCGAGATCATCGCTTACGTCTGGTAATTCGCTCGGTAGGTAGAAGGAAAGGAGATCACCGTGTCTCGTATCGGTAATAAGCCTGTCCAGATTCCCGCCGGAGTCGAAGTGGCAGTCAACGGCAACAACGTTGTCGTCAAGGGCCCCAAGGGCCAGCTCGAGCTCGATGTTTTTGAGAAGCTCACCATCAACGTCGAGGACAACGTCCTCACCGTTTCCCGTCCCGACGACGAGCGTGAGACCCGTGCCCGTCACGGCCTCACCCGCGCCCTCATCCACAACATGGTTGTTGGCGTTTCCGAGGGCTTCGAGAAGAAGCTCGAGCTCGCCGGCGTCGGTTACCGCGTGCAGCAGAAGGGCAAGAACCTCGAGTTTTCCCTGGGCTTCTCGCACCCCGTGATCGTCGAGGCTCCCGAGGGCATCACCTTCGAGGTTCCCGACAACACCCACGTGAACGTCAAGGGTATCAACAAGCAGCAGGTCGGTCAGATCGCCGCTGAGATTCGCGGCCATCGTCCTCCCGAGCCTTACAAGGGCAAGGGTATCCACTATGTCGGCGAGCACATCCGCCGCAAGCTGGGTAAGGCCGCCAAGTAGTCGTAACCGACTTACTCGCATAAGACCAGCACCCCGTTAGGTGCTGGCAAGATCAACCTTTTTAGGAGTTTACGTATGAACAAGCATAAGGCGAAGCTGGAAGGCCTCAAGCGTCGTCAGCGTCGTGTTCGCGGCAAGGTCTCGGGTACCGCCGAGCGTCCGCGTCTTCGCGTGACCCGTACCAACGCCAACATCTATGCCCAGATCATCGACGACAGCAAGGGCTCCAGCCTGACGCTCGTCTCTGCCTCGACCCTCGAGGCCGAGTTCAAGGGCACCCACACCTCGAACAAGGAGGCTGCGGAGAAGGTCGGTCAGCTCGTTGGCAAGCGTGCCATCGAGGCCGGCATCACCAAGGTCGCTTTCGATCGTGGTGGCCGTATCTACCATGGCCGCGTCAAGGCCCTCGCCGACGGTGCTCGTGCCGCCGGTCTCGAGTTCTAGGAGGTATGTAGCACATGGCTCGTAATCAGAAGCAGCAGCGCGAGGCCTCCGAGTTCGAGGAGCGCGTCGTTTACATCAACCGCGTGTCGAAGACCGTCAAGGGTGGTCGTCGCATGAGCCTCGTCGCTCTCGTCGTCGTTGGCGACGGCAAGGGCAACGTCGGCGTTGGCATGGGCAAGTCCGCTGAGGTGCCCCTGGCCATCTCCAAGGCGTCTCTCGATGCCAAGAAGAACATGTTCCACGTGCCGGTGACCGAGCAGGGCACCATCCCGCACGAGGTTCTCGGCCACTTTGGTGCCGGCCGCATCATCATCAAGCCCGCTGTCGAGGGTACCGGCGTTATCGCCGGCGGCGCTGTGCGTCCCCTCTTCGAGCTTGCTGGCATCAAGAACGTCCTGTCCAAGTCCCTCGGTACCGACAACGGCCTCAACATCATCAAGGCTGCCGTCGAGGGCCTCAAGGAGCTCTCCAGCCCTGAGGACGTCGCGGCTCGCCGTGGCCTGACGGTCTCCGAGATGTTCGTCGGTAAGGAGAACTAAGCATGGCTGACACCATCAAGATCAAGCAGGTCCGCAGCACCAACGGTTGCAAGCAGGACCAGGTCCGTACTGTCCGTGCCCTCGGTCTCCACAGGATCCGCGAGGTTCGCGAGATTGCTGACAACGAGTCCGTCCGCGGCATGATCTTCAAGGTCAAGCACCTTGTCGAGATTGTAGAGGAGTAGCAAATGCAGCTTCACGATCTTACTCCCGCGCCCGGTTCCACTAAGAACCGCAAGCGCGTCGGCCGTGGCAATTCTTCGGGTCACGGCACCACTTCTGGCCGCGGCCAGAAGGGCCAGGGTTCCCGCTCTGGTGGCACCAAGGGTGCCGGCTTCGAGGGTGGCCAGACTCCGCTGGCTATGCGCCTGCCCAAGCTTCCGGGCTTCCGCAACCCCCGTCGTATCGAGTACACCGCTGTTAACGTTGAGCGTCTCGAGCGTAAGTTCGAGGACGGCGCTGTGATCGACGGTGCCGCTCTTAAGGCCGCTCGCATCACCAAGAGCGAGTTCGAGCCCGTCAAGGTGCTCGGCAATGGTGAGCTCACCAAGAAGTTCACGGTCAAGGTCGACAAGGTCAGCGCTTCTGCGCAGGCCAAGATCGAGGCCGCTGGCGGAAAGGTCGAGCTGCCGTGCTAAATGGTCTTAAGAATGCTTTCCGCATCAAAGAATTGCGCGAAAAGATTCTTTTTACCATAGCTATGCTCGTCGTGTACCGCATTGGTGCGCACGTTCCTGTGCCCGGCATTCCCTTCCAGGGGATGCTGGGCCTTTTCTCGACCGATAACAATTCGGTCGCCGCAGGTGCTATGGCCCTCCTGAATCTTTTCTCTGGCGGCGCGTTGAGCTATGTGTCGGTGTTTTCGCTGGGCATCATGCCTTACATCACCAGCTCGATCATCCTCCAGATGCTCCAGGCCGTCGTGCCTTCCCTGCATGAGCTTGCCCGCGAGGGCGAGGTCGGTCAGACCAAGATTACGCAGTATTCGCGTTACCTCACCCTGGCTCTGGCAATCCTCAACTCCGTGGGTTACCTCTTCCTCTTTAAGAGCTTCGGCATCAGCTTCAATGGCGCCGGCGCTCCCGAGATCATCTTCGACCTCATG
Organism: Collinsella sp.; assembly: GCA_019413925.1. Lineage (GTDB taxonomy): Bacteria > Actinomycetota > Coriobacteriia > Coriobacteriales > Coriobacteriaceae > Collinsella. Next base: position 36,470 of record DXMY01000045.1, read on the forward strand.
ATCGTCGGTACGCTCACCGCAGGCGCTATGCTGATCATGTGGATTGGTGAGCTCATCACCCAGCGCGGTATCGGCAATGGCATGTCGCTGATCATCTTTGCGAACATCATGGCCGGCCTTCCGCAGGCTATCTTCTCCAGCACCGAGGGTAATGCCGGTGGCATCATCACCATGGTGATCATCTGCGCCATCATCCTGCTGGTTATCCCGCTGATTGTTTTCCTTGAGCGCGGCCAGCGCCGCATCCCGGTCTCCTATGCCAAGCGCGTCGTGGGCCGTCGCATGATGGGTGGCCAGACCACCTACCTGCCCATCAAGGTCAACACCGCGGGCGTCGTGCCGATCATCTTTGCCTCGGCGCTGCTGTACTTCCCGGCTCAGATTGCCGTGTTCTTCCCCGGCATCGGCTGGATTCAGGCAGTTGCCTCTGCGCTTTCGACCGGTTGGCTCAACTGGGTGCTTAACGTTGTCCTCATCGTGTTCTTCGCGTACTTCTACACCTCTATGGTGTTCAACCCCGATGACACGGCCGACAACCTTAAGAAGCAGGGTGGCTTTATTCCGGGCGTCCGTCCGGGTAGGGCTACCGCGGCCTACATCAAGAACGCGCTCAACAAGATCACGCTTCCCAGCGCTGTCTTTTTGGCGCTCATCGCCATCGTGCCTTCGATCATCTTCTCCTTCACGGGTAACCATCTGATCCAGGCATTTGGCGGCACGTCCATCCTCATCATGGTCGGCGTCGTGCTCGACACGGTCGATAAGCTCGAAGGCCAGATCAAGATGTATGATTACGATGGATTCTTTAAATAGGCTAGAGGAGGATTGCTCATGAACCTCGTATTGCTCGGAGCTCCGGGTGCCGGTAAGGGCACCGTCGCACAGGAGCTCGTCGCCGAGTTTGGCGTCGCTCACATTTCCACGGGCGACCTGCTGCGTGCTGCCGTCAAGGGTGGCACCGAGCTTGGTATTCAGGCTAAGAAGTACATGGACGCTGGCGAGCTCGTTCCCGACCAGCTCGTGATCGACCTTGTCAAGGAGCGCCTTGCTGCCGATGACGCCCAGCAGGGCTTCATCCTCGACGGCTTCCCGCGCAACACCGCCCAGGCTGTGACGCTCGATTCCGAGCTCTCCGCCATGGGTCGCGAGATCGACTGCGCCCTTCTGGTCGACGTGGCCCCCGAGGTCATCATCGATCGTCTGTCTTTGCGTCGCACTTGCCGCGCCTGCGGTTACACCGGCACCGCTGCCGATGCTACCTGCCCCAAGTGCGCCGGCGAGATGTATCAGCGCGACGACGACAAGCCCGAGACCATCAAGAACCGTCTCGACGTCTACGAGAAGTCCACGAGCCCGCTCGTCGACTACTATCGTGGCCAGGGTCTGCTCAAGTCGGTCAACGGTGACCAGGCTCGCGAGACCGTGTACGGGGATGTCAAAGAGGCTCTCGGTCTATGATCAAGATTAAGTCTGCAACGCAAATCGAGCAGATGAAGAAGGCAGGAGCGCTATCTAAGATGGCGCTCCGCCACGTTGGAGCCATGGTGCGCCCTGGTGTTTCGACCTTTGAGCTCGATCAGCTCGCTGAGCAGATTATCCGTATGCATGGCGGCACCCCGGCCTTTAAGGGTTACGGCGGGTTCCCCGGTACCATTTGCGCATCGATTAACGATGCCGTGGTCCACGGTATTCCCAACCCCGACATGATCCTGCGCGATGGCGATATCATCTCCATCGATACGGGAGCCGTTGTCGACGGTTGGGTTGGCGATAACGCTTGGACGTTTTTCGTCGGCACCCCTACGCCCGAGGCCAAGGCCCTGTGCGAGGTCACGCGCGATTGCCTTAAGGCTGCCATCGAGCAGGCTATTCCCGGTAACCATATCGGGGACGTCGGTTATGCCGTTCAGTCTCTCGCCGAGTCTCACGGTTACGGCGTGCTTCGCGACTATGTGGGCCATGGCATTGGCCGCGTGATGCACGAGGACCCCAACGTTCCTAACTATGGAAAGAAGGGGAGAGGCGTTCGCCTCCAGGCCGGCATGGTCATTGCCATCGAGCCGATGGTTACGATGGGTTCCAACCATGTGAGCACGGGCTCCGACGGTTGGATCGTCACGACCAACGACCACCTGCCCGCCGCGCACTACGAGAACACCGTCGCCATTACCAATGACGGCCCGGTGATTCTCACCACGGATGCCCAAGGTGCTTGGTGTTCGCTCCAAGGCGGAGAAATGTAACAAGTTCCACTTAGTTGTGGAGCCATTACGAAGTTATTACGATGCGTGCATACGTGTTGTAGAATACTCAATCGCTGTCGTTTTCTAGAGAAAGATGATTGCTTGTGAAGAAGGAAGACGCAATTGAGCTCGAGGGTACGGTAAAGGAACCGCTGCCCAACGCCATGTTTAAGGTCGAGCTCGAGAACGGTCATTCGGTTCTGTGCAACATTTCTGGCAAGATCCGAATGAATTACATCCGTATTCTCCCCGGTGACAGGGTTGTCGTGGAGCTTTCCCCGTACGACCTGACCCGCGGCCGCATCACCTATCGCTACAAATAGCGGCACGCATACACGCACTCCATTTCCGGCTGCAGGCTTAGCTCAACCTACGGTCGGATTGTGTGTGAAGACCAGCCATAGTTTTAAACGCCTGCGGCTGGGCGAGTAGATAGTAGGGAAGTAGTTTGAGCGCTACCGAAAGGAAGAACGATGAAGGTACGTCCTTCGGTCAAGAAGATGTGCGATAAGTGCAAAATCATTCGGCGCCATGGCAAGGTCCTCGTCATTTGCGAGAACCCCCGTCATAAGCAGCGTCAGGGTTAAGAGAGGAGACTACGTTGGCCCGTATTAATGGTGTCGACCTCCCGCGTGAGAAGCGCGTTGAGATCGGTCTGACCTACATTTACGGCATCGGCCGCACCACTGCGACGAAGATCTGCGTCGAGTGCAACGTTAACGTGGATACGCGCGTTAAGGACCTCACCGAGGATGAGGTTAACGCCATCCGTGATTATATCGATAAGAACCAGATCATGGTTGAGGGCGACCTCCGCCGTGAGCGCAACCAGAACGTCAAGCGCCTTATGGACATCGGCTGCAACCGCGGCCTTCGTCACCGCAAGGGCCTCCCGGTCCGCGGCCAGCGCACCCACACTAACGCTCGTACCCGCAAGGGCCCGAAGCGTCAGATCGGTGCTAAGAAGAAGAAATAAGGAGCGCTAGATAGATGGCTACTGCTAAGAAGAACGTTCGCGCTGCCCGTCTGAAGCGCGCGGACCGTAAGAACATTTCCGTGGGCCAGGCTCACATCCGTTCTACGTTCAACAACACGATCGTTTCGATCACCGATCCCCAGGGCAACGTCATTTCCTGGAAGTCGGCTGGCCAGGTGGGCTTCAAGGGCTCCCGTAAGTCCACGCCGTTCGCTGCCCAGATGGCTGCCGAGGCTGCTGCCAAGCAGGCCATGGAGCACGGTATGAAGAAGGTTTCTGTCTTCGTCAAGGGCCCCGGCTCCGGTCGTGAGACCGCCATCCGCTCCCTCCAGGCTGCTGGCCTCGAGGTCTCGAGCATCCAGGACAAGACCCCCATTCCGCACAACGGCTGCCGCCCCAAGAAGCGTCGCCGCGTGTAACTGAAAGGATCGTATCAATATGGCAATCGACAGGACTCCTGTTCTTAAGCGCTGCCGTCAGCTCGGGATCGATCCCGCTGAGCTCGGTTACAGCAGCAAGAAGGAATCTATCCGTCAGCCCAAGCGCCGTCGCAAGGAATCTGAGTACGGCATGCAGCTGCGCGAGAAGCAGAAGGTCAAGTTCATCTATGGCGTTCTGGAGAAGCAGTTCCACGGCTACTTCAACAAGGCCCGTAAGATGAACGGCGTCACCGGTGAGAACCTCATGATCATCCTTGAGTCTCGCCTTGACAACGTCGTCTTCCGTCTTGGCTTCGCCCGCACCCGCAAAGAGGCTCGTCAGTCCGTCCGTCACGGTCACTTCACCGTGAACGGCAAGCGCGTGGACATCCCGTCTTACCGCGTCAAGGCCGGCGACGTCGTCGCTGTCGGCGAGAAGTTCCGTGACCTCCTCCCCATCAAGGAGGCTCTGATTTCCTCCGAGCGCTTTGAGGTCCCTGGCTGGCTCGAGGTCGATATCGAGAAGCTGTCTGGTAACGTGCTCGCTCTGCCGACGCGTGAGCAGATCAGCGGTGATATCAACGAGCAGCTCATCGTCGAGCTCTACTCTAAGTAGTCCATCCGGGCTGCTGAGGCTGGAGGTAATACATGTCAGAATTCATTAGGCCTCAGGTTCAGGTCGAAGAGATCAACGAGACGTCTGCTCGTGTCTCCGTCGAGCCGCTCGAGCGTGGCTACGGCGATACGCTGGGTAACTCCCTTCGTCGCGTTCTTCTGTCCTCGCTCGAGGGTGCCGCCGTCGAGGCTATTCAGATCGATGGTGCGCAGCACGAGTTCATGACCATCCCTAACATGGTCGAGGATGTCACCGACATCGTCCTGAATGTCAAGGGTCTTGTCTTCAGGGCTCTCGGCACGACCGACGAGGCGACCGCCACCATCTCGGTTGACGGCCCCTGCGAGGTCACCGGTGCGGACTTCTTTATTCCGTCCGAGTTTGAGCTGGTCAACCCCGAGCAGCACATCGCTACGCTCACCGAGGGTGGCCATCTCACCATGAGCATGCGCATCGGCTATGGCCGCGGCTATGTCTCTGGCGAGGCTAACAAGCGCGACAACGATCCCATCGGTGTGATCCACGTCGACTCGCTGTACTCGCCGGTGTCCCGTTGCGCCAAGCTCGTTGAGGCTTGCCGTGTCGGTCAGCACACCGACTACGACCGCCTTGTCCTCGAGATCGAGACCAACGGCTCCATCGCTCCGCGCGACGCCGTGGTCCAGGCTGCCAATATCATCAACCAGCATATGGCTGCCTTTATGAACCTTGCCGAGACCCCCGAGGTCGAGGAGGAGGCTTCGATCTTCGCTCCCGAGGTCACCAACGACAACGCCGAGCTGGACAAGCAGATCGAGGATCTGGACCTTTCCGTCCGTTCCTACAACTGCCTTAAGCGCGCCAGCATTCACTCGGTCCGTCAACTCGTTGAGTTCTCGGAGAACGATCTGCTCAACATCCGTAACTTCGGTGTTAAGTCGATCGAGGAAGTGAAGGACAAGCTTGAGTCCATGGGCCTGAGCCTGAAGGCTTAATGCTTCGCATATTTGAGGAGAAACTAGACCATGCGTCACAACGTTAAGAAGGGCCTGAAGCTCGGCACCGATGCGAGCCACACCAAGGCCATGAAGAAGAGCCTTGCTAAGGCCCTCTTCGAGAACGACCGCATCAAGACCACCGAGACCCGTGCTAAGGCGCTGCGTTCGGTCGTCGACCCGATCATCACTTGGGCCAAGAAGGGCGACCTGCACTCTCGTCGTCTGGCTATCGCCAAGCTCGGCGATAAGCAGCTCGTTGCCGAGATTTTCGACAAGGCTGCTCAGGGCATGTGGCAGGACCGCAACGGCGGTTACACCCGCATCATGAAGCTCGGTAACCGTAAGGGCGACAACGCTCCCATCGTTATCATGGAGCTCGTCACCGAGCCTTGCACGCCTAAGGCCAAGAAGGCTGCTCCGGCCCCCAAGAAGGCCGCTGCTCCCAAGAAGGTCGAGGCTGTCGAGGAGACCGCTGCCGAGGAGGCTCCTGCTGAGGAGACCGCTGAGTAGACATTCCGTCTGCATAGGCTATATTCGAGGGGTACGTTCGCGTACCCCTCTTTTTTTGTCGCGATACCGTTGCTTGTTTGTTGGGAGCGCCCATGACTGCGCCGTCTGATTTCAATTCGATTTCCGAGCTTGACGCCACGCTCGTATTTCGCGTGGCCTATGATGGCTCGTCGTATAGCGGATTTGCCGAGCAGCCGGGACAGACGACGGTTGCGGGTGAGCTACGTCGAGCCATCGAGACGCTGCTTCGCCGCCCGATCGATCTGACGTGCGCGGGGCGTACCGATGCCGGCGTGCATGCCGTGGCTCAGTACATCAGCGTGCCCGTAACGGACGCTGAGCTCGCTTGTACGCGCCGTAGGTGGCTGCGGGCTATGGATGCCCTGCTGCCCAAAGATATCGCCATTAACGAGGTCTACAAGGCCCGTAAAGGCTTTTCTGCGCGTTTTGACGCGCGTTCCCGTACGTATACATACCGCATTGCCGATCGAGATGCGCGCCCTGTGCTGTCCCGCGGTGCCGTGTGGTGGCATCGCTATCCCTTGGATGTTGAGGCTATGTCTGCTGCCTGCCCCGCACTGCTGGGCGAGCAGGACTTTAAAAGCTTTTGCAAGGTCGCTTCGGCCGTTGGCAAGCCCACGCATCGCTGCGTGATGCGTGCCGAATTTGGCCATGAGGTTGCGTTTGGCGAGGACATCCTGACGTTCACCATCGAGGGCAATGCGTTTCTGCATTCGATGGTCCGTTCGATCGTGGGCACGCTTGTCGAGATTGGCATGCATCGCCGTGAACCCGAGTGGATGCGCGAGGTTATCGATGCTTGCGACCGCACCGCTGCGGGCCCCACGGCTCCTGCCTGCGGCCTTACGTTTATGGGCGTGGATTACGATCCCGCCGAGCTTGTCGTGCTCGACTAGGGTAGGGCTCGACGTGTCGTGCGTCGACACCTGTCATCTGTGGGCTGCGCGTGTGCAACATCTGTTCTTGGCGTGCAATGCAACCGGTGTCTCATTGCTTTTATTGCCGGGGTGTACCATGAACCACGGTTTGATTCATTGCTGTCGAGAGGACGGATAATTTGGTTCGACGTGGCTCGCATCCGCGACTTTCGGTGATCCTTGTGGTAGAAGGTTCGCCCAGCTATGCGATGCGTGCGCTCGAGAGTATCCAGAACCAAGACCTCTACGATTTGCAGATTGTCGTTGTCTGTCGCGATACTGCGCCCGGTGTGCGCCATTCGCTTCAAGTTGCTGCCGACAGGGACATCCATATTGATTTGATTGACGTCGAGGACGCGAAGCGCGGCGCTTGTCTTCGTGCCGGTTTTGATGCCTCGCGCGGCTCTCAAATCATCGCCATGAACGCCGATGAGTGGTTTGCTCCGCAGGCCCTTTCCAAGATGGTCGATATCGCGTGCGATACTGCGGCAGACATTGTGCTCCCCTCGGTGTCGCTCGATCGATACGATGCGCATCGCGAGCGTCATTCGCGCGTCTTGGATGCTACTCATATTTCCATTGATGGCAAATCTTCGATGGTGGCCGGGCTGCCTCAGTTGATTTTGGGCGGCCTAGTCGCTCAGACCTCTGGCGTGATGTATAGCCGTCCGCTGTTTGAAGCATGCCTGTCGCGTGGCAAGGCGTACCGTACGGTTGAGTTTATGGCTTATGCGCTCTCGCAGGCACGATTCGTGTCCGGCTGCGGCGACGCTTGTTTCCACGCGGTGGCACCTAAGCTTACAGATGCCTTTGATCCCACCATGTATGCCAGGATATCCGATGACACTCGAGCGCTCGACGAGCTTGCGGACTCACTCTCGGAAGCAGATAGCGGTGGTCGGCTTAAGCTGGCAAGCCAGAAGTTCTACTTTGCCGGACTAGTCGCCTGCATCGAGAATTTGTGTCTGAGCCCGCATGGGGTGTCGTCAATCGAGCGTTCCGCCCGCATGCGTGATATGCTCGAGGCGCCTCGAACCCGTCAGATGGTCGCCGCGCTCAAGGATAACCATCGGGGACTCGGTCTGTTGTTTGGGCCGATCGCCAGCGCCAAGCCCGCGCGCTGCGTGATGTGTACGCATCTGGCAGCTTTTCTTAACCGGACGGGCGCAAAAACCGCCTAAACGGCTCATTTCGAAACAAATTTGCATAGAATTGTTTCGAAATGCGTTCTTATACACAAAAGCCTTCAAATAGCGTTAAACTATTCAATCACTGATTGAGTGTCTCCGCCATCTTTTGGAGAGAGGGTTTGTATGGCTAAAAAACGCAATGGGCGCCAGGATGCCATTAGAGATATTGTGCGCAATAAGGACGTCCGCACGCAGCGCGTGCTGGTCGATGAGCTCCGCGCTATGGGCTTTGATTGCACGCAGGCGACTGTCTCTCGCGATATTGCCGATATGGGGCTGCGTAAGCTCCCTGAGGGCATCTATGTTCTGGCAGAGGACCTGCACCTGCAGCGTATGGTTTCCGAGCTCGTAACGGGCGTTCTGCGCACCGATAATCTGGTTATGATCAAGGCTCAGCCTGGCACGGCTTCCGGCATCGCCGCCGCTGTTGATGCGGCAGAGCTGCCCGATGTGCTTGGCTCGCTTGCCGGCAACGATACGATTTTGGTTATTGCCCAGACGGCCGAGGACGGCGAGCGTCTCGAGGCGCTGATCAATAAGCTGAGCAATTCTCGCAAGTAGGCGTGCGGGTCGTGCGCTCGGCACTGTGCGCGCTGACATAGTGGCTTGTAAGGGGTATCGACGTTGGTCGGTACCCCCTTTTTGTCTGCCGGTATAAAGATCGCCCATCAGGTCGCTTTAAACTAAAAAGGCCCCCGAGCAGTTTAATAAGCTGCTCGGGGGCCTTGTTGGCTTTAGTCGCGTACTTCTTAGCCGACCGTATCGTCAGGCGTGGGCGAGGGGTCGGGAGTGGGCGTAGGCGTAGGCGTGCCGCCATCGCCGCCGGTCGAGCCACCAGTGGAGCCGCCCGTCGAGCCACCGGTCGTACCGGTGCCGCCGGTGGTGTCGCCGCCCGTGGTCTCGGTGGTCGTGGTCGTCGTGGTAGTTGTTGTGGTGGTTTCCTCTTCCTCTTCGTCCTCGTCCTTGTCGTCGTTCTCCGACTTCTTGGTGTTGTTGGTGCCGTAGAACTTCCAGACGCTGTTGTTCTTGTAGGTGGGCGCCGTTCCGGTCGCAAACTCCTCGCGCTCGGTACCGGTCAGAACGGTGTTCATAAACCGCTTAAAGACAGGCAGGTTGGTGCTGTCGCCCAGCAGGTCCGTGCCGTACTTTTGGATGGGGATCTCGCCCGCGGAATAGCCGGTCCACAGGGCGCACGCCAGCTGCGGGGTATAGCCGCAGAACCAAAGGTTGGTGGTGTTGTCGGTGGTGCCCGTCTTGCCGGCATAGGGCTGGTTGACACTCAGGGCGCCGGCAGCACCCGTACCGCTGCCCTTCATGACGCCGGACAGAACATCGGTGACCGCGGCGGCCTCGCCCTCGGTAAGCACCTGTGAGGGATTGTCGGTGTGCTGGTACAGCACCGAACCGGTACGAGAATCAATCTCGGTGATGGCGATCGGCTGGCGATAGTAGCCGCCGTTGGCAAACGTCGCGTAGGCGGCGGCCATCTCGAGTGGCGAGATCGAGCCGGTGCCGAGCGTCATGACGGGAACATCCTCGATGTTGTCCTTGGCGGGGTCGATGCCGAGCTTTTTGACGAGCGAGATGATCTTGCTGTTGCCGACGGCTTCCGCCACCTGGATGTAGCCGGTGTTGGAGGAGTATGCCGTCGCCTGCTTAAGCGTGATGTTGCCGTAGCTCTGGTTGGCGTAATTTTGGACCTCGGTCGTGGTGCCCTTGGCCTTGAGCGGCGAGTTGCAGTTGAGGGTGACGTTGGGGTTCATGCCGTTTTGGATGGCAGTTGCCAGCGTAAAGGCCTTAAAGGTGGAGCCGACGGGACGCTTGGCCGTGGCATGGTTTACGTGGTTCTCGTCGGCGTTGTAGTCGTAGCCGCCCACCATGCACTTGATGTAGCCGGTCTTGGGGTCGACGACGACCATGCCCATGTCCAGGCCGTCAAGCGAGAGCGTGTCGAGCTGCTCGCGGACGGCATTCTCTGCCACCTGCTGCATCGTGGGGTCGATGGTGGTCTTGACGGTCAGGCCGCCCTTAAAGAGCACGTCGGTCGAGAACTCCTGCTCCAGCAGCTGCTTGACGTAGGAGACAAAGTAGGGCTGCGAGTATACGTCGACGCCGCTGCCCGAGATTTCGGTCACATTGAGGGTGATGGGCTCGGCCTGTGCGGCATCGTGCTCCTCCTGGGTGATGTGGCCCAGGCGCAGCATGTTGTCGAGAACCTTGTTGCGGCGAGACAGTGCCAGATCGGGATTGACCGTGGGGTCGTACTGCGAAGGCGAGTTGGGAAGGCCGATGAGTAGCGCGGCCTCGCTCAGGGTGAGGTCGGCGGCGCTCTTGGACAGATAGGTCTCGGCTGCGGCCTCGATGCCGTAGGCGCCGTGGCCGTAATAGATGGTGTTGAGGTACATCATGAGGATCTCGTCTTTGGAGTACATGTCCTCCATCTTGATGGCGATGTAGGCCTCGCGCACCTTACGCTCAATGGTCGAGTCGAATTGCTCCTCCTGCAGGATGGTGTTGCGCACAAGCTGCTGGGTGATCGTCGAGGCGCCTTCGTGCCCGCCGCCGAGGGTTGCCACCGCAGCACGCGCGATACCCCACAGGTCGATACCGCCGTGCTCGTAGAAGCGCTCGTCCTCGACGTCAACGGTGCCCTGCAGCACGTAGGGGGAGACCTCGTCCTTGGTGATGGACTTGCGGTTTTGCGTGTAGAAGCTCGCGATCTTGTTGCCGTTACAGTCGACGATCTCGGTGGGCTCGCTCACCAGATACGCGTTGGCGTCGGTGTAGTCGGGCAGATCGGACAGCCAGCGGTTGACGTTACCGACCATGCCGATGCCAAACGCCACGCCCGCAATCAGCAGAAAGCCCAAAAACGAGAGCAGGATTATGGGCAGGGCGTGCGTCTTTGAACGGCTGTGTCCCTGTCGTTGGCGAGGACCCATATATTGACCTCCAGGTATGTCGTGCCAGACGGTGGATGTGCCGTCGGGGCAGGATGGACATAAGTTATTACACGATAAACCAAACGGGGCGCGCGAGGCCTCGTGTATGCTGGAAGACGGCATTTTTCAGAGTGAATGCATACCTTGGTAAGGAGTTTGTCGATGGCGATTCGGACGATGGGGCCGAGCGGACAATACGAGACTGGATTGGATGTTGTCAGTGCGGCGCTGCCCGAGCTGCTGGCGCCGGCGGGCGGACTCGACCAGATGCTTGCGGCTATCGCCGCGGGTGCCGATGCCATCTATGCGGGGTTGGGCGGCTTTAACGCCCGTGTGAGCGCCCATGGCTTTACGGATAACGAGTTTGCGCGCGGCTGCGCCGTGGCGCATGCCCATGGCGTGCATGTGTACGTAACGCTCAACGTGTTCGTGTTTGACGATGAGTTGTCCGACGCGGTGGCGTTGGGAGCTCATGCACTGGAGCTGGGCGCCGATGCTCTGATTGTCGCCGATGCCGGGTTGGCCTGCGCGCTGCGCGCGGCGATTCCCGGGGTCGAGATTCACCTGTCCACGCAGGCGGGCGCTCATAGCGAGGGTGCCGTGCGGCTTGCCGCCGATGAACTGGGGGTCGAGCGCGTGACGACGGCACGCGAGCTGACGGTCGACGAGATTGCGGCGCTCTGTGCCACGGGCGTGCCCATCGAGGTATTCTGCCACGGTGCGATTTGCATCGGCTATTCGGGGGCGTGCGAGTTCTCGGCCCTGCGGCGTGGGCGCTCGGCGATGCGCGGCGACTGCACGCAGCCGTGCCGTCTGGCGTACGACCTAGTGGACGAGGCGGGGCAGAGTGTTGTTGCCGTCGAGGGAGACCGCCTGCTTTGTCCGCGTGACTATCTGGGTATCGCGCACCTGCCCGAGCTTGTTGCCGCCGGCGTGGCATCGCTCAAGATCGAGGGACGCATGAAGAATCCCGATTACGTATTCAACGTGGTGAGGGTGTGGCGTCGGGCACTCGATATGCTGTGCGACGGCGCGTGGGACTCCGGTGCCGTGGAAGAGCTTGAACGCGAGCTGGGAAGGTCGTTTAACCGTGGGTTTACCGATGCTTACCTGCGGGGTCGTTCGGGTGCCGAGCTCATGAGCTTTGAGCGCGCGATCAACCAGGGCGTGCGCGTGGGGCGCTTGGTCGCTGTGGGCCACGAAGAGGTGACCGTTGAGCTCGATGCCGCCGTGGCGGCGGGTGACACGCTCGAGATTCGGTTCTATCCGGGTGTCGACGCGCGTCCCGATGTGCCCAAGCGCTGGCCGCAGGTGCCCTGCCCGGTGGATGCCGCAGCGGGGAAGCGCGTCGTCGTGCATTGCAAGCGTAAGGTGGACGCGGGCTGCGAGGTCTATCTGATTCGCAGCGCCGGCGTGTTGGATCAGACGACGGCGGTGTTGGAGCGCATGCGGGCCGAGGCGGATGCGATTGCGCCCGTTGCGCGTGCCGTTGAGGTGCTGCCCTTTGAGGACGCTGCGGTGGATGGCGGCGCGTCGACGGAGTTGGCGGAGCGCGCGGTTCCCGCTCACATGGTTTTTGCTTGGCAGCTGATGGATGCCGATCCGCGCGGAGAACGCGATTTATCCGACGCCGTTGTGGTGCTGGACGAGGTGTGCCGCACGGGTGACGTTGATCGGACCCGCTCACTTATGCAGCGTGCCGGGCGCGTCGTCTGCCGCAACCTGGGACAGGTGGTGATCGCTCGCGAGCTGGGCATGACGTTTGACGTGGCGGCGCCGGTGTTCTGCGCGAATCGGGTCACGCTTACCTGGCTGCGCGGACTCGGGGCGGGGCGGGTGTACTTGTCGGCCGAGTTGCTCGGCAATGATGCGGAGCGTGTTGCCGAGCTTGCCGCTTGTCCCGGTGTCTTGGGGCCTGTCGATGCCGACCGTTCCGAGCTCATGGCGTGCGAGCACTGCTTGCTGACTGCCGAGGGCGCCTGCGCCACGGATGCAACGGGGCAGATCCGTTGCCGTGACTGCTCGCGCCGTCAGCGGGCGCGCTTTTTGGTCGAACGTGACGGCACGCGTTTGCCGGTCGTTATCGACGCGTGCGGCAGGACGAGGATTTTCCTGTCGTAGGTGTTCGGCCGCGCCGTTTTGGTTATCATAAGAGAGTTTATGAACTTCCAGCACCGCCGTATCCGGTGAGGGTGCTATAGCAAAAGGAGGATACCCAATGCTGTCTGTTGACGAGCAAATGCGTATCATCACCTCGGGTGCAGCGCAGATCGTCCCCGAGGCCGACCTTCGCAAGAAGCTTGAGAAGGGCGAGCCCCTCAACATCAAGCTCGGCGTCGATCCCACCAGCCCCGACCTGCACCTGGGCCATGCCGTGCCCCTGCGCAAGATGCGTCAGTTCCAGGACCTGGGCCACAACGTCACCCTTATCATCGGCAACGGCACTGCGCTGATCGGCGACCCCTCGGGCAAGAACTCCACCCGCCCGCAGCTTTCGCAGGAGCAGATCGAGGCCAACGCCGAGACCTACGTGAGCCAGGCCATGAAGATCCTGGACCCCGAGAAGACCACCATCGTGCACAACGGCGACTGGATCCTTTCGATGGACCTGGCCGGCCTGCTGCAGGTGTGCTCCAAGTTCACCGTCGCCCGCATCCTTGAGCGCGACGACTTTACCAAGCGCTACCAGTCCCAGACGCCGATTGCCCTGCACGAGTTTCTGTACCCCGTGATGCAGGCCTTCGACTCCGTGCAGATCAAGGCCGACGTCGAGATGGGCGGCACCGACCAGCTCTTCAACCTGCTCGCCGGCCGCGAGCTCATGGAGAAGATGGGCATGGAGCCGCAGATCGCGCTTACCATGCCGCTGCTCGAGGGCACCGACGGCGTGCGCAAGATGTCCAAGTCCTATGGCAACTACATCGGCCTGACCGACGCTCCCAAGGATATGTTCGGCAAGACCATGTCCATCCCCGACGAGATGATCGGCAAGTACTATCGTCTGGCCAGCTCGCTCGCCCCGGCCGAGGTCGACAAGATCGATGCCGCCCTGGCCGACGGTTCCGCCGACCCCTACGAGCTCAAGCGCGCTCTAGGCCGCGACCTGTGCGACACCTACCACGGCGCCGGCGCCGGCGACGAGGCCCAGGCCGAGTTCGACCGTGTGTTCAAGGAGGGCCAGCTTGCCGACTTCCCCGAGAAGCACGTTGAGCTGACCGTCAACGACGAGGGCCAGATTTACCTCGCTGGCCTGCTCAAGGACCTGGGCCTTTCGGCCAGCGCCGGTCAGGCCCGCCGCGACATCGACGGCGGCGGCGTCAAGATCAACGGCAAGGCTGTGGCTCCCAAGAGCTACAACATCGATCCGAGCGCCCTCAAACTGGGCGACACCCTCTCCGTGGGCAAGCGCAAGGGCTTTAAGTTGGTCTAACGAGCGAGTTGACCTCACAAGTGCAATAAGGCCGCAGCCGGGAATCCCGACTGCGGCCTTTTTGGTTGCGACGATCCCTTGGGGACGGAGGGATCATTTGGCGGTGCCGTTAAGCGGAAGGGGTGTTAGCGGGACTTTCTTTTTGGCATACAATGGCTATTGGCTTGCTGCGGTGAAGGTCTGTCCGCTCCGCAGCTTTTTTCTACGGTTAAAGGAGTATGTATGTCCGTTGAGGTCATGAGGTCTGTGATCGATGCTGCCGAGGGGCGCGTGCCCGTCGACACGCTGTTTGCCAATGCGCAGATTGTCGACGTGTACGGTCAGCGCGTGGCGCCCGGTAGCGTTGCCGTCAAGGACGGTCTGATCGTCGGCGTGCTCTACGATGGTCGCGACGATGCCGCTGACACCTACGAGGCAACTGAGGTCATCGACTGCCAGGGTCGCTATCTCGCTCCTGGTTTTATTGACGGGCATCTGCATATCGAGTCTTCGAACATCCGCCCCGCCGAGTATGCGCGCATGGCGGCGACGCGCGGTACCACCACTGCCATTGCCGACAGCCACGAGATCGCCAACGTGGCGGGCCTGGACGGCCTGCGCTTTATGATCGAGGACGGTCGCCGCGCGCCCATTTCCATCAAGTACATGATGCCCTCGTGCGTGCCCGCGCTACCCGATGAGCAAGCGGGCGCTGTGATTACCGCCGCTGACATGCAGGCGTTTTTTGCCGAGCATCCGGGCGATGTTTTTGGCCTGGGCGAGATGATGAACCTGCCGGGTGTCTTTATGGCCGACCCCGAGACCTGTGCTCGCATCGATGCTGCCAACCAGACGCCGTCCAAGCAGGTCGACGGCCATGCACCGCTCGTTGCCGGCAAGGACCTTAATGCCTATGCCGCGGCGGGCATTATCGCCGATCACGAGTCGACGATTCCCGAGGAGGCGCTCGATAAACTGTCTCGTGGCATGTACGTGATGCTGCGCGAGGGTACGTGCAGCCATGACCTGGCCAATCTGTCGCCGATGCTGCTGGAGAACCCCGCGCGCGCCCGCCGCTGCTGCTTTGCGACTGACGACCGCGCCCCTTCCGATGCGCTTGCGACTGGCATGATCGACAATGCCTGCCGCGTGGCGATTGAGGCCGGTATCGACCCCGTGGTCGCTATCTCTATGGCGTCCCTCTCCACGGCCGAGGCGTTTGGCCTGGATCACGGCTGCCGCGACCCGCACGAGCTGCGTGGTGCGATTGCCCCGGGCAAGCGCGCCGACCTGCTGGTGCTTAATGACCTGACGTTCGCCACGGCTCCGCATCGCGTATATGCCGCCGGTGCTCTGGTGGCGCAGGACGGCACCTTTGTGGGCGAGATCGCACCCGAGATGGCTGAGGTTGCGGCGCTTGCCGATGAGCTTCGCGCCTCCGTTAAGCTGCCGAAGCTTTCGCTCGACGTGTTTGACTATGCCTTTAAGCCGGGCGAGGTCGTTATCGATGTCATCCCGGGTATGGCTATCACGGGTATGGTTCGCCCCGAGAGTGCCGAGGGCCTGCGCCGCATTATGCTGATCGAGCGCCACGGCCGCGGCGTGTCGCTGCAGGCCGAGGGCGCCGACGGTGACGGCCCCGCGGGTCTGGGCTTGGTTGGCAAGCATATCGGTCGCGGCTGGGTGCGCGGCTTTACCATCACGGGTGGCGCCATTGCCTCCACGATTGGCCACGACTCGCACAACGTGTGCGTGGTGGGCGACAATGCGGCGGACATGATGGCTGCCGTTGAGGCCGTGGGCCAGGGCGGCCACGTGCTGGTGCGCAACGGCGAGGTCGTGGCGCGCATTCCGCTGGCGCTCGGTGGCCTTATGAGCGAGGGCACGGCCGAGGATGTCGCCGCGCAGCACGACGACTTTATGGTCAAGGCGCGCGCCATGGGTATCGAGCCGCCGCTCGACCCCATCATGGGCATCATCTTCCTGCCCCTGCCGGTCATCCCGACGCTCCGCATCCGCCCCGAGGGCATGTTCGACGTCACGACCTTCACCTACGCCGACTAGTCATCGGGGACGTTCTTAAACGACTATCCGTCGGGGTGGCGTGTCGCCTGACGCCGCGACCGTGAGACCTCTGGCATGTGTGAGCTATTTGCCAGGTCCTTGTAACGTTTACGCCCGCGGAGTCTTATTTGAGCTCCCTTTGGGTACGTTGGAATCGGATACACGTTCGATTCCAACAAGCCCGAAGGGAGCTTTTCTATGTTTAAACTGATTGCATCCGATATGGACGGCACATTGCTTGACGAAAACGGCCAGGTGCCTCCCGAGACCTACGAACTGATTCTGGCGCTACACGAGCATGGCGTGCATTTCGCCGCATCGTCAGGTCGTCGCTACGATCGCCTGTGCGAGTTCTTTGCGCCCGTTCGCGACAAGATGGACTTTGTCGCAGCTAACGGTGCCCAGGTCTTCGCCGACGGCAAAATGGTAGACCGCGAGGTGTATTCGCACCTGGCGATTCGAAGGCTCGCCCAAGCCGTCAGGACGTTTCCCAATCTGCATCTTGCGCTCTTTGACCGAACCAAGTCCTTCCTGCTCGATGACGAGTGCAAGTTCGTGCGTGAGGTCGATAAGGACCTTCCCAATGCCGAGCGTATTTGGGAGCTGCCCGATCCCAGCGTAAATATCATCAAAGCGAGTATCTTTTGCGACGACAGTGCGGTTATGGACAGTGCGTACGTGCTACAGCGCGAACTTGGTCAGCTCTTTACTTTTGCGCCTTCGGGCAACGCGTGGATCGATGCCATGCAGCCTGGTGTGTCGAAGGCCTCGGGTATCGCGCAGCTCGCGGAGCATTACGGCATTGGTCGCGACGAGGTCATGGCGTTTGGCGACTCGATGAACGACTACGAGATCATTCGCTTTGTCGGCACGGGCTGCGCGATGGAAAACGCGCGCCCCGCGCTCAAGGCGGTGGCCGATCGTGTCGTAGGCTGCAACCGCGACCACGCCGTTCAGCATGAGCTCCGTCGCGTGCTGGAGAGTCTCTCCTAATCCGGCAGCTGGCGACGTTCCTTTTCTGCCGACAGTGGGGGACAGTCCTTGCAGCTTTTTGCGAAGAGTGTCCCCAGTGACTAGTCTTAAGAACATCCCCAGTGACTGGCCAATGACTAGGCGAGGGCGGCCATGATGGTGCGGGCGACGCCGTCGTGGTCGTTGTCGTATTCGGTGATGGCGTCGGCGGCCTCGCGGTCTTCGGACTCGGCGTTGATCATGGCCATGCCGTGGCCCGCTGCCTGCAGCATGGGGATGTCGTTGATGTTGTCGCCGAACGCCCAGGCGTCGGCGAGACGCTCGCCCAGATGCTCACATAGCCACGTGAGGGCTGTCCCCTTGGTGGCGCCCTCACCCATGACCTCGATATTCATGGCGTAAGAACGCGTGATCTCAATGCCTCCGAGCGTGTCGAGCGCCGCCGCGATGGCGTCGCGATCGGCCGGGTCGTGCCAGTACATGGCGATGCGTTCGAGCGTCTCGACCTCGTCGATCTTGCTGTCGATATCCATGTCGATCGGTGTTCGTGTGCGCTTGAGCGAAGCCGCGATGTGGGGGTCGCCGCCGCAGAACTCATCCAGGCGCCCGTAAAGCGAGCGGGGGAGGAAGCACTGTCCATCCGCGAAGATATCGAAGGTCACATCGTGGCCGGCGGCAATGCGATGGATGCGGTGGGCAATGCCGCAATCGAGCGGACGGCTCAAGATGCGCGTGGCGCACGAGGCGTCGGTGGGCACATCGTCGTCGAGTTGCCAGACGCTGGCGCCGTTGGCACAGACCGCGTAGTGTACGGCGGAATGGGCGAGAATGGGCTCAAAGATGCCCGACAGCGGACGCCCCGTGCAGGGAACAAACTCGATGCCACGACGTGCGAGCTCGTCGAGCATTGCCCAAGTGGCGTCGCTCATCTGCTTATCGCTCGTCAGCAGTGTTCCGTCCATATCGGAAAACACAATCATTTGATGCAGCCCTTTCTATTGGCAAAAAAGCGTGGCCAAGGGCTTGGGTCCCTGGCCACGCTCAAGATCTATAACGGTCCGCGTCCTATCGGTCGGCGAGTGGCTTGTACTCCAGCGGCTCGATCACCGGACGATAGGCCGGGCGAATAATACGGTGCGCGCAGAAGAGCTCTTCCATGCGGTGCGCCGACCAGCCGGCCATGCGGGCGACGGCGAATAGCGGCGTAAAGAGCGTCTCGGGCACGCCGAGCATCTTGTAGATAAAGCCTGTGTACAGGTCGATGTTGGCGCAGATGGGCTTGGTCATGCCGTGGTCGCGCATGACCTGGGGTGCCAGGCGCTCGATACGCTCGATGAGTGCGAATTCCTCGCCCAGGTCCTTCTTGGCGGCAAGTGTGCGCGCGTAACGGCGGCATACCTCGGCGCGCGGGTCGCTGAGCGTATAGACGGCGTGGCCCATGCCGTAGATGAGGCCCGTGCCGTCGAAGGCCTGCTTGTCGAGGATCTTGCCCAGGTAGGCCGCGACCTCGTCCTCGTCCTCCCAATTGGAGACATGCGCACGGATGTCCTCGTGCATGGACACGACCTTGGCATTGGCACCGCCGTGGCGCGGGCCCTTGAGCGAGCCGATAGCCGCGGCGTAGGCGGAATACGGGTCGGTGGCCGAAGACGACAGCACGCGGCAAGCGAAGGTGGAGTTGTTGCCGCCGCCGTGCTCGGCATGCAGCATGAGCATCACGTCGAGCAGCATCGCCTCATCGCGGGTGAACGCCATGCCGCCGCGCAGGACCTGTAGGATGGTCTCGGCGGTGGAGAGACCGGGCGTGGGGTGCGGCACGTGAACCTCGGAGCCGCGAAGCTTGGCGACCGAGGCCATGTGTGCGAAGGCGGCGATGCGCGGGAGACGTGCGAGCATGGAAATGGCGACGTCGATCTCATGCTCGGGCGTAATCGCGTCGGGCTCGGCGTCGAAGGCGTAAAGCAGCAACACGGCGCGCTGGAGCACATTCATGATGCTCGACGACACCGTGGTCATGGGGAACTCTTTGACGTATTCGTCGCTCAGATGCCTAAAGGCGCCCAAGCGCTCGCAAAAACCGTCGAGCTCCTCTTTGTTGGGCAGCGAGCCCGTGATAAGCAGATAGGCGACTTCTTCGTAGCCATAGCGATTCTCGGACTGGGCATTGTTGACCAGATCCTCGATGCTATAGCCGCGCAGCGTGAGCTTGCCCTGGTCGGGCACGACTTTGCCGTCGACCTTGTTGTAGCCGTGCACGTCCGAGATACGGGTAAGGCCCGCGACCACGCCCGAGCCGTCGGCATTGCGCAGGCCGCGCTTGACGTTATGCTCGACGAACAGACCCTCGTCGTACGGATCAGTCGGCAGGCCGTGGTAGAGGTTTTCGCTTTCGGGCGAAATCTGGCGGCTCGCCTCATAATCCAAGACCAGGCGGCTCAGATGGTCATCGAAGCGGTAGTAGATTTTCTTGGCGTCGTAAGCCATGCGCGCTCCTCTCGGGGCCGTATGGGGGGCGGCGTGCTTGGGTGCAGATGCGCCGGCCTGTTCCCGTACGGCCTGTTCGCTACAGGCGGTACATAAAGTTAAAGACGTCCTCGCGCTGGATGGACACGTTGACGCCCGAAAGCTCGCCGGCCTCGGCCAGCGCCTTCTGCAGCTCGGCGAAGTCGAGCTTGGACTCGGCGGTGTCGGCCAGCATGGTCATGGTGAAGATGTCCTCGATAATGGACTGCGTGATGTCGCGGATGTCGACATTGGCCTCGCCCAAAACGCGGGTGACGCCGGCGACGATGCCGGGGCGGTTCTTGCCAAGGACGGTGATGACGATGCGGGAGGACGAGATCTCGGCCATGGGAAACCCTTTCGCGTGGTTGCGGCGCGCGCGGGGCGCTCCGCTACGGTACAGTGTTCATCATTGTACCTGTCTGGCGCAAAAAAGGCGCGCTCGCTGCGGCGTTACATGCCTGCAACATGAGCGTAAGGGGGAAGGCCGTACGGGGAAGAGCCGTCTGGCGCGTGTCCGGCTCGTGTTGGGTTGATTTCCGATCTCAGCCGAACACATTGAGCGGACAGGCCGTTCCCGCAGTCAGCCGAACGCCTCCGACGGCTGATTCCGAACTGGAAGCGGAGGGCATCCCCGCCCTTCGGTAGGGGATACCGCTCCGCGGCGCATGCCGCGGGCGGCGCCCCTATCGGACCACCGTGACCTCAGTTGGGATGGGCCCAGCACTGCCGCGTACTCGGTGAGCTAGAGCCAACTGTTCGTCTTCACGGCGCGTATGGCGATATTTCGGTCGTCCGGCTCGGTGATGCCGTAGCCGAACGCCTGGAGCGTCTCGATGGACTCCTGGATCCTCTGTTGGAACATGGGACCCGGATCGACCCTCGGCCCGAGGTGCCCGCGCCAAAGGCACGGCGTGGCGTGCAGCATGTTATGGATTTTGGAGATGGGCTCGATGTCGGCGTAGACGTTGAGCGTCGCCATGGCGTCCTTGTGGCCGAGGATCGATTGGAGCGCCTTGATATCGCCGCCTTGGCGGATCCACTGCGTTGCGAACGTGTGGCGAAGGCCGTGGAACGTGATCAGCTCGTCGTTGGTGCCCATGAGGCCGTTGGTCTCCGAGAACGTCTTGAACGCCCTGCGGATATAGCTTGTCGTCGCGAAGGTCGCGCCCGGCTCCGACAGGATGTAGCAGTCCCCGATCTCGACCGCCCCGGTAAGGCCGCGCAAGCGCAGCTTTCCGCAGTCGATCTCGTGGGTCTCCTTCAGGAAGGGGAGTAGGCCGACCGGGTCGATGGGGATACCCCTGGCGTCATGGGTCTTGGTGTCCTTGATGAACGAACCCATTCCCTTCGCGTACGCCACCGAGTGTCCGATCGAGATCAGGCCCGTCTCGAAATCCACATCGCACCACCGAAGGCCGCAGACCTCGCCGATTCGCATCCCCGTGTGCAGGGCGAGTACGACCGCCCTCTAATCCTCGGCGGACCAATCGAGTCCGAACTCCTTTCGGGCATCCTCTTCGCTCATGACTTCGAGAAGGTCTCCGGGTTGGCAACGAAGGGCGAGGCATAGCTGCTCGAGTGTGTTGAAGCGAATGCCGCGAATATGCCCTTTTTTAATACGGGACAGGTTCACGGGCGTGGTTCCAATCCTTTCGGCAAGTTCGTTCGAGGAAATCTTTCGCTCGGCCATGATCTTGTCGAGGCGAACAATTACGGGCATGGCGTTTCCTTACGCAATCTCGTCGGAGTCGAGGTACAGCTCTCGGGCGTACAAGAAGAGCTGGGAAAGCATGAACAGGACGATGCCGAGAACCAGAGAGGTCCAATCGAATGATGAAGCGATCTCTTGGGCGCCGACGGCCCCCTCGCCGCCAAACATCGAAACGGAGGTTTTGAGTGAGCCGGCGTAGAGGCTGGTGGCAGCTTGAACAACGAAGAGAATGCCGAGCACCTTCAAGCATGTCGCAGACCCTTTCTTGAAGGGGTCTCCGCTCTTGATCGTCCACACGAGAACGGCGCTGAGGATGGTCGTAGCGATACCGATGACGGCAGGGACCAATGTCGAGATCGCAAGGGCTGGATACGCGGGGGAGTCTGCAATTACAGGGTTGTCGAGCACTTCGATTGCTGGCTTTAAGGAGAACGCCACTTGTGCGATGGCGGTGGCGCAAAGGGTCGCAGAGGCTATCGCACATGCGATGCGGAAGGAATGAAGCCGGGGAGTGCGATTGTCGGAACTCATAATAACCTCCGAAGAATTTAAAAAACTCAGGTTACTTTTTAACAGTTTATGTTAAATTGACTTTGCCGGCAAGTAATCACAGCATGCTGCAACCGAAACCCCTCTAGATTGGAGAGGATTATGTTCAGTACTGTTAAGTAGTGTAAGCTCTTGGTTTTCCTCGGCCTCGCTCTTTGTCTGTTGCTGCCGGGAGCCCCCGCTTTTGCGGATACCCCGATGCCTCCTTCCCAGGAGAGCAGCCAGTGTGCCCTCGTTGAGCCCCTCGGGTATACGGACGACGTCGTCGATACCTACTGGAGCTACAGCTGTCCTCGCGGCGTAAGCGGGCACAGCATCTCGATGTTCAACATCTCTTACAAGACGATCTCCTACCGAAATGGCTATCGCCGATCCGCGCATCATAGGGAATCCCGCCTCGCTGCAATGTGCTCCTGTGGTGTTCTTGGCACAACTGATAAATGGCAATTTGTCTATAGCACCTACTAGATGCGAGGAAGGGCCGAGCATTTTGTTCGGCCCCTCTGTTCCGACTGGATGAGGTTAAGGTTGGCGATGAATATGCTCAAAATCTCGAAGGCGATCTTTAGGTCGCTTCTCTCCTCCAGGTCGCTCTGTGTTGTCGTTGTTGCGTTGATGGTTCTTTGTGCTCTGCCCGTCTTCGGGAGCGCGGCTGGCATCGACGGACGGGTCGAATACCTCGAGTCGGGAATAACCCGTGTTGAGCAGGAATTGTCAGCATCCTATGCGGATGCGCTTGTGAATGCGGGGGAGGACGGTGTCTATACCTCTTCATCAAGCATGCCCGCGCTTCTGTACCCTCTTGCCGCGGGACGTCTTATCTTGGCACCGCTCTCTCCCCTACTTCCGTTTCTGCAGATATCGGATGGAGAGTACACCTATTATGACGGATCGAAGGAGTACTTGCTATGGGTCGCAACGGCCGTTGCCGTCTCGTTCCTTGCCGCGCGTCTTAACAAACGTGAAAAGCTCATCATCCAGGCACCGATGGGCGAGCTGGGTAGACTTGTTGCATCGAGCGTATGGGCGAGTGTTTTTGCAATGCTTGCCGTCCTCGCCATCAATCTTCCAGGGATAATCGCCGCGCTTGTGAAGAATGGCCCGGGCTCGCCGTTCTATCCGATAGGCTACATTCAATATGCGACTCCGGTTATCAAACCGGCTTGGCTGGTGTTCGCGCAGACGGCCATCTTGCAATTCTTGGTGGCAGCGTTCATCTCGCTTGTCGTTCACCTTGCCGTGAAGATTGCCAATAACCCTACGCTTGGAATCGTGTTCGTATGTGCCCTGATGGGGGTGACGATGGTTCCCGGGTATTACGGAAGATCCATCGCTTTACGTGAGTTCGCCCTGTTGAATCCCCTTACGTATGCGAACACTGAGTTGACCGTCGGCGCCTATAGCCCGTACCCGACAACGCAGATAGTGAATCTGCCTGGACTTTGCTTCGAGCGTGGCGCGATTGCCCTCGTATGCGCAATCGGGATCGAGGTGCTGGCAATTAGCCTGCTTTGCGTTGCTGGAAAGAGCGGCTGCGCGTGCCCGATATCCCCGATTTGTCTTGAGAGAGGTTCCTTCACTGCATCGAGAACGGCAACTCGTTCGAGCGCTTGTGCCTCCGCCGTTGCATACGTAAGAACGATGGGGAAACTGCTCCTGCGTTCTCCCACCCTCGCCGTATGCGCGATTGCAATGTCGACGACGATGCTGGCCCCGGCTCTGGTCGAGATGTTTCCTGACGCTGATAACGTTTCCGCTGTTCGGTATAGGGATGGGGAGCTCCGTTCAATAGATCGGTATCTAGAGCAGAACGCTGCGAATATGGACGTCGAGGGCAAAGCGGCCCTGGAAGACATGCGGGATGCTCTTTCGGGTTTCGTGTACGCGCCTATGCCTGCGGAGGGGTTTCGAAGCCTTGCGACGTACGAGCGCGCTCGAGGTGAGCTGGGCGCGGCAGATGCGACTCTCCTGCAATCGATCGGAATCGAGCCGGAGACTCCTTCTCGTGCGGAGGCGCGCGCCCTTCTGCTTGAGTCGATCGCGAGCTTGCCGGACCCCAAGGTTTACGAGTTAAGTACGAAGATGCCCCCATTAATCCTCCTTTCGTATCTCCAGGCAGCGCTTCCCTCCTTATTTTTGCTGTTGCCCGTGGTTGTCACATCGCTCGCGTGCACCCACCTGCAGTGTCGTTCCCTTCTGGTTCTCCAGATCCCCGCAACAGCGCATGTGCGTTTTCTGACGGCTGTTGCGCTGGCTCTCCTGCTTGGCTTGGTGCTGCTTTTGGTGTCGATGGTTCCCGCTGTCGTTGTGTCCGTGATTAAGAACGGTGCGGGTGGATCGGAGTATCCCGTCGCTCTCATTCGGGCGGGAGCTTCGACAACGTCCATGGTGGGGGAGGCGGTGTTGTGCAGTATTCCGTTGCTGGTCATGGCATACGGCGTGATTTCCGTCGTCGCTGCGTTGACAGCAGCGATTAGCCGCAACCCCGTTGTCACCGGAATGGTTTGCGCGGTTCTCTTGGTGTTGGGTTCGTTGAGCGCTCATGTTGAAAGCGTGGGCATGGGCGTCGCGCTGCTGGCTCCATTCGCCTCGTTTGATCCCGCTTCCCAGGTGGGGACGATTGGGTTCCTTGGGCGAGGGACGAACGCGATGCCTTTTGGAGAGGTCGTCGGCGCATCGGGCGCTCTGCTGGTGGTCTTGGGCGCCGTATCTCCGTTGATGGTGCGCCTGAGTGTTCCAAAGATCGAAAGGGGATGATCTCGATGATTGACCTTCAAACGCTGACGATCTCTTATGGAAAGAAGGTGCTCGTAGATTCGGTGAACGCTGAGTTTGCCCCGGGTACGGTCTACGGTCTCGTCGCTCCGAACGGGCATGGAAAGACGACGTTGCTGCGTGCGATGGCAGGTTTGCCGGGTCCTCGCGTGGACGGGAGCATCGTTCTGGATGAGGTGCAGGGTACGGGTGCGAGAGAGGTCCGTTCTATGATCTTCTATGCACCTGGTGAGGGGACGCTGCTGTATCCCGGATTGCGTGCGGAAGATCACCTCAAGATGGTTTGCGATATGTGGCCGCATGCTCGCGATATCGAAGAGATAGTGGAACAAACGCAGATAGGCGAGTTCGCGAAGATGAGGATCCGCACTCTGAGCCAGGGCATGAAGCAGCAGCTTACCCTGGCGATTGCGTATGCGACGGGCGCGCGGTACCTTCTATTAGATGAGCCCATGAACGCGCTCGACCCCAGCAGGGTGGACTTGCATTCCGAGATTCTCAGGAAGCTGGCCGATTCTGGTACGTGCATCATCATGTCATCCCACATCTTGGATTCGGTCGATAGGCTGTGCGATGAGATTCTGTTTTTGAAGGATGGGAGGCTCATTAGAAGCATTCCGCAAGATGATGCTGCGCCGAAGTCTCCTGGATCCCATTTCGCAAAGCCTGCCGGACGCGCCGAGGGTGCGCTAAGCACGTATCGGAGACTCTACGAAAAGGGCGGGTAGAAATGTAAGTTAAAAATCTATGTGGCCAATGTGATACCGTTGAACCCGCGTATCGATACCGCTCAGCCATTCGCCTCGCCCCCGTCGCACGTATCTTCATTCGGTCTGTCATCATTAATCTAACGATGCTTTGAGGAATGTAGGTGCTTCTAAATGTACTGTCGACTTCTTCTCAAACTAATCCTAAGAGACAAGGCCGTATGGATTTGTACGCTCGTTCTCGCTGCAGCCTTCTCCGTCCCCATTGCGTTCAATTCACCCATCTACGGGCCCTTCTTTATGAAGCAGGGCATGCAGAGCTTTGTCGACGCATTCAATACGCGCGCGCCCCAGGCCAGCGGCACAGACCTATCTCCAGAGCAGCAAAATGACGCGGAGCTTGCAAGATACGCGAACGCCGCCCTTGCCGCTCAAACCGACGCCGCCTTTCTCGATTCTGCCGAGAGCTACTACGCGCTCATGGGCGAAGGCTTCCAATCCGGGTCCATCGTGGGAGACCGAGAGACCAATGACGCGGAGCTCGCATATTGCCGTGCTCTGAGCAGTTCCGGCATCACGGATATCCCGGCCTCCGCAAACGACCTGCCATTCCTTTCCTTCCTGCCTTACGCCGTTGCCATGGTGCCGTCTTTCCTTCCCTTCATTCCCTTCCTTCTCTCGTCGATACTCGTGCTCGGCGCCACAAGGCCCGGGACCCTGGCGGCGAAGGCGCCCGTGCCCAAATTCCGGCGCCTTATCCAGATCGTGTTTTCGATAATCGTCGCGGGGACCGCGATGCTCCTCGCCGGCCTCGCACCCGGGGGCATTTACGCCTTGGCCCTAAACGGCTTCGGGCAAATTGGGTACCCGATCGCCTTCTTCCATGACGGCGCGCTTACCACCACGACTGCGGGAAACGTCTTCACAGCCCTGCTTATCGCGCTTCTTGCGGGCGGAACCTTGATATCCGTTTGCTCCGTCGTCCTATCGACCGCAACGAGGCGCGTCCTCGCGGGCCCCCTCACCTCCGCGCTGCTTGTCGCGGCCCCGGTATTCCCGTTACTGTCCGATTCGGCACTGGAGCATAACGCCGCGCTCAATCTCCTGCCGCTGGCCGTATTCTCGCCTATCGAGGCAACGGGTTACGTAGGATGCTTCCCGACAGAATTCATTGGCTCCGGTTCAGGCAGCGCATCGATGCTTGCCGTGGCCCTGGCATACGTCGCGGTCTTTTTTGCGGTCGGCGCCGTTGCGACACGTTCGCCCAGACAGCCTGGACCCGCGAAAAAGCACCATGGGCTCGAACTTCTGGACGCGAGCGTGGGATACGGAAGCACGACGATACTTTCAATCGGGTCGCTTTTCCTGAGCCCGGGAACGGCGGCGGGCCTCGTTGCTCCCAACGGCTCGGGGAAAACCACCCTTCTTGAAGCGCTGTCGGGCCAATTTCCCACCCGTATCCACTCGGGAAGCCTGGCGGCAGACGGAATCAGCCAACGTCGATCAGCCGAATTTGCAGAACTCGTCTACCTGAGCTCTTCAGGCGGCGCGGATCTCTATCCCACGCTATCAGCCCTCGAGCACCTTGCTTTCGTTAGGGAGGCGTGGAAATCGGCCGCCGACATCGACTCGCTCTGCAGCTCCCTCGGAATCTCCCCATATCTCGACAAGCCGACCCGTAAACTCTCGACAGGAATGAAGCAGCAGGTAAAGCTTGCCATGGCGATAGCGACCGATTGCCCGTACCTCATCCTCGATGAACCGCTGAACGGTCTCGATCCGGGAAAACGGAAAACCTCCTGCGACGCGATGCGCAGCGAAGTGGCGCGGGGACGCAGCGTGCTCATTTCAAGCCATCTGCTCGACGACCTGGCAGACCTCACCAACTCGTTCTACTTCATCGAGGCCGGCACGCTCGTGGAAAAGATCAAGTCGTCCTCGCAGACGCTCAAGCAGGAATACCTCGATACATACGAGGAAGGTGAATGACATGAAACTATTTGAACAGCTGAAGTCCAACGCGTCGCGCATGGCTGTCTACGCCATCCTCGTGGCAACGGCTTTATGCGGAATCGCGGCACCCGTCTATGCGCTCAACGGAGAGAAAAGCGATGTCGAACCCGCGTACATGGCTTCGACGGTTAAAGACCGGTACAAAGCCTTCTCTGGAGACACGTTTTACGTAGCAGAGTACGACACGACCTACCGTCAGCTTCGCTACAACAAGGGCTACGACTATCTAGGCGCAGAGGCAATCAGCTATACGTCGGGTTGGTACCGCTCCAACTATGGACACATAACCCAGTTCAAGTGTAACTACCGTGTGTACAACTAAAGCAACCGGCCGGGACGAGGGGTGACGCAAAAGCGTCGCCCCCGTTTTTAACCATGCGAGCTGAACCTAGTTCAGTTTGGCTGATTTCCGATCTCAGCCGAACACATTGAGCGGAAAGGCCGTTCCCGCAGTCAGTCGAACGTCCCCGGGGCCCTTCTCAGGCCCCGGGGACGGCATTTTCCCAGTTGAAGGAACGGTGGAGATGTGTTTCGATGGGTCAGATTCGTGTCGTTCCGAAAAGACCGTGAACCTTTTGTGGGACGCGCGGCGCCGTGGTACCATAGCCGAGTTTGTTGTCTTGGTCGGAAACCAAGACGCCTTATGCGCTGATCGGTAACCAGCGCCTGACCAATAAGGAGTCCTACCATGAAGCAGGGTATCCATCCCCAGTATGTCGAGTGCACGGTGACGTGCTCCTGCGGCAACACCTTCAAGACGCACGCTACCGTGTCCGAGATGAAGGTCGAGCTTTGCAACGAGTGCCACCCGTTCTACACCGGCCAGCAGAAGTTCGTCGACACCGGTGGACGCGTCCAGCGCTTCGCCGACAAGTTCGGTGGCGCCGCTGCCGCCCAGCTCAAGAAGGCTGAGGAGGCCAAGGCTGCCAAGGCCGCCAAGGCTGCTGAGGCCGAGGCCGCTCGCAAGGCCGCCGCTGAGGCTAAGGCTGCCGAGAAGGCTAAGCGTGCTGCTAAGTTCGCCGAGGAGGCTGCCAAGCAGGCCGCCGAGGCTCCCGCAGAGGCTCCCGTCGAGGAGGCCGCTGCCGAGGCCGAGACCACCGAGGCTGCTGAGTAAATAGCTCGCCGCGGAATCGCTCGCATTCATGGCATAAGGGCCGTGCATCCATTTGGGTGCGCGGCCCTTTTCTTTTTATTGGTGCAAGCTAACCTGTCCCCGTGGCACCAAATGGCAGAGAGACGGCGTTTGCTCAGATAAAACTTGCCAAAATAAACCTGTCCCATTGTGGCAGGTTGGTCATAGTTATTACGTGGCGGTCGAGGTCGACCGTATAGGCCGCGCCTTGTTTGGCTAAAGTACAATCATCTGTGTTTAACTCGCCCGCAGCTGCACGGCGTGGGCGATGGCCAAAAAGGAAAACCACATGGGATTCATGTCAAAGCTGCTGTCCTTTGGATCCGATAAGGACCTTAAGCGCTACTACAAGATCGTCGACCAGATCAACGGTCTTGAGCCCCAGTTTGAGAAGATGACCGAGGAGGAACTCCGCGGCCAGACCGATAAGTTCCGCGAGCGTTACGCCAACGGCGAGTCGCTCGACGACATGCTCCCCGAGGCTTTTGCCACCGTGCGCGAGGCTTCCAAGCGCATCACGGGCATGCGTCACTTTGACGTACAGCTCATCGGCGCCATGGCGCTGCACGAGGGGCATATCGCCGAGATGAAGACCGGCGAAGGCAAGACGCTCGTCTCCACGCTGGCCGGCTACCTCAACGCTATTGCCGGCAAGGGCGTGCACGTCGTTACTGTCAATGATTACCTTGCCAAGCGCGACTCCGAGTGGATGGGCCGCATCTACAAGTACCTGGGCATGACCGTCGGTCTGCTCCAGAACAACATGCCGCTCGAGCTCAAGCGTCCGGCCTACCAGGCAGACGTCACCTACGGCACCAACTCCGAGTTCGGTTTCGACTACCTGCGCGACAACATGGTCACCCGCCCCGAGCAGCGCGTACAGCGCGGCCACAGCTACGCCATCGTCGACGAGGTCGACTCCATCCTGATCGACGAGGCACGTACCCCGCTCATCATCTCGGGCGCCGGCACCAAGTCCGCCAGCACCTACAAGGACTTCGCGCGTGCCGTGCGCGGCCTTGAGCGCGGCGAGGACGTGTCGCACGACATGCTCACCGCCACCGAGGACGTTGAGCCCACGGGCGACTACGTCATGGACGAGGCCAAGCACACTATCGCCGCCACCGAGCGCGGCCTTAAGAAGATTGAGCGCCGCTTGGGTATCGATGACATCTATGCCGATCTCTCCGGTCAGCTGGTCAACCACCTGCAGCAGGCGCTGAAGGCCCAGTACATGTTCCACCGCGACAAGCAGTACGTGGTCACCAACGGCGAGGTCAAGATCGTCGACGAGTTCACCGGCCGCATTATGGAAGGCCGCCGCTACTCCGAGGGCCTGCATCAGGCCATCGAGGCCAAAGAGGGCGTGCTCGTGCGCGAGGAGAACCAGACGCTGGCCACCATCACCTTGCAGAACTACTTCCGTCTGTATGACAAGCTCTCCGGCATGACCGGTACGGCACTCACCGAGGATGCCGAGTTCCGCGAGATCTACAAGCTGCCCGTCGAGGTCATCCCCTCCAACAAGCCCGTGCAGCGTGTTGACCACGAGGACCTGGTGTACCGCACCATCCAGGCCAAATACAACGCCGTTGCCGACGACGTCGAGCGACGTCACGCCAAGGGCCAGCCGGTCCTGGTGGGCACCGTCTCCATCGAAAGCTCCGAGAAACTGTCGGCCGCCCTTACCAAGCGCGGCATCGCGCACGAGGTCCTCAACGCCAAGCACCACGAGCGCGAGGCCCATATCGTTGCCCAGGCTGGTCGCTATGGCGCCGTGACCATCGCTACCAACATGGCCGGCCGCGGTACCGACATCTTGCTGGGCGGTAACCCCGACGAGCTGGTGCGCGAGCGCCTGGAGTACGAGGGCCTGACCATGGAGGACGTAACGCCCGAGCAGCTTGAGCAGTTTAACGCCGAGGCCAAGGAGACTTGCAAGGCCGAGCGCGAGCGCGTTCTTGCCGCCGGCGGCCTGACCGTTATCGGCACCGAGCGCCACGAGTCCCGCCGTATCGACAACCAGCTGCGCGGCCGTTCCGGCCGTCAGGGCGATCCGGGCGAGACCCAGTTCTACCTGTCGCTCGAGGACGATCTCATGCGTCTGTTTGGCGGCGACAAGATGGACCGCGTCTCCAAGATGATGGTCACGGCTGACATGGGCGACGATATGCCCATCCAGCACAAGATCATCTCCAAGGCTGTCGAGAGCGCCCAGCACAAGGTCGAGAGCATCAACTTCTCCATGCGTAAGAGCGTCCTTGAGTACGACGACGTCATGAACAAGCAACGCCAGGTCATCTACGCCGAGCGCAATAAGATTCTGGACGGCAAGGATCTGACCGA
The DNA here is from genome assembly GCA_019413925.1 of Collinsella sp. Lineage (GTDB taxonomy): Bacteria > Actinomycetota > Coriobacteriia > Coriobacteriales > Coriobacteriaceae > Collinsella. The sequence goes on from DXMY01000045.1 coordinate 67,464, forward strand.
CCACATCACCGAGGTCATGCACGATACCGTGTACCGCTGCGTGCAGGAGTTCTGCACCAAGGACAGTCACGATGGCGAGCGCGACCTGGAGGGCCTGCGCAAGTGGGTTGTGGAGCTCACCGGCCACATCGATACGCCGAAGTTCCCCGACGAGGATTATGAGGCCCTAGCTGCCGATGTCCTGGCTTACGTAGAGAAGTGCTACAACATGAAAGCCGAGCGCTTGGGCGAGGACCTGATGCGCGAGCTCAACACCCAGGTCATGCTGCGCGTCATCGATACCCGCTGGATGAACTACCTGCAGGAGATGGACTACCTCAAGACCGGCATCGGCCTGCGCGGCTTTGGCCAGCGCGACCCGCTGGTCGAGTACAAGACCGAGGCCTACGGCGCGTTCCAGACACTCGTCGACACCATGTACGAGGATTACCTGCGCACGGTTCTGCGCATCGAGATCAAGGCTGCCCCGCGTGTCGTGGAGCACAAGGAGGAGCCCGCGCTCGAGGGTGCGCACTTCTCCGGTCCTGCCGAGGTCGATGGTGACAACGGCGACTCGGTGCTGCGCAAGCAGGCGCAGGTGCAGGCCCGCACGGCTGTCCAAGGCGGACCGGCTGCCGTCAACAACGGTGGCAAGGTGACGACCTACCGCAAGTCCGAGAGCGACGATCCGTACGTCAACGTGGGCCGCAACGACCCGTGCCCTTGCGGTAGCGGTAAGAAGTTCAAGTACTGCCACGGCAGGAATCGTTAATGGCTGAGGCTTTAGAGGTAACGCCCGCCGAGCTGGACGCGTTTGCGGACCGGCTCGGTGAGGTTGAGTCGTACCTCCATTTGGACGAGAAGCGCACCCGCGTAACGGAGCTCGAGGCCAAAAGCGTCGCCCCGGGCTTTTGGGACGACGCCGATGCCGCTCGCGCCACGATGGAGGAGATCGCGCGCACCAAGGAAGATATCGCTGCCGTGGACACCGCGCGCGGCGAGCTTTCCGATGCCCGCGCTGCGCTGGAGCTTGCCGAGGAGATGGGGGATGACCCCGACGCCGTCGCATTGCGCGAGGAGGCTGCCGCTACGGCAGAACGCCTGGCCCGCGCCATCGACGAGCTTGAGCTTGCGAGCTGGTTTACCGGGGAGTTCGACCATGGCGACGCGATTGTGACCATCAAGCCCGGGCAGGGTGGTTTGGAGGCCCAGGATTGGACCTTCATGCTCTTTAAGATGTACATGAAGTACTGCCAGCGCCGCGGTTGGAAGGTCACCATCAACGATTGCCCCGCGGCCGAGGTCATTGGCATTGATCGCGCGACCTTTACCGTCGAAGGCAAGGATGCTTTTGGCATGCTTCGCGCCGAGGCCGGTGTCCACCGCCTGGTGCGCATTAGCCCCACCGACGACAAGAAGCGCCGCCAGACCACGTTTGCCGGCGTCGAGGTCATTCCGGTGCTGCCCGACGATATCGATATCGAGATCAACCCCGACGACATCCGCGTCGACGTGTACCACGCAAGTGGCCCGGGTGGCCAGGGCGTAAACACCACCGACTCCGCCGTGCGCGTGACGCATTTCCCCAGCGGCATTGTGGTTACCTGCCAAAACGAGCGCAGCCAGATCCAGAACAAGGCCGCGTGCATGCAGATCCTCAAGGCTCGCCTGTACGAGATTGAGCTCGAGAAGCGTGCCGAGGCCCTGGACGAGATTCGCGGACCCAAGACCACGATTGGTTTTGGCAACCAGATCCGCAGCTACGTGCTCTACCCGTACCAGATGGTTAAGGACCTGCGTACGGGCGTGGAGACCAGCAACGTCGAGGCCGTTCTTGACGATGGCGATTTGGATCCGTTTGTGATTGGCTATCACCGTTGGGCTACCGGCAACGCCGATGTAGAAGGCTCGGAGATCTAAAACATCGGGCGGCTTCAAGCCGATGCTAAGCCCAACGGTTGGACGGGTTTGTATTCGGAATAAACCCTGCGCAGGGGTGGTTTTTGTCCGGCGAATCGGTAGAATCGAATACAAGAAGAAGTTCAAAGCGCATCCGATGGGGTGCGCTTTTTTGAGGGAGGCAGCATGGCATATCGTCTGGACATTAAGCGCATTCTTTCGATGAACTTCTTTCACGACCTGCCCCAGATTATGTTGGGGTGCGCTCTGGCCGCTATTGCGACCGACCTGTTTTTGATTCCTAACGGCCTTGCTGCCGGTGGCGTTACGGGCCTTGCCACCATTATCCAGGCGGTCGGCGCATCGCGCGGTCTATCGCTTCCCGTTGGTATTCAGACGATCGTGATGAACGCCTTGCTGCTGCTGGTCGTTATGCGCGAGGGCGGCATGTTCTACGTGGTGCAGACGGCGACAGGCTTTGTGCTGCTGGGCTTTTTCACCGACCTGTTCGCTCCGTTTGTGGCGCCGCTGGCACATGCCGATCTGATGCTGCCCGCTATGTGGGGCGGCATCATCACGGGCATCGGTTATGGCATGGTGCTGCGCGCCGGCGCCAACACCGGCGGCTCGGACACGATTGGCCAAATCATCTCGCGTAATACCTCGCTGCCCGTGGGCTCGACCGTCATGGCGATCGATGTTGCCGTATGTGCGCTGTCGGCTCCGGTCTTTTCAATCGAAAATGCACTATATGCAGGCCTTTCGATGGTCATTAGCGGCTACGTGATCGATGCCGTGGTCGATGGCGGCAACAAGCGTCGTATGGTACTCATCATCTCGGACAAGTTCCCTGATATCGCTGCCGATATTATGTATGGCCTGGGTCGTGGTTGTACCAAGTTTAAGGCGACTGGCATGTATTCGGGTGCCGAGAAGCCGGTGATCATGGTCATCGTGAGCCGTCGAGAGCTCAATACCCTTAAGACGATCGTGCGCGAGCGCGATCCTCACGCCATTGTGACGGTCGCTGACGTTACGGAAGCCTTCGGCGAGGGATTCAAGGACATTAGCGCGTAGGGGCGACCGCGTTCCATCCAAAAGACGTTCACATTGATAAACCGTTTCATCAGCGGTTCTGCCTGCTAAATTGTTCAAATAATGATAAAAACTCTGGTAAAGCCATCAGTTTCCAGCATAATGAATGACGTACGTGCATTGCGGCTGTGTTGGGATTACCTTCGGTGCCGTGCGCATCTTGTCTAAAGAGGATGAAAGGAAGGCACAATGAGCGACGAAGAGCTCAAAAAGGTTGCCAACGAGGTAAGGAGGGGCATCGTCACCGGCGTGCACGCTGCCAAGTCCGGCCATCCGGGCGGTTCGCTCGGTGCTGCCGACATCATGACCTATCTGTACTTTGAGGAAATGAACGTCGACCCGTCCGATCCCCGCAAGGCCGATCGCGACCGTTTTGTGCTCTCCAAGGGCCATTGCGCTCCGGGCCTGTACGCCGTGCTCGCCGAGCGCGGGTTCTTCCCCAAGGAGGATCTTGAGACGCTGCGCCACATCGGCAGCCACCTGCAGGGTCACCCCAACATGAACGACACCCCGGGCGTCGACATGTCCACCGGCTCGCTCGGCCAGGGCATTTCCGCCGCCGTGGGCATGGCCGTTGCCGCCAAGCACTGGGGCGATACTTATCGCACGTACGCCCTGCTGGGTGATGGCGAGAGCGAGGAGGGCCAGGTCTGGGAGGCCGCCATGTTTGCCGGCAACCAGCAGCTCGATAACCTCTGCGTGATCGTCGACCACAACGGCCTTCAGATTGACGGTCCCGTCGAGGAGGTCAACGACCCCATGCCGCTCGCCGACAAGTTCCGCGCGTTCAAGTTCCACGTGGTTGAGCTCGCCGACGGCAACGACTTCGACCAGATCCGCGCCGCCTTTGCCGAGGCTCGCGCCACCAAGGGGCAGCCGACCGCCATTATCGCCGAGACCACAAAGGGCAAGGGCGTGTCCTTTATGGAGAACCAGGTTGGCTGGCACGGCAAGGCCCCCAACGATGAACAGTTTGAGCAGGCCATGGCAGAGCTCACGGCCGCCGGAGAGGAGCTCTAGGATGGCAGACGTCAAGAAAATCGCCACGCGTGTAAGCTACGGCGAGGCCCTCGTCGAGCTCGCCAACGAGCACGATGACTTTGTGGTCCTCGACGCCGACCTGGCCGCCGCCACGCAGACCGGTAAGTTTAAGGCCGCTTGCCCCGACCGCTTCTTCGATGTGGGCATTGCCGAGAGCAACCTGATGGGCGTCGCCGCCGGTATCGCGACCACTGGTCGTGTTGCCTTCGCGAGTACCTTTGCCATGTTCGCTGCCGGTCGCGCCTTTGAGCAGGTCCGCAACTCCATCGGCTACCCGCACCTCAACGTTAAGATCGGTGCCACGCACGCCGGCATCTCGGTGGGCGAGGACGGCGCCACGCACCAGTGCTGCGAGGATATCGCCCTCATGCGCGTCATCCCCGGCATGACCGTAATTGTTCCCGCCGACGACGTGGAGGCCCGCGCCGTGACGCGCGCCGCCTACGAGTGCGACGGTCCGGTGTACATGCGCTTCGCCCGTTTGGCCTCGCCGGTTATCAACGACCCCGAGACCTACAAGTTCGAGTTGGGTAAGGGCATTGTCATGCGCGAGGGCGCCGATGTGACCATCATCGCCTGCGGCCTGATGGTCGGCGAGGCTCTCGAGGCCGCCGAGCAGCTCGCTGCCGAGGGCATCGACGCCGAGGTCATCAACATGCACACCATCAAGCCCATCGATGCCGACCTGATCGTCAAGAGCGCCACCAAGACCGGCCACGTCGTGACCGTCGAGGAGCACTCTGTGATCGGTGGCCTGGGCAGCGCCGTTGCCGACGTCCTGTGTGAGCAGTGCCCGACGCCGCTCAAGAAGATTGGCGTCAACGACACCTTCGGCGAGTCCGGCCCGGGTGCCGAGCTCCTGCACAAGTACGGCCTGGACGCCGCCAACATCGTGGCGACCACCAAGGAGTTCTTGGCATAAGGCAAGACGAGGCAAAGTATCGCGTCGACAACCGCAAACAAGCCAGAACAGGGGCGTCCTCAAAGAGGGCGCCCCTGTTTATGCTGAATTTAAATTAGAGTCCTGCCAAGCAAAGTTCCCATGGGGAAACGGGCCCATCCCAACAAAGTGCAATTCAGACCCTTCCAACTTTGTATGCGCAGCATCTCAAGTTGGTGCGTCGGCCCCATAGTAGCCGCAGGCCGGGCGCAGGGTTACCTCCCAAATCTTTCCGCGGCGCAGGCCGGCGTTTGTCCGCAGCTCCGCAGGAGCAGGACAAATGCCGGCCATGCGCGAGGACGATTTGGGAGGTAACCCTGCGCCCGGTCGGTGAGACCCAAACCCCGCCATGCTTCTTATGTGCAGTAAAGCTAATGCTGCTAAAATACAAAGCGCTCATGTAGTTTAAACGCACGACGATAAGGAGCACCAGTGGGTAACCACTTCCGTACCTCCGGTGCGGGCGATGATGCCCCCAAGACGCAGACGGGCGTCCAGGGCAGTCGTTTCGCCACTCCGGATTCAGAGGGCCAGCCTGTTGCTCAGGCCCCCGCTCAGCCGGCAGATCAGGCACAGCCGGCATCCGATCCCTTTGCCTACAATCCCACCAGCGATGTCGCGCTTTCCGGCACGGCGGGTTTTGAGCCCGTTCAGGCCGTGACCGCTCGCGTGGAGCAGCCTCAGGCTGGCGCCGCCACGCCGCAGCCTACCATGGCCGGCATTCCCGACCCCATGGCCCCTGCGACGCCGGTTCCTCAGCCTGCGCAGTCCGGTCTCTTTGCCGCTATTCCCGATCCCACGCAGCCTGCTGCCCCGGTGGTCGAGAGCGATCAGGCCGCCGAGGTCGCAAGCCTCGATAACGCGCTCAACAACCCCGATTTTACGTCGGTGTTTGCGCCCATCGATCCGCAAGCCAGCCGCAAGAAGATGGCCAAGCAGGCCGGTGTCGAGCCCGTCATCCTTATGGAGCATGTCACCAAGATCTATCCGGCACAGCCCAACAAGCCTGCACTCGACGACATCAACATCGAGATCTATCCGGGCGAGTTCGTCTTCCTGGTCGGTCATTCCGGCTCGGGTAAGACCACGCTGCTGTCGACGCTCAACCGCGACGTCAAGCCGACGAGCGGCCGCATCTTGGTTGCCGGTCAGGACCTCATGAAGATCAAGAACCGCAAGGTTCCGTTCCTGCGCCGCCAGATTGGCGCCGTGTTCCAGGACTTTAAGCTTCTGCCGCAAAAGACCGCCTACGAAAACGTGGCGTTTGCCCTGCAGTGCATCGGCAAGCCCAAGGGCGTCATTCGCAGCCAGGTGCCGGAGGTGCTGCGTCTGGTCGGTCTGGCCGATCAGATGGACTCGCTGCCCGACCAGCTTTCCGGTGGCGAGCAGCAGCGCGTTGCCGTTGCCCGCGCCATGGTCAACCGCCCGCCGCTTTTGATCTGTGACGAGCCCACGGGCAACCTCGACCCGGCGATCTCGCTGGGCATCATGAAGCTGCTCGAGCGTATTAACCGCACCGGCACCACCGTGATCGTCGCCACGCACGACCGCGAGATGGTCGATAGCATGCACCGTCGCGTGATCGCCCTCGAGGGCGGCCACGTTATCCGCGACCAGGAGAGGGGAGGTTACGGCAACTATGGCACCAACTAACGTGGGCTACTCCTTCAAAGAGGCAATCAGTCACTTCTTCCGTAACTGGACTACCTCGCTCGGCGCCGTCATCACGATCTTCCTTTCGCTGTTTATCATCGGCCTGTTCATCATGGGCTCCGCGATGCTGAACTCCGTGATCGGCACCGTCGAGGATCAGGTTGTCATCAACGCGTTCATTAGCGATGACGCCGATCAGGCCGATGTTCAGGCTTTTGAGGCCGAGCTTAAGACGTGGAATAACGTCAAGTCCGTGACCTATAAGGACAAGGACGACGCGCTGGCCGAGTATACGAGCAAGATGTCGGGCAACGCCGACGCCACCATGAGCGCGCTCGATGGCCAGAACCCGCTGCCGGCTTCGTTTGCAATTGAGATGGACGATCCGTCCAAGGTCGAGAGCACGGCCCAGAAGCTCAAGAAGAACGCCGACTTCCAGAAGATCGCGGATGACGGCGACGTCAACGCGAGCGTGCTGTACGGCCAAGAGGAAGTGAGCCGCCTGTTCCAGGTGACCAACTACATCCGCATCGCCGCCGTGGTGCTCGTTGGCCTTTTGACCTTTATCGCATTCATCTTCATCAACAACACGATTCGCCTGTCCATCACGGCGCGTCGTCGTGAGATTGCGATTATGCGTCTGGTCGGCGCCAGCAACGGCTTCATTCGCGGCCCGTTTATCACCGAGGGCGTACTGCAGGCCATTTTGGGCTCGCTGCTTTCCATCGGCGTTCTGGAGCTGCTGCGCAATCTGATGATTCCGCGTTTGCAGGAGAGCATCGGCTGGATGTCGTTTGCCCTGCCGATGCAGTACTACCTGGTGACCTATGCTGCGCTGATTCTGGTCGGTGTGATTATCGGTCTCTTTGGTTCTGCCATAGCCATGCGCCGCTACCTGCGCGTGTAGGCATGCCTGGAATTCATCCCTTCCAACGGGTCGTCTCTTATGGGGCGGCCCGTTTTTTGATCTCTAGGGGACGGCAGGAAAGCGAATCATTTGGGTAGACTCTTTGGAGTTCGTCATCGATAGCAAGGAGGCGCCATGGGGCGCAATAACAAGCATAAGCGCGGTGCTCGCAATAAGCGTGGGCCGGTGCGCAGCGAACGCCGTCCGAGCCTGACCGGGCGCGTGCAGCTCCATGAGCATGGCGCCTATGTCATAACCGAGAGCGGCGACTACAAGGTTATGGGCCGCGGTAAGCGCGAGATCATGGATGGCGATACCGTTGCCGTGAGCATTAAGAACAGCCCGCACGGTGAGCGGCGCGCCGTGATCGAAGGCGTGGTTGAGCGCGCAGCCATAAGCGTGGTGGGTACGTACCAGACCGCTGGTCCGCTCGGTGTGATCGAGCCGCTCGATTCGCGCCTGAAGGCCGACTTCTTCATTCTGCCCGAGGATACCTCGGCGGATCGTCTGGGCGTCCACCCGGGTGATGCCGTTGTCGCGCGCATTTTGACCTACCCGACGCGCCTGGAATCGGGCACCGTGACGATCGAACGCCGCATTGGCGGAGATGACGCGCCAGATTTGGGCGTTCAATACGTGATGGCGCGTTACGGCTATACCGATAGCTATCCCGAGGCCGCGCTGGACGAGGCCGAGGGACTTTCGCTCGATGTGTCCGCGGCGCTTAAGGACCCGCTCCGCCGCGATCTGCGCGACCGCTTTGTCATCACGATCGACCCGGTCGACGCGCGCGACTTTGACGATGCCATTTCGCTTGAGCGCACGCCCGAGGGTGGCTACAAGCTGGGTGTGCATATCGCTGACGTTTCTCACTATGTGGCTTGGGACGGGCATATCGATCTTGAGGCTCGTCATCGTACGACATCGGTGTATCTGGCCGATCGCGTGCTTCCCATGCTGCCCGAACGCCTGTCCTGTGACCTGTGTTCGCTTCGCCCTGACGAGGACCGTCTTGCGTTTACCGTTGACATTGAACTCGATGCGCAGGGTCGCGTGCGGCATTACGATCCGTACCCCAGCGTGATTCGCTCGCGTGTGCGTATGGACTATGACGGCGCCGAGGCGCTGCTGGTGCGTGCCGGCGCGGTGGAGTATGGGGTGCTGGAAGGCGCCGCTGAGGATGTTGCGGCTGCTGAGGCCTCGCGCGAGGAGGCGCTTGAGCGCGGTCTTGCGTGCGAGGAAACTGCTCGCGGCTATAACGTCGACCTCGGCGATTTCCTTGTCGCCGCCAACGAACTCGCCGAACTTCGCCGTCGTATTCGTCGTGCCCGCGGCTCAGTCGATTTTGACACGGCCGAGATTCTCGCTCTATTGGATGAGGACGGAGTACCCGTGCAGATTGTGGCGCGCGAGCGTTCGTGTGCCACGTCGCTTATCGAGGAAGCCATGCTACTCGCCAACGAGTGCGTTGCAGAGTGGCTGGCAGACCGTGATATCGAGGCCTGCTATCGCGTGCATGAGGATCCGAGCCCCGATAGCCTGCACGGTGCCGCCGTTGCGCTGGCGCAGCTGGGCATCATCGACGATCGCCGTGCTGCCGGTATCGCCCTGGGGAGTCCCGATGAGCTACAGGCTGCAGTTGATGCTGCCGCCGGTACGGCCAACGCACCGCTCGTCAACACGCTGCTTCTGCGCAGCATGCAGCGCGCACTGTACAAGCCGCGCAACGAGGGCCACTTTGCGCTCGCCGCGCCGTGCTACTGTCACTTTACGAGTCCCATCCGTCGCTACCCCGATCTGGTGGTGCACCGCGTGCTCAAACTGCAGTTGGCCTATGAGCAGCTCGGCGGCAAGGACGCCCTGGTCCGTACGCCGCGGCTGATCGGCAAGGGGCGCGAGTCGCTGCCGCGCATTCTGCCGCAGATCTGCCGCGCATGCAGCGATGCCGAGCGCGCGGCAGATGCCGCTAGCCATGCGACGCAAAAGATCAAGATTGCCCAGTACTATGAGGACCGTCTGGGCGAGCGCTATGCCGGAACCGTCTCGTGGGTTAGCAGCATGGGCCTCTTTGTGCGCTTGGACCTGACGCAGGTCGAAGGCTTGGTTTCGATCAAGAGCCTGGGCAACGAGTGGTTCGAGTTCGACGAGGATGCGCTTACGCTGACGGGCGCCGACACGGGGACTCGCTATGAACTGGGCCAGCGCGTGATTATCGAGGTCTCGCGCGTCAATACCACGCGTGGGCACTTGGACTTTAAGCTTATCCATTAGCCAAATCTCGACTCATGGCGGGAGAGCGGAGGGCGGTCTTTCGGGGCCGCCCTCCGCATTTGGATCATGGCTACCTTGCCGTCTGCTCGGCCGCCCGCTTACCTGCTATTCGAGAGGTAAAACCTACCAAAATAAACCTGTCCCTTTTTGGCAGGTTTACAAGAAAGCGGGGATGAGATGGCGACGGTGTATGGTTATGCGCGGGTGAGTTCGCGCGATCAGAATCTTAATCGGCAGCTGGATGCGCTGGGCGCCTATGGCGTGAGCTCGGCGAATATTTATGCCGACCATGCGAGCGGCAAGGACTTCGATCGACCGCGCTATCGCGAGCTGCTGCACGTCCTGGGAGACGGGGACGTGCTGGTGGTGCTTTCTATCGACCGACTTGGCCGTAATTACTCCGAGATTCTTGAGGAATGGCGTCGCATTACCAAGGAGCTCGGGGTTGCCATTGTGGTGTTGGACATGCCATTGCTTGACACGCGCGCCAGGGCCAGCGGCGCGCCGGATGTGACCAATACCCTGATTGCCGATATTGTGCTGCAACTGCTGAGCTACGTGGCGCAGGTGGAGCGCGAGAATATCCATCGGCGCCAAGCGGAGGGGATTGCAGCGGCGCGGGCGCGAGGGGTCCGTTTCGGTCGACCTCGCAAGCCGTGCCCTCCTCAGTTTGAGCTGGTACGCGATAGCTATGAGGCAGGCGATATTACCCGCAGCCAGGCAGCAAAGTGCCTGGGCGTGTGCGTGGGGACGTTCGATCGCTGGATGCGCGAGGCGGGGTAGGGGTTTGCGCCGCTTTGGCGCTTCCTGTTGCGATTCAAATTTTGATACGGTGACGATGCCATTTGGGGCTACACTCGCTGCTATTCAAAAAAGGAGGTAGGCCCTTGGCGCGCGTAAAACAAATAATCGGATGGACCGCGATCGTTCTGTTTACTGCAACGCTGGCGGGCATCTGGGTGCTGACGGAGCAAAATGCGGTGGAGACGTCGTTGCTGAGCGAGTCCACCGCGCGTGTGGTGGAGGGTCAAGCTACGGGCGTACAGGCTGCCGATGTCGCGGGTGAAGCTCAGACCGAGAACGGGATGACCGGGGGCACCGATTCGGCTGCTTCGAATGTCCGGTCTGGCCGACTTGCTTCCATTCGCATGTGGGTGGGCACGAACGTCCGTCGCGTTGCCCATACCGTAGAGTTTTTCTTCGTCGGATTGTTCGCCTCGGTGGTCGTGGTTTGCTTTTCCAGGCGTCCGTGGAGCGTATGCTCCCGTTGCGTGCCCGTGTTGCTCTTTTGCGCCGTCTGCTCCGTTGGCGATCAGGTACATAAGATCTTTGTTCCCGGCAGGCATTTCGACGTTATCGATTTAGGATTCGATGCTGCGGGCTATGTCACCGCCATGCTGTTGGTATTGCTGGCAGCGGTGTTGGTGCGCCATGCGACTCGGCCGATCGGCGCCCATGCGAGGCGCTAGCCGGTAACAAGCCCGTTTTTGATAATGCGATCTTGTTGAATTATTTTGTGTCGCGCGTATTTCCGAGCGGTCGGATTTGAGGGGCGAGCGGTAGAACGCTCGCCCTTTGTGCGCCACGATGCGGCACAATGTACCGTAAAAGCTGTTTATATCCGGTACGAATCGTTCGTTGGTCTTTAATTCTTCTCAACGGAGGTGTTTGAGATGGCAAACGGATTGCTTTTGCGGCTTCGCGAGCGTGAGCTCAGCGCGAGCCCGGCGGAACGCAATGTCATCGCATATGTAAGCGCTCATCCGCACGAGGTGGTCGGGCTGTCCGTCCGCGGTCTTGCCGATGCCACGTTCTCCTCGCCCTCGAGCATTTTGCGCTTTTGCAAGCGCTTGGGTTTTGCGGGCTACAAGGAGTTCCAGCGCGAACTGATTGCCGAGCTGGCGCTCTTGGGTGACAAGAAAGACGTTGCCCTCGAGGATATCTCCATGGATGACAGCGTCGAACGTATCGTGGGGAAGGTGATGAAAAGCAACGTGCGCACGATCGAAGCGACGGCGCGAACGCTCGATTACACCGTCTTGGAGCGATGCGCGGCCCATCTTAAGCGGGCACGCGCGGTCAATCTGTTCGGTATCGGTGCCTCTCGTTTGGTCGCGCACGATCTGGCGCAAAAGCTCATGCGTGTCGACAAAGAGTGCCATCTGTACGACGACTGGCATGATCAGCTCTTGTGTGCCAAGAACATGCATGAGGGCGATATGGCAATCGCCTTTAGCTACTCGGGCTTGACGCAAGAGGTGCTGGACTGCACCGCCGAGGCTCAACGTCACAACTGTCCCGTTGTGGCCGTGACCAAAGTAGATGGATCATCCAAGCTTGCCACCATGGCCGATGCCGTGCTCGGCGTCGCTGCGAGTGAACCCTTGGTCCGCAGCGGTGCCATGGCTTCGCGTATGGCCCAGCTTATGGTTGTCGATGCCCTGTACGCTGCTTACGTTGCCAGCGACTACGAACGGGCGACGCATGTCATTAAGCAAAACTACATCGAGAAACAGGAAAGATGAGGTGAAAGAAATGCTCGATTTAACAAAATTCACGACCGAACAGCGTAATCAAAGGTCAATGGACCTCGATACGATGACATCGCTGCAAATCGTCACGACGATGAACGATGAGGATCTTCGTGCCGTCCAGTCGGTCACAAAAGTGCTGCCCCAGGTTGCCACAGCAATCGACTGGGCTGCTGAGGCACTCGAGCGCGGCGGGCGCGTCTTTTACATGGGCGCAGGCACCAGCGGTCGTCTGGGCGTACTCGACGCTTCGGAGTGTCCGCCCACGTTTGGCGTGTCACCCGATCTGATTGTCGGGCTCATTGCCGGAGGCGAGACGGCGTTTATCAAGGCTGTCGAAGGTGCCGAAGACAGCGAGGAGCTTGGCGCGAGCGACCTGCGGGAGCGTGGACTCTCGGACAAGGATCTTGTCGTTGGCCTGGCGGCAAGCGGTCGTACACCCTATGTGGTGGGCGGCCTTATGTACGCCAAGGCAACTGGGTGCAAGACCATTGCAATTGCCTGCAACCAAGGGTCGAAGATCGGGGAGAGCGCAGATCTTGCCATTGAACCCGTGCCCGGTCCCGAGGTGCTGACCGGCTCAACGAGGCTCAAGGCGGGAACGGTTCAAAAGCTCATTCTCAACATGATTTCGACCGGTGCCATGGTCAAGATCGGCAAGGTATACCAAAACCTGATGGTCGATGTGCAGCAGACGAACGAGAAGTTGGTGGTGCGCGGCCAGAACATCGTGATGGAGGCGACCGGCTGCACGCGCGAGCGCGCTATTCAGGCGCTTGCAGATGCCGGCGGCCACGTAAAAACCGCTATTGTCTCGGTACTGCTGGACTGCGATGTCGAGCAGGCTGCGGTAGCTCTTGAGCGAGCGCGAGGCCATGTCCGTGCTGCGGTAAGTGGCCATGAGAAGAGCAATGCCGATGCCCAATAGGTGCGCGGCGTGAGCTGATATGACATCCAGACGAGATACCCAATACAAGGAGGAGTTATGACGAACAAAGAGCTGGCTCAAAAGCTGCTGGACCTTTTGGGCGGTAAAGACAACGTGCTCGCAAACGCGGCGTGCATGACGCGCCTGCGCGTGACCGTCAAAGACACGGGCAGCGTCGACACGGAGGGCATTAAGGCACTCGACGGCGTGATGGGCCTGGTCGAGGACGACACGATGCAGATCGTACTGGGGCCGGGCAAGGTGAATAAGGTGCTCGAGGAGTTCTCCAAGCTCACCGGCCTTGCGAAAGGCGTTGCTGACGAGAACGTGGTTGACGCTGCGGCCACAAACAAGGCCGCGCAGAAGGCCAAGTACGAGTCTAAGCCGGTTCAGGCCTTCCTCAAGAAGATTTCCAATGTCTTCGTCGCCCTGCTTCCCGGCATCATTGCGGCTGGCCTCATCAACGGTATCTGCAACGTCATTAACGTCTCGACGGCAGGCGCGCTTGCGGGCGAGTGGTGGTACCAGGGCATTCGTTCCATGGGCTGGGCCCTGTTTGCCTATCTGCCCATCTTGGTGGGCTATAACGCGGCACGTGAGTTTGGTGGATCCGCTGCGCTGGGCGGCATCGCCGGCATGATGTGTATCGCCAACAGTGCCATGCCCCTGCTTGCGCCTGGCGCGGCTGATCCTGCCACTGCCATTCTGCTGCCGCTCACCAATGCGCAGTACAACCCCGCAGCGGGCGGCATGATCGCGGCTCTTATCGCTGGCGCATTTTTTGCCTGGATGGAGCGTCAGATTCGCAAGGTTATGCCCAACGCACTCGACACGTTCTTGTCCCCGCTGCTGGTGCTCATCATCGGCGCCTTTGCTCTGATGCTCGTCATCCAGCCGGTTGGCGCATGGCTGACGACGGCGATCTTTAGCGTTTTGACCTTTATTTTCGAGAAGCTGGGCGTCCTGGGCGGCTATATCCTGTCGGCAGGCTTCTTGCCGCTGGTTTCCGTCGGCCTGCATCAGGCGCTCACGCCGATCCATGCTATGCTCAACGATCCCGACGGCGCTACCAAGGGCATCAATTACCTGCTTCCCATCCTTATGATGGCTGGCGGCGGCCAGGTCGGTGCCGGTCTGGCGCTGTATTTTAAGACCAAGAACGCCAAGCTCAAGAAGTACGTCGCAGAGTCCATTCCCGTTGGAATCCTCGGTGTGGGCGAGCCTCTGATGTATGCCGTTACGCTGCCGCTCGTTCGTCCGTTTGTGACGGCCTGCCTGGGTGCCGGATTTGGCGGCGCGCTCGCGGCGCTGCTTCACATCGGCACGGTTTCTCAGGGCGTTTCCGGTCTGTTTGGCCTGCTGATCGTCGTTCCTGGCCAGCAGCTCGGCTACGTTGCCACTATGCTGCTTGCCTATGCCGCCGGCTTTGTCCTGACGTGGTTCTTTGGCGTCGACGAGCAGAAGATCAACGAGTTCTTTGGCGAATAGTTTGATATCGCGAGCCGTGTTGCTCAGGGCTCGCAGCGCGCGGCAGATTTCTTGATGCTATGGTTGTGCCGGCGGGGCTAACTGCTCCGCCGGCCTTTTTTAAAGGAGCGTTGAAACGTGAAAACGGGTATTTCGATTTATCTTTCCAGCCCTCTGCAGGATATTGAGCGGACGATTGAGCATGGTGCCGCGGCGGGTGCGCGCTATGCGTTCACCTCGCTGCATATTCCCGAGGATGGGGGGGCGGCGTATGCCGATAAGGTCCGTCATGTGCTGTCGCTGCTTTCCGCCCGCGGCATTGCGCTCATCGCCGATGTGGGGCCGCGCACGTGCGATTTGCTCGGGCTTGAGCGCATCGAGGACCTGCGCGATCTGGGGTTGGAATACCTTCGTTTGGACTATGGCTTTAGCGCCCAGCGGGTCGCGGAGCTGTCCGGTGTATTTCGCATTGTGGTCAATGCATCGACGGTGAGTTCTGATGAAATCGCATCGTGGTGTGAGGCCGGTGCCGATGTGACTCGTTTTGCCGCCTGTCACAATTTTTACCCCAAGCCTTATACCGGTTTAGCTCTGGAGGACATTGCTCGGGTGAATCTTCGTCTTGCGGCGCTTGGATTCGAAATCATGGCTTTTGTGCCGGGTGATGCCAACGTTCGCGGGCCGGTATTCGAGGGACTGCCGACGGTCGAGGCACAGCGCGGTCGCGCGTCAAAGGTTGCTCTCAATATGCTTGAGCTTGCACATGGCGCCGATTGCGACATTGTGTTGGCCGGCGACCCCGATCTTTCCGATGCGGGCTGGACGCAGTTTGCTCATGTTTCCGCCGGATACGTGGACCTGCAATGCGAGCTTGAGCCCGGTTATGCCTATGTACGTGGGCAGATTCATCACGACCGACCCGATTCGAGCACCCTCATCTTTAGGTCTCAGGAGTCGCGTACGACGCTTAAGCCGGATTCCGTGCCGATGGATGCCGGTGCCGGCCTGTCACGAAAGACGGGGTCGATCGCTGTGAGCAATAGCGGCTATGGGCGCTACGAAGGCGAGCTTGAGATTGCGCGGGTCGATCTTCCCGGTGACGAGCGCATGAACGTTGCGGGCCATATCACGCCCGAGGCAATGGAGCTGCTGCCGTTCATCAAACGCGGATTCGGGGTACGGTTCGTTTAGCGTGTGACCCGTGGGCTACAATTGGCCCATCATGCGAAGGCGCCTCGTGTGGCGTGTGCCTGCGTTGGCCGATCTATATTCGGAGGATTCCCATGACCGTACTGTTTGTTGAATATCCCAAGTGCTCGACCTGTAAGAAGGCCAAGGCATGGCTGGACGAACACGGGGTAGAGTATATCGACCGCGATATCGTTTTGGACAATCCCACGGCTGATGAGCTTGCGACCTGGATTGCTCGTTCGGGACTGCCGGTGCGGCGCTTCTTTAATTCGTCGGGCATGAAATATCGAGAGCTGGGCCTGAAGGCGCGTCTAGATGCGGGCATGACGGATCGGGAGTGCTACGAGCTGTTGGCGACCGACGGCATGCTGGTTAAGCGTCCGCTGTTGGTGGGCGACGACTTTGCGATTCCCGGCTTTAGGGAATCGGCTTGGGTCGAGGCGTTGCTGTAGCGGCTGCGGAAAGTGTGACCCGTTTTGAGCTTCGATTACGGGATACGGTTTCCGGTTGAGGGCTCGATGGGAAAGTGGGGACCGGTTTGAGCTTGAAATCTGGGACGTACTTTCCGCCGGCAGGCTTGCCCCAGTCAGTCCTCCAACTGCGCCCATTCGTGTGGATTGTAGACCTTTACGTGCTTGTTGGGCTTGCCGCTCCAGTACTCCTCGTCCATAAAGGGCAGATATGCCTGAACACCGGGGCAGATAAAGGGAATCCGCTGCTGTTGCAGTCGCTCGCGCTGTCGCTGCTCCAGGTGCGCCTCGGATATGACAGTCGGCATACCGGACAGCTCGACGAGGCTTGCCTGGATTCGCTTAAGGTCGGGGAGTCCCGCGTGCCATGACATCCGCATGATCAAAAAGGATGCACGGCGGTATTTTGCCTGCATCACCGTGATGGCGGGGCGCAGAGTGGGATGGATTTTGTCTCGTTCGGGCCAAAGGTCAGCAGTGATCTCGAGGCCCAGGGTCTCCCATAGGTAATCAAGCTCTTCGTCCATGGCGCCTCGATATCTACGTGATCATTGATACTTCGATTGTGTTGCCTGGTGCTATCGTTTTCGCGGTAGAATCTGCCAACGGTTGACGGCTACCGCTCGCGGCGTTTTGCCCTTCGTGTGCAGCGGTCGACTTCACAGGTCCTTCACGTGTTGGCCGTATTTGACTGAATTTCAAAAAAGTCAAAATTGGGGCTTGCGTCACGGCCGGACTTCCCGTATATTTCTTTCTTGCGCAAAGGCACAGCCGAGCGCAGCGATGCAGTCATTGGGATGTCGTCTAATGGCAGGACAGCGGATTCTGGTTCCGTCAATGGGGGTTCGACTCCCTCCATCCCAGCCATTGCATTTGCTACATATGGCCCGTTCGTCTAGCGGTTTAGGACGCCGCCCTCTCAAGGCGGAGATCACCAGTTCGAATCTGGTACGGGCTACCAAAATTGAACGCCCGGGCCTCGTAAGAGACCCGGGTTTTGTGTATTGACCGTATATACGGCGCCTGCCGTGTTTCGCTCAGATCGAGGAGTAGCCATGGATCTGCCCATCAGCTTGCAAGACATCACGTATGCCGAGAACTATCTGGCGCAGGGCGACCTGGCTACGGCGACGCCGCTGCTTGAGCGTCTGGTGGAGCTCGCCGAGGAGTATATCGACGCTGAGTGCAAGACGGAGGAGAAGCGCCAGTACTTTAGCTTCGACAGCAAGTTTGAGCGCCTGGCCTATCGCCGCGTGGAGAAGGATCCGCGCGAGCTCGTGCAGGTCGAGGTGCCGTTTGACCGCCTGTACTCTGACATGGCGTTTGCCTATATTCGCCTGCAGGATTATGTGAGCGCTCGTAATGCCCTGATGCAGGCTGTGCGTTGGGACCCCATGAACTGCAACTATCGCTTGGACCTGGCCGAGCTGTTCCGCGCACTCGATGACAAGCAGGAATGGGCATCGCTCTCGTTTTCGGTGCTGGAGCGTGCGAGCGACGGCAAGTGCGCCGCCCGCGCCTATTCCAACCTGGGCCAGTACTTCTTGGAGCCCGAGACCGAGAATGTCTCGGCCGCCGTGGGTTGCGCGCGTCTAGCACTGCGCTTAGCGCCCAACGATGCACACACGACGCGCCTGCTCAACAAGATTCATACCACCTATCCGGATGCCGCCGAGGAGAGCGACGAGCACGTGATGGGTGAACTGGCCCTGCAAGGCGTGCCGACCTCGCCTTCGGCCGAGATTGCCATCTGCCTGATTATGTGCGCGACCGATGCTGCAAGCGACGGCGACAAGCAGGAGGCGACGCGCCTGACAGTGCGTGCTCGCGACCTTGTGGGCGAGGAGGCCTGCGCGGCGATTATCAAACTGGTGCGCGAGAGCGACGCCGAGCTCAATGCTGAGCGCAAGGCAAAGCGCGACGCCGCGGGCTCAAACGTCGATGGGACCGAGGAGGCCAGCGATGCCCAGTAAGCGCGAGCGCAAGCTCATCTCCAAGAATCGCTCGGCACACCACGAGTACTTTATCGATGAGACCTTTGAGTGCGGCATTGAGCTGAGTGGCACCGAGGTCAAGTCGATTCGCGAGCGCGCGTGCCAGATCACCGACACCTTTGCACTGATTCGTGGCGGCGAGTGCTGGCTCGTGGGCCTGCATATTCACCCTTATAGCCATGGTGGCGTGTGGAACCGCGACCCTGATCGCCGTCGTCGTCTGCTGCTGCACCGCAAGGAGATTGACTTTCTCGACGGTAAGCTACGTAATCGCGGCTATGCCCTGGTGCCGCTGGAGCTCTACTTTAATACCGACGGCCGCGTAAAGCTGCTGCTGGGCCTAGGCCGCGGCAAGAAGCTTTACGACAAGCGCGAGGATATGGCCAAGCGTGATGTCCAACGCGAGATCGACCGCGCCCTCAAGGAACGCAACCGCTAGGCACTCTGTATAAGTTGCGGTGAAATACGGACTGTTTTGCCTGTTTGAGGGGCTATTCAGTCCCTATTTCACCGCAACTGCGGGCGTCTCATCTTGCTTACTGTTCTGACACATATGTCTCAAAGGCGGCGTCCGGTATGGGCGTCGCCTTTTTTGTGGGTACATACATCCATGAGGTTCCAACCCGGGTTAGGGGAGTGATCGTTATGGACAAAACTGCGTTCTTTACGATGCCGAGCGGCCTGTATGTGGTGAGTGCCGCGGCCGACGGGCTGCGTGCCGGCTGCGTTATCAACACGGCGGTGCAGGTGACGTCCGCGCCGCCGCGCATCTCGGTTGCCGTGAACAAGGAAAACGTCACGTCTGGCGTAATCGCATCGGCTAAGGCCTTTGCGTTGACCGTGATTGACCAGACCGCCGACATGCTCTATATCGGCAATTTTGGCTTCCGCACCAGCAGCGATTACGACAAGTTTGCCAAGTACGAGACCCACGAGACCGCGCTGGGCATGCCCTATGTGCCCGAGCACGCGGCGGCGCTGTTTAGCTGCCGTTTGATCGACACTGTGGATGTGGGCACGCATCTACTGTTTATCGGCGAGGTCGAGGATGCCGAGCGCTTGAGTGACGAGACGCCGCTCACCTACGATTACTACCATAAGGTCCTGAAGGGCAAGACGCCGCCCAAAGCTTCGTCGTATCAAGGCTAGAAATGTTCTGAAAATACTTGCATTATATTATTGAGAATCTATACTAATAAACGAAGTACATCACCAGTCGCGTTCGAGAGGAGAACATCATGGCTGAGGAGAAGAAGACGTATAAGTTTGTGTGCATCGTTTGCGGTTACGAGGTTGAGGTCGACACGCCCGAGCTGCCCGAGGACTACGTGTGCCCGGTCTGCGGCGTCGGTCCCGATCAGTTTGAGCTCGTCGAGGAGTAGCTCGTAGACACACGACTTGCAGCAACACATAGCTCTGTCCAAGGGTCTCGGTCGGATATCCCGGCCGGGACCCTTTTGATTTATCTGACGGTTTAAAACGACCTCACGTGTTACAGATTGAGACGTTATATCTGGACAGTCACGCCATCCCAATTACACCCCCGTTAGCAGCTCGATGTCGAGAATCGTCACGATGGCACCGATCCCTACGAGCAGTGCGTTGAGCGGGCGCGAGTTGGCGTATTTGCCCATGACGCGGCGTGAACTGGTGAGTCGTATGAGCACAAAGACCGTAATCGGCAACTGAAGCGACAGCAGCGCCTGACTCCAGATGAGACCCTCAAAAGGATTCGGGACGATCAGGCACGCCGCCACTGCGCCGACGAAACAGACCGCCACTCCAATCGATGAGTGCCGGTCGTGGATGTCGTATTCCTCGTCGAACATGCCCGCGGTGATGGTGCCCGCCGCCATGCCCGCCGTCACACTACTCGATATGCCCGCAAACAGCAGTGCCACCGCAAAGATGGTCGAGCTCGCCGGGCCCAAGATGGGGGAGAGCGTGGCCGCTGCGACGGCGAGGTCGTCTACGACAATGCCGTGCACAAAGAAGGTCGTTGCGGCCAGGATGACCATGGCCGAGTTGATTGCCCAGCCCACGCCCATCGAAAAGAGCGTGTCGAAGAGCTCGTAGCGCAGACGTTCTTCGATAACCTGCTCGCCTTGGCCTTCGAAGTGCATAGATTGGATGACCTCGGAGTGCAGGAAGAGATTGTGTGGCATAACGACCGCGCCTAGGACACTTACGATAATCGCTGCCGAGCCAGTGGGCATACTGGGCGTGATCCAGCTTGCGGCGGCTTGCGGCAAGTCGACCTTGACCAGCGCAAGCTCGGCCAAAAACGAGAGTCCTACCACGCCGACGAAGGCGATGATCCAGCGTTCGGCACGCTTGTAGGAGTTCGTCATGAGCATCGCCATCGATACTGCCGCCACGATGACGTAGCCCGCACGCACGGGCAGCCCAAAGAGCATTTGAAGGGCGATCGCGCCGCCCAGGACCTCGGCCATGGCGGTGGCGATGGTCGCGAGATAGGCGCTGGCGAGTACCGTACGTCCCACGATGCGGGGGAGGTAACGTGTCGTGGCCTCGGCAAGACAGGCGCCCGTGGCGATACCCAGGTGCGCCGCGTTGTGCTGCAGCACAATGAGCATAATCGTGGACAGCGTGACGATCCACAGCAGCGCGTAGCCAAACTGCGAGCCCGCGGCCATATTGGAGGCCCAGTTGCCCGGGTCGATAAAGCCGACGGTCACGAGCAGCCCGGGGCCGATATGCCGCGCAATGTCTAGGCCTCCGTGACCGCCGGTGCGCCGGGAACCAAAGTGTTGTTTGAGATGGTTGAGCATGGTGCGCTCCTGTGTGCCGTTTGCTTGACGCCGCAAAGGATACCCGTTTTAAGCTTAAAAGTTAACCAAGACTAACAAAATTGTTGTATTTGAATGGGATGGTGAAAGGGGGCTGCCGTAATGTCTCGATCTGTAACAACTAGGGATGGAAATTGGGCCTAGGTGTTACAGATCGAGACAGGAAGAAATGGTCCTATGTAATCTCTCGATCTGTAACAGTTTGCCGCCAAAACCGGCCCTTCGTGTTACAGATCGAGACATTCGGAACTGTCTCTCGAAAACATCTCAATCTGTAACAGTTAGTCGTCGTAATTGGGCCTTCCTGTTACAGATTGAGATGTTTGAAGTGGTGAGCTAACAGGCCGAACTTGGGGCCTATGTTGTCGCCCTTGAGGTCGGCGGTGTCCACTCGTAGGGCGTGCGTTACGCGATTGTTTCGAAACGGGTGGGAAACACAACGGGCCGGCGATGCTCCTACTATGCCTATTCAACTGACTGTCTAAATATCTAGGGGAGGATCGCGATGCAGGCAGATTCCGCTCAGCAGCAGGGCCTTTATCGCCCCGAATTCGACCACGACGCATGTGGCATCGGCGCGCTTGCCGATATCAACGGTGAGCGCCATCACCAGATTCTGGATGATGCGCTGTCCATTCTGGTCAACTTGGAGCACCGCGGCGGCACGGGACTCGAGAAGAACACCGGCGATGGCGCTGGCATCCTGTTCCAGGTTCCGCATCACTTTTTTCGAAAAGAGGCCCAAAAGTGCGGCCAGATTCTGCCGGCAGAGGGCGACTATGGTGTGGCCATGCTGTTCTTTCCGCAGGACTACAAGGGCGTAGAGGATGCCCGCCGCGTGTTTGAGGAGGGCTGCGCCGAGGCCGGCGTGCCGCTGCTCTTTTGGCGCGAGGTGCCGGTCGACCCGCACGACCTGGGTGAGACGGCCCGCGCCTGCATGCCTACTATCCTGCAGGCCTTCCTGGGCCGTCCGGACGACACGCTCGCCGGCGATGCCTTTGAGCGTCGCCTGTACGTGTGCCGCCGCACCATCGAAAAGAAGGCCGATGCCGAGTTTGCCCTGCGCGACAAGATCTTCTATGTGTGCTCCATGAGCTCGCGCACCATCGTGTACAAGGGCATGCTGGTCGCCACGCAGATGCGCCGCTTCTTCATCGACCTCAACGACGCCGCCGTCAAGACGGCCGTGGCGCTCGTCCACTCGCGCTACTCCACCAACACCACGCCCAGCTGGGAGCGTGCGCACCCCAACCGCTTTATCATTCACAACGGCGAGATCAATACCCTTAAGGGCAACGTCAACTGGATTCGCGCCCGCGAGCCCAACCTGTACAGCCCCGTGCTGCAGCACGATCTTGAGCGCGTGATGCCCATCATCAACCGCGAGGGTTCCGACTCCGCGATTCTGGACAATGTGCTTGAGTTTTTGGTCATGAACGGTCGCCCGCTCACGCGTGCCGCGTCCATGTTGCTGCCCGAGCCGTGGGACCACAACGACAGTCTGAGTGAGGAGCGCCGCGCCTACGACGCTTACCAGTCCATGCTCATGGAGCCGTGGGATGGCCCGGCGGCCATCGCCTTTACCGACGGTCGCACGCTGGGCGCCGCCCTCGACCGTAACGGCCTGCGTCCCGCCCGCTACTACGTGACGCGCGACGGTCGCTTTATGCTGGCAAGCGAGGTGGGCACCATCGAGGTGAGCCCCGAGAACATCCTGACGAGCGGCTGTCTGGGGCCGGGCCAGATGCTCGAGGTCGACTTTGCCCGCGGGCGCGTCATCTACAACGATGAGTTGCGCGCCCGCTATGCCAAGGAAAAGCCCTACCGTGATTGGATTGCTGAGGAGACGCTGACCGTCGACGCGCTCGATGAGCCCGTTGCGGCAACGCCCGCCGAGGACGCCGAGGTGCCCGCTGCCGTGCGCATGGCCAAGCTCGGCTACCACTGGGATGACGTCGACGAGGTTGTGCGTCCCATGGCCCAGCAGGGCAAGGCCCCACTCGCTTCGATGGGTATCGATGCGCCGCTGGCCTGCCTGTCCAAGAAGACGCGTTCGTTCTTTGACTACTTCTATCAGTTGTTCGCCCAGGTCACAAACCCGCCCATCGATGCCCTTCGCGAGCATATGGTCACCTCGACCACGCTCTACCTGGGCAACCACGGCAACCTGCTCGAGGACTCCCGTACGGCCTGCCAGCTGGTTCGCTTGGAGCGTCCGCTGCTGAGCGAGGAGGAGTTCGACCGCATCTGCGCCATCGACCGCGTGGGCTTTAAGACCTGCCGTTTCCGTGCCGTCTACCGCCGCGACGCGGGCGAGGGCGCGCTGCAGGCTGCGCTCAAGCAGCTTGCAGAGGACGTTGAGGCCGTGGTCCGCGACGGCGTGAACATCGTGGTGTTGAGCGATCGTGCCGCCGCGGGCGAGGTGCCCGTGCCGTCGCTGCTCGCCGTGGGCTGCGTGCACAACCACCTGATCCGCGCCGGCGTGCGTACCTTTGCCGACATCGTGGTGGAGTGCGGCGACGCCGTGTCCTCGCACGACTTTGCGGTGCTGGTGGGCTACTCCGCGAGCGGTATCTATCCGTACAACGCACATGCGTACATCCGCGATCTGGCGGCACGCGGCGACCTGGACGTGACAGCCGAGCAGGGCATCGCCAACTACAACAAGGCTGCGACTGCCGGCATCGTCTCCATCATGTCCAAGATGGGCATCTCCACGGTGCAGAGCTACCACTCCGCGCAGATCTTCGAGGCCGTGGGCTTTACGCCGGAGTTCATCAACGCGTACTTTGCCGGCACGGTGAGCCGCGTGGGCGGTATGGGCGTCGAGGACGTCGAGCGCGAGCAGAATGAGCGCTACGACGCCGCGCTCGCCATCCTTAGGAGCCCGGCTCCCGATCAGCTGCCCACACTGGGCCTGACCAAGTGGCGCCCGCTCGGTGGCGAGGATCACCTGATCGACCCTCAGACCGTCTACCTGCTGCAGACCGCCTGCCGCGAGGACAGCTACGACACCTTTAAGGAGTACAGCGCCCGCCTGCACCGCACCGGTCGTGCCGTGCGCCTACGCGACCTGCTCGACTTTGATGCCAGCGGCCGCACTCCGGTGGCGCTCGACGAGGTCGAGCCCGCGCTCAACATCGTCCGCCGCTTTAACACCGGCGCCATGTCGTATGGCTCCATCAGCAAAGAGGCACACGAGTGCATGGCCATCGCCATGAATCGCCTGCACGGCCGTTCCAACTCCGGCGAGGGCGGTGAGGACCCGCGTCGCGAGACCCCGCTGGCCAACGGTGACTCCAAGAACTCCGCCATCAAGCAGGTAGCAAGCGCGCGCTTTGGCGTGACGAGCCGCTACCTGTGCAGTGCCTTCGAGATTCAGATTAAGATGGCCCAGGGCGCCAAGCCCGGCGAGGGTGGCCACCTGCCCGGCAAGAAGGTCTACCCCTGGATCGCCGAGGTCCGTCAGTCCACGCCCGGCATCGGCCTGATTTCGCCTCCGCCTCACCACGACATCTATTCCATCGAGGACTTGGCGGAGCTGATCTTCGATCTTAAGAACGCTAACCCCGGCGCACGCGTGTCGGTCAAGCTGGTCAGCGAGGCCGGCGTCGGCACCATCGCCACCGGCGTTGCCAAGGGCGCTGCCGACAAGATTTTGATCAGCGGCCACAATGGCGGCTCGGGTGCCGCTGCGCGCGACTCCATTTGGCACGCCGGCCTGCCGCTGGAGCTTGGCCTTGCCGAGGCCCAGCAGACGCTGCTGCAAAACGGCCTGCGCTCACGCGTGGTGCTCGAGGCCGACGGCAAGCTCATGGACGGCACCGATGTTGCCGTCGCCTGCCTGTTGGGCGCCGAGGAGTTTGGTTTTGCGACCATGCCGCTCATCTCCATGGGCTGCCTCATGCAGCGCGACTGCCAGCAGGATACCTGCCCGGCCGGCATCGCCACGCAAAACTGCCGCCTGCGTCGCGGCTTCCGCGGCAAACCCGAGCACGTCGATCACTTTATGCTCTTTGTTGCCGAGCAGCTGCGCGAGGTCATGGCGAGCCTGGGCTTCCGCACCGTCGACGAGATGGTCGGCCATCCCGAGTGCTTGCGCCAGATCGAGGTCCCGGGCAACCGCAAGGCCAACCTGCTCGATCTGTCGCCCGTGCTGGCGAGCGCGACCTGCGAGTTCGGTGCTCACATTCCGGGCGCCGACGGGCGTCACTTCCTGCCCCAGATGGCTGCCGACAGTGAGCTCGACAAGACGCTCGACTCCACGCTGTTTGTGCCCTATACGGCCGATGCCCGTGCGCACCTGCGTCCGATTCGCTTCCATGCCGACATCGCCAACGTTAACCGTTGCGTGGGCACCATCCTGGGCAACGCGGTGACCAAGGCACATCCCGAGGGTCTGCCCGCTGGCTCCATCACCATCGATTGCGATGGATCGGCCGGTCAGAGCTTTGGCGCGTTCCTGCCACGCGGCATTACGCTCAACGTGTGCGGTGACGCCAACGACTACTTTGGCAAGGGCCTTTCGGGCGGCGAGGTGTCGGTGCGCCCCAACCCGCATGCGACCTACAAGTTCGACGAGAACATCATCGTGGGCAATGTTGCGTTCTTTGGCGCTACGAGCGGCCGCGGCTTCATTAACGGTCTGGCCGGCCAGCGCTTTGGCGTGCGCAACTCCGGTGCCACCGTGGTGGTCGAGGGCTGCGGCAACCACGGCTGTGAGTACATGACGGGCGGCCTGGCGCTCATCCTGGGCGAGGTCGGGCAGAACTTCGCCGCCGGTATGACGGGTGGCGTGGCCTATGTCTTTGACCAGTATGGCACGCTCAGTGCCCGCGTGAACCACGAGAGCGTGGAGCTCAAGGCCCCGACGGCCGGCGAGCTGGCACAGATTCGCGAGCTCATCCAAGAGCACGTGGACGCGACGCAGAGCCCGCGCGGCATCAAGCTGCTCTACAGCTTTGAGACGATGAGCAAGCACTTCGTGAAGGTCATTCCGACCGAGTACGAGCGTGTGCTGGCGATTGTCGCCGCCGCCGAGGCCGTCGGCAAGACGCATGCGCAGGCAGAGGAGCTGGCGTTTGACATCGTGACCGGTCGCGCGAGCGCTGCGGATGTCGCTCGCTTCGATGCTGCGGGCGGTGCTGCGGGCGCTGCGTCCGTGGCTGCCAGCCCTGTTGCTTCGACCAAGAAGGAGGCGTAAGTGCCATGGGTAAGCCCGGTGCTTTTCTTGATATCGACCGCGTGGCCCACGAGCTGCGTCCCGTGGAGGAGCGCAGTCATGATTTTGATCCCCTGTATGTGGAGCTCGATGACGACGCACGTCGCGCCCAGGCGAGCCGCTGCATGATGTGCGGCGTGGCGTTTTGCCAGATGGGCGCGAGCTTTGGCAAGGCACGTCCGAGCGGCTGCCCGCTGCACAACTTGATTCCCGAGTGGAACGAGCTGGTGTACCGCGGCCGCTGGGATGAGGCTGCCGAGCGCCTGTCGCTCACCTCGCCCATGCCCGAGTTCACGAGTCGCGTGTGCCCGGCGCTGTGCGAGGCCGCATGCAACCTGGGCTCGGTCGATGGCCAGCCCACGACGATTCATGACAACGAGCGCGCGATTAGCGACCATGAGTGGGCCAACGGCGGTCCGCACCGCTTTGAGCCGGCAGGGGAGGGTGCACCCACGGTTGCCGTGGTGGGTTCCGGTCCCGCTGGTCTGGTGGCAGCATGGGAGCTTGCGCGTCGTGGCGCCCGCGTGACGGTGTTTGAGCGCGACGACCGCCCGGGCGGTCTGCTCATGTACGGCATTCCCAACATGAAGCTCGAGAAGTCCGTGGTCGAGCGTCGCGTGGCGCTCATGCGCGAGCTGGGCATTGTGTTCGAGCTGAGTGCCGACGTGAGCGATTCCAAGGTTACCGCCAAGCTCGACGACTTTGACGCCGTCGTGGTGGCTGCCGGCGCCCGTGCTCCGCGTGGGCTTTCGGCTGCGAACATTGATGCCCCGGGCGTGGTGTATGCCGTGGACTACCTGGCGGCTTCGATCGTCTCGGTGCTCGATGGCGGCGAGCCCGCGGTGAACGCGCGCAGCCTGGACGTTGTGGTCATTGGCGGCGGCGATACCGGTAACGACTGCGTGGGCACCGCGGTACGTCAGGGTGCGCGCAGCGTGCGCCAGTTTGAGTTCTTGCCGGCGGCGCCTGATGCGCGCGCGGCGAGCAGCCCCTGGCCGCAGTGGCCCAACGTGAAGAAGACCGATTATGGCCAGCAGGAGGCCATCGCTGCCATGGGCGGCGAGATGCGCGCTTGGGGTGTGGATACGCTCGAGGTACTGTTGGACAAGAAGGGCGCGGCCGCGGGCCTGCGCGTGGTCGATCTGGATTGGTCGGCTGGCAAGCCCGAGCGCATCGCGGGCTCCGAGCACGAGGTGCCGGCCCAGCTGGTGCTCATCGCCTGCGGCTTTACGGGTCCCGAGCATGGCGTGTTCGACGCCGTTGGCGTGCCTGTTGCCACCGCTGGTCGTCCGCTGCCGGTGATGGCTGCCGAGGGCTCGCACCTTGCGGCCCGTGTCGACGGCGTCGCCGCGGGCGCCACACCGGTATACGTGGCCGGCGATGCTCGCAATGGCAGTTCGCTCGTGGTAAGCGCCATGGCCGACGCCCTGGCCTGCGCTGCCGAAGTCGCCGAGGCGCTGGAGCTGTAAAGTAGTCATTTAAGAACGTTCCCAATGACTAGTCATTTTTTGTCTAGTCGTTGGGGACACTCTTTGCGAGCGATTTGCTCGTTTGTCGACGTACGGGTGTTTATTTGTCGACTTCTTGGGCTGTGGTCACCTGTTGTTTCTGTGGTGGCTGTGGGTATCTGGCTCAAAAGGGCGGGTTGGCCGTCTATGTTTACCTGCGGTTTTGTTGCGGTGCGCATTTTCGGTCAAGCTTTTCGTCAAGTGTTTGGTCAGCATCTGGTTTGCAGCCGGAGGCCTATTTTGCCCGCGCTGGTCGTGGCCGACCACCCTCCTCGTAAGCTCAAATTGAGGTCTATCAGTTTGAGGAGGATGCCATGACTGACCACGCTTTAGACCGAGCGCAGCTAGCCGAAGCCGTCGGCAACGATATTGCCGACATAGCCCATTTTTGGATGCTGCGGAAGTTCCAGTTTTTGGAGCCGGCGCGCGAACAGTTCGAGATCATTGTCGACCCGTGGCTCAGCTATTGCACCGAGCCTTCGCAAAACGAAATCATGGCCTACAACATGGCGTTTACCGATTGGCTGCTCTTCGAGCGCTCCTATCGCCATGGCAAGACGCTGCTCGAGCTGTATGTTGACGAGCCGCCGGCATCGCTTTCGCCTGCCTCGCTCAAGCGGCTCGAGCAGGTACGCGACACGCAGTATTTCTCGCGCTTTGGCATTTTGGACAAGGATCCTGCGAACGGCATAGTTGCGCTGAAGGATACGCGCACCGACCGTCGCTTTGATGTCTACGACCCGCATATCGTGCAAAAGGAGCATTGGAGCGACGGCGCGATTGCGGTGCGCCTCGCTTGCGTCGACGATGTCTGGCTGACGGCGGGACAGCTCTATCTGTACGACATCGCGCGCCTGAGTGACACGGCAGTCGATGGGCCGGGTGCGGTGCATCCGGAGGACCTGCAGGATGGCTTTGACACCTCGTGCATCAGCTTCTTTTTGCGCCTGGTCCGCGACATCATGGGCGCCCAGGGGCGGTACGTGAAGTCGCTCAACATCTACGAGCAGGAGTGGGAGTAGGGGGTGTGGCTGGCGTCGCCTGCCTTGCCTTCTGCCGTTATGTCTCGGTCTGTAACGTCTAGGGACAAAAAACCGGTCTACCTGTTACAGATCGAGACGAACGCTTGGGCGCCGCTGGTTTGTCTAAATCTGTAACGTTTGGGGGTCTGGAGGACGTCTAACTGTTACAGACCGAGACGTTTGGCACCTGGTTGGGGGAATGTCTCAATCTGTAACATCTACAGGCCCAAATTCGACCTGCCTGTTACAGATTGAGACAAAGGCTGGACGCGGTGCCGAACAATCTAAATCTGTAACAACTAGAGGCTCAAAGACTGTCTTCCTGTTACAGATCAAGACATTTGTCAGCGGAGGCAACGGTGACGATGGCCCATTTGTCTGACGTGGCGGTGATGAAAGTGCCTAATACCGTTCTCAAACACAAACATGCGACTCGCAACACGTTGGCGCGGAATAGAATGCTCGCGCGGCTCACGGAGACGGCCAAGCAAGGTGCGCTGCTCGCAACGCATGACAATACCGAGCTCATGTGGCTGCGACGCCATGTTGGAACCGACGATATCGCGGAGCCCGAGCCGTACCTGTTCTGTTTTCAGCATGATTGGGATGCATTGACGCCGGCGGAGCGAGCGCTGAGGACTATCAAAGGGCTTGCGGAATTTCATCCCGATTGGGCGTTTTGGGGCTATGACGCGGCGCTTTTGTGGGGTCTGGAGGTGCCGAATGATCTGCTCGGGCCGCGCTTTCTTGTTAAGACGGGTTGTTCGGTGACGTTGAGCGGCGGGTGCAGGTTGTTGCGTCCGCAGATGGCGGGCGCGCTCGAGCGTGTCGATGGCGTGCGGGTGACGTCGTTTTGGCGCACGGTGGATGATTGCTTGCTGCGTGCGCCGTTCTCCTACGGGTTGGCGATTGCCGATTCTGCACTGCGGGCGAAAGGCGTATCACGTGGGGATTTGTGCGAGCGCCTCCGCGCCGATTGCGAGGGCAGGCGAGGGTATCGCAGGGCACAGGTGATTGCATCGTATGCGGACAGGATGTCCGAAAACGGCGGCGAGTCTCGGTTCCGAGCGTTCTTTATTGCGTACGGCTTTCCGGTTCCGGAGCTGCAGGTGGAGTTTCGCGACCCGCTCGATCCGAGCCAGGTGTTTCGCGTCGACTATTTTTGGCGGCTCGAGGACGGGACGTGTGTCATCGGCGAGCTCGACGGAAAGGGGAAGTACACCTTGCAGAACGGCGAGGGTCGGGAGCCGGTCGATCCATTCGTGGCAGAGCGTCAGCGGGAATCTCATCTGACAATGCTCGGGCATAAGGTGCTTCGGTTTACATTTGATGAACTCAAGAACCCGGGAAAGCTGGCTGAAAAGATGAGACTGGCGGGAATTCCACAGCGGGCCGATCTGGCTGAGGAATGGAGACGCCAGTGGTATGGGTGCTAAGGGGTGCAACTGACGCGAATGTGGTTGTTCCTGCCGAGTTTGTCTCGATCTGTAACAACAAGGGACCGTTTGGCCTCGTAACTGTTACAGATTGAGACGGAAGGTTGGCGGCTGCCGAAAGATCTCAATCCCTAACATCTAGAGGCCGAAAACCTGTCTACCTGTTACAGATTTAGACGTTTGACGACGGGGCTGGAGAATATCTCAATCTGTAACGTTTGGCGGCTGTTTGGGCCCGTAACTGTTACAGATTGAGACGGAAGGTTGGCGGCTGCCGAAAGATCTCGATCTGTAACATCAAGGGGCCCAACAACCCTGTATCTGTTACAGATCGAGATATTTCCCTGGTGTCGCTGGGGTGGGACTGCAGCGTATTCTGTCCCCCACATCCCCTCTTCCCTCCGTTAACCGATATGTCTGTGGCAATCGGGCTACACTGGATAATAATGGACAGATGTTCAAGTTTTCTGAGGGGGAGGAGCTCGATATGGCATCTGCCGATCGTCCCACATTGTTTATCAATGCGACCGTTCTGGATGGTTCGGAGCATATGGAGCCGCAGCCCGATATGGCCGTGGTCGTCGAGCGTGGCATCATCACCTGGATGGGACCGAGCGCTGTGGCCCAAGCTCCAGCGGGGGCCGAGGTCATCGACCTGGCAGGGGCGTATCTCATGCCGGGCCTCATCAATATGCACGTGCATCTGTGCGGTTCGGGCAAGCCGGTCTCGGCGGGTGATGCGGGCGCGCTGATGAAGAAGCTCGACAATCCCGTGGGCCGCGCCATCGTTCGCCACATCCTCAAAGGCAGCGCCCAACAGCAGCTGGCAAGCGGCGTGACTACGGTGCGCGGTGCGGGTGACCCGCTGTTTGCCGACATCGCCGTGCGCGATGCTATCGATGCCGGCAAGTATCAGGGTCCGCGTCTGGTAGCGCCGGGAACGGGCGTTACAGTGCCGGGTGGCCACGGCGCGGGGCTGTTCGCGCAGGTCGCCAATACGCCCGACGAGGCGGCCGAACAGGTGCGCGACTTGTACGCTCGTGGTGCCGACGTCATCAAGTTGTTCGTGACGGGTGGCGTGTTCGACGCGACCGAAGTTGGCGAGCCGGGCGTGCTGCGTATGCCGGTGGAGGTTGCCGCGGCGGCGTGCAAGGCGGCGCACGAGGTGGGTCTGCCGGTTATGGCTCATGTCGAGAGCACCGAGGGCGTGAAGGCCGCGCTTGAGGCCGGGGTCGACACGATCGAGCACGGTGCCCCGATGACGCCCGAGATCCTGGAGCTGTATCGCGGCGCCGCGGGCACACAGCTCGAGGGACGCGCGCCGAGCGTGACCTGCACGATCAGCCCGGCGCTGCCGTTTGTATTGCTCGACCCGGAAAAGACCCATTCGACCGATACACAAAAGAAGAACGGCGACATCGTGTGCTCGGGCATCATCGAGAGCGCCCGTGCCGCACTGGAAGCTGGCATTAAGGTGGGCCTGGGCACGGACTCAAGCTGCCCGTTCGTGACGCAGTACGACATGTGGCGTGAGGTGGCCTATTTTGCCAAGTATGTCGGTGTGAGCAACGCCTTAGCGCTGCATACGGCTACGCAAGTCAACGCCGAGCTGCTGGGGCTGGGCGGCGAGACCGGTACGATCGAGTGCGGCAAGGCCGCCGATATCCTGGTGACGCGCAAGAATCCGCTCGATGACCTGTGCGCTCTGCGTGAGCCGACGCATGTGATGTGTCGCGGTGATCTGGTACGCAAGCTCAAGGTGAAGCGTATTCCCGAGGTGGACGCCGAGCTCGACGCGATTATGGCCATGCCTGCCGAAGCGCTGGCCGAGGAGCTGGCCCGCGACGGTGTGGCGTAGATGTGACAAAGGGGCAGCTCCGTTGCCGCATGCAAAAAGCCGAGGTCTCAACACGAGGCCTCGGCTTTTTTATCGAACAAATACTTAAGATTTGGGACAAACAAACCTGATTAATTTGTCCCGCGTGCGGGCGCTAGGAGCGGGTTTCCATCTTGGCGTGGCACTTGGGGCAGGTGACGCGGATCTTGCCTTTGCCCTTGGGGACGGAGAGCATCTGGCCGCAGTTGGGGCACTTGAGGTATGCCGTGGTCTTGCGACCCTTCCACATCTTCTTGGCCGTGCGCTTGGCACGCTCAAAGTCTTCCTTGCTGGTACCGGCCGTGCGCGAGGCGTTGGCAGCCGCGGCGCCGCTACCCAAGCTCGCTACGAACTTGCCCAGGCCGGGGACGTTAGCGGTCGCGGCGACAAAGGCCGCGTTTTCCTTGCGACGTGCGTCGATGTTTTTGGACAGGCCGCGCAGCACGCCAATCACGATTACGGCGATGGCAATCCAGCTGAGCCACTGGATATGGGCTATCGATCCGATCATCGCGATGACGATGCCGACAAAGCCCATAACGATGGTGAGCTCATCGGCGCCATTGCGGCCCTTCATAAAGTCATTCATGCAAATTGCCTTTCGTTCGATATGCTGCACGCCTTTATACCCGATTTAGAGCAAGGGGGACAGGTCAATCTGCACCAAGGTGGCGCAAACATACCTGTCCCCGATGCACCAAGAAGGTGCAAAGCAGTCCGTCCCCAATGCCCCAATTACTTGGAGAGCTTGTCGACGACGCGTTCGATCTCGGCGAGCTTGGCGGCCTTGAGGTCTTCGTCGCCCGATTCGATTGCCGAAGTCACGCAGCCCTCGATATGCGCCTTGAGCACGTCGGCGTTGATGCGCGCAATGAGCGCCTGCGTTGCCATGAGCTGCGTGGAAATATCGACGCAGTAACGGTCCTCATCGACCATCCGCAAGATGCCGTCGATCTGGCCGCGTGCCGTCTTGAGCATGCGGGTTACCGATTTGTGGTCTGCCATCATGGCGGGTCCTCGTTTCTGGTCGGGGGGTACGTGCGGGTCGTTACGCGGCGGTCACCGAAAGGGCGTGGAACTTCTCGCCCGCGCCCTCGACGGCGGCGGCGAGCTGCTCGGCGGTCACGGTGTCGGCGCACTCAACCTGGACGGTCTGGGTCTCGTGATCGGCGTCGGCGTCGGTCACGCCGGCAACGTTGAGCAACGCCGTCTCGACGGTGGCGTCGCAGTGGCCGCACATGAGGCCGGAAGTCTTGATTGTGTATCGCATCGGTATTCCTCTCTGTTGTGTCGGCTTTCCCAGGCACCCGACCTTGGCCTTCAAGCCGTCGCTCGCGTACCAAAGTACGCGTCGCTCCTCTTTCAGGTCAATCTCGGGCACCTGGAAAACCCGTTCTAAATGGACTTAAGGGTGAACCTATTTTGCCACTTTAGGCTTAAAGGTTCGTAGGCGCAGCGCATTGCTTACGACGCACACGCTCGACAGGCTCATGGCCGCGGCGCCGAACATCGGCGAGAGCTGCCAACCGGTGAGGGGGAAGAACACGCCTGCCGCCAGCGGAATGCCGATGCCGTTGTAGAACAGCGCCCAGAACAGGTCCTGCTTGATGTTGCGGATCGTGGCGCGCGAAAGCTCGATGGCGCGCGCAACATCCATGAGGTCGCTGCGCATGAGTACCACGTCGGCGCCCTCCTTGGCGATGTCGGCGCCGGTGCCGATCGCAAGGCCCACGTCGGCGCGCGCCAGGGCGGGGGAGTCGTTGATGCCGTCGCCCACCATGGCGACCTTGCCGCCCGCATCCTGCAGTTCGCGCACGTGGCGTTCCTTGTCGGCGGGGAGGACGTCGGCGATGACCTGTTCGCTGGTGAGTCCCACGCGGCGGGCGATAGCCTCGG
Source organism: Collinsella sp. (assembly GCA_019413925.1). Classification (GTDB taxonomy): domain Bacteria; phylum Actinomycetota; class Coriobacteriia; order Coriobacteriales; family Coriobacteriaceae; genus Collinsella. Next base: position 101,599 of record DXMY01000045.1, read on the forward strand.
CCGTCACGCGGTTGTCGCCGGTGAGCATGCGCACGTCGACGCCGAGCTTGCGGAGCGCGGCGATGGCCCCGGCGCTCGTCTCCTTGACCTCGTCAGCCACGGCGATGGTGCCGACAAGCTCGCCGTTCTTGGCAAAGAACAGCGGTGTTTTGCCCTCGGCGGCAAATTGCTCGGTAAGACCCGCGGGCACGGTAACGCCCAACTCGTTCATCAGGCGTACGTTGCCGGCGGCGATGACATTCTGCCCCTCGCGCGCCGTTACGCCACGACCGGGCACGGCGGCAAAGTCCTCGACCATGCGCGCGACAATTCCGCGTGCCTCGCACTCGGCCATAATCGCCTCGGCCAGCGGGTGCTCGCTCGAGCGCTCCAACGCGGCGGCCAGCTTGAGCAGCGACTTTTCGCTCATGGCGGGCGAGCCGTCAGCGCGCGTGGCTACTACGATATCGGTCACGGCAGGCTTGCCGCGGGTGACCGTGCCCGTCTTGTCGAGCACTACGGTGCCCACACTGCGCAGATTCTCCAGCGCCTCGGCACTCTTGAACAGAATGCCCATCTCGGCGCCCTTGCCGGTACCCACCATAATGGCGACGGGCGTGGCCAGACCCAGTGCGCACGGGCAGCTGATCACCAGCACGGCCACGGCGGAGGTGAGCGCCTCGTTCATGCTGCCGGTCAGTGCCATCCACACTACAAAGGTCACGACCGAGATTACAAACACCACGGGCACGAACACGCCGGCGACCTTGTCGGCCATGCGGGCGATGGGCGCCTTGGTGGCGTTGGCGTCCTCGACGAGCTGGATAATCTTGGCGAGCGACGTGTCGGCGCCCACACGCGTGGCGCGGAAGGTAAACGAGCCCGTGCGGTTGACCGTGGCCGCGTTGACGGTGGCACCGGCGGTCTTTTCCACGGGGATGGACTCGCCGGTGAGCGCACTCTCGTCCACGGCCGAGCTGCCCTCGAGCACCACGCCATCGACGGGGATGGACTCTCCGGGGCGTACGCGCAGGACCTGGCCGGGAAGGATGCTGTCGACGTCGACGGTGGTCTCGGTGCCGTCCTCTGCCACGACGGTCGCGCTCTTGGGCGCCAGGTCGATGAGCGCCTCGATGGCGCCGCCGGTCTTGGATTTGCTGCGTGTCTCGAGGTATTTGCCCACGGTGACGAGCGACAGGATCGTGCCCGCACTCTCAAAATACAGGTTGCCCATGCTCGTCATCATGGCCTCGTGGATTTGCCCGGCGGCCAGCTGGTCGGCCATGATAAACATGGCATAGAGCGACCAGGCGACGGAAGCGGTCGCGCCGACGGCGATGAGAGCGTCCATGGTCGGCGCGCCGTGCGCGAGCGATTTAAACCCGTTGATAAAGTATGCGTCGTTGACGTAGACGATGGGGATGAGCAGGACGAGCTCGGTGAGCGCGAGCGTCATGCTGTGGGTATGGTCCGTGAAAATGCCGGGCAGCGGCCAGCCGAGCATGTGCCCCATGCCTATGTAGAACAGTGGGATAAGGAAGACAATCGAGATGATGAGCCGGGTGCGCATGGCGGAGGCAGTGGCCTCCAGCTTTTTGGTCGGCGACTCCATATGGGCGGCGCCGGTCCTGGCTTGTGCGCTGCCGCTTGGGCCGGCGTCGCCCGCGTCGACGGGCGAGGCCGAGTACCCTGCGCGATCGACAGCGGTGCAGATGTCGTCGGGGGTGACCTGCGCGGGGTCGTAGTCGACCAACATGGAGCCGGCGAGTAGGTTGACCGCGACGCATTGGACGCCGTCGAGTTTGCTCACGGCGCGGTCCACGTGTGCCTGGCAGGCAGCGCATGTCATGCCGCCCACGTCGAACGTATCTTGAGCCATGGCTTCTCCTTTCTGTAGTTCGGTGTTGTAATTGTTAACCTGCCGATACTATACACCCATACCCCCTGGGGGTGTTCAGTAATAGTTTGAATGTATGACTTTTCATTACAGATGAGGGCGGCTGCTCAATCGGTGGCCGTCCCAACCAATCATCTCAATCTGTAACATCTAGAGAAGTTTTAACCCCTTACTGTTACAGATTGAGATGTTGTCTCGCGGGGCTGGGGTTTGTCTCGTTCTGTAACATCTAAACCTGTATCTGCCGAGCTAGTGCTACAGATCGAGACAATTGCCGGGGAGGGGTCTCGTCACGGCAAGACGCCCGCCGCCTAGATACAGAACCCGGGGATCACGCAGGTTCGCTTATCGGGCTTGCTTGCAGGCGTGGCGTAATTAAAGACGTCGCCGTCGTCGCCCACGCGGTTCATATAGAGCGTGCCCTCGTTCTCCGACGTGTCGGGGCTCGCCGTACGCTCCCACCAACAGACATCCTTGCCCTTCCACTGGCGAATCATCATGCTGTTCGTGGTAAAGGGGCTCACCTTAAGCTCGCGGAACAGCTGGTATTCCTTGCCCTCGCCGTTGTAGATGCCGGATAGGTAATGGCAGTCCTCGCTAAAGTCCTTGGGCGCCTGTCCGCCGCAGAGCTCGACCATGGCGGGCAGCCAAAGGGTCGCGGGCAGTTCGCTCAGGCACGAAGTGCTTTTGGTGGCGCCGACGTTGTTCGAGATCTTCTTGACCGGACTGATAACCGATTGCAGTTCCTTGGGAAGCAGCTTAATGCCGTCCTCATCGAGCCATGTGCGCAGCTCGCAGTCTTCCCAGCCACCGTTGAGCGGGTGCTCTGAGGCATCGCGCTCGGCAATACCTGCGTCAAAGATAAATGACAGACCGGCCTTGCCGTTGGTATCCACCAGGTCGTCGTGAAGAATGCCCACGAGTTGCGCCCCGACCTCCAGCCCGTTGGTAAGCGTAACGCGCTTGGTGCTCGGGTAGGGAATACGGCCGTCGTCGTCGAGCAGATGATAACGCTTGGCGATCTCGCGTGCCTCGCTACGGGTCTCGGCGGCCTTAATCTTGAGCGAAATCTCCTGCAGCTGATCCCAGGTGTAGTCGCCAACCGTACCGCGGATGCCGTCCAGGTAGTCGGGGATGCCGAAGCCATGGGTTGCCGCCCCGATAACGCCGAGCCCCGCAACGGCCGCGACAACGCCACCGATAATAAAGCGGCGGCGGGTCATGGCGTCGTGCCGGGCCTGCTCCAGGATCTCTCGCGCGCGCTCGCCGGCGACGTCGACCTTAAGGTGCGTGCCAGAATCGATATCAATCGCGGCCTCGTCTCCTGCGCCTTCGCGGCCCTCGGATTCGGCATCGGTGAGGTATGCCGAGAGCACCTCGAGCATCTGCTGCTCGGTGGGACGATCGCACTGCTCGACTGAGATGCCTTTCATGATGATCTGGACGAGCGCTTCGTCGTCATTGCATCGCGGCTCGAGCGGCGCTGGCTTGGTCTTGGTCTTTATGAGGTAGAACGAGCCGGTTGCCGCGGCACCCGTCGACTCGACATCGAACGGCTTGCGACCGCTGTAGAGCTGGTACAGAATGCTCGATAGCGCATAGACGTCGATGGCGGGCGAGCGGCGAAGGGCCGCGATGCCTTCGATATCCTGCGTGAGCATCTCGGGCGCGGCGTATGCGGGCGTGGCAAAGCGCCAGATGTCGGCGCGCCGGGTGATCGTGTCGTCGCCGAGGGCCATGGTCGCGGAGCCCATGTCGATGAGGCAGGGGTCAAAGGAGCAATCGGCAATCTGTTGCTCGAGCGTTCGACTGGTGGTGCGGAACATGATATTGGCGGGCGACAGGTCGCGATGGACGACCGGATCTACGAGTCCCTGGGTCATCAGGAGTGCACGAAGCACGGCGTTTCCGACGGCGGCCACCATCTGGGTGGTCAGCCCGCCCGAGGCATCGTGCGGAAGCAGGGGCAGCGCCTGCTTGAGCGAGGTGCCCTCGACCCACTCCATGAGGATGAGCGGGTCGTCCTCGCATGAACCGTAGCCATAGACACGCGGAAATCCGCGCAGGTGCGAGACGGTACACAGATGACGGTACTCCTCGAACAGCGCGGCGGTGTTGGCCAGGTGCGCGGCCGATTGCTCGGCGGAGCGGTCGGGGGCAGCGGGGGAAAGGATGGCGTTGTCCTTGAGTAGCTTGACGGCAAAGACCTCGCCGCTCGTGTTGGTCGCGCGCAGCACGTGCCCGATGTTGCCGTCGTCGCGGTGGGCCGTCTGGAGAATAAGCGTCATAAACCGACGCTTGGCGTCGTCCTTGGCGCTGGGGTCGACCGCCACGGCGGTGTCGAACGTGTCAAGACGAATGAGTTTGTCGCCAGAGGCGCTATCGGTAGTATCCATGGCGTTCCTTTGTCTGGCATGGGTTGCCGCGCGTATACGTGAGCAGTGCGGATATCGGTGAAGTACCATGATAACCGCACTGCCCGCGTATACCGCTGAGTATTGTCGTTTACGACGCAAAAGGTAGAAGACGAAAGACGGACGGCGACCGTCTTTCGATCGCCGTCCGCGCTAGTCCACAATGACAAGGAATGTCGTGTAGAGACCCAAGTGAAGTCTGTCGCTGTTTTCGATTTCCACGGGGGGATAGACTTTGCCGGGCTCTCGTTGGTCGCGGGGCGGCTCAATCACAATATCGCCGTCGCCCGCGCCCGATTCGAGCACTGTGCCGTTGGTCGACCCAAGGCCCTGGGCGTACCAGTGCCCACCCTCGAGCCAAATGCGGAGATGCTCACGCGATGCATCAGCGCCTACATCGGTGATGCTGGGCGAGGTTTTGGGCAAAGAACCAATCACGGTGCCGCGCGGATCGCGTGTGAGGGGATGGATTTGCATGTCGACGCAGTTGTCGGCATGTGTCCTGAGCAGACCGAGGTTGGGGGCGACAGTGCGCGGCTGCTCCAGGCTGCTCATAAAGCCACGTCCGACGGTAGTTTCGGTGGTGCCAAAGTGCCCGCCTGTCTTGCTGTCGCAAAAGCGCTCGACGGTGGCCACGCCTTGGATGGGGTCAGCGAGCGCCCCCGTTGCCACAAAGAGCATAAGGTAAAGCGTACTCTTCTCGCGCACGGCATTGCCGTCAAAGTTGTCGATGCGATTGAGGGCATTTGCATATAGGCGGCTGTCCAACTTGTAGCTGGCGAGAGCCGACATCATTTCGTTGGCGGCCGGGCCGCGATAGTGCTCGGCGATTGCCTGATAGGCGGACTCGCCGCTGCCGAGCTTGCTGCAGATTGCCGCGGAAAGGTTGAGCGTGGTGACGGTAAAGTCGCTGTAGATGGCGGGTGCGCACTGGTCGGGCTCGCGATGGACGATGTAACGGGTGAGATACGAGCGGTTGGAAGAGCATTTCTCGAGCAAGGTGCTGCCGAGATAGGAGTTTCCATTGATAAGCATTCGGGCGATTTCGAGATGCTTAAGACCGCCGAACGAGCGAATATCGTTATAGAGGACCGAGCAAGGCGTCTCTGTTGCCACGGATACCTCCTTTGATTGCTTCCTAGCCAATATGGCGATAGGAATTAATGCCCCCCGGTGGGCGACGTATTAAATGGCTGCGCAATATATAGCGTAACCAAAGCAACATTATAGGCCACATGTTCGAAATTGCAGGAAGACTGAGAGATTTGGTTTGGACTGGACGGAAATTCCCCTCTGTCTTGATCTGTAACATTTAGGGCCGGTTTTGCTTCGCAGCCGTTACAGATTGAGACAATCAGCCGGGCCCGCCGCGTCCGCCTCGTCATCTGTGGTTTACGTGGGGGCATGCGAAGCACGGGTATACTAACCCGCGGCGAATCTGCTCCATCGCTTAGTGCTGCTGCGTCTGGACGGCGCGTGATAGGGCTGCCAAAGCGATCGCCAGCGTGCTGAGCAACGTCCTCTCTGTGCGCACCCGTTTTTGTATGTATTAGCGCACTACCAAGCACGCCCGCGCGGCCGCATGCCGTGCCCATTGCGCGTGCAGATAAGGAACAACAACATATGCGTAATTCTGTATCCGACGTCACCGACGCCGAGATTCTGGACGAGACCCGCGAGGCCATGACCCAGGCTGCCTTCGATGCTGCCGATGAGGCCAATGCCGCCCAAGCCGTCGAGTCCGCTACCGAGAGCCTGCCCGCCTTTGACGAGCTGGGGCTTTCGGACGAGATGCTCCGTGCTATCGAGAATCTGGGCTACACGGCGCCCACGCCCGTTCAGGCCGGCTCCATCCCCGTGGTGCTCGAGGGTCGCGACCTGCTTGCCGCCGCCCAGACCGGCACCGGCAAGACGGCCGCCTTCTTGCTGCCGACCATGAACAACCTGGAGCACATCGCTCCTCCCAAACCCGTACGCGAGCGCGGCGGCCGCAACCGTCGTCGCGGCGCCAAGAAGCCCGAGGGCAACGGCCGCGGTCCCGTGATGCTCGTCATCACTCCCACGCGCGAGCTTGCCCAGCAGATCGACGAGGTCGCGAGCAAGATCGCCGACGTCACCGGCCACGTTGCCGTGACCGTCGTGGGTGGCGTGAGCTACAAGCCGCAGACCGCTGCCCTCAAGTACGGCTGCGACATCCTGGTCGCAACGCCGGGCCGTCTGGTCGATCTGATCGAGCAGGGAGCCTGCCATCTGAACGAGGTCAAGGTGCTGGTGCTCGACGAGGCCGATCGCATGCTCGATATGGGCTTTTTGCCCGCCGTTCGCCGTATTGTGCGCGAGACGCCGGCCGAGCGACAGACGCTGCTGTTCTCGGCCACGCTCGACGAGGAGGCCGTGGGCGAGATCACCGACCTGGTGAGCGACCCGGCCCGCGTGGAGATCGCGCCTGCCACGTCGACCGCCGACACTGTCGACCAGTTTGTGTTCCCGGTGTCCATCGAGGCCAAGAACAACCTGCTGCCCGAGTTCCTCAAGAAGGAGGGCCCGGAGCGCACCATCGTCTTTATGCGCACCAAGCACCGCGCCGACAGCTGCTGCCGTCGCCTTGAGCGCAAGGGCATCAAGGCCGCCGCGATTCACGGCAACCGCAGCCAGGCCCAGCGCGAGCGCGCGCTTTCTGCCTTCCGCGACGGCACCGTCGACGTGCTGGTGGCAACCGATGTTCTCGCCCGCGGCATCGACATTAGCGACGTGCGCTACGTCGTGAACTTTGACGTGCCGGCCGAGCCGACCGACTATATCCACCGCATTGGCCGTACGGGCCGCGCCGGCGAGCTGGGCTGGGCCATTACGTTTGTGACCGAGCAGGACGTCGACGAGTTCTACGAGATTGAGAAGCTCATGGACAAGACGGCCGATATTTACGAAGCGGGCGACCTGCACGTGGGTCCCAACCCGCCCGCCGTTGACCCCGAGCGCGATCCTGCCGCCTTTAAGGTGAAGAAGAAGACCAAGCGCGGCAAGTCCAAGAGCAAGAAGAAGCTTGAGCAGGCGCGTCGCGACGGCAAGCGCAACGGCGACGATTACGGCGATGTTGCCGGTCGTTCCAACCGCGGTCGCGACGAGCGCCGCGGCGACGGCGAGCGTCCGAGCCGTCCCAAGCGCGGCGGCAAGACCCGCGTGCGCGAGGGCGTTCAGGCTCGCGTAGACGAGGCTGTTGAGAGCGTGGCCCGCGAGGTAGCTGCCGAGGAGCGCGGCGGTGCCGCTGCCGTCGAGCAGGCCCCGCGCGGTAACCGTGCCGAGCGTCGTGCCAAGCAGTTCCAGGGCGAGGCGCATCGCCGCCGTCGCGAGGATGGGGATCGCGGTGGCCGTCGCCGTGTTGAGCGCGAGGACGAGGGCCGTGGTTCGCGCGGTGGCAAGCGTGGCGCGGGCGATCGCCGTCGTTCCGGTCGCGATGACGAGCGCGGTGGCCGTGATGGGCGTCGCGGCGGCGAAGGCCGTGGTTCGCGTGACGAGCGTGGTACCCGCGGCGGCGAGTCCCGCGGCGGCAAGCGCTTTGACGAGCGCGGAGGCCGCGAGGGCGGCCGCGGTGGTGAGCGTCGCGAGGGCGCTCGTGGCAACGGTGGCCGCAGCGGCGCCGGTCGTTCGAATGAGTCGCGCGATCGTCGCGACCCGCGTGCCAGCCGCGATCGTCGCGATGACTGGCGCAACTACGACGACACCCGCGAGGAGCGTCGCGGCGGCTATCGTGGCGGGCGTGGCGGCAACCAGGCCGGCTCCCGCGGCGGCCGTGCCGGCGGTCGCGATAATCGTGGCAGCTATGGCAACAGCCGTGGCGGCAAGCGCGGTGGCAGCTCCCGTCGCCCCGGCGACGGCGGCGGCAAGCGCAAATAACATACGCATCGCCCGCTAGAGCGAGGTGAACCAAGGGCCCCGAGCAACTACGTTCGGGGCCCTTTTTGTTTGCCGTATCCGATCGCTAGTTCAAATGTGATTTCCTCGGGAATGCATTTAGAGGATGCCGTGGGCCTGTTTCCTGCCATGCAGCAATGGGTCCTATGGGGTGCGCCGTGCATTTTTTGGAGTATTCTGCAGTTCGAGCTGTCTGCATATGATTCGACGTCGCCAACGGTGGCCTTCGGATATCCCTAGCGAGCGTTCCGAGTCAGATTTCGCCGTTTTCCGGAGCAGGGGGCGCGTCATTCTCGCCATGTCGGGACTTAGAATGATACGGCGCCCTACAGTTTTGCCCACCCGCGGCGGTGCTGGCGCGGTCACGTTGCAGAATACTCCGTTTTTTGCACGGGCCAGGATGGGGTACCTCAGGAGAACGCGGCGGTATCCCGTAAATATATACAATCTGTACCGTAATTTATACAAAACGAAGAGGCAGACAGCGTAGGGTGGGTGCATTGGGGTGCCTGGCGCACCAAAACGGGGAGCTCCCCCCATGCGCCGTATACTCTGTCTGAATGTGAAAACGGCTTGACGCGTTGCCAGGCGTAGGGAGAGGGTGCCTCGATGAGCGTATTCGAAATTGTGTTTAGTCCGACGGGTGGAACGCGGAAGGTGTCTGGCCTTGTGGCCGGGGCGCTGGACAATAATACCGTTACCGTCGATCTGACCGATAGCGGGCTAGATCTCAGCGCTGTCTCGATGGCTGAGGACGACGTGGCCGTAATCTCTGTGCCGGCGTATGCCGGTAGAATCCCGGCTGTGGTGGCTGACCGGTTGGGCATGGTGCGCGGCAACGGGGCTCGGGCTGTTTTGGTTTGTGTATACGGAAACCGCGCGTTTGAGGACACGCTCGTAGAGCTGGAGGACGTTGCGAAGCGCGCCGGATTTAGGGTGGTTGCAGCTGTTTCTGCTATTGCTGAGCATTCCGCTGCTCGTCAGTTTGCTGCTGGGAGACCGGATGCGCAGGATGCGGCGCAGCTCGCAGAGTTTGCGCAGCAAATTCAGCAAAAGCTGTTGGCTGAGGATGCGTCCGAGCCCTCTATCCCCGGCAATCGTCCTTATAAACAAGCTGGAGGTCGCCGTATGGCACCCGAGGCAACAGAGGAATGCGTCTCCTGCAGTGCATGCGCCGCGGCGTGTCCCGTTTGTGCTATCGACAAGGGCGACCCCAAGCGAGCAGCTGACGAGGCGTGCATCTCCTGCATGCGCTGCATCGCCGTATGCCCGCGAGGCGCTCGCAAGCTTGATCCCAACAAGCTATCCGCTGTTTCCCAGATGCTGAGCAAGGCTTGCGTCGTGCGGAAGGAATGCGAGCTCTTTGTCTAGCGCATACGAAATTGGTGCAATGGGGCCAGGTTAATCTGCACCAACCTGGTGCAAACAAACCTGTCCCCAATGCACCAGAGTGAGGAGCGCCCCTGGGTGCCGGCAGAAAAGGAACGTCCCTAAGTGCCGCTTAAATACCGTTTATCGAAGAAAAAATACCGCTCACCGGTCATAATGATTGTTCTGGCTTTGGGCTTGTCTACAATAGCTCCCGTAAAAAGAAATGCGGAAGGTTACCGAGTCCCTCGGACGTGGGCCTAACCAAAGTCTTTGAACGGATGTGTCTCTATGGACGCATTCGCTTGATTTTGGTTGGGCTATATTTATGAAGGGACATGCCACCATGGGTTTCTTTTCTCGCCTGATGGGCGGTTCGGATGAGCAGAAGACTGCATCTTCCGAGTTCGAAATCCTCGCTCCCGTTTCCGGCGAGCTTGTTCATCTGGAAAAAACCAATGACCCCGCTTTTAGCAGCCGCGCCGTGGGCGATGGCGTTGCCGTGGTTCCCCAAGAGGGAACGGTGTGCGCTCCTGTTTCCGGCACCGTCGCGGCGTTGTTTCCGACTGAGCACGCGCTGGGCATCATGTCCGACGACAGCTCTGCTCAGGTGATGCTGCATATCGGAACCGACACTGTTAAACTTGAGGGCAAGGGCTTCCATGCGCTTGTTGCTCAGGGTGACCATGTCGACGCGGGCCAGCCCCTCGTCGAGGTCGATTTCGACGCGGTCCGCGCCGCCGGCTTCGATCCCACGGTCTTCGTTATCGTGTGCGAGCGTTCGGAGAACTCGACTCTTCGTGAGCACGCTTCCGGTCCTGTTGCTGTTAAAGAGCCTGTCGTCTGGCTTTCCGAGTAAATTCTTGTGGTGGGTACCGTGGTTATCAAGCGAGTTTTCAACAATAACGTCGCAATGGTCACTTCGGACGATGGCTCCGAGCTCATCGTCATCGGCCGAGGCCTCTGCTTTGGCCGCCATGCCGGCGACGCTATCGATGAGGCATCGGGCGAAAAGACCTATGCGCTGCAGGAGGGCACTTCTCAGGATTCGCGCACGATTGACCGCTTGGCACATCTTTTGGAGTCCATCCCCACCGTCAACCTCGTGATTTCCGAGGACATCGTTCAGATGCTTCGTCGAGAGCTCAATGTCGATATCAACGACAAGATTCTCATTGCTCTTGCAGACCATATCAGCCTTGCTTTGGAGCGTGAGCGCAAGGGCGTCTCCTGTGAGAATCCGTTGCTGCTCGAGATCCAGCAGTTCTATCGCAAGGAGTATGCGCTTGCGGGCCGTGCGCTGCAGATTATCAAGGAGTATATGGGCTTCCAGATGAGCGAAGAAGAGCAGGGTTTTATCACGCTGCATATCGTCAACGCCACCATGCCGCAACGCTCCGACCGTCTTATCATCTCGGTCCAGCTTGTTCGCGACGTGCTCGCGATTGTTTCCGAGCGCTATGCCACGACCCTCGATGACACCTCGCTGCCTTATGAACGCTTCGTTCGTCACCTGCAGTTTTTCGCACAGCGGGCGCTCGATCCTGCGGCCGGGCAAATCAATGGCGACGCGCTGTTCCGAATCGATGAAACGGCGTATCCGTGCGCATTCTCGTGCGCGGAGTCAATTGCCGACCACTTAGCGTCTACCTATAACGTTGTCGTTACCGATGCCGAGAAGAGCTATCTCGCGTATCACATTGTTAACCTGCTTGGAGAACCTGGTCTCTAGGCATAACGTGCCCACACATCGATTGATATAAGGCAGGGCTTATGGCCTTGTCCAGGGCACATCTGTCTCAATTTGCGGAAAAGGAAGGGGAGTACCGCTATGACCGCAAAAAAGAAGTTCAATTTCAAAGCGCCGTTGGAGGTGTTCGCGAAGTCAATCGTTCAGCCGATGATGTATCTCTCGGTTGCCGGCATTCTGCTCATCGTGGGCATTATTCTGACCAACAAGACCATCTGCGCCGTGATCCCTGTGCTGGGCTCCGGTCCGTTCCAGCTTGTGGGCGCCGTTGTCTATCAGTCGCTGATGTTTATCATCAACAACCTCTCGATTCTGTTCTGCGTGGGCATCGCCGGCGCCATGGCAAAGAAGAACAAGGGCCATGCTTCGCTGATCGCCCTGATGTCGTTCTTCCTGTTCCTGCAGGCTAACAACATCGTGCTCAACGCCACCGGCTCTCTTGCCGAAGCGAGCGGCATGCTCGGTCTTACCGGAACCGGCCAGAGCACCGTTATGGGCATTCAGGTGCTCGATACCGGCGTGTTTGGCGGCATCATTCTTGGTTGCATCACCGGTGCCGTGTTCAACAAGTACTCGAACAAGCAGTTCCCCATTGCCCTTTCGATGTTCTCGGGCGTTCGCTTCCCGTTCCTGATCATGATCATCATTTCCTGGATCATGGGTGCTGGCTTCTGCATCGTTTGGCCTCCGGTTCAGGGTGCCATCTCCTCCGTTGCCGGCATCATTAAGGAGTCGGGCAACATCGGTCTGTTTATCTACGGCATGCTCAACAAGCTGCTCGTTCCTACCGGTCTGCATCACCTCATCTACACCCCGTTCCAGTTCTCCGATGTGGGCGGCACCCTGACGCTGGGTGATCAGGTTATCGCCGGCGCCTATCCCATCCGTGTTGCCGAGATGGCAATGACGGGCCAGCCCTTCTCCGATAGCACCTACTTCAACAGCTACACCTTCAACAACCTGTGGCCCTACATCGGTATCGGTCTCGCCTTTATCTTCACCGCTTACAAGGGGAACAAGGATAAGACCAAGGCCGTTATCATCCCGCTGATCATCACCGCCGTGCTCTCCTGTGTCACCGAGCCCATGGACTTCCTCTTTGTCTTTGCCGCTCCCGTGCTCTTTGTTGTTCACTCGGTTCTTTCCGGTATCTTCCTGGTCCTGCTCAAGGTCCTCTCCGTGCCCGCTTCGACTGCAGGCGGCATCATCAACATCGTGGTTTCCAACCTGGTCCTTGGTGTCGATAAGACCAACTGGCCGATGATGCTCGTGCTCGGAGTCGTCAACGCCGCTCTATACTTCTTCCTCTTCACCTTCCTTATTAAGAGGCTCAACCTCCACACGCCTGGCCGCGAGGAGGAGCCCGAGCTCGCCGAGTCCGTTGCCGAGGGCGAGGCCGCCGCGTCTGTCGCGGTGAAGCAGGGCGCTGTTGCCGCAGCTCCCGCAGAGGGCGTCGATGCAGGTATTGCCGACCTGGTCGCAGGTCTTGGCGGCAAGGACAACATCGAGGAGCTCGAGAACTGCTTTACACGTCTTCGCGTGAACGTTAAGAACCCGGACCTCATCGATGAGAACCTCATCAACCATGTGCCCAACAGCGGCATCAACCGTAACGGCAACAATATCCAGATCATCTTTGGCATGAAGGTCGCCGAGATGCGCGACAAGGTCGAAAACGCAATTGAGAAGGAGCAGTAAACAATGATCATTACTCTGTGTGGTGGCGGATCCACCTTTACCCCCGGCATCGTCAAGTCCATCGCTCTGCGCAAGGACGAGCTCGACGTTGACGAGATTCGTCTGTACGACATCAACGAGGAGCGCCAGCGCAAGATCGGCGTGCTCGTGGACTGGATTCTGCACGAGGACCTCGGCCTGGACATCAAGCTCACGGTGACCACCGACAAGAAGACGGCTTTTACCGACGCGAGCTTCGTGTTTGCCCAGATGCGCGTGGGCGGCTACGCCATGCGCGAGCAGGACGAGAAGATTCCGCTGCGTCACGGCTGCGTGGGCCAGGAGACTTGCGGTTGCGGCGGCCTTGCCTACGGCATGCGCACCATCTTCCCCATGGTCGAGCTGATCGACGACGTTGAGAAGTACGCCAAGAAGGACTACTGGATTCTCAACTACTCCAACCCTGCTGCCATCGTGTCCGAGGGCTGCCGCGTGCTGCGTCCCAACGCTCGCATCATCAACATCTGCGACATGCCGATCGCGATCATCGACGTGGTTTGCGCCGCACTCGATATCGACAAGAAGGATGTCGAGTACGATTACTTTGGCCTCAACCACTTTGGTTGGTTCACCTCGATTCGCCACAAGGGCGAGGAGGTGCTCCCGCAGCTGCGCGAGTACATCAAGGAGCATGAGATTCTGCTGCCCGACTCCTACCTCAAGGGCATGGGCTCGCTCATGGCAAAGAAGCCCGAGGAGGCCACTGACGAGCACCCCGAGCAGAACCGCCACACCAAGGGCAGCTGGTACTACGTCTGGAAGGGCGAGTACGAGATCATGGAGTGCTTCCCGGAGTACCTGCCCAACACGTATCTGAACTACTACCTGCAGCAGAAGGAGTTCGTCGAGCATTCCAACCCCGAGCGCACCCGTGCTAACGAGGTTGAGGAGACGCGTGAGAAGAACCTCTTCGACGGCATCGACCACTACGAGAAGACGGGCGAGATCGACGAGAGCACGTTCTATGCGGGCAGCCACGGCGACTGGATTGCCGATCTGGCTATCGCTCTGAAGAACGACACCAAGCAGCGCTTCCTGGTCATTTGCGAGAACAAGGGCGCTATCCCCAACATGCCCTACGACGCTATGGTCGAGCTGCCTGCCTACATTGGCAAGAATGGCCCCGAGGTCATCAGCCGCGACAACATTCCTCTGTTCCAGCAGGGCCTCATGATGCAGCAGCTGAACTCCGAGAAGCTCGTGGTCGAGGCTACGATCGAGGGTTCTTACGAGAAGGCGCTCAAGGCCTTTACGCTGAACAAGACCGTGCCTTCGATGAAGGTCGCCAAGGAGGTTCTCGACGACATGATCGAGGCCAACAAGGGCTACTGGCCCGAGCTTAGCTAGAGCTAGAAGGCCGCTGGCGCAAAAGAGTCACTGACGGCACAATTTGAACAATGCCCCGTTCGCGTATTTGCGTGGACGGGGCATTGCCGTTTTGCGCAAAGGGTTGATATGGGGGATGGGCTATCCGACATCGGCGCAGGGCATGAGGTTTTCTGCTGACGCGCGGTGGCTGAAGTGCCCGGGTGGACACGTCTGGGATTCCGTCCCACTGCTTGGCGTCCTTGCCGCCATCTGGCTCCCACGTTCGCATACTTTTGGATGCGAGCGTGTTTTTAACGGCACGCACGGGTCCCCCGGGGCGCGCCGTGCATTTTCGGGAGTTTTCAGCAAGCCGGGGTGGCTGCATACGCGCCGGAAGCGTCTATTCGATCTCGCGGGATCCCCCGACGGGCAACTTGGGCTGGCGGACGGGGTCCGCCGCTGCGATAGCGCACGTTTCGCGTCGCGCCGTGCCCCAAAACGACGCCGATCGCGCGGCATTCACGATTCGCGGCGCCGCCGGCGGGGGCCGCGATGCTGAAAACTCCGGTTTTTGCACGGTCCAAGCGGGGATACGTTGGGACGGGGAGGGGTGCCCCCGTCTTTTTATGCATGTTGCAAGTAAAATTATGCAGGACATAGGACACCATGCGACGGATACCCAGATTGGGCGCGCCATGCGCCGACGTTCGTCGCGCCCCTTCCACGTCGTAAGCGAATTAAAAGGTGAGGGCGGTTATGGGCGTGCTGGCGGCCCTGTGGCGGCGGGGTTGCAGCGGAGCTTGCGCTTGCCGTGGTCGACCGGGCGCCGTGGGCGCCGGCGCTCGACGGCCGTATGCTGTTGCTTGCCACGCACGATGTCGCCGATGCTCAGGCTCTCGATATCTCGGACATCATCACGCTCTAAATACTGACTCAACAACAATATATTCCATTTTTCTCCGTCCCCATGGGGCCTGGTGTGGTATTCTATCTGCGGGGTAATACTTAGGAATACCAAGTAATACCAATGCCGCAGAAACAAACTCCGGATGCGGGCCAATCGGGTTGCCTTCACAGCCCGTCGCCCAGCCGCGTGGCCCGCATCTATCCGCACCACCGTCGTTTCAAAAAGGAAGCGCCATGGCAGAACACATGACCCCCGTAGTCGCGAAGGTCTTGCCCGAGGAGAAGGCAGCCTTCGCGGCGGCAACCCAGCTCGTGGGCACCACGCCGTCCAACGCCATCCGCATGTTTATCGCCGCGTTCAATCGCTGCGGCACCTTTCCGTTTGACATCTCGCCCAACGGGGCCTTTGGCAAAGAGTGCCCCCAACAGCTAGTCGTTGAAGAACGTCCCCAATGACTAGTCGTCGGGAGGAGGTTGGCATGCTCAATGCGATGATTTGGGCGCTTGCCTGTTTTGGCGTCGTCGCTGCCGATATTGCCCTGAGCGTCGTTTTGTTCTCCGCCCTTGGCGTCGCATCGGTGTTCATGAGTTTTTCGATCGATGACCTCGACATTCAATTGCTTCAGGCCGTCGCGCAGACGGCATCGTTTTTGATGGCGCTGCTGTGGTGGCGTTATCTGTGGCCGCGTTCGTTTATGGCACGCCGGCAAAGCGCACATCCGCTCGGCGGGGGAGCGCGTGGGGCGTGGAAACGTATTGCCTGCGTTATCGTGATTGGCCTGGCCCTGCAGGTGGTCGTTGGCTACGTGACCGACGCCGTGCTGTCGCTGCTGCCCGATGCTGCGGCCGACTACAGCGAGCTTGTCGAGGAAACAGGCATGGGTGACACCAGCTATCTCGCCGTCCTGACTACGGTGCTCGGTGCCCCATTTTGTGAAGAGCTGCTGGTGCGCGGCATTATTTTTGAGTTTTCGCTCCGAGCGTTTAATCCACAGTGCCGCCCACTTTGGAAGCGCCGGCGTCGTGCGAGCGCGCAAGGCGGCGCCATGGTGCCCTGGGCGGCCCCAAGCACGTGGGGTATCGCCGCGGCGATTGTGCTGCAGGCGGCCATCTTTGGCTTTATGCATATGAACTGGGTGCAGGGCTGCTACGCCGGCGCCGCCGGCCTCATCTTTGGTTGGGTGCTCGTGACGACCGGAAAGCTCCGCTACACGATCTTGCTGCACTTTGCCTTTAATGCCGGGTCGTATCTCATGACGTTGCTCTGGTTTGTGAACACGCCGTTCGACGTTGTGGTCACGGTTGGCATCGCCGGCTTTGTGCTGGTAGAGGCGATGCACTCGCTGCTTCGATTGTGCATTCCCGTGTCGCGCGAAGCTGATCGGTCTGAGTAATAACGCCTTTAATTAGACCGATGCGTCTTGAACGCACCTGGCGTTTCGCCGAATGCTTCTTTGAATTTTGAGTAAAAGAATGACATGTTGGAGATGCCGACTTTTCGGGCTACATACTGCACGCTGCGCTCGGTGTTATTGAGAAGATATGCCGCCTCTGTGAGCTGCTGGTTGAGCTTGATTTGCGAAAACGTTTTGCCGGTTTTTTGCTTGATCAAGCTGCTGAGATAGCTGGTGCTATAACCCGTATCGCTCGCAATGCTTTCGAGTGTGCAGTCGCCGTAGCTTCGCTCAATATGATTCAGAATCGACACGATGCGTTCGTCCGACATGATCGCCTGGTTATCAGTTGCGGAGCGTCGGTACAGTCCTCGAATGAGAACAAGGAATAGGCTGACGGCGAGGTGCCTCATGAGTTCATTGGAATAGGCATCTTTAAAGTGATATTCGATAAAGAGCATCTCGATGAGGCGTCGCGCATGTCGGGCGTATTCCTCTGGAAGAATGAGATATTTTCGGGCCTCGCGGTTTTTGGACACAAAATCAAATAGAAGATTCGTTAATGGTGACGCGCCGGGTAGCTGGCTCAGGAACAACGAATCGAACATTTCTTTTTTGAAGACGATCGAAATGACGATATCATGCTCGCCCTTAACGTATGGAACGCTTCTGACTACGCCGGTGTTGCAAATGAGCACGTCGCCCTTTTTAAGGAGTAGTCGCCGTCCGTTGACGATAAACGTGCAGACGCCGTCGTACACGTAGTTAAGCTCCATATCCCGATTGATATGAGGAGGAATATCGGTAAAGCGCGACTCCTTGATAAGACCCACGGGGTTTTCGTCGAGAGTTTCTTTCCAATCAAACAGATAGACCTCTTCGCCGTTAATGGTTGTGGTTTCCACCCTGTTATATCGCGGGCTGAGCTCTCCCGGATGTGTGCGATGCCACTCTTCGGTCTCGGTATGCGTATAGAGCAGCTGTTTGAGATTCGAATCCATGGGGTGCTCCAGGGGTGAACGGTAGAATCGATGCCTTAAACGGTATTATAGCTAAAAAAATGTTATAAACCCACGCTTTCTGTGCGATATCTTATGCATCTTGTTCTTCCTAGTATTGGGTTATCCGCTGGAGCATCCGATCAAGGAGGGCAAATGAGTAAGTTAAAACATGGGTTTGACTCCGACTTTTTATGGGGCGGAGCCATATCGTGCTCGCAGGCCGATGGTGCCTGGAATGAGGGCGGAAAGGGAAAGTCGACGCAGGATTGTCGATGGCTGGATGGTACCTGGACTCATGACCAGATTGAGGACAAGCATCAAAACAACCCCTTCTGCCATGACGAACTAATGAACGCTCTCGCAGATGATGGTGTTGAGTTCTACCCGTTTAGGCGCGGTAACGACTTCTATCATCACTACCGTGAGGACATCGCGCTTTTTGCGGAGATGGGCCTCAAGCTGTTCCGCACCTCTATTTGCTGGAGCCGAATCTATCCTAACGGAGATGATCTTGAGCCTAACCGCGAAGGCATCGAGTGGTATCGAAGCATGCTGGGTGAGTGCAAAAAGCACGGCATTAAAACCTTCGTCACCATGCTCCACTATGACATCCCGGTAAATCTTGTCACCACATATGGGGGATGGAAGAATCGCAAGACGATTGATTTCTTCGCCCGCTATGTCGAGACAATCGTTACGGAATTGGGCGATCTGGTCGATTTCTGGCTGCCTTTTAACGAGTTCAATGCAGCGCGTTTTTCGCCTTGGGACGGGGTCTGTCTGGTCAAAGACGAAGAGGGGGAGAACTTCGATCGAGCCATCTTCCAGTGCCTGCACCACGAGTTCGTTGCCAATGCGCGTGCCGTCGAGATTGTCCATCGTCTTTCGCCCGATACTCCCGTTGGCGGCATGATCGCTCGATTCTGTACGTATCCCGCCACCTGCCGTCCCGAAGATAACATGCAGGCTATTCACGACGACCAGTATTCCAACTGGTTCTATACGGACGTGATGGCTCGTGGAAAATACCCCGCTTATATGAATCGCTATTTCGACGCGTGCGATATCGAGATTCAAATGGAGCCGGGCGATGAAGAGCTCATCGCCCGCAACACGGTCGACTTCCTGGCCTTCTCGTACTACTTTTCCCAGGTATCCACCTGCGATCAGGGATGGGAGAAGACTGCGGGAAATCTGGTCATGGCAAACAAGAACCCTTATCTTGAGACGAGTGAGTGGGGCTGGCAGCTCGATCCCATTGGCCTGAGGGTTACCCTTAACCAGATGTATGACCGCTATGGGCTGCCCCTGTATATCGCCGAGAACGGCCTCGGTACATCTGATGTAGTCGAGGAGGATGGCAGCATCCACGACGAGTATCGAATCGATTATTTGCGCCAGCACATAAAGTGCCTTAAGGAAGCAGTGATCGATGGCGTTGACGTGCGCGGATACATGATCTGGGGATTCATTGACCTTGTTGCCTGCGGTCCTCTTACGATGGACAAGCGCTACGGGCTTATCTATGTCGATCTGGATAATTGCGGCAACGGCACTGCGGAGCGCTCGCGTAAAGACTCTTTCTATTGGTATCAGAAATGTATCGCCACTAATGGCGAGGATCTTGGGTAGGAGTGATTGTCGTGGCAGACAAGAAGGAACTGGCCGCTCGTGTCCTCGAGCTCGTGGGCGGCGCCGATAACGTTGTTATGGCAACGCACTGCATTACAAGGCTCAGATTCAACCTGAAGGACGATAGCAAGGCAGATCTGGAGGCCCTTAAGACGCTTGACGGCGCCTTGGGCGCGCAGGTTAAAGACGGGCAGTGGCAGGTTATCATCGGCGCCAGCGTGGGGTCGGTATATGACGAATTGGAGCCCATGCTAGGTGACAGGATGGGTGGCGAGGTCTCCGCCGACGCCGAGCAGCCTGAGCTCCAAAAAGGTTCGGCTCGCGTATTCGATATCATCACCGGCATCTTCTCCGCTATCATTCCCGCACTGGTGGCGGGAGGCATCGTAAAGGGCATCCTGGCTGCTATCGCGGCTTTTGGAATCGACACGGGTGCCGGCGACTTTGCGATATTCAATATGATTTCGGATATCCCGTTCTACTTCTTGCCGTTTTTGCTGGCAATGTCTACAGCTGATAAGTTCCGGGTCAACCGTTCGCTTGCGCTTTGTGTTGCCGGATCGCTGATGTACCCGACCATTGTCAACGCTGTCGGTACGGGCGAGACGCCCCTTGCGCTGTTCGGTTTTGCGGTGCCGATTTTTAGCTACGCCGATTCCGTGTTCCCGGTTATCTTTGGCGTCATTGGCTTGTCTTTTGTATATCGCGCAATCGACAAAGTCGTGCCGGATCTTTTTAAGCTCGTTGTCGTTCCGGCGCTCTCCCTTGCTATCGTGATTCCCGTCAACCTGTTTGTGCTCGCTCCGATTGGTGCCTGGTGCGGTCTTGGTCTTGCCAACGGTATCGTTTGGCTATTCTCGACGTTAGGCCCCGTTGCCGGTTTTCTGCTGGGCTTCTTTATGCCGCTTATCGTGCTCTTCGGCATGCACCAGTCAACGAGCCCCATCCAGATTTCCAATATCGCAACGCTTGGGTATGACTATCTGCTCCCGATCTCTTTCTGCCATAACCTCGCCGAAAGCGGTGCGTCTTTTGGTGCAGCCCTGCGCATGACCGACGAAAAGCTCAAGTCCGCTGCAATGACGTGCGCCTTCTCAGCATTTATGGGAATTTCCGAGCCCGCCTTGTTTACCGTTCAGGTTCCTAACAGGACTCCGCTTATCGCTGCGATGATCGCGGATGGCATTGGCGGTGCGCTTACCGTTGTTCTCGGCGCAAAGTGCTTCGGCTTTGTTATGCCCGGCATTACCTCGTTGCCCGTTTATGCCGATCCAAGCGGCAATCCCATGAACCTGATCATGATTGTCGTCTGCATCGCTTTGACTTGGGTTATCTCTGCGGCGCTCTCGTTTGCGCTCTATGGTCGTTTCGACAAAAAGTAACGACGTTTTGAGATAGACATTATTAATCGGCCGCTCGCCGGGGAATCGTTCTGCGACGCCCCGGCGAGCGGCATTTTATTGGTGGGGCGTGTCGTGTCGCCAGCGGCGGCATGCCGCCTCGCCGCGCTAGTTGCGTCTGCCGCCTCCGTTGGCGCCCTGACGCCCCTGTGCCGCGCGATTGCGACCGGCAGTGTTCTGCGCGCGGGACATACCGCCGTGACCCTTGCTGCCCTTGGGCCCCTTGCCGGCGGCGCCACCGTGGGCCTTGCCGCCCTTCTTGCCGGTGCCATGCCCACCGCCGGCAGACATCTCGCCCGGGCGCGGCGGCACGGGACGGATCAGGCAATGCTTGGTGTAGCCGATCAGGTCGCGACGGCCAGCCTTTTCCAGCGCCTCGCGTACCAGCTTGTAGTTCTCGGGCTTGCGATACTGGATGAGCGCGCGTTGCATGGCCTTCTCGTGCGGGTCGCGCGCCACATAGATCGGCTCCATGGTGCGCGGATCCACGCCGGTGTAGTACATACAGGTCGACATGGTGGACGGCGTGGGGTAGAAGTCCTGCACCTGCTCGGGCATGTAGCCCATGTCGCGCACGGCTTCGGCAAGGTCCACAGCTTCCTTCATCGTCGAGCCGGGGTGGCTCGAGATCAGGTATGGCACCACGTACTGCTTGAGTCCGTATTCGCGGTTCAGACGTTCAAATTTACGGCAGAACGCGTCGTAGACGGCGCGGCTCGGCTTGCCCATCACGGACAACACCGCGTCGCTCACATGCTCGGGCGCCACGCGTAACTGGCCCGAGACATGGTGTTCTAGCAGCTCGCGCAAAAACTCGTCCGAGGCGTCGGCCATGGTGTAGTCAAAGCGGATGCCGCTGCGGACGAAGACCTTCTTGACGCCCGGCAGCTGGCGCAGGTCGCGCAGCAACTGCGTATAGCCGCTCTCGTCGACCACCATGTTCTTGCATACGCTCGGCCACAGGCAGCGCTTGTTCTTGCACACGCCATGCTTGAGCTGCTTGTCGCAGGCAGGGCGGCTAAAGTTTGCCGTCGGTCCGCCCACGTCGTTGATATAGCCCTTAAACTCAGGATCGCGCGTGAGCAGCTCGGCTTCGCGCATGATCGAGTCGTGGCTGCGCATCTGCAGCACGCGACCCTGGTGGAAGGTGAGGGCGCAAAACGAGCACTCGCCAAAACAGCCGCGGTTGGAGCTAATGGAAAACTTGATCTCGGCAAAGGCCGGCACGCCGCCTGCCGCGTCGTAGTCGGGATGCCAATCGCGTGCGTAGGGGAGTTCGGCCACCTCGTCCATCTCGTCGGTGGTGAGCGTGGCCGACGGTGGGTTCTGCACCACATAGACGCTGTTGGGGTAGGGCTCTACCAGACGATGCCCGGTGATGGGGTCCATATTTTGCTGCTGCACGTTAAAGCTGCGGGCGTAGTTGAGCTTGTCAGCGGCAAGGTCGTCCCAGCTGGGCAGCAGGTCGTAGTCGTAGACCTCGTCGAGCGAACCCGTGCGGTAAACGGTGCCGTTGATATAGGTGATCTGATCGACGGGCAGCCCCGCGTCGAGCGCGTCGGCGATCTCGACAATCGCGTGCTCGCCCATGCCGTAGATGAGGATGTCGGCGCCCGAGTCGAGCAGCACCGAGCGCTTGAGCTTATCCTGCCAGTAGTCGTAGTGGGCCAGGCGGCGCAGGCTTGCCTCGATGCCACCGATAATGATGGGGGCGTCCTTGAACGTCTGACGGATGAGATTGCCGTAGACCGTGACGGCACGGTTGGGGCGGTGACCTTCCTCGCCGCCGGGGGTATAGGCGTCGGTGTGGCGGCGGTGCTTGGTCACCGAATAGTGGTTGACCATGGAGTCCATGTTGCCGGCACTGACCAAAAAGCCCAGGCGCGGCTCACCGAGCACGCTGATGCTGGCGGGATCGGTCCAGTCGGGTTGGCAGATGATGCCCACTTTGTAGCCGTGCGCGTCGAGTACGCGGCTGATGATGGCCATACCAAAGCTGGGGTGGTCCACGTAGGCGTCGCCGCAGATGTAGACGAAGTCACACTGGTCCCAACCGCGCGCGTCCATATCGGCGCGGCTGACGGGGAGGAACTTATCGCGGCCCGGGCGCCAGGGACGGGCGGGCGCTGCCGGGGTATGAGCGGCGTGGCCGCCCTGGGCCTTGCTGCCGCGCTTTTGCTGCTGGCCCTGTTTGCCCTGCTGACTGCGCTGGTTATTCTGAGCGTGCTGAGGCTTTTTTGCCACGATCCCTCCCGGTGTTTGTATGCTGCACGTAATTGTAACCAGTCTTTTTGGGACGGGGCTAAAAAGACTGGTGGAGTACATGGGCTGGCGGATCGGCGTGTCGATGCGGGTGCCGTTTGTTTCCAGACTGTGTATCCCCGTGTCGAAGGAGCCGTCTCGCGCGCACGCCATGTTGTCAATGGGTTACAGTATGAACGGCGGTTATGTTTCCGCCAACGCACGAGAGGGTCGTCAACAAGGAGGATGCACGACGATGCAGCGTGCCAAACAGATATCGGAGTCCATCGAACTGGGCATTATCCTGGCGCTCGCCGGCGGCTTTATGGATGTGTATTCGTACATTGGGCGCGACCATGTTTTCGCTAACGCGCAGACGGGTAACATCTTGCTGGTGGGCGTGAGCATCTCGGAGGGCAATTGGGCACTTGCGGGGCGCTACTTCTTCCCTGTGGTGTCGTTTGCCGTGGGCATTATGCTTGCCGACCTGGTACACGAACGGTTTGACAGCGTGATTCACTGGCGCCAGGTGACGGTGTTCTTTGAAGCCGTCATCTTGCTTGGCGTGAGCTTTATCCCCGGTGGCGGTTACAACCTGCTCGCCAACTGCCTCACTTCGTTTGCCTGCGGCATGCAGGTCGAGAGCTTCCGCAAGATCCACGGTCACGGCATCGCTACGACCATGTGCATCGGCAACTTGCGCAACGCGCTGCAAAACGTGGACGATTACATCATTACCCACAGGCGCGGCTTTTTGGAAAACGGCCTGCTGTACTTTGGCGTGATCTTTACCTTTGTGTTTGGCGCCGTGTTGGGCAACTGGTGTATTGAGCGCATGGGCCTGCACGCCATCGTCGTGGCGAGCTTGCTGCTGTTTGTCGCGTTTGCCATCATGTTCATCGACCGCGAGCGCGACTTGCGCTTACGCTGGAAGGTTGCGGCCGAGGCTTGGAAAGAGGGCTGTCGAAAGTAACCGAATGCGGCAAAGGGGCTGTCCCTTTGCCGCACTGATCAATATTGGGGAGGGGACGGCCATCTCGGCCGCCCCTTTTTTGGAGTCTTAAGCGCTAAGGTGCATGTTTGTAATGACAAGATTTGACGTCAGCAAAGCGTGTTGCTTGAGGCTATAGAATAAAAATGTCATCTTTCCAGCTATGATTATTAGTTAAGGGGATGGACATATGTCAGAGCTTTTTATTCATAATAAGACGACAGTAATCAAGTTGATAATCAAGGCGGAGAACTGTCCTCTTTATTGCTTTGTAGAGCCTTTCTGAGCAGCTATTCTATTATTAGTCTGGATGAGTCTTGCAACAATTTAGATAGTGTTTCGATATCCTTTTTGAAAGTAGCGTCTACGCAGGAAATGAAAAAACATACCGCGATTACTGCGAATCATGGACATGGTTTCGAACAATTTGCAGACTATGTAATACAGTTCCAGGAGCCAGAAAAAACTATCCTAAATGTTGCTACGAACTGCTTTTTGCGATTTATTCGAGATGCTCTTCAATCCGAGCCCTAAGAAGGGCAATGGCTGTAGGTATTCCAATTGCGGCGGCTAATTCGGCTTTATCCAAAACCTGTATGCTAAAGCACGATTGTTTATCACATTGAAGGACGATAACTGAAGATAGTTTCACTTCCCGTTGGCTGAATATATCGTAATCTCCAAATAGGAAGTTACCTTTTATTGTGTAATTCGGTATGTTCGTTACGCACTTCATCTCAAGTCTGTTTAGACCATAATCGAACACCGCAACTTCCTTGTGTTCGATGATGAGCGCAACCCTGGGCATGTTGCTAAAACCACCGTCGACGACAGTAAAGAGTTTTTCATTTGCATCGTCATAAACGGTATATTTAAGACTCAATAGCTGTCCTAGTGGACCCGTGAACCCATGTTTTTTGATGTTGAGGTTGTCTCCCGCTGGGTTGATGAGAGCCAGAGTATGCGGATAAGGGTTACCTTCAATTGAGATTCGATATTCGTTTGTAGCCGTCTTGCTCGATTTAGGACAACTAGCCACCATGTGTCATCGCCTCGATCGAATTGGAACCGTCTTCTGCTTCGTGCGGAGAATTACGCTGTACGTTGCAGTAGATGCAGCTGCAATAACCGCATGGGCAATTTCTAACAAAATGAATGACGTTATTTGCTGCATGCATGTTATTCATTACAAAGTATCTTTTTATAAACGTATTGTCAAACATATATTGCTAAAACAGAAAAAATTTATAGGCTGAGTCGGTCGTATTCTTTGGGCGATTGCTCCTATAATCTAGCCTTCGCTGCTGTCGGGAGGGAAGGACTAGGGCTCCGTTATTCTGTTGAAACGCTTTAACACTTTTGATGTTCTCACGCGTTTTTTGTTTCAAAAGCGTTAGGATGGGACTTATAGCGCGGGGCGTAATGGGTGCCCCGCACACGATGGGAGGCTATCAATGGCTAATCGTTTCGTTCTCAATACCATCTCTTATCATGGTTCCGGCGCCATCAAGGAGATCCCCGGCGAGCTCCAGCGTCGCGGCTACAAGAAGATCTTCGTCTGCTCCGATCCCGATCTGGTCAAGTTTGGCGTTACCGCCAAGGTGACCGACGAGCTCGACGCCGCCGGCATCGCCTGGAGCCTCTACTCCGAGATCAAGCCCAACCCCACGATTCAGAACGTCAAGGACGGCGTCGAGGCCTTCAAGGCCGCCGAGGCTGACGCTATCGTGACCATCGGTGGCGGCTCCTCCATGGACACCGCCAAGGCCGTCGGCATTATTATCAACAACCCCGAGTTCGCCGATGTCCGCAGCCTCGAGGGCGTTGCTCCCACTAAGAACCACGCCGTGTTCACCATCGCTGTGCCGACGACCGCCGGTACTGCTGCCGAGGTGACCATCAACTACGTCATCACCGACCCCGAGAAGGTCCGCAAGTTCGTGTGCGTCGACACCAACGATGCCCCCGAGGTTGCTGTCGTCGATCCTGACATGATGGCTTCCATGCCCGCCGGCCTGACCGCTTCCACTGGCATGGACGCACTGACCCACGCCATCGAGGGCTACACCACCAAGGGCGCTTGGGAGCTCTCCGATATGTTCCACTTTGAGGCCATTAAGCTGATCAGCGAGAACTTGCGCGACTCCGTCGCCGAGGCCAAGTCCGGTCAGCCCGGCTCCGGCCGCGAGGGCATGGCTCTTGGCCAGTATGTCGCCGGCATGGGCTTCTCCAACGTTGGCCTGGGCATCGACCACGCCATGGCTCACACCCTGTCCGCTCACTACGACACCCCGCACGGCGTCGCCTGCGCCATGCTGCTGCCGATTGCCATGGAGTTCAACAAGCCGGTTTGCGCCGAGCGCCTGGCCAAGGTCGCCGTCGCCATGGGCGTTGACACCACGGGCATGAGCACTGACGAGGCCGCCGACGCCGCCATCGCCGCCGTCAAGCAGCTTTCCGCCGACGTGAACATCCCGCACGTCTGCGAGGCCATGAAGGCTGACGAGATCGAGGTCCTGGCTAAGGACGCCATGGCCGACGCCTGCTTCCCGGGTAACCCGCGCGAGGCGACGCTCGACGACGTCATCGAGCTCTTCAAGAAGATCTGCCCGGCTGCCTAGCCTAGTTTGGTGTTCTTTCGCCTGTAGGCGTATGGTCTTTTGACTTGCCGCTGGCCCCGCCGCGCTACGCGCGGCGGGGCTTTTTGTGCCTCGTCGATGCCCCGAGATGGGCAAAACCAAGGCATGCTGCCCGCTGCGGATAGGTGGTGTACTTCCCAGCGTGCATTTTTGGGAGTATTCAGCAAGCTCTTAAGAATGCATAACGTTTTGAATGGCCCGCAGTGGTCCGCAGGCGCCCATCGACAGCCATTGTGGGCGGGCTATCGATGAGTGGAGGGGGTTGTTACTGAGTTTTTGCTTTGCGACGACCTGCAACACTGCTGTAACCGTGTCGTTTTGTCGTTCGCGATGGGGTCGTTGGGGCCCACGGTGCTGAATACTTCGTTTTTTGCACGGCCCAAGGTGGGGTACCCTGAGACGAAGCAAAAAGATTCCTCATTTCTATGCAGATACCGATAGGATTTATGCAAGATTGGGATTGTAAGCCGTGCGCGTGCGTAAAATCGGCGGGAGGACGTCTGGAGGTGGCTCGGCTCCCAGAGCCTTGCGCGTGCAGAACGGTTAAAATCGGGACTCGGTCTTAGTTTTGCTTGGAAGGATGCACATGGCTTCTGTAATCGATGCTTCTCTAGAGGAGACGCTCTCCTATATCGCGGGACAGCTTAAGACGCTGACTTCTATTGCTTCGCCTACGGGCTATACCCGTGCGGCGACTGATTATCTAATGGAAACGTTGCGCGATATGGGCTTTGGGCCCGAGCGCTCCAATAAAGGCAACGTGCTCGTTGAGCTTGGTGGTGAGGGTGAGCCGCTCGTACTGGCGAGCCATGTCGATACCCTGGGCGCCATGGTGCGTTCCATTAAGGACAATGGCCGCCTGCGTCCCACGACGCTTGGTGGGCACCAGTGGTCTACGGCCGATGGCGAGAACTGCACAGTCTACACGCGTGACGGTAATGTCTACACGGGCGTGGTCCTCAATACCGAGCCTTCGGCGCATGTGGCCGATGAGCCGGTCAAGACCATCGAGAAGAACATGGAAATCCTGCTCGACGAGAACGTTGACAGCAAGGACGATGTGCTCGAGCTGGGTATTCAGACCGGCGACATCATCGCTATGGACCCGCGCACCACGGTGACGGAGAGCGGCTACATCAAGAGTCGCTTCCTTGACGACAAGCTGTCCGCGTCGATTCTGCTGGGTCTGGCCCGCGCCGTTGCTGACGGCGAGGTGTCGCTTTCGCGCAAGGTGTCGCTGCTCTTTACGGTGTACGAGGAGGTCGGTCACGGCGGCGCCTTTGTGCCGGCCGACACGCGCGAGATGATCAGCGTGGACATGGGCTGCGTGGGCGACGACCTGGGCTGCACCGAGCGCATGGTTTCGATTTGCGCCAAGGATTCGGGCGGTCCGTACAACTACGACCTGGTAACCACGCTGTCCAACATCGCGCGCGAGCTGGAGCTCGATTACGCCATCGATGTGTACCCGCACTATGGCTCCGACGTCGAGGCCACGCTCTCGGCCGGCTACGACATTCGCCATGGTCTGATCGGCCCCGGCGTGTACGCGAGCCACAACTACGAGCGCAGCCACATCGACGGCGTGCGCAACACCTACGAGCTGGTTCGCGCCTACGTTCAGCGCTAGGGGAGTAGCTTGCGACTCGGCTGACCAATCGCTAAGGCCCGATTTCTCGGGCCTTTTTTCGCTTTGGGTTGTTTAGTATTATGATGCATGTAATCTATTAACTAAACGTTTAAATTACTTAACGAGGTGATGCGGTGTATGGATACGTCTGAGTACTTGTCTATGGGTGATGCTGCCCGCCTGCTGGGCGTTACGAAAGCCCGCATATCTCAACTTGCCGCATCGGGAACGCTCGCGTGCGATATTGTGGGCGGACGGAAGATGGTCGAGTACAATTCCGCGGTCGCTTATCAAAAGGTCCGCAAACGTGGACGCCGTCCTGCGGCCGATGTGGGGCGCAAGTTTACGCTGATGTCCGCCGATTACGAGGTTGCGCGTGTCTCATTTGATCCGACGCGTGAGTTTCCCTTCGAAATCGCCGAGGTACTCGATGCGCAGAGGATGCCGTTTGGCACGTGCTCGAGCTCTTCTCCTACGGTGAATAAACGGGAGCTCAACGTGTGGTGGAGCCATCGGTCGGTGCCCGATGTTCGCCCTGGGCTTATTTCGCGCTACCGCGAGCTGGGGATTGCTAACGGCGTTGAGGTTCCGGTTCGGTGCCTGGGCCTATCACTTTCGGATTGTTATTGGCTGCGGCCGGCAGAATGCGACGGGTTCGAATGGCGAAACCTCAATTACTTCGAGAACGATTTTGAGCGATCGGCGTCCGAAGAGCGTTCGGGTTGGCTGGAAGGCATCGGTCTTAAAAATCCCGACAACACATCCGAGGGCGAGCTTCCTAAATCGTGGATGATTCGCAACGGTGTTCGCGTTCTGGTCAAGGGGTGCGGCATGGACGACCAACGGCCCTTTAACGAGGCGGTTGCAACGGCCCTGCATCGTCGCTTGCTGTCGGAGGGCGAGTTTGTTCCTTATACGGTTGAGCGGATGTTCGATGGCCCTGTGTGTCTGTGCGACGACTTTCTTGACGGCCGCGAGGAATACGTTCCGGCTGTTTCCGTTAAGGGCGCACTTGGTAGCCAGCGGGGAAACTCGACGTACGACCGGTACTGCCGCTTCCTTGGTAAGCATGGAGCAGACGAGGCTGCCGTGAGAAGGTCTATGTCGCAGATGATTGTCTGCGATGCCCTTTTGGCCAACAGCGACCGCCATTGGCGAAACTTCGGCATCATCCGCAATGTCGACACCCTGGAGATAAGGCCTGCCCCGCTGTTCGATAGCGGCAACTGCCTGTGGTACAACGTATCAACTGCCGTGCTCGCAGCTGGGGAGTTTGGGTTTTCCGCTAAGCCGTTTGGGCCCGACCCTTCCGTCCAGCTGGCGCTTGCGGACTCGGTCGATTGGTTCGATCCATCGCGGCTCAACGGATTTGTTGATGAGGCGATCGAGATTCTTTCGCAGAGCGAATGGGCGACGGCGGAGGGTCGACTCGAGGCCATTTGCCGCGGCCTCGAGCGTCGCGTAATCGAGGTTAGTGCCGCTGTTGAGGTGCTTCGACACGTGCAGCGATAAACCTGCGGCTACTTAAGTGCGCCGGTCACCGTACCGCCACCCAGGACGATGTCGCCGCGATAGACGACGACGGCTTGGCCGGGGGCGATGGCTCGTTGCGGCTCGTCAAAAGTTAGCAGCATTTGTCCGTCGGCGTCACGCGTAAGGGTCGCTGCCTGGTCCTTTTGACGGTAGCGGTACTTGGCACCTACGCGAATGCCGCCGGCGTCGAGCTCCGCCTCCATGCGTGCGTCCGGCGCACTCCAGATCCACTCATCGGCCGTGAGGGCAGCGGCGGTCAGGTCCTCGGCCTCACCCAGATGCACGGTGTTGTTGGCGGCGTCGACGCCCGTCACATACACGGGATGCGCCATCGCGACGCCCAGGCCCTTGCGCTGGCCGATGGTGTAGCGCAGCGCGCCGTTGTGGTGCCCGACCACGCTGCCGTCGCGCCACACAATGTCGCCCGGTGCAGCGGCATGTCCGCAGCGGCGCTCGATATAGCCTGCGTAGTCACCGTCCGCGATAAAGCAGATGTCCTCGCTTTCGGCCTTCTGGGCGTTGGTAAAGCCCTGCTCGGCGGCTATGCGGCGCACGTCGCGCTCTTTGTCCAGGCCAGCCAGCGGAAAGATCGTGTGCGCCAGGCGCTCCTGCGTAAGTGAATACAAAAAGTAGCTTTGGTCCTTTTTGGGGTCCTCGCCGCGATGTAGCTGCCAGGTGCCGTCTGCCGCCTGGCTTGTTTTGGCGTAATGTCCCGTTGCGATGTAGTCGCAGCCCATGTCCAGCGCCGCATCGAGCAGTGCGCCAAACTTAATGTGGCGGTTGCAGATAATGCACGGGTTGGGCGTCAGCCCCTCCTGGTAGGCGTTCACAAAGCGCTCGATAACACTGCGGTCGAAGGTCTGCTGCAGGTCGAGCACATGATGGGGTATCCCCAGACGCTCGGCGACCGCCTTCGCGTCGGCGATGTCGCGGCCGACCTTATTCATGCCCGTGGCGGGGTCGGGTGCGGGGCAGGTGAGGCGCATGGTGGCACCGACGCATTCGTAGCCCTGGCTTTTGAGCAGGTACGCGGTCACGCTGGAATCGACGCCGCCGCTCATGGCGACGAGCACGCGCTTGTTGTGCATGTGGAGGTTCTCCTTGGTGGCATGTGGCCAAAAAAGAAAAGCGGCGCGGGAGGCTGGTTCCGCGCCGCAGACATTGTAGCAAGTTCGGGCGTCGTGTGGGACACCCTAACGAGATGGGCTCAGGCGGCCAGAAGAGAGGGTAGACCGGCGTGCCTTGGGCCTATCGACAAGCGACGGGCCCTTAGTCCTGGAAGAGCGCCGTGGACAGGTAGCGCTCGCCGGTGTCGGCAAGCAGGGCCACGATGGTCTTGCCCTCGTTCTCGGGGCGCTTGGCCAGTTGCAGTGCGGCCCACACGGCGGCACCGGACGAAATGCCCACGAGCACGCCCTCCTTGTGGCCCACGGCGCGGCCGGTGGCAAAGGCGTCGTCGTTCTCGACGGGGATGATCTCGTCGTAGACCTGGGTGTCGAGGACGTCGGGCACAAAGCCGGCACCGATGCCCTGGATCTTGTGCGGGCCGGCCTGGCCCTTAGAGAGCACCGGTGAGGTGGCGGGCTCAACGGCGACGACCTGAATCTCGGGGTTCTGCTCCTTGAGGAATTCGCCCACGCCGGTCACGGTACCGCCGGTGCCAACGCCGGCGACGAAAATGTCGACCTGGCCGTCGGTGTCGTCCCAGATCTCGGGGCCGGTCGTGGCCTTGTGAATGGCCGGGTTGGCGGGGTTCACAAACTGGCCGGCGATGATGCTGTTGGGAGTCTCCTTCTGCAGCTCCTCGGCCTTGGCGATAGCGCCCTTCATGCCCTTGGAGCCGTCGGTGAGCACGAGCTGCGCACCGTATGCTTGCATCAGCTTGCGGCGCTCGACGGACATGGTCTCGGGCATGGTGATGATCACCTTGTAGCCGCGGGCGGCCGCCACCGAGGCGATGCCGACGCCGGTGTTGCCGCTCGTGGGCTCGATGATGGTGTAGTCGCCGCCGCGCACGAGCTTGCCGGCCTTCTCGGCCTCGTCAATCATGTTCTTGGCGACGCGGTCTTTAACGGATCCGGCGGGGTTGAAGTATTCCAGTTTGACGAGCACGCGAGCCTTGAGGTCCTCGTCGGCCTCAAAGTGGGTGAGCTCCAGAAGCGGGGTGTGGCCGATAAGCTGATCGATGGACGTGTAAACCTTGCTCATGGTGAACCTCCAAAGTGTTCAAGTTGCTGGTTGCCGTATGGTTTTACGGCGTGTCTAGCAGCCAAACCCATAAACCTTATAGGTTGTTCGTTTAGCTGTTGGCAAGCATAGTAGACACTAAAGCCTAGTAATGCAATAGGAAATAGAAGATTATTACGAGTCGATTAACCATCTTGACCGGAACGGGTATTTTCAAACCCATTTTTTCGGCTAGAATTTCAACGGACTAAAAGACCGAAAGGCAGCAATATATATGTTGGTTTCTACTAAGGGCAGGTACGCCCTGCGCGTTATGGTCGATCTGGCCGAGCACCAGGCGGCCGGTCGCATCCCGCTCAAAGAGATCGCGGCGCGACAGGGGATTTCCGAGAAATATCTCGAGAACATCTTGGCTACGCTCGTGCGCGCCAACATGCTTTCGGGCATGCGTGGCAAGGGCGGCGGCTATGTGCTCACGCGTCCGCCCGAGCAGTACACGGTGGGCGAGATCCTGCGCCTGACCGAGGGTAGTCTGGCGCCGGTCGCCTGCCTGGATGGCGACTGCAAGGGCTGCTCGCGATCTGATGAGTGCCCCACGCTCGACGTGTGGAAGAACCTGGACAAGCTCATCAACGATTACCTCGACGGCGTGACGCTCGATCAACTTGTCGCTCCCAACCATGGCTACGACTATGTCATCTAACCCACGCCTGCCATGTGGGGACGGGGTGGAAATGGTAGATTTTCTTGCCCTCTGAGACTTGGCAAATAAGAAGGCCGCCCATTTTTGCGATGGGCGGCCTTTGATTTGGTCCGATGCGTTTGCGTGTCGGGGGCGTTCTACTCTTCGGCAATACTATCGAGGATGCTGCGCATGATGGACACTAGGATGCTGCCCATAAAGGCCGAGCCAAAGCCGGCGATGGAGATACCGACGCCCAACAGGTTGACCGACAGGTAGCTGGCGAGCTCCAGCATAAAGCTGTTGAGCACGAGCTGGAAAATGCCGAGCGTAATGATCGTGAGCGGCAGCGAGATGACCGTGAGGAACGGTTTGACGAACGAATCTACGATGTTGAGGAACAGTCCCACAAAGGCAAAGCAGACCCAAGCCTCGGCAAAGCCGAAGGGTTGGATACCGGGGACGAGGAACGTGGCGATCGCGATGGCGATCGAGGTGAAGAGCCAGTTAAGCATAAAGCGCATGGCGTGAATCCTTTCTTGCGCCGGGGTTGCTGGCGTCGCGTGAAGCGGCTTGCGGCGGCGACTTGGATGGTTGCGCGGGCGCGCCGCGGTGTTTGGGCGCCCATTGTCTCAAATATTCGTGGAGCTTACGTGCGCATTCGGTTTCTAAACGGCGTTCGTCCTGAAAAACGTGCCGCTGGCAGAGAGTCTTGTCGCTTTAGTTTGGTGGTGTGCTACACTGCTACGGGCAAATAGCCCATGCATAGTTTTATTGCATATTACGGGCGAACGATGCCCGATGTCAGTATCAACTTCGATGCCTTATGGCGGGTTTGGCGGTGATCGATGAATATCGAGAACATGTTTGACAAGCCTGATGTCAAGCAGCTGGTCCACGCATTTAGCCTTTTGGATGACGAGAACGATATCCAGGCGTTTTTAACCGATATCTGCACGCCGCGCGAGATTTGCGATCTTTCTCAGCGCCTGCAGGTCGCGCGCTATCTGGATGAGGGCGAGCCCTATGTTGAGGTTCAGGCCCGCACCGGCGCTTCGTCCACCACGGTGAGCCGCGTGTCCAAGGCGCTCAACGGCGAGTACGGTGGCTATCGCAAGATCCTCATCAAACTGGAGGATGGCGAGTAGGCCAGCGGCAAAAATAAATTGCGCAGAACCGTCCCTTCGGGGGCGGTTTTTTGATCCCTCGGGGACGGGGGAAACGGATCACCGGGTTAGACTGACCCCCTCGTTGATCCGTTTCCCCCGTCCCCAAGGGATCAAATCTGTTGGCGTGGGGCAAATCTGTCCGCGTGGGCGGGTAGGATGGATGCATTGATTATTGCGAACAGTTTGAGCGGAGGACCATGCCTGTTCGAATCTATACCACCAATGCCGGCACGGATTTGAGTGATGCCGAGTCGGCGCTGCTTGCCGACCTTGTTGGCTGCCACGGACGTGCCGTGCTGCTGGCACCTACGTTTGCCGAGCTCGACCTGTGCCGTCATGATGCGGCGGAAGCCGGGATTTCGCTGGGTATTGACTACAAGACGCCTACATCGTGGCTTCGCTCGCTTTGGGAGCTTTTGGGCGACGGGCGCGGTTTCGTCGACAACCTGCAGCGCCAGATGCTGTTCTCGGACATGGTCACGCGTCTCGACGATGTCGACCTGCAGCCGCTTTCGCGCAGCCAGGGCACAGTGCGCATGCTCGCGCGCATGGCCCGCGACGTGTTGCCGGGCGTTGCGGGGACGGGTGCCGAACGATGCCGTGGCGACAACTGCCAGCCTGAGCCAAAAAGCGATGCCGAGGCCCGTGTGTTCGAGCTTTTGCGCGCCTATGCGGGCGGTTTGGACCGTCGAGATATGGTCGAGCCCTGCGAGGCAGCTGGCATTATGACCAGTGTCCTGGCCGATAGCCTGCCGGCGTGCACTCGCGCCGTATGCGTGCGCGGTATCACGTCGTTTACGCACGGTCTGCTCGAGCTGCTGTCTGCCGTGGCGAACAATGGGGGAGAGGTCGTCGTGCTGCTTGCACGCGAGCAGGCGGCGATGCGCGAGGAGCTTGCCGCGGCATTTGATGCCCGCGATGTGTTGTTTGAGATCGCGCCGCTGGGGAAGAACGCCGTCGCGTCTGATGCCGCTTGCGGGATCGCCGCTCAGCCTGCCTTTATTGAGGTCGCCGGCCCCCATGCCCGTGCTCATGTCTATACGGACGCAATTGATGATCTGGTAAAAGCGTGCCTGGGTTCCGAGGTCGCCGGCGCCGCGACGCCCGTCGACCCCGTGCGCGTGCTCGTTGTTTCTGCCCGGGCATCCCAGCTGTTCGGTGAGCTCGCCTCTCGTCTGGCGGCTCGTCATATCGCTGCCGAGACAACTGAGTTCACGGCGTTTTCCCAATCCATTGCGGGCAGGCAGTTTGCGGCGCTTGCCGGCCTGATCGAGCGCATGAAGGCCGCCGATGAGGGCATGGCGTCAAAGACCGAGTGGTGGCCCGCGCCGGAGCTTACCGACTGGATCTACAGTCCGCTTTCGGGTGCCGACGCCGCGAGCGCCCGCGGCTTCGACAAGAACATGCGCTTGTCGCGCAGCAAGACCGCTGTGGGCGTCAAGAGCCTGCTGCAGAGCGTGCAGGGCCAGGTGAGGGGCGCCCGCAAGGCCGCCAGCGACGAAAACTGGTTTAAGAACGTGCCGTGTGTGGTCTCGGACGTGTTCCAGGCGCTGTGGCGCGACAAACCCGTGACGGCGCTCAAGGCCATGCTTGCCGTTGCCGAGGCGCTGCCCGATCGCGCTCTAGGCGGTCTTGACGGCCAGGCCCGTCGCCAGGCAGAGATGGCTTTGCTGCGCCATGCCATCGACATCCTTATGAACGATGCTCGCGCACTCGACGTGTCGCAGGCCGCGACCGTGCCGGTTCTCGACGGCGTTCGAACCAAGGTGGACAAGCGCAGTACCGCTTACGATTACGCGACCTACGAGGTCGATCGCACGCCACGGGCACAAGTGCGCTTCGTGTCGCTTGCCGATGCGTCGGTTTTGCGTCCTGGCGGCTACGATGCCGTGCTGTTTGCCGATGTCGACCTGGACAGCTATCCGCTTTCGCACGAAGAGGGCCCGCTTGCCACGTTGACAGCCGAGCTGCGCCGCGACGGCGTGTCTTTGGAGCCCGCTGCCCTGCTGCGCGTGCGCTTTGGCCGTGCGATGCAGGCGGCGAGCGGTCCGGTCGCGCTCGCCCGTGTGACGCACGATCGCCAGGCACGCGAGTGCTACCCGGCAGCCGTATGGACCGAGCTGTGGGCACATGCCGAGGCCGCTGGCGCTGCCAAGCCCATGCGCGTGGGCGAGGGCGATATCATCGCCGACTTTGATCCCGCGGCAGGTGAAGGCCTCAAGCGCGAGCGCGTGACCTGTGAAGCCCCTCAGCATCTGAGTGCCGAGGCCGTGCCGTATTTGGTCCTGCGCCGTCGCGATGGCGAGGGTGAGGACGCGCCGCTCGTGCCGCGTCTGACGTCCGCCTCGCAGATCGAGGCCTATTCGACCTGCCCGCTATGCTGGTTCGTCTCGTACCGCGTGAAGCCCCAGTCGATCGACGCGGGCTTTGGCAACATGGAAAAGGGCAACTTTGTCCACGACGTGCTGGAGCATCTGCATGCCCGTCTGCCCCAAGAGGGCATGGAGCGCGTGACGCCCGAGAATCTGCCGCGCGCACAGGAGCTGCTGCACGAGGTCTTTGACGAGACGTTGGCCGAGCACGCCGGCAAGCGCGGCACGGAGGGCCCGCTGGTGCCGCTCTCTGCGGTGGAGGAACGCCAGGTGGCCGAGATCTTGCCGCAGCTGGAGGGTGTGCTTGCCTACGAGTCCGAGGCACTTGCCCCCTTTGCCCCGCGCTACCTGGAGTTCGCCTTCAACGAGCTCAAGGTCGAGTATGCCGGTTGGCCGCTTGGCGGGCGCATCGACCGCGTGGACGTGGACGCCGAGAATCGTGCCGTGGTGATCGACTACAAGCATCGCACGGGCGTTGAGGAGTTTAAGCTCGCCGACCCCACGGTGCGCGACGAGGAATCGGGCACGGCGCCCATCGACGATCCGCGCTGGTTGCCACCACATACCCAAACGCTCATCTACGCCCAGGCCATGCGCCGGGCGCTGGATTTGGACACCCGCGCGGCGCTCTACTTTTCGACCAAGGGCGGCAAGCCGGCGTTGCGCGGTGCCGCGAGCGCCGAGCTGCTCGAGGAAGAGCGCGGCGACGGTCGCATCCCGGGCCTTAAGAAAGGTTTCCCCGGCGAGGGTGGCAGCATGGACTTCGACGCCCTGCTCGATCGCGTTGAGGCCGGCATCGCCGAGCGCCTGCGCGAGCTCGAGGCAGGCAACGTTGCCGCCGTCGACCCGACGTCGGCTCAGGCCGCGCATGCGCGCTGCTCGTATAACCACGAAGGAACGTTTGTAAGGAGGAACGTGTAGACCATGGATCTTTCGACTTTGATGCCGCAACAGCTGCAGATTGTCAAAACGCTCGACCGTCCGCTGTTTGTCTCGGCGGGCGCCGGTTCGGGCAAGACCTTTACCCTCACGCGTCGCATCGTCTACGCGCTCTCGCCTGAATCCGGTCCGTTCGTTGAACATCTTGACCAGGTGCTCGCCATTACCTTTACCAAAGATGCCGCGGCCGAGATCCGTGACCGCGTGCGCCGTGCGCTTATCGACGAGGGCATGGACGAGGAAGCACTGACCGTCGACGACGCGTGGATCTCGACCATTCACGGCATGTGCTCGCGTATCCTGCGCGCGCATGCGCTGGAGCTGGGCATCGACCCCGAGTTCACGGTGCTCACCGATACCGACGAGCTTATGGACCAGGCTGTTGAGCATGTGTTGGCCCGCGCGACGGCGCCCGATGCCGCCCCCGAGCTCGCGGCATCGCTCAAGGCCCTCTATGCCTGGTATCCCATGGCGGGCGAGGGCGGTTCCTTTGGCGCTGGCGCGACCATCAAGGGCCTGGTGCGCGACCTGCTGGAGCTGTCGAGCCAGTTGCCGGGCGGTATGGACGACGCGTGCGTGGCGCGCGGGCAGGCCGATACCTCGGCACTCGCCGATGCCTATCGCGCGGCGCTGGGCGCAAGCAAGGCCGCGACCGAGAAGGCGCAGATGGCACTCGACGCCATTGACGCGTTCGAGGCGAGCGGCAAGACCATGGCCGATGCAGCGCGACTCATGATGTCGTGCACCATGCCGCGCGCGAGCAAGGCATTCCCTAAGGAGCAGGTCGAGCTGCTCAAGGCCGAGGCCGCCGATGCGTTTATCAATATCGTGCTTGCCTGCGGTGGCCCGGCGCTCGATGCGCTGGTGGGCCTGGCCCGTTCCGTGGAGGCTGAGTATCGCGCGCTGAAGGCTGCCCAGTCCGCCCTCGATAATAACGACCTGCTGCGTATGGCCTACGAGGCCCTGCGCGATTACCCTGCCATCCGTGCTGCGTACGAGGGCCGCTTTAAGATGGTCATGATCGATGAGTTTCAGGATACCGACCAGATGCAGGTCGATCTGATACGCTACCTGACGGGTGCGGGGGAGCGCGCGCTGTGCACCGTGGGCGATGCGCAGCAGTCCATCTATCGCTTCCGTGGCGCCGAGGTCGAGGTGTTCCGTCGTCAGGAGCGCAAGGTGGGCTCGTCTGCCGCGCCCGAGGCGACTGCCGTGGCCGATGCCCCTGCCGGCGAACTCGTCAAACTCGTGCGCAACTTCCGCAGCCATGACGAGGTGCTGCGTTACGTGGCACGCGTCTTCGACGGCGATGACGGCGGCCTGATGCAGGGCTTTTTGGATCTTGAGGCGAGCGACGGCCGCAAGGACACGCTGGTGGCGGACGCCTCGCGCCGCCAGGCCCTCTTTGTTGCCGGCGGCAGTATGCAGGAGCGCACACAGGCCAAGGCCCGCGCGATCGCCGAGCGCTTCCGCGCGCTTGCCGATGCCGGCCAGCCCCAGGGCGGCATGGTACTGCTGCTGGGCCGCATGACCAACGCCGATGTCTACGCCCAGGCCTTCCGCGATCAGGGGCTCGACTGCGTCATCGCAGGCGGCTCGGTCTTTGCCCAGGCAGCCGAGGTGCAGACGGTGCGTGCCCTGGTCTGCGCGCTCGCCAATCCGGCCGATACGGCGCAGGGCCTTATGCCGCTGCTCGCCTCGCCGATGTTTGCGCTCGGCGCCCAGGAGTTCCTGGCGCTGGCGACCAAGCTCGATGGCGAGACGGGGGAGACCTCGCGCCGGAATATCGACATGGGCATCATGAGCGATTCCGATGTGCCGGGCTTGCAGGGCTTGCCGCTTGTGACGCGTGCCCGCGAGGTGCTGCGCTACGCACTGCGTCGCGTGGGGCGTGATTCGTTCGCCGCCATCGCGCGCGACGTGGTCAATGCCTCCGGCTGGTTCGTGCGCCTGGCGCAGCGCGGCCCCGAGGGCAAGGCCATCGCCGCCAACGTGCTCAAGGCGCTCGACGCCGTGGCCGAGGAGGAGGCCGAGTTCGGCAACTCGCCGCGTTCCATCGCGCTGGCCTTCGACCGCTTCTTGGCGGGCAAGGAGGCCCCGGGTGCCCTCAACGAGGAGGGCGACGGCGCGGTGCGCATCATGACCGTGCATGCGTCCAAGGGTCTGGAGTATCCGGTCGTAGCGGTTGCCGAGTGTTTTGGCGTGCGCAAGCCGTCCGGTGCGGCTCAGATGGGGCGTGTCGAGGGCGGAGCGCAGGTCGTGGCACTGCCAGCTCGTTTTGATGGCGTTAAGCTTGCCGATGGGACCTTTGTGAAGGGCGATGACGTCAAAAAGCAGTTTGAGCATGCGTTTAAGGGCAAGGGCACGTCGCTGTGGCTGCCGCCGGAGCTCATGGAGGACGTCTGTGCGACGGGTTCTCCCGCCGAGGCATTTGCTCGCCTGCGCAACGACGACCTGCAGCTTTCGCTCGAGGAGCGGGCCCGCTTGCTCTATGTCGCCATGACGCGAGCGCGTGAGCTGGTCATTCTGGCGATGGATGCCGGCGTGAGCCGCGGCAAGGTGACGGCGCCGACCTTTGATGTCGAGACCGATCTGACCTACGATGTGCTGCGCCGTATTTTGCCGACCGATGCTCTGGATATGCCGCAGCTCGATGCCGACCGCTTGGTGTTCGACAACTCCCAGCTGGGCGACTACGAGCTCATTTCGCTCGCGGGCTTTACCTTTGGCGAGCAGACGTTTGAGGCCAACGCTTCGCTGGATGCCGAGGGCAGGCTTGTTCGTGGCGATGCCGATACGGATGCTGCCGACGATTCGGCCAGTACAATCGTCCCCGGTCCTGTCGACCCCAAGCCCGATTCGTTCGAGCTTGTGTATCCCCAGGCAGTGGGCGTGCGCATGGGCATCTGTCCGTATCCGATGCGTGACTCGTATAGCTACTCGTCAATTGCCGCGGCACTCCATGCCGAGACGGAAGACCGTGCCGCCGAGGCTCGTGTTCCCATGGACGAGGCCGGCGATGATGCGGAGTCGGATGGTTCCGAGATGACGGACGCAGACGTGGCCGCTGTCGAGCCCGCCGGCAATCCCATGGCGCTGGGCTCGGCCTTCCACGCCGCCTGCCAGTGGCTCATCGAGATGGGTGCCGATGCGCTGCCCGCTGAGCGTGCCGACGCCCTGGCTCGCCTGTGGCACCTGACGCCAGAACAGCGCGAGCGCTTCGATGTCGCTCTGGAGCGCTGGCTCAAGTCGTCGGTTCGTGCCGAGCTGTTCGCGTGGCCGTGCGTTCGCGCCGAGGTGCCGTTCTTCTCGCTGGGCTGCGAGGACGAGGACATCGCCCGCTACGGTGCATATGCCGAAGGCGCCATCGACGCTTTGGCGACCGACCCGGCCGATCCGTCACGCGCACTGGTCATCGATTACAAGACGGGTGGCACGCCGGATGAGACGCCGGACCAGCTGCTCGAGAAGCACGCCCTGCAGGCGCGCGTCTACGCCGACGTGTTGCACAAGGCGGGCTTTGAGACGGTGACGGTCAAGTTCGTTCGCGTGGAGCAGGCGAATCCAGCCATCTTCGTCGAACCCGCCGAACCTCAGGTAGTCATCTACAATCTCTAGCCCTCAGATAACTTGCGGTGGAATACGGGCTGTTTTGGCCAAAAAAGCCGCCAAACAGTCCGCATTTCACCGCAACTGCAAGAGGAGCCGTGTTGGTTTGGCTAGGTTCGGGTGCTGTCCGTGCCGTGCGGTAAAATCGTTCAGTCAGAACACGAACCCGCATCGGAGCTCATCACATGGCATTCGTCCATCTGCACAATCACACTGTTTTCTCCATGCTCGACGGCGCAACCCGTATCCAGGATATGGTCAATCGTGCCGTTGAACTTGGCATGCCCGCCGTGGCCATTACCGACCACGGCTACATGTATGGCGTGCCCGACCTAGCGCTGGCCTGCGACGCCGTCAATCACAACACGCCCGAGTACAAAACCTGGAGCCACGACAAGGCCTTCTTGGAAAAGGACCGCCGCGACGAGCTGGTGGAGCCCGACCCCGAGGCAAACCCGCGCGAGCATGCCCAGTACGTCAAAGACATGGCCATGTGGGACGAGAAGGGCAACATCGACGAGCTCAAACCGCCCCTGGTCATCAAGCCCATCTTTGGCTGCGAGGTCTACTTTACGCCGGACGAGACCCTTGCCCGCGACCACAAGCCCGAGCTCTACCACATGATCCTTCTGGCCAAGGACCAGGAGGGCTACGTCAACCTAATGCAGACGGTCTCCGAGGCCGCCGTGCAGGGCTTTTACTACAAGCCGCGCGTGACGCTCGACAACCTGCGCCGCCATGCCAAGGGCATGATCTGCACGAGCGCCTGTATCGCGGGCATCATCCCCAAATACATCGACCGCGGCGACATGGAAGGCGCCATCAAGTGGGCCGAGACCTTCCGTGATACCTTCGAGCCCGGTGACTTCTACATCGAGATCCAGGAACACGGCATCACCACCGACAACGGCCTGACTGACGAGCAGATGGACCGCACGCTCATCGACATCGCCAAGCAGGTGGGCGTCAAGGTCATCGCCACCAACGACTTCCACTACCTGCGCCGCGAGGATGCGCCCGTGCAGGACGTCATCATGTGTATTGGCATGAACGCCAAGGTCGATGACCCCAACCGCATGCGCATGACCGGCTCGGAGTTTTACATGAAGACCGAGGAGGAGATGCGGGCGATGTTCCCGTATTGCCCCGAGGCCTGCGACAACACGCTCGAGATCGCCGACAAGTGCTACGTTGAGCTGGACTGGGACTCTATCATCCTGCCGCGCTTTCCGTTGCTCGATCCCGGCGAGACGCACGAGAGCCAGTTCCGCCGCGAGTGCGAGAAGGGCCTGCGCCAGCACTATGGCGACGACTGGGCCACGCGCGAGATCGGTGGCGTCAACATCAAAGAGCGCTTTGAGTACGAATACAAGGTCATTTGCGACAAGGGCTTTGCCGCCTACTTTTTGATCGTTGCCGAGTACGTGCAATGGGCTAAGGACAACGGCATCGGCGTCGGCCCCGGCCGTGGCTCGGCCGCCGGCGCTATCGTCGCCTACGCCATGAACATCACCGCGTTCGACCCGCTCGAGAACGGCCTGATGTTCGAGAGGTTCCTGTCCCCGCAACGTACCGAGATGCCCGATATCGATATGGACTTCGACGATGAGCGACGCCTCGAGGTCGTGGAGCACGTTCGTCAGCTCTACGGCCCCGAGAAGGTCACCCACGTCATCACCTACTCGACCATCAAGGCCAAGCAGGCCATCAACGACGCCGCGCGCGTCCTGGACTACCCGGTCTACATGGGCCAGCGCCTGTCCAAGATGGTCTCGAGCGACCCCAAGGTCAAGCTCAAGCAGGTACTCGAAAAGCAACCCGGCAAAGAGGATCTGTTTAACCCCGATTTTGCCGAGGCCTATAAAAAGGACGACGACGCTCGCCGCATCATCGACACGGCGCTCTCGATCGAGGGCCTCACCCGTGGCGAGGGCGTGCACGCGTGCGCCGTTCTGATCTGCCGCGACCCCGTCAACGAGCACGTGCCCACCAAGCTCGACACCAAGGGCGGCGTCGAGATTACCCAGTACGAGGGCCATACCGTTGCCGACATGGGCCTGCTCAAGATGGACTTCCTGGGCCTGCGTACGCTGACGGTTATCTCCAAGGCAAAGGCCAACATCAAAAAGAACTTCGGCATCGACATCAAAGAGGAAGATATTCCCTTTGACGATCCCGAGATCTTTAAGCTCATGGGTTCCGGCCACACCGCCGGCGTCTTCCAGGTCGAGTCCGCCGGCATGACGGCCACGATCAAGAACATGAAGCCCACCGAGTACAAGCACGTCGTAGCATTGATCGCCCTGTACCGCCCGGGCCCGCTGGGCGCCGGCATGGTTTCGTCCTACATCAACCGTATGAACGGCAAGGAGCCGGCCGTCTCCTACGACGACCGTCTGGACGACATCCTGGGCGAAACCTACGGCACCATGGTCTACCAGGAGCAGGTTATGCTCATCTCCGTCGAGATGTGCGGCTTCTCCAAGGGCGAATCGGACTCGCGTATCCGTAAGCCCGTGGCTAAGAAGAAGATTAAGCTGCTCACGTCGACGGTGCTCCACTGGGAGGATGGCTCGGACGAGACCACCTACGACCACTGGATGAACGGCGCTATCAAGAACAACTACACGCGCGAGGTCGCCCAGAAGATTTGGGACGATGTTCTCGAGTTCGCATCCTACGCCTTCAACAAGTCGCACTCCGCCGGCTACGCCATTCTGGTTATGCAGACG
Source organism: Collinsella sp. (assembly GCA_019413925.1). Classification (GTDB taxonomy): domain Bacteria; phylum Actinomycetota; class Coriobacteriia; order Coriobacteriales; family Coriobacteriaceae; genus Collinsella. The sequence goes on from DXMY01000045.1 coordinate 145,021, forward strand.
GCATGGCTCAAGGCGCACTATCCGCACGAGTACATGGCGGCCGTTCTGACGTCCTACACGGGCAAGACCGACAAGATCGTGCACTACGTCTCGGCATGCCGTCACGACGGTATCCCCGTGCTTTCGCCAGATGTCAACGAGTCCGGTACCGAGTTCACGGCTACCAAGGAGGGCGTGCGCTTTGGTCTGGCCGGCATCCGCGGCGTGGGCACCGGCGTGGCACAGGCGATTATCGCCGAGCGCGAGGCGGGCGGCCCGTTTAAGACGTTGCATGACTTTGTCGAGCGCGTGGACTCGAGCCAGGCCAACCGTCGCGTGATTGAATCGCTGATCAAGGCAGGCGCCTTCGACTCCACGGGCTATCCGCGCCGCCAGATGATGCACTTTGTGGACAAGAACAACCCCGAGAACATCATCGATGCCGCCGTGAAGCGCCAGAAGGATCGCGCAAGCGGCCAGACGTCGTTCTTCGATATGTTTGGCGACGTTGAGGGCTCGGGCTTTGAGGTCAGCGTGCCCGATCCGGATGGCCAGGAGTGGGACCGCCACCTTAAGCTGAGCCAGGAGAAAGAGGTTCTGGGCATCTATGTCTCGGACCATCCGCTGCGCCCGTTTGAGTATGCACTCAGCAAGGCGCGCGACTTTTCGTTCTCGCAGATCGACACCGGCTACGAAGTTCAGAATCCTACGGGCGGCACCATCAACCAGGAGATTCCCGAGGGTAAGGCGCTGTGGTGGGCCGGTATGGTCTCGAGTGTGTCCAAGCGCGTGACCAAAAACGGTGACCCCATGGGCATCGTGCAGCTCGAGGACATGGAAGGCGAGGCCACCGTCGTCGTGTTCCCCAAGACCTACAAGGAGGCCGAGGGGTACCTGTACGGCGAGGTCGATCCCGAGACCGGTGCACAGCTGTCCGATGCGTTTGTGCGCATTAAGGGCAAGCTCGAGCGCTCGGACCGCGGCGACCAGATCATCGCGCAGGAGATTGTGCCGCTGGAACTCAACGAGGAGAACAACAAGCCCAAGGTGTTTGAGGTCATGGTGCCCAACAGCCGCTTTAGCCAGGGCAATATGGCGCGTCTTGCCACGGTGTTCACCACCAACCCGGGCGGCGACCGTGTGGAGATCTTTATCGAGCAGGTGGACGGGCGCGTGCTGCGTGCCGAGGTACCTGCTAAGGTCAACGCGCGCTCGATTCCGCTGCTAGCCGAGGCCAAGGCCATCGTGGGTAACCAAGGCAGAGTGACGGTAATTTAAGGACGGCGTTGGCGGGGTAGCTAATTTGGGACGGGGCTATTTTAGCTACCCTTTGACTGACGGCGAATGAGTCGGGGTCGGAATGCATCTCAACCGACATATGGGGGTAGCTAAAATAGCCCCGTCCCAAATTAGCTACCCCGGGTGAGATTGGAGGAAGTGATGGCGCAGGGGACGTTTGTGCAGGCGCTTCGCAAAGAGGCGGCGTTGAGCGGCACCTTTATGAAGGGCCGCTCGCTCATGCTCAACGGCGCCGTGCTGTCGATTGAGGACAGCGGCTCGCGCTTCTCCAAAAACGTGACGGTTGAGGGCTCGGTGCGCGGCTCGCGCGGCGACCTGTACAAGACGCACGTGGCGCTCGATATGGACGAGCACGAGGTTATCGACTACGACTGCGACTGCCCCGCCGCATACCGCTATCCCGGTATGTGCAAGCACGCCATCGCCACAGCGCTGGCGTACCTGGACACCAGCGGCATTGAGCCTGTTGAGGGGCTGCGCACGCCGGTTCGCACGTTTACGGCGCAGCCGAAACAGCCCGTTCGCACCGCGCCCAAAGCGCCGGCCGTCAACCCTAACTTTCCCTTTCCGGCGCCCGTCCCCACGAGCCCGAGCCTCATGGCGGCGCTCTCTGATCTTTCGGACGCGCGCATGGATGAGCTGGCGAGCATGCGCCGCAAGCTTGCCGGTGCCGTTGATCCCGACGCCCCCAAAGCGGCGTTGGAGCCTTCGTTGGTGCCGTACTACAATCCGCTGTTCGCCGACCGCTTTAGCTGGGCGCTCGAGTTCCGCATTCGCTGCGGTTCGGTGTCCTACGTGGTCAAGGATATCGACGGCATGGCTGACGCCTATGTCCGAGGCGGCACCTTCTCGTACGGCAAGAAGCTCACGTTTGTCCATACGCCCGAAGCCTTTGAAGACGTGTCGACAAAGCTGCTCAGCCTTGTCGTGACGACAGTTGCCTATCTCGATGACATCACAAGCTCGCGTTCGGCGTCGTACGACTTTGCCCGCAGCGGCTTTGTTGCCGAGCGTCAGTTGCCGCTGTCCGAGCATAGCATCGTATATGTGCTGGACCTGCTGCACGGCCAGACCATCTCCTTTGAGCCCGCCTGGTCGCGGGGGACGACGACGCATCGCACCTATGACGTGGCGGTTGAGATGCCTCCGGAAGGGGAGGACGAGGCTCTGCCTAAGCGCCCACCGCTCCTTGCCGCCAAAATCGCGCCGGCGGCTGGTGGCAGCTACGATTTGCGCCTGCCGGCCGATGCATACTGCTTTGCTTCGGGCGACGTTGCCTATCTGGTCGACATCCGCCGTGCGCGCCGCACCGATGTGGCGTTTGCCCAGCATGCGGCGCCGTTTCTATCGCGCTTGCTGCCCTGTCGCACGCCGGTCCATATCGCTGCCGACCAGGTGGGGGAGTTCTGTCGTATGGCGCTGCCCATTTTGCGCGACTACACCGACCTTACCGCGCCCGCTGCGCTCGATACCGTGGCGCCCGAGCCGAGCTTTGCCATGGCGATCGGCGTCGACGATGGGCTCGTGACCTGCAAAGTTACGGTTACCTACGGCGACTGGTCGGCAGATCTCTTTAGCCTGGGCGCTCCGGGCAGCCCCTTCGAAGAGCAGCGCCCGGGCGTGCCGCCGCGCGACGAGGTGGCAGAGTTTCGCGTTATGGACACGGCGGCCCTGTACTTCGATTTCTACGAGAGCGGCCTGGCGTTTGAGGAACGCGATGACGAGAGTCTGTTCCACTTGCTGACCGAGGGCCTGTCTGCCCTGTCCGAGCTGGGCGAGGTCATGCTCAGCGATCGCCTGCGCCAGATCTCGGTACGCCCTGCGCCTAAGCTCTCGGTGCGTGCAACCGTCAAGAGTAACCTGCTCGACGTCGAACTGGGCGCGAGCGGCCTTTCGGCGGCAGACCTTGCCATCTATCTCGATTCGTACAAGCGTCATCAAACGTTTGCGCGCCTTACGTCCGGCGACATCATTCGCCTGGACGAGGGTGCCCGTGCCGCGTTTGGTCTTGCCGAGGACCTGGGCGTCGATGCCGTCGATTTGCTCGATGGCGTGTCGCTTCCCGCGTCGAGTACCCTGTTCGTCGACAGCATGCTTGCGCGCACGCCTGCGCTTGAGGCCGATCGCGATGCCGCATTCCGCCGCACCGGCGAGCGCCTGGATACGCTCGGCAAGATGGACTTTACGGTGCCGGTCTCGCTCAAGGCCACACTGCGCGGCTATCAGGTCGACGGCTACCAGTGGCTCGGCTCGCTCGAGCACCTGGGCCTCGGCGGCATCTTGGCCGACGATATGGGCCTGGGCAAAACGCTGCAGATGATCGCACATATCCTGGCGCGCGTGGAGGCGGGGGACACTAAGCCCACGCTTGTGGTGTGCCCTGCGTCGCTTGTGTACAACTGGACCGCCGAACTGGAGCGCTTTGCCCCGTCGCTCGATGTGTGCGCCATCGTGGGCGCCAAGGCTCAGCGCCGCGTGCAGATTGCCGGCGTGGCCGAGCATAACGTGGTCGTGACGTCGTATGATCTTATGCGGCGCGATATCGATGAGTACGCCGAACGGGATTTTGCCCGCGTGGTGCTCGACGAGGCCCAGTACATTAAAAACCCGCTCACCCAGGTGGCCCGTGCTGCCAAGCGCCTGCCGGCCGGCGTGCGCTTTGCCTTGACGGGCACGCCCATCGAAAACCGCCTGTCCGAGCTCTGGAGCATCTTCGACTTTTTGATGCCGGGCCTGCTTGGCACGCGCGAATCATTTGCCAAGCGCTTCGAAAGCCCGGTCGAGCACGCCGAGGGCGACAGTGCCGCTCGCCTGCAGGCGCTCGTGTCGCCGTTTGTGCTGCGCCGCGTAAAGGAAGACGTGGTGGCCGACCTGCCCGAGAAGATAGAGGACACTGTCATGGCTCAGCTCACCGGCGAGCAGCGCAAGCTTTACCTGGCAAACCAGGACCGCATCGCCCAGCAGGTGCAGCACCGCGAGGCCGGGGAGTTCAAAAAAGACAAGCTCAAGGTACTTGCCGAGCTCACCAAGCTGCGCCAGATCTGCTGCGACCCGCATCTGCACTATGCGGACTACAAGGCGGGAAGCGCCAAACTCGATACGTGCATGGAGCTCGTGCACGGCGCACTCGACGGCGGGCATCGCATCCTGTTGTTCAGCCAGTTTACGGGTATGCTCGATATCATCGGTAAGCGCTTGGCCAAGGAGGACATCGCCTTCCTTAAGCTCACGGGCGCTTCGTCTAAGGAGAGCCGCGCCAAGATGGTCGCGCAGTTCCAAGCGGGCGAGGTTCCGGTCTTTTTGATTTCGCTCAAGGCGGGCGGCGTGGGCCTTAACCTGACGGCGGCCGACGTAGTCATCCACTACGACCCGTGGTGGAACGTGGCGGCGCAGGACCAGGCGACCGACCGCGCGCATCGTATTGGCCAGCAACATACCGTGACCGTGTACAAGCTCATCGCCAAGGACACGATCGAGGAGCGCATTATGCAGATGCAGGAGTCCAAGCGCGATCTGGTCAACAGCGTGCTCGGCGGCGACGGCATCTCGTCGGCACTGTTCACGCGCGAGGATGTTCTGGCGCTGCTCGGCGGCGACGGTCGCTAACCCGCTCGGGTGGGGCCGTCAGGGCGGATGGCACACGCTGTCCCATCGTCCCCGCCCGTTATGTGTTCATTTGCAATGCCGTGGATGGTTTGTCTGCCTTTGGGCATAAGAACCATCAAGAACATTGGCACATCAGCAAAGGAGAACATCATGGCGAAATTCTTTAAGGACCCCGACGGTAAGCTCATTGCCGCCCTTGGCGACGACGTTGCGACCCCTGCCGGTTGCACGGAACTGACCGCAAACACTGAGGACGCGGCGCACGAGAAGCACGTGCCTGTTGTCGAGACCGAGCGTGACGGTCACGTGATTCGCGCACGCGTTGGCTCGGTCGAGCACCCCAGCCTGCCCGAGCACTACATTGAGTGGATCGCGCTTGAGGCCGAGGGCCGCTTGGAGGTCCATTACCTTGAGCCCGGTATGAAACCTGCGACGTTTTTCGCGGGCGGCTCCAAGACCGGTACCGTCTATGCCTACTGCAACCTGCACGGGCTGTGGTCCGCGACATTCTAGGAGCGCGCTCCCGCTCGGGGTATCATAGCTAGCATATGCACATGCAAGCGCCGACTGCATTATGCGGCCGGCGCTTTTACTACGATTTCGATGGTTTACGACGGAAAGGGCTGAGCCATGAAGCTCGCGCTTGCACAGATCGATATGCGCCTGGGTGATATTGAGGGCATTTGCGGCCGCATCGAGGACCAGGCTCGTCTGGCCCACGAGCGCGGGGCGCGCGTGCTGTGCGTTCCGGCTCCGCTCTTTATGGGCGCCATGCCCGGTGGCCTGGTGGGCACTGCCGACTTTGAGCACGACATGCTTGCCGGCTTGACTGGTGTCGCCGAGCGTATCCAGGAGCTTGACATGATCTGCATCGTGCCCGCGGCGGTTTCGTTTGAGGGCCAGCCACTGCTCGACTACATGATGCTCAAGGACGGTCATGTAGTGCCGGCGCGTTCGAGCATTGCCCTGCAGCGTGGCGAGAACAACGACACGCGTTGGGCGCCGCCGGTGTTCGACGTGGACGGCGTGCGCATCGCCGTGATTTTTGACTTGGACCGCGAACTCGAGATGTTGCCGACCGGTGTCGACCTCATTGCGTATTTCCAATTCAATGCGTTTGACATGACCGACCGCGAGACTGCCGCCATTGCCGCCGTTCGCAGCGGCGCCTACCGCAAGATCGCATCCAAGCGCAGCGTGTGGTTTGCCTGCATGGCGCCGGTCGGTGCCTATGACGAGTCGGTGTATACCGGTGGGTCGTTTGTGCTCGACGATTGCGGTCGCGTGGTGGCCCAGGCGCCGTGTTTTGAGGAGAGCCTGCTGGTTCAGGAGATTCAGCGTGGCGTGATGCTCGATGCCCTGGAAGATCACGAACTGCCCGAGTTCCGTTCCGAGGAGTGGCTGTGGCAGGCGCTGGTGCTCGCCGTGCGCGACAACGCCCGAGCCCACGGTGCGTCGCGTGCTGTGGTGGCACTCGAGGGTGACTTGCCGTCGTCTTTGCTGGCGGCGCTGGCCGTCGACGCCCTGGGCCCGCGCAATGTGATTGGCCTGGTGCTGGGGCGCAACCGTATTTTTACGCCGGCGCAGGAAGAGGCCGAGGCTGCCCGCTGTGCCGCCGTCCGCGCCATCGCCGAGCGTTTGCACATTCGCACCGTCGAGCGCGATGCACCGGATGCGGCGCGTGTGCTCGATCGCGACGTGTCGGTGGGCGATGCCGAGCGTCTGCGCTCGCGCACGTTGGGCCTCATGCTGGAGGACACGGCGCTCGAGCTGGGTGCGATGGCGCTGAGCCCGCTGTCCAAAACTGAGTACGCGCTGGCGGCGCCGGCGCTTTGCGGCGGCTACCAGGGCGACTTTGCGCCCTTTGGCGATGTGTACCTGTCGACGCTTGAGTTTGTGGCGCGTGTGCGCAACCGCACGTCTTCCGTGGTGCCCCAAGAGCTTGTGACGCTCAACGCGGTGGAGGATTGTATGGAGCGCGTGCTGGCGCAGGCGCTCTCGACGCTCGATGGTCCGGTCGATATGCTCGACCGCGCGGCACGGCTGCTCGGCGGGCTTGAGCCGGGTGAGGTCGATGGCGCGCTCGAGGCGCACGTGGACCGCAGCCGACCCTCCGACGACATCCCGATGGCCGCTGGCAAGCCTGAGGCCTGCTCGCTGCTGCTGATGCTCGTTCGACAGGGTGAGGCTGCCCGCCGCATGTTGCCGACGGCACCGATCGTCTCGTCCCGCTCGTTTGCCGAGCGCTCTTGGCCGTACATGCTCGCCTGGTCCGACCTGGGGCTTAATGGCAAGGAGCGTATGTCGGTCGATTCGCTGGCGCGCGCCGAGGTGCGCCGTTTTGCTGACGAGGATACGAGCGAGCGCATGCGAAACGAGATGATGGGCGTGCTGGGCGAGCTACTGGGTATTTCGCCCGAGCAGATGGAGGAGCTGCGCTCCGAGGACGGTCAGCGTCGTTTGCACGAGGGAATGAAGAAGTTCGAGGGCGAGGTTCAGGACGCCGTCGATAAGATGATGGGCGGTCAGGGCGGCTCGCAAGGTGGTCCCCAGGGTGGCCCGATGCCGCATCCGCCGGTGGATCCGAGGCAGTTCCCCTTTTTCTCGCAGAACTAACTATGGGATAGGATTCGCTTCCAACCCCGACACTTCAACTAAGCATCTCGGCCCCGTTGTGTTATTCTAGAACAGACGTTCGTGAATGATGCGCAGGGCCTTGTCTTGCGCTGTGCTTGTGGCGAGGGGAGGTCGGCTTGGTTATCTTGGGCATCGACCCCGGTTTGGCTCATACGGGTTGGGGGATTATCGAGGAGCGGCGTGGCGAGGTTCGCTGCCGTGCCTACGGCTGCATCGAGACCAGCGCCGGAAGTCCGCTCGCGGTGCGCCTGTCGCATATCGCCCATGACCTTAAGGATGTCGTCGAGCGTTATCGACCCGACACGGCTGCTGTCGAGAGCATCTACTTTGGCGCCAACGTTCGTTCGGCCATCCCCACGGCGCATGCCCGCGGTGCTGCGCTTGTGGCGCTTTCGGAGTGCGCGCTCGAGATTGGCGAGTACACGCCCATGCAGATCAAACAGGCTGTGGTGGGCACCGGCGCCGCGGACAAGCGGCAGGTCGCCTACATGGTACGCACGCTCACACAGCTCGATCACGACCCGCATCCCGACCATGCCGCCGATGCCCTGGCCTGCGCCATCTGCCACGTAAACCTCAGCCGCACCCGCGCCCTCACCGGTGGCGAGTTCTATCAACAGAGAGGAACCGGATACTGATGATTTCCCAGCTCCACGGAACGCTTGTCGAGTCCACGATGAGCTCTGCTGTCGTCGATGTGTCGGGCGTTGGCTTTGAGCTCGGCATCTCGGGCAGCACTGCGGCCACGTTGCCGACGCCCGGCGGCGAGGTCCGCCTCTACACGCGTATGCAGGTGCGCGAGGACGCCATGACACTTTTCGGTTTTTCCTCTAAGGATGAGCGCACGATGTTCGATCGGCTCGTGTCTGTCTCGGGCGTTGGCCCGCGTCTGGCGCTCGCCGTGCTTTCCACCTATACCGTGGGGCAGCTGTATTCGCTGGTGATGGCCGAGGACGACAAGGGCATGGCCAAGGTACCCGGTGTGGGCAAAAAGACAGCTCAGCGCCTGATCCTGGAACTCAAGAGCACCTTTGCCAAGGATAAGGGCTTTGTGCCGGTCGACGTGATTCCCGGCCAGGTTGCGATGCCGGTTCCCGCCGCCGCTCCTTCGGCGATCGATGACGCCCGTGCGGCTCTCCTTTCCATGGGCTTTAGCCCACAGGAGACCGATGTTGCCCTGAGCGGGTATGATGGGCAGAATATGCGTGTCGAGGATCTGCTCGGCGCGGCGCTTAAGCGACTCGGAATGGATGCGTGATGTGGGAAGCCGATGACTCTCAGGACCTGTGGGCGACGCCCGGCAACTCGCCGGCGGCATCCATGGCGCACGGCGAGCGCATGGTGGGCTCGGAGCTGACGGCCGAGGACCTCGATGTCGACCGCACTTTGCGCCCCCAGCGCCTGGACGACTACTGTGGCCAGGAGCACATCAAGCAGAGCCTGCGCGTGTTGATCGAAGCGGCGCAGAACCGTGGCGAGACGCTCGACCACGTGATTTTCTCGGGTCCTCCGGGCCTGGGCAAGACCACGCTGGCCACCGTTATCGCCAACGAGCTGGGCGCTCAGATCAAGACCACGAGTGGCCCCGCCATCGCGCGCACGGGCGACCTGGCGGCCATCCTTACTAACTTGCAGCCGGGTGATGTGCTGTTTATCGACGAGATCCACCGCCTCAACCGTTCGGTCGAGGAGGTCCTGTACCCCGCGATGGAGGACTTTGCCCTCGATATCGTGATTGGCAAGGGTCCGGCGGCGCGCTCGATTCGCCTGGATATTCCCAAGTTTACGCTGGTGGCGGCAACGACCCGCTCAGGCATGTTGACAGGCCCGTTGCGCGACCGCTTTGGCATTTCATATCGCCTGGATTACTACACGGTCGAGGAGCTCGCGCAGATTGTGACGCGCTCGGCGACTATCTTGGGCGTGACGATCGACCACCCCAGTGCACTCGAGATCGGCTCGCGTTCGCGCGGCACGCCACGTCTTGCCAACCGCCTGCTCAAGCGCGTGCGCGATTACGCACAGGTGCGCGGCAACGGTCCCATTGAGCTCGATATCTGCCGTCAGGCACTCGAGTTCTTCGAGATCGACGAGCTCGGTCTGGACTGGATGGATATTCGCATTTTGGAGACGCTCGCCAAGACGTTCTCCGGTCGTGCCGTGGGACTTACGACCCTTGCCAGCGCGGTGGGCGAGGACCCGGGCACGCTCGAGGATGTCTATGAGCCATATCTGCTGCAGTGCGGGTTGATGATTCGTACGACGCAGGGCCGTCAGGCAACCCTTCGCACCTTTGAGCACCTGGGGATTGAACCTACCGTTTAGGGCGCTTTGTTTTGGCGGGCTGTTGGGCTATCGCTGGGCATCGGGTAAACATATCGCCGTTCATCGGTTATGGGCGTTTTACTATTGCGCGCCCGTGCTATGCTGAATTGGTCTTTTTCTCATTCGGTAACGAAAGGACCGCTCATGCCTACTGACATCGAAATCGCACGTTCTGTCACGCCACTGCCTATTACCGAGGTGGCCAAGAACGCCGGCGTCGACGTTAAGCACCTTATTCCGTACGGCTTCGACAAGGCTAAGGTCGACTATTCACTGCTCAACGAGCCGACTGATCACCAGGCCAAGCTCGTTCTCGTGACCGCTATCAACCCAACGCCTGCGGGCGAGGGCAAGACCACCACGACCATCGGCCTGGCCGATGGCCTGCGTCGCCGCGGCGTCAAGAGCGCCGTGGCCCTGCGCGAGCCTTCGCTCGGCCCTGTCTTTGGCGTTAAGGGCGGTGCTGCCGGTGGCGGCTGGGCTCAGGTGATCCCCATGGAGGATATCAACCTGCACTTTACCGGCGACTTTCATGCTATCGGTGCTGCCAACAACCTGCTGGCCGCCATGCTTGATAACCACATCCAGCAGGGCAATCAGCTCGGTATTGACGTTAAGCGCATTACTTGGAAGCGCGTCGTCGATATGAACGACCGTCAGCTGCGCCACGTTATCGACGGCATTGGCGGTAAGGCCCAGGGCGTGCCGCGCGAGGACGGCTTCGATATCACCGTCGCCTCCGAGGTCATGGCAATCCTGTGCCTGTCTACGAGCATCAGCGACCTCAAGGAACGCTTGGGTGAGATCGTCGTCGGCTACAGCTTTGCCGGCGAGCCCGTCCGTGCCCGCGACCTTAAGGCCCAGGGTGCCATGGCCGCGTTGCTTAAGGACGCGCTCAAGCCCAACCTGGTGCAAACGCTCGAGGGCACGCCCGCGTTTGTCCACGGCGGTCCCTTCGCCAACATTGCCCACGGCTGCAACTCCATCATGGCTACGCGTATGGCGATGCGCTTTGGCGATGTCGCCATTACCGAGGCCGGCTTCGGTGCCGATCTGGGTGCCGAGAAGTTCCTCGACATTAAGTGCCGCATGACGGGCGTTCGCCCCAGCGCCGTCGTGGTCGTCGCGACCGCTCGTGCGCTGAAGTACAACGGTGGCGTCGCCAAGGCCGACCTCAACGAGGAGAACCTCGAGGCACTCAAGGCTGGCATGCCCAACCTGCTGCGTCATGTCGACAACATCCAGAACGTTTATGGTCTGCCCTGCGTGGTCGCCATTAACCGCTTCCCGACCGACACCGAGGCCGAGCTTGCGCTCATCGAGTCTGAGTGCCAGAAGCTGGGCGTTAACGTTAAGCTTTCCGAGGTTTGGGCCAAGGGCGGCGAGGGCGCGCTCGACCTGGCCGATGAGGTCATGCGCCTGATCGAGCAGCCGAGCGAGCTCAAGTTTGCCTACGAGGACGGTGCCGATGTGGCCGACGCCCTGGAGGCTGTTGCCACCAAGGTCTATCGCGCCGACGGCGTCGACTTTACGCCGGCTGCCAAGCGTCAGCTCGCCGAGCTGCGCGAGAACGGCTTTGGCAACCTGCCGGTGTGCGTTGCCAAGACGCAGTACAGCTTTAGCGACAACGCCAAGGCGCTGGGCGCTCCTGAGGGCTTCCGCATCACCGTGCGCGAGCTCAAGGTTTCCGCCGGTGCCCACTTTGTGGTCGCGCTGACCGGTAGCGTTCTGACCATGCCGGGCCTGCCCAAGGTTCCCGCGGCCGAGAACATCGACGTCGACAACGACGGCAACATCACCGGCCTGTTCTAAGCTCGCTGTTCATAGCCGCTTGCCCGCCCCGTCGCGCCTACCAAGGCCCGGCGGGGCTTTTTGATCCTTAGGCCCGCGCATGTCTTGTAGATACCGACGGGCTTTGCCCATCATAGGCTTTTGCGCGGGTAGAATGCATGCATAACTTGATGCTTACGGGCGACGGAAAGGAATCGTTGCATGGATCAGGACAAGACAACCGTAATGGGTGGCTACGGTTCCGCGCAGGCTGGCGATAGCGCCGATGCGACCCGCGTTGTTCCCAACCCCGGTTATACCGACCCCGCCGCGACGCAGCCTTCTGCCGAGCCCACCCGGGTTATGGGCTATGGCGACACGGCGCAGGATTCTTACGCTGCATCTTCGCAAGGCCCCTATGGCAACGCAGCTCCGGACCCGTTTGATTACGCGCCGCAGGATTCTTATGCCGCCTCGACGCCGAATCCCTATGATGACCTGCCGCAAAATCCCATTCCGCAGCCTCAGCAGACGACGTATATGCCTCGCACGGCGCAGTCTCGCTACGAGTCGCGCGAGCCGTATCGCGAGTACCCCAAGTCGATTCCGCAATATGGCGAGGACGAGGAGAAGAAGCCGTCGCGTTCGTCGAGCGTGATCAAGAAGATCCTCATCGTGCTGGCGATCTTCTTTGCGCTGTCGGTTGTGTTTGCCATTGTGTCGGGCATGCTCAACAAGCGAGGGAGTTCAACGGCCGATACCGCTGCCGAGCAAACCGAGTCCGCCTCGTCTAGCACCGTCGATCTGAGCGATATCCCGGGGCAGTACTGGTCCAACGCCAAGAAACTTCTCAAGTCGCGCGGCGCCAATCTTTCGAATGCCGTGGTCCTGACTGATGATGGCTCAACGCCCGTCATCGATGCCAACTGGGTCGTTACTTCTGCTTACTATAACGACAGCGGCAACCTCGAAATTCAACTCACGCACAAGAATAGCTCGGGCAACTCGCCCGACGGCCAAAGCGGTACCGACAGCTCGAGTTCCAATACGCTGGAGGACTTGAGCAACAAGGCACAGGAGCTTGGGGATAAGGCCCAAGAGCTGGGCGACACGGCCCAGAACCTGGGCGACACCGCTCAGAACTTGGGCGGCATGGCGACGGATGCCTGGAACGCTCTGCAAAACGGCATCTCGGGCGCTCAGGGAAACTAGCTGTTAAGCGGGCTACAGCTGCTCGGCCGGACGGTCGGGCGAGCTAAAGCCCGAGTCAAACGTAACGACGCATGAGGCATTGGGTCGGCGCTCGTGCACGATGCGCGTGACGAGCTCCAGCAGCTCCTCGTCGGATATGTCAAAGCCGTCGGGACGCACAAGGTCAAACGAAACGAACCCGTCGTGCTCGTGCAGGTCGTGGATGGAGAGCGCGGGATCGATCTGCATGATGCCGCGCTTGACCCAGCCGCGCAGGTCGTCGCCGGTGGTGGCGATGGGGTCACAGTGCAACGTGATGCCGATGCCCATCTGACGCTTGATGTCGTGCTCGATGGTGTCCAAAATCTCGTGGTGCTCAAATGCGTCGCCCTCGCCGGGCATCTCCACGTGGGCGCTGGCAAACTGACGACCGGGGCCGTAGTCGTGCACCATCAGGTCGTGTGTGCCCAAGACCTGCGGATAGGACATGATCTTGTCGCGGATTGCCTGGACGAGCTTGGGGTCGGGCGCTTGTCCCAGCAACGGGCTGATGGCGTCGCGCACTAGACCCATGCCGCTGATGCAGATGAAGATGCCCACACCCAGGCCTGCCCAGCCATCGAGGTCAAAGCCGGTCGTCTGCGAAATAAGCGCTGCCATCAAGACCGAACCCGAGGTGATGACGTCGTTTTTGGAGTCCTGTGCTGTGGCAATGAGTGTTTCGGAATCGATACGGTTGCCCAGCGCGCGGTTGAATGCGGCCATCCAGAATTTGACGAGCATGGACAAGACGAGAGCGGCTAGGGAGACCAGCGTGTAGGCGGTGGGGGAGGGCTTGATGATCTTGGTGACCGACTCGAGGATCAGGTTGATGCCGACGGCGCAAACCAGGACGGCGACGAACAGACCGGCTAGGTACTCGTAGCGGCCGTGGCCATAGGGGTGGCCTTCGTCTGCCGGGCGGCTGGCAAGGCGGAACCCGAGCAGGCTTACGATGTTGCTCGAGGCATCGGAGAGGTTGTTGAAAGCGTCGGCGATGAGGGAGACGGAGCTGGCGAGCAGGCCCGCGATGCCCTTGGCCAGGCACAGAGTGATGTTGAGGCCAATGCAGATGAGGCTTGCGGCGAAGCCCGCGTTGGTGCGGCAGGAGGTATCGACCGGCTCGCCCTCGCTGCCGGGAACAAGCGTATGTACCAGCCGATTTACAAATAGCATAGCGGTCGTCCTCACAATCATGTTTAAGGGGATAGTGTAGCTCGCGCGGAGGCGCTGTGCACCGATGCTCAGAAAATGCAGTAATGGTCTGCCGGTGCTAACGAGCGAGCCTTCTCGTCTGCCTGGGTGGTCCATTTTGGGCCACATGGGTATGGGCATGTGCCTGTTTGCTCGACATACTTAATGTCGACAGCCCCTGTGCAAAGGAGGACGTTTCCATGGACGAGATGTTTGCCATTAAATGTCAAAACTGCGGCGGCCCTATGTACTCGCACCAGGCTAAGCGCAGCTTTGAGTGTGCCTATTGCGGCGCGGTCATTCCGTGGCAGGCGGACGCCGGAGAGCCCAAGAGCGCTTTGGGCATTCGCCATACGCCGTTGACGGTGGTGAATGGACTGCTCAAGCTCACGCATGTGTCGCAACTCGAGCGCCCGGAGGACCCGGACTGGTACTTCTTCAATTCGCACTGGCGCAATCAGTCGGTCCTGGAACATCTGCTGTGGGAGGATCGCGGCACGGCGCAGGAGTTCCAAGAGGCCACGCATGTGAGCATTCCCTGCCCCTTCTGCGGAGCGTCCTTTGAGGGCGAGTCAACGCAGCGTGTGTTTGAGTGCCCGTCCTGCGGCAACAAGATCGGCATTGCCGACCTGCTCAAGCCCGGTACGTTTAGCAAACGTCTGACCATGGGCGTGGGTGCGGAGTATGTGCCGGAGCAGGGTATTCCCTGCGAAATCTCGCCGCAGCAGGCACGTGCCAACGCGCTGCAGCTGGTGCGCCAGTACCCGGATGCCTTTGCCGGGCACGATGTGGAAGACGCGATCCAAAACGACATGATGCTCTTCTATTTCCCCATGGCGCTGGCGGACCTGCGTATGATGGCGAGCTTCCCGGGCAAGGGCCTGAGCAAGGAAACCCTGGTGTACTACGAGGTGCTCGACTGGGCGTATCCGCGGGCAAACTATCTGGATGTTCGCCTTATGGGCATTTTGGAGCCGTGGGACTTCGCCAAGGTCGGTCCGTTCGATCCCGCCATGCAGGAAGGTGACTTTCGCGTTGTCTCCGTCGATGCGTCTACCAAGGACCAGGTGGTCATTGATAAGCTGGCGCTCGACATTGCCGGCAACGATGCCGAGGTGGTGCTGGGGCTCAATAAAAAGAGCATCCGCACTTGGGCGTGCAAGGCCCGCAAGCATAAGGACGGCCTGGTGATGGTGCCGGTCTACTTTGTCGATCGTCCGGCGACGGACAGCCGCGACGGTGAGCAGGTGCGTATCGCCGTGAACGGCCAGACGGGCCGCGCGGCCGCGGTGGTGTTTAGCGGCAAGCGCGAGACGCATATCGTGGCGCCGCTCAACCCGAGCCTGCATCTGTCCGGCGAGAGCACCGTGCACGCCACGCCCATCGAGGTCAAATACGTTAAATCGCCCTTCCTGTACCAGATCGTGCGCCATGGAGGCGGCGAGCAGCAGCATCAGGTGGCAGCGGTCGCCGGGGGTTCCTACCGAGAAGAAAAGCCCAAACGCAAGGGATTGTTCGCTGCGATTTTTGGTAAGTAGGGAAGCGCAGCATGGGACGGCTCGCAGGCATGCGGGCTGCCGTCCGGTAGTTTGGCAGGGGGTAGATGTAAATAAACAGTGGAGCGGCTGCAAAAGAGCCTCCTCACTGGGTAAAATCAGGTTGTGCCGCGGAACCCGCTCCTCAGCTAGTCACACTTCGGAAGCGCGGGCAACGCAGGTATTATCGTCTAAAGGGCCGGCTGCAACCGGCCCTTTTCTATGGCAGCCAATGGACCCACATCAGACGAAGGCCGCGTCTTTGCCTGTCAGGTCACGCTCGCCAGCCACGGCTAGAATGTCGTTGCCGGCGTCCATGACCGGTATTGTTTCGTAGCGTGCGTCGCAACCGCGAGTGCGCCTGCGACGGCTGCGGTGGCTTCGGTCGCAACGTGCTGCTACCCTTGCGTTTCGCCATTAGTCGCTTCGTTGATGGCGCGGTACTCGGCGCTTAGTTCGCGCGCCAGCTCTTCCTTGCTTGGAAGATACGGCAGGTATTTGGCGGCAAACACTTGGTCGTTGTCTTCGGGCAGCGTGTACTCGACAATCGAATCGCTTTTGTCCGCGCAGAGCACGATGCCTATGGGCGGATTGTCGCCTTCGTTCATGAGCTCGCGCGTGTAGTAGTTCACATACATTTGCATCTGGCCCAGGTCCTGATGCGTAAGATCGTCCGTCTTAAGGTCGATGAGCACGAAGCAGCGCATCAGATAGTTGTAAAAAACAAGGTCAATATAGAAATGGCGCCCATCAAAGGTGATGCGCTTTTGGCGCGCCTCGAAAGCGAAGCCACGGCCAAGCTCCAGCAGGAACTTCTGAAGATGCGTGATGAGCGCCTGCTCTAGATCGCTCTCGCGAAACGCAGCATCGTCCGAGAAACCTAAAAACTCCAGTACATATGGGTCGCGGATGATATCCTCGGGGCGATGGGTCGGGGCGCTCTTTTGGATTTCCTGGGTGACGGCCTCTTTGTCTTTGCTGGCAAGTAGGCGCTCGCGGAACATGGTGTTGATCTGGCGTTCGAGCTGACGCGTGCTCCAGCGAGAATCGGCACATTCGTTCATGTACCATGTTCGAGCATCAGGGTCGGTTATACGCGATAACCTGCGGTAATGTGTCCAATTCAATTCGGAACGCAGCGCGTTCCGGATTGGGAACGCAAGATAAAACTGACGCATGTATCTTAAGCTTCTGGCGTTGAAGCCTCTGCCAAAATCCTTAGTCAATCTAACGGCAAGTTCGTCGATCAGTGCATCGCCATACTTGGCGCGCTCCTCTCCGCCCTGTTCATCAACAATACTCTTGCCGATCTCCCAATATGCCTCAACCATCGCAAAGTTAACAGCGGTATAGGCCTTGTCGCGAGCGGCGTTGAGAATCGAGGAGACCTGCTTGTAAAAACCTTCGGGCACGATTGCCGATTCTCCACGGTTTACCAGCTCGCCCATCACTGTCGCCCCGCTTTCCTCTTGTGGAATGCATCTTTATCGAATTTAGTTTAAAGCCTCGCGCGGACACGAATTGCTGTGCTGTCTGACATCAGCGCATGGGGCCTTGCGGTGACTAAAATGTGGCCATAGAGACAGTTTTAGCGAACCCCACGGGAGTGACGTGTATGGACAACAACACGCTGCTATTCCAGGACAAAGGTTCGGGTAGGTATAAAGACGTCAAGATCTACCCTAACCGCATTGAGGTACTCAAGAAGGGCACTTTTGGCGGCAAGCACACCGAGATTGTTTATCTTAAGGACATTACGGGCGTCAATAGAATCAAAGGCCGCGATGTTTTTCTGCGCAATCGTCTGTTGACCGCTTGCGTCTTTAGCCTGAACAGCCGTGCGAAGGCCCAGGAGTTTGTTAACGCGCTGAACATGGTGATGTAGCCGATAGCGGCGTTCGGGCCAAGGTAAAAATCGGGGGCACAGAACGGTGTTCTGCGCCCCCGATTGAGTCGATGTGTCTAAAAGGCCGGCTTGCCTATTCGACAACGTCCTCGTTGTTTTCACCGTCACTGGCAAGCATCGCCGCGCCGGCAACCGTTGTCGCCATGGCGGCAGCGGCGAGCCCGGCGGCAATGCCGGAGCCGTCGCCCGTGTCGGCGAGTTTTCCGCCCGAGCCCTTGCCCTTGTTACCCTTACCGTTCTTATCAGCGCTGCCTGCGTTGGAACCCGTGCCGCTGCCGGTGCCGGTGCCGCCTGCACTGTCCGAGGCCGCTACGGTAAAGCTTGCGGCTCCGTCGCTGGCGAGCGTGTAGTTTTGCGCCGCGTTGCCCAAGAGACCGTTCACGCGCACCCAGTACGTTCCTGCGGCAAATGTTTCGCCCTCGGCCATTGCTGTGCCCGGAGCGCCGTTCGCGTCGTGCACAAACTCGAGCTGGGCCGTGCAGGCATCGGTTTCGAGCTTGCCCTCGAGTGATGCCGCAATCTTGGCGCGCACGTCTTCGCCGGCCTTAAGGCCTTCGAGTCCCTCAAAATGGGGCGTCAGCGCGCGTGGATCGATATCGATGGGCACAGAGCCCTGCAGCCCCGTAACGGTCTCGTTGCCCAGGGCGTCGACATCCACGTATTCAATGGCAAACGCATGGCCCGAAGCTGTCGCGTTGAGCGCGTTGCTGCTGTCGGCAAGGCGGAAATGACCCTCGCCAACGGTCTTGCCATCCTGGAATGAGGCATCGCTCAGCGAGTCGCCGTACGTCATGCGCATGCGGGTCGGGAGATAGTACGGGAGATAGTACGAAGCCGTCTGCTTGTGCTCCGTATCGTAATTGCGCTGATAGATGCTCCGGGCCAGCGCCGCATCAACAAAGTCGGATGCGATGATGCCAATGTGCTTGAGGTAATCTGACTTTGTATCCTCGATGCCGCTGGGATTGATGTACGGGCTCTTATACAGATGCTCGTTGACTACTCGTGCCGAGGTAAAAGGATTGCCTCCGTGCGACAAGCCCGTGCAGCTGGTGTAGTTGATAGACCAGCAACGCTCCAGGACTTTCTCCTTGGCCCCGTTATCGTCCTCGACATCTACCTCGTTGCGCGTGCGCCCGGTCGTTTCCTTCAGCGCATTATCGACCCAGCTGAGCTTGTCGGTTCCCGTGAGTTTGTACTTGTCCTGGGCGTATACCTTGGTGCAATAGGGCTCTTTGTCGCCTGTTTCCCCCGCGGCTTCAAAGCCCCGCGCGTCTTGGACGAGACACATAGTGGCGCTGTCGGAGTGAGCCTTGATCTTGTCATCCCATTCGGTAAGGTCGAGGCCCCACGTGTGGCCGCTTACACTGTTGCCGGCGAGCCTAAATCGACGCAGCAGAACGATCTTTCCGCGCACCTCGTGTAGCGTGGGGATTCGGCTCGACGTATAGAACAGTTTGGGGTTGTCGTCCAAAACCTTGGCGAAAGCCGTCGTAACACTTTCGTCGGTAGCCTCGTCGTTGCCTCGTGATACAAGCATGATGAGCGCTTCTGTCGGGTTTTCGTTCAAAAACGTTTTGAAGTAGCCTATGACATCGGAAAGATGCATAAAGTACGCGTCTTTTTTGAGCAGGTAGTAATCCCCGTGGTCGATACCGGGGTTGTCGCCCTTTCCGAGCCGGATATCAAAATAGCGAATGCCTTCGAGCAACTGCGTGGGAATGTAATCCTGCTGGCATTTTACTTGCGAGGATTGGGGCTCGGTGTCGTTGTCCACACTGCAAGTGCTCGAATCGTGCGTGCCCGGGATGCTCAGCTCGTCGAGGAACTTGTTGTCGTCGACGTATTTCATCCAACATGGCCCATCGACGTAGCTGCTGTACGTGATCCAGTCGAGGCTGCTAACCGTGGCATCGTTCTTTTTCATGTCGTAACCGATAAGTTCGAGCTCCCACGGAATGCTCTTACTCTTATGGCAGATCTTATTGTTGTCCTGGTCTTCGCCGTTCGATTCTATTGCCAGGTACTTAATGTCTTTTTTCTCGGTTTCTTTCTCGACCGTGCGGTCTCGGATGATATAGGTTCCGTTTGATTGACGCTCGAACGCAAAAGAGCGGCTGGGCTTGCCGTCATGCTCGCCACTCCATACGTGGATGACCTTTCCGTCTTTGTCCGAGTCGCCATCGACCGACCAAATGCTGTAGCCCGTCTTTTTATGCTCTTCGAAATTGAGCAAGGTGCGGATAGCATACCAGTTTGTATCGTCATTCTTGGTCGTTACGTTCTCAAGGATGAGCTTGCTGGACGTGCCGTCATTAAACAGATGGCAGACGTTGCCGATGACGTTGCCGTCTTCGTTAACGCTTGCGGTACGAAAATAGCCCGCGGGGCGAAGGCGAATGACGAAATTGTCGAGGCTGACTGCTGGCTCGGCCGTGCCGTCCGCAAAGGCTGCCCGCGGGCTAATGCCCAGCATGGCGGTTTCGGGCAGGCTTGCAAGTGGCGACAACGCCGCGAGTCCAAGGCCCAACGTAAATGCTCGGCGGCTGATGGCGTGATGTTCGGTCATAACTTCTCCATTCGCAGAGTGCGGTTATGCGATAGTTTTGGTCACTATACTGCTCAGATGTTTAAAGATGCTGGTTTAATTGTCTGCGCGGCACAATAAATCGGCGGGCGGACGTGTTGGGGTGTTTGTCGTTTTCGTACTGTTGCTACATTTGGAGCGGTTCCGGCGTCCGGCATCCTCGCGTTCGTTGGCTACCGGCATAAGAAAGGGAGGGTCGGTTTACCGGCCCTCCCTGGGTACGAAGCGCTGGGGTACCGCCGCTTGTTAGCACTGCGCCCGTGTTTCCCGCTGCGCTCGCCAGTCGTTTAGCGCTTGATCTCGATATCCTCGAGCTTGACGTCCATGGCCTCGGTCTTTGCCTTGGCGATGTCGTCGACAAACTCCAGTGACTTCATCATGGTCTCGACGGCGTCCTTGTGCTCCTCGACGTTGTCGATGCGCACATACACGCTGCCACCGTCAACGTCGGTGAAGTACTCGGTCGTCACGCCGCCCGAGTGCGTAAAGTAGGCGTTGCGCCAGGTCTTGCCGTTGTACTTAATGGGATCGCTCTCGGTCCATCCGGAGTTGGCCTTCCACTTTGCCTCGTAGTCGAACAGTTCATCGGCGTTCTTGTCAGAGTCGAAGACGGGGATGAAGCGATCGCTGGCGTGCTCGCTCTCGGTGAACTTAAACTGGGCCCTGTCGGCGGTGTCGCCTGCGACGTCGGTGATCTCGACGCCCTCGGGGACCTCGACCTTAAACCAAATGAAGTCGGTCCTCATATCCACGGCTGGCTTTTCTGCTCCACCGCCACCGCCACTTCCGGTAGCGCCGCCGCTGCCACCGCAGCCCACCAGGGCAACTGCGGTAAAGAGGCTTATGCAGAGGGTGAGAATCGCAAAGGCCTTCTTTTTCATGGTCGTGTCCTCCTCGATCTGTAACCGCCCACGGATTACCTGCCTTTACTGTACGCGTGGACGGCTCGCTAGGGTGGGCCATGTGTCCCATTCTGAGGGCCGGATTTGCGCCGTTAAGTGGCAATATGTTCGGGCGCAAAAGAGGGGAGGGCTGGTGCTGTCGGCCCTCCCCGGGTTGGGCGCCCGTTGTTTTAATGGGGCGCATGTGCGCGGGTGCGCGTAGGCGCGTGCGGGTGTCCCGTTACTTGATCTCGATGCTCGAAATCTCGACTTCGCGTGCCTCGGAAACTGCCTCTTCCATGTCATCGGGGAACTCGATGGAGTTGAGGAGTGCCTCGGCTTCTTTCTTGTGCTGGTCGAAGTTCGAGATGAGGACGTAGACGCTTCCCGGCTCAACATCGGTAAAAAGCATGGTTGAGATGCCGCTG
>DXMY01000046.1 GCA_019413925.1 Collinsella sp.
CGGCGTGGGCGAGATGACCCCGGGCATCATCACGCTCCCGTTCTGGAGCATGACCGCAAAGCTGCCGGATGCGCACCTGCTGAGCGTAAACATCTCGGGCGACTCGGCTCCGCTGCAGCTTGGAAGCAAGGCAGAGGCGATCCAGGCCGATTTGGGCGCCCTGCTCTCGGCGGCGCGGACGGCGAAGGTATTTAAGCCTCCTTGTCAGTCGCTTTGAGATAGTCCTCATCGTTCACAGGTTCCAACCACTCGTTGGAGGCTTTCTCGCCCGGAACCTCCAACGCGAGATGTGAGAACCAGCTGTCGGGTGCGGCTCCGTGCCAGTACTTCACCCCTGGGGCAATGTTGACCACGTCGCCAGGGTGCAGTTTCTGCGCCGGCTTACCCCATTCCTGGTAAAACCCTCGACCAGCCACGCAGATGAGAATCTGTCCGCCGCCGTTTTTGGCGTGGTGCACGTGCCAGTTGTTGCGGCAGCCGGGCTCGAACGTCACGTTGTAGACGCCAACCTGCTCGGTTGATAGAGGCGCGAGGTAGCTTTGCCCGATAAAGTACTTCGCGAATGCGTCGTTGGGGGCACCGATGGGAAAGGCCATCTCGTTTTGGTGCTCGGCTTTTGCATCGGCGGCATCGTCATCCGCCCAGACCTCCTTTGCCATGCGGAAGGCCGCCCATGCCTTGGGCCACCCCGCGTAAAACGCGGCGTGGGTAAGGATTTCCGCTATCTCCGCCCTGGTTACACCGTTATTCTTTGCGGACATCAGATGGTATTGGAACGAGGAATCCGTCAGTCCCTGTGCCATCAGGGCCACAACCGTCACCACGCTGCGGTCTCGAAGGGAAAGCCCGTCTTCTCGACTCCACACCTCGCCGAACAGCACGTCATCATTGAGATGTGCGAATTTGGGGGCAAAGCCCCCCAGGGCATCCCTGCCTGCCGTCTGTTTAATTGCCATGATCGATCTCCCCCTTTCGATGGTTTAGGTGCAAATCTGTTTCCGCATTACGGAACACCCTTTGCAATCCCTGTTCTAATGACGAGAATGAAGGTAATACCTAAACCTGACTTTAGGTCAAGGAATGAATTCGAGATTGATTCGGAGGAACCATGTACACAATCGGACAGGTGTCGGAGATGTTCGGCTTGCCCGCCTCAACGCTGCGCTATTACGACAAGCAGGGATTGTTCCCGGCATTGGAGCGGACGTCCGGCATTCGGCAATTCGGCGATACGGAACTCGAGGCGCTTCGGGTCATCGAATGCCTCAAGAAAGCGGGGATGGAGATCAAGGACATTCGGCTGTTCATGGAATGGTGCGCAGAGGGTCCATCGACATACCCCAAACGCAAGGCCATGTTCGAGGAGCGGAAGGCCCACATGGAGCTAGAGATCGCGAACATGAACCGCGCGCTGGACATGCTGAAGTACAAATGCTGGTACTACGAGCAGCTGAATCAGAGCAACAACGAGGCTGAGCTGAAGGCACTGATTCCCGACGGCTTGCCAGAAGACATCAAAGAGGCCTACGAAAACGCTCACGCTCGATAGTGCCAAAAACGTCCCTTCTGAAACTCAACCATTGTTTAAGATGTCACAACTTAGGCAACAAGACTGGTTGCCCCGGTACGCAACGGGAGGGTCGACGCGGCTGGCATCGACCCTCCCATTTCCCAAACGGCATAAAGCTACTTGCTCACAACCGAGATACGCTGGGCGACGTGGTTACCGGACTCGACCTCATCGACCATGGAAATCGCATAGTCAGCGTACGAGAGCGTTGACTCGCCGCGGCTGTTGAGCGTGAACTCCTCGCCCGCCAAGATATACTCACCGGTGCGCTCGCCGTCGGCCTGGAAGTCAGCAGCAGGGGAAATGAAGGTCCACTTGAGGCCGTCCGTTTCGCGAAGGTGAGCAAGGACTTTGCCGGCCGCGGCGGACAGCGGCTTCCAGTCATCGGGAAAGTCCGGGCCCATATCGACGGTGACCGTATGCTCGGGGTTGACGAACAGCGAGCCCGCGCCACCCACGATGAGCAGGCGCACATCGGTGCCGACCAGCACATCAGCCAAGTGGATGCCCGCGTCGGTGATACCGGGGATGGTCTCGGGCGTCCAGCCGCCCACGGCGTCCACCACGGCGTCGAATCCTTCGAGGTCTTCCGTCGTGAGCTCGAGTGCGTCCTTGATGACGGAGTTCTGAGCAGTGGTCCTATTCTCGCCGCGCACGATGGCGGTCACGTCGAATCCGCGACGCACGGCTTCCTCAACGATGAGGCTGCCGGCCCTGCCGTTCGCTGCTACAACTGCGATTTTCTTGGTCATCATACTTTCCTTTCGACCTGCGGCACTCGCCGCCGCTTTCCTTGCGGCTCATACGATACGCGTCAAAGGTATATAATGGAAAGTAGGCACATAAAAGTGCTGTAAGCACCAAAAGGAAACTAATGTAAATGACGTGCATGATTGCAGACGGAGGTTTCACGAATATGACAACACCGACTTTGGAGAACCTGCCTGCCTGCCCAGTGGAGACAACGCTTTTGCTCATCGGCAACAAGTGGCAGGTGCTCATCCTGCGCGAACTCTCGCTCAAAGGCACGATGCGCTTTAAGGAGCTGCAACGCTCGATCGGCAAGATTTCGCAGAAAGTTCTGACCAGCAACCTACGAACCATGGAGGAAACGGGGCTCGTTCATCGTGAAGCGTTCGCAGAGGTGCCCCCACGGGTGGAGTACTCGCTCACCGACCTGGGACAGACACTCAGACCCGTTCTTGACGCAATGAGAGCTTGGGGCGAGAACTACAAGGAGCAGCTCCGCGGCGGCGGGCTTCGATAAGTAGCTCCTACTGGTTACACGCCTACAGAAACCCCTCCGTCCTATCGCCATCACGGGAAACCCTCCTCCTTGGTTCTCGCCGCAAACGGCTTCGAGGCCGCGCTGGAGATCCCGGCACGGCTGGAGCCGCCCCGCGCGAGCAGCGGAAAGGGATACACGCCCTTTACCAAGGTAGATTGCTGCTTTCGCTTCCCGTTCCTTCCGCAGTATTCTCAAGGCGGATGCGCGGCCCGCGCTCTTGGCGCCTAGAGGGCGTCGCCGTCACATCGTTTCATTCGCGCCTCTCTTTAGCGTTGGCAAGACGTCGGTTCGTGCCGTTCGGGTGCACGCAGGTTTTGATAATGCGCGCCATCTCATCGATAGGCGTTTCGCAGCCGCTCCGAATCCAGTCCTGTACCACGGCAGAGAGCCCATGCACATAAAAACTGATGACGAAGGCCCGCTGCTCGCTGGGATAGCCAAAGCGCTCCAACACTGGGTCGATGACGTGCTTCGCTAGGGCCTCGAATCGCTCCTGAGCTTGCAGCGTATGCCCGTTTGCGAGCATCGCGCGATAGATGGAACAGTTGTCTTGGACGAACTCGAGGTAGGGCCTCAGGTACTCGTCGGTTACGAAAACGAGCTCGTCGAGGGGAGCCGTACGGATAGTCCCGATCGTGTCTGCGGCGCTTTGTTCAAAGCGCTCGAAGAACTTGGTGTTCACATGCTCCGAACACTCCTTCACGAGGTCAGGGACACCCTGGTAGTGAAGGTAGAACGTAGAGCGCCCCACCCCTGCCTTCTTGCAGATCTCCTTAACGGTTATGAACTCCGCATCCTTGTCCTGCAGCAAGTCGAGCAAAGCCTCGTCCATAAGCTGCGCCGTCGTAAAGTATCTGCTCTGCTGCCTGTTCACCCAAGCCCGCCTCTCCCTGATGCCAAAAGCTATTCGCCGGCAATTTCCTTGGCAAGCTCCATTATCTCAAAGGCGTATTTCTTCTTAGAGGTTTCCAGAATCCGGCGATATAGGACAAGGTTCGCGCTTGCGCCTACGAGACCCAAGATGCCAAGGACGATTCCGAGCACGAACAACGTGCTCTGGCCAGACCCCAGCACCCCCATGGTCAGGCACATGCCTACACCCAACAGCAGCGCAGAAACGATGCCGAAGCTGTGGGCGAAGATGCTTGCAGGGCGCTTAGCTTTGGCATCGAGTTTCTTGAGCGCGGTGAGCTTGGAGGCGCTTTTGGGCGCGTATTGCTTGGCGATCGATTCCGCGTAGATCTTGTCGGTGACCATGTTTTCTTCCTTTTCTCTATGGCTTGTTCGACAACCCAAGAATAGGAAGAACGTGCAGGCGATTGAAGAACACAAACGGGACGTTGTGTCCATGTTCGGCTCGGGCCGGTAATGAACGGTCTCTCGCAGAGCGCGTCGGTTGTTCATTGCGAGTCGCCGATGGGACTTCCAGATGATGAATCGGCCCGATCTGAATTCTGGCTTGAAGTGGGGTGATTCGACGGATTCCCAAAGTGCGCCTTGGTATACCTCCGGGATTCTTTGGCCTCGATGACCTTTCCAACCGCACTTCCAAGTCATCGCGGCGTGCTCGTTAGATCCTTCGGCCGCTCCGCCTGCATTTGGCGTGGCGACTGGGGAGGAGGTTGCGTCGACGAATATGCTCAGGTCTCGTCCCAATAAAATTCCGCTAGATAGAATCAAAACCACCCCTAAAAGGGGTGGTTTGCTCTTAGGGTATAACCCTTGGGTTTCCGGCACGCGTCTAAAGGCGCCGGCCCTCACGGGGTTCGGGCCGCACTGCAGGTTGACCCGTGACGGGCCGGTCAAACCGGCGCTATTTGCGCCCCGGCCCCCTATCGAAGGGGTCCTCGTGCTCCTTGACGCTCAGCCGGTCGAGCGCGATGTCGGCCTTCTCCTGCTCCCGGATGTACTTCGCGATCGTCGCCTCGTTCAGGCCGACGGTGGAAACGTAGTAGCCCTCGGCCCAGAACTTCCTGTTGCCGAACTTGTACTTCATGTTCGCGTGCCTGTCGAATACCATCAGCGAGCTCTTCCCCTTCAGGCAGCCCATCACGCTCGACACGCTGTACTTCGGCGGTATCGCCAGCAGCATGTGCACGTGGTAGGGCATCAGGCGCCCCTCGATTATCTCGATCCCCTTGTACTCGCACAGCTTCCCGAGGATCTCCCCTATGTCGCCCCTGATTTGGTTGTAGATCACTTTGCGCCTATACTTCGGCGTGAACACGACGTGGTACTTGCACATCCACTTCGTGTGCGACAGGCTGTAGGCCTTCTGGGCCATACGCCACCACCGCCCTCTCGACTCGGATTCCTTGCGGCCTGAACAATCGCAAGTG
>DXMY01000047.1 GCA_019413925.1 Collinsella sp.
CGTGGCAGAGAGGCGCCAGTACAGGTCGTCGGCAACCGTGGCGTCGGCGGCCTTCTGCCATGCGGCGGCGCTGTCCTCCAGCACATGCTTGGACACCTTGGGGGTCGCCGCCTTGGGCTTGACGGTGACGGCGCTGCCGCCGACTAGGGCCATGATCGGCGCGGTGCCGGCCTCGTTCTGGGCGATGGCGTCGTCGTCGGCGACGATGAGCCAGTAGCCGCAGGGCAGCTCGGCCGCCATGCCCGCGGTAAGGGCAACAGAAGGTACACCGGCATTGCAAATCGCACAGGCAAGCTTTGCCGTCAGCGCGGTCGTCATGTGTCCGTCGGCATTCATCCATTCGGCTGCCGATTGCGCCGTCGAGGCCGGGCTATCAAGCCCCGCATCATGAAGCACGGGAAGAACGGCCTGGCAAATGGCATCATTCGCCCATGTTACGTCAGTTGCAATTTTTTGGTCAGTATCGGCGTCGTCGACAACGGTCGCCGAAAGGAGCTGGTACGCGTCATACCGCGTCGCAACCGTACCGTCCACCGTAATGGCTCCGGTGTCGGCAGCACGGGCCGCCCCAGGGGCAATCGCGAAAGACAGAATAGCGGCCATGATTATCGTCGCGGCAGCCAACAAGCGGCGGTTAAGCCTACTCACGGCTACCACCTCGACCTTGATCGCGATGGCGACGAGCATGCATCCACGTCGCGGCAAAACACAACAGCGAAGCGCCAGCAAGATATGTCATAGTCAAGCCAGCCCCGCCCGCCTCGGGAAGCGTGGTCGAGTACTTGTTGGTAAAGATCGGTGGGGTTGTAGAGCCGTTGTCGTAGGTGACCTCGGTGTTTAGCTTTCCTTCTCCATTAGTCACGACAACCTTAACCTCATGTTTGGTCGTGTCGTAGGTGATGTGGTCCTTGACGTTGTTCTCGGCGCCCGCGGGAATGACCTCGGAGATGGCGTACTCATAGATCCCCGTCTTGGTGTAATCCAAGACAAAGTTAATATCACCATCCGCACCGTTCCTGATGGTCTGGAGAACCTTACCGGTCTTCTTGTCCTTGAGCACAAACCCGAACTGGCTTTCTTGCAAGGTCGAGCCTTCGAGCGTCTTGGTGGCAGAAATTGTAGCTTGACCGCTATAGGGCGCATCATAGACCGTGATGTCGGTACTCACCGTTGGAGTGTCAATGTCGACACCCTTTGCCCTCAGCTCTTCTGCCTTGGTAAGGGCCTTCTGATAGTCGTCCTCATTGTTGCCTTTGAGCAGAATCCACACCGGTTTAGAGGCAATATTGTATCCGCCGGGCGCCTTGGTCTCCTCAAGGCAATACAACTTGTAGGCTTCCATCTTTTGCGTAGGAGTGCCGAACGTTACCGTGCCCTTTTCGTCTGTTTCATCACTCCGAATCCGCGTTTTCGCAGAATCGAGGCCGAACTTTAACGCCTTGTCCATATCAACCTCGTAGAGCGTGAACTCAGCACCGGGCAGCTTTTTTGTGACATCGCTCTCGTCGACCTTGGTAACCGTTACGCCGTAACCGCTACCGCCAGCCGAACCAGACGCCTTTTTAATAGCCCAGTCTTTTGAATGGACCGTATCACCGTCGTAGACACCCGTAAGCGACGCTTTGTTGCTCAGAGAAACCGTTTCCCCCTCGTTACCTGCAGGGATCACTTCATACTCAACTTTGAGATACTCCTTATCGGGCACGCGGAGCGTCATCTTTGTACACGCCGCGCCGTTTTCATCTTCAATGGTCCTAGCGGAAACGGGGCATTTGTCAGAGCCAAGCAACTTCCAGCCTGCCCCATCGTATTGGGACACATTGACCGAATCCGTCACCAGCGTGCACTTGGCATCCATGACATCGACAAGCTCAAGGAAGTCGCTGTCGCTCTTAAGGTTAACTGCCGATTCATTAACCAAAATGGTGTACTTGATGCGCTTGCTATTGGCGACCTGATCGCCGGTCTTTTGCAGTACGTTGTTCTTAATGGTGACGGTTCCGCTACCGGAGTCGAACGTCTTGCTCCCCGACTCGGCACTGGCCGAGTTGATGAACTTCACTTCATTCTTGGAGGTATCGAGCTCACCGCGCTTGACCGCCGTCTGGTACGTGAGCTTTGCGTAGCCGGCATAGTTGCCGAGCGCCGTCGTGGGGATGGAGAAGGTAACGGTGCCTTTGTCATCACTGACGTTCGCAAGGGGTAGGCTGTCGGCGACGGTCTTCTCTCGCTGGGCGGTACCGTTATACGCTTTCTGGTCATACGGATTCTGAATCAGCGAGTATTTAGCAGACCCCTGCACATAGCTCATACCGCTCGGTAGTGTGTCCACAACGTTCAGCGGTTGGTTATCAAGCTTGCCGGCGCCGTAACACTCTCCGCTTGGCGTCTTGCCTCTGTTGGCATAAACCGTCCAGTCAACGATCCATGCGCCCTTTTCCTTAGACCCATCGATTTTGCTCCAGTCGAAATCCCCCTTCCAAGAAACTGCAGTCTTCGACGAAGGCTTCTCGACCCCAGGAGTTGAGTTTGCATCGACGTAGTAATAGATAAAGTCAGTGAAATACTTAGTACCGCTTACTTCCACTGATGCAAAATTGGAGTACCAGCCAGGAAGCGCATCGGATTTTGTCTTATAACTAATTACCGCATCCGGGTTATCTTTGAGCGCACCCTTCACCCTATCGCTTATCCGAATGAATAGGTTGAAGTTTTTCTTGGTTCCAAACGACGTTGAATCACTGCCGCCTTCGAACCACCAATCGACGCCTTTTTCCAAAGAGACATCGCCGATTTTAATAGAATAGCTGTCGACGTCTGGGCCGATATTTTGGTTCCAGGCCGTCTGAAACGTATCGTAAACCTTGACCTCTGATGGATTCATTGTATTAACAATGGAACCCAGTGCTATCCGAAGCTCCCAGGTTGCCTGACCTGTTGTCGCCGCATCAGAGTCATTCACAAGTCTCTTTTTAATCTGCGTCCCCACCAGCTTCGGCGTAAACGTGCCGCTATCCGTGCCGGAAACGGAATTGCCACGCGAGATATTCGCACTATTGCTCACCGTGTCATACGAGTCCTGATCTTTCATTTGAGTGTGATAGACAATGCGATAGGGCTTGTACTTATCTGTGTCAGATAGACCTGAGAACTTATAGCTAAACGTTTTACCAGTGGAGCTATCGAGATCGCCGCGAGCGATCTCGTCTTCCCCGTAGAGTCCCCTATAAACGATGTAATTACCCGTATACGTCTGCTTGTCGTCCAGCGTGTCGGTGAATGTATAGCCATTCATGTCGGTTTTGATATCACCGTTGTTGAGCGTAACGATCCATTTGATATCGGACGGCGTTCCGGTGCCATCGCTCTTGTTGATCATGTCATAGCGGAAATCATTTGCTAAACCCGGCTTTTCCAATCCACCTCTACGGTCTCCGCCCCATGTCCAGCTGGCATTGTTTTTTGAACCGTCGAGTTGGTTAATCCAAACTTTGTTGCCCACGGATACATCCGGGTTCATCACCGAATCATAGGTAATCGTATGAGTCCCTTTGGACAAGTTACCCAAATTAAGAGTCGCGGTCTGCTCGTTAATGCTCGGCTGCTGCTTGAGCGTCTCGCCGTTCAACTTAAACGATTCAGGCACAAACGTAAAATTGCTACCCAACTCATCGGTGAGCTGGACATTGTGAGCATAGGACTCGACCACCAGCTTAAGAGTCCACGTTACTTTTCCTTCACCGCCGGATTGAGAGAACTTGCCTTCCTTCGTTCCCGCCACGTCGCCGTCTTTGGTCGAAATGTCAATTCCGGCCGTTCCGGGAAATTCGACTTTTGTTGTATCGCCGGAGCCAACGTTCTCATTTGCTAGCTTGAATGAAAAATCAACACCGACATGAACATCGGACGGATTCGTATTAATCCAGTTTTGGTCGAAAGTGAAAATCAGCTTATTATTCTCGCACTTCCAGGTGCCAGCCTCTTTGCCCAAACCGTCATAGAGCAACCCGCTTTCATCCTTCAATAACTTAACATTGCTCGGAAGAGAGTACTCCGCAACGTTTTGCGCCGAGCTCGGGGTATGGTTCGGCCTAAAGTCCGCGCTAAACGAACCGTATAGGGTGTCGGTCGAAAGCACGGCAGTATTACCCAAAGGCACTTTACGGTTCTCGTCGGTATAAAGCTCAACCGTAACGTCCGCAGTATTCTCATCAATCACAATCGGCGTCGGCGTCGTCACGTCATCGGCGCGCACGGGGGCTGCGCCGTGGAAAACTGCGACGGTGAGGCTAATTAAAATGAAGATCAGGGCCGCCATACCCAGCGACTGTGAGCGGTGTGCGTCCATAGTTGTCCCCTAATTCCTACAACACGTTGTGGAATACGGCGAATCGTCGGATCGAACACAAACCCCAACATCAACGAGAACCTACCTAGCGCATTGCAAGAACCCATTGGGGAGCAACTTCTAAGACGGTTCGTCTATGCCACAATGCATAACATACAATATAGATACCAGTCATGTAAACCGCAGGTAAAGAGGTCTTTTAATTTAATACCAGTTGATATTTACCTGTTAACAGTTTTGTATCAAAGCGTTTATATTTCAAAGATTCATGTATATGTTTAAACAACTTAACTTTGCCTGAAAAGCCGCTCGGAGGGACAGCCGCCCCCCCACTGCGGTGCAAACGAATCTGTTCCCCTTGCACCAAAAAGGGCGCCGACCATCGCGGTCGGCGCCCTTTCTTATTGGCGGCTATAAGCCCCAGCGCTTATTTGTTGACCTGGCCGGCGCGGACGGCAGCCTTCTTGCGGTCGGTGGCGTTGAGCAGACGCTTGCGCAGGCGAATGTTCTTGGGAGTGATCTCGACCAGCTCGTCGTCGGCGATGTACTCCAGCGCCTCCTCCAGCGAGAAGGTGCGGGGCGGCACCAGTTGAACGGAGATATCGGAGGTCGAGGAGCGCTGGTTGCCCAGGTTCTTGGTACGGGCGA
The DNA here is from genome assembly GCA_019413925.1 of Collinsella sp. Lineage (GTDB taxonomy): Bacteria > Actinomycetota > Coriobacteriia > Coriobacteriales > Coriobacteriaceae > Collinsella. The sequence goes on from DXMY01000047.1 coordinate 4,997, forward strand.
TATTGACGACCATGTCGCCAGCCTTGCTGCGCTCGCCCACGATCATGCCCTCGTAGCACTCGGTGCCTGGCTCAACAAACAGCTGACCGCGCTCCTGCAGCGTACCCAGGGCATAGGCAACGGCCTTCTCGGTGGTCATAGAGATCATTGCGCCGTTCTGGCGGTTGCCGATCTCGCCGGCATAGGGGCCGTACTCCAGGAAGGTGTGGTAGAACACGCCCTCGCCGTGGGTGACGTTCATGATGCGGTTCTTAAGACCCATGATGCCGCGGGTCGGAATCTTAAACTCGAGGTGCGTCACGATGCCCGAGGTATCCATGCTCGTCATGATGCCGCCGGAGGTGCCGAAGACCTCAACGACCTTGCCCGAGTACTCGTCCGGGCACTCGACGACGGCCTGCTCGACGGGCTCCATCTTGTTGCCGTTCTCGTCCTTCTTAAACAGAACGCGGGGACGGCCGACCTGGAACTCAAAGCCCTCGCGGCGCATGGACTCCATCAGAACGGACAGGTGCAGAATGCCGCGGCCCGAGACCTCGACGCCGCTCTTGTCCTCGAGTTCCTCGATCTTCATGGTCACGTTGTTCTCGGCCTCGTTGAACAGGCGCTCCTTGAGCTGACGGGCGCCCACGATGTCGCCGTCGCGGCCGACAAGCGGGGAGGTCGAAGCCTCAAAGACGATGGACAGGGTCGGCGGGTCGATCTCGATGGGCTCGAGCTCGACAGGGTTCTCGGGATCGGTGTAGACATCGCCGATATCGGTGCGGTCGATACCCACGACAGCGGCGATGTCGCCGGCGCCGACTTCCTGGCACTCGGTACGGCCCAGGTAGTCGAAGGTAAAGAGCTGCTTGACGGTGGCGGTAGCGCTGGAGCCGTCGTTCTTGACAACCAGGATCTGGTCGCCCTGGTGGATGGCGCCAGAGTACACGCGGCCGATACCGATGCGGCCGACGAAGTTGGAGTGGTCGATGGTCACGCACTGCATGGCCAGTGGGGCGTTCTCGTCAACCTCGGGCGCGGGCATGTCGTCGATAATCATATCGAGCAGCGGGTACATGTCCATGTTGCCGTCGTTGGGGTCAAGACGGGCAAAGCCGTTCATGGCGCTGGCGTAGACCACGTGCTCCATGGCGAACTCAAGCTGGTCGTCGGTGGCGCCCAGGTCGGCCATGAGGTCCAGGCAGTCGTTGTAGGCCTTCTCGGGGTTGGCGCCCGGACGGTCGATCTTGTTGATGACGATCATGATCTTAAGGCCGGTGTCGATAGCGTGACGCAGCACGAAGCGGGTCTGGGGCATGGGGCCCTCAAAGGCGTCGACCAGCAGCAGGGCGCCGTCGGCCATACGCAGCACGCGCTCGACCTCGCCGCCAAAGTCGGCGTGGCCCGGGGTGTCGATGACGTTGATCTTGACGTCCTTGTACTCGATAGAGATGTTCTTGGCGAGAATCGTAATGCCGCGCTCGCGCTCCTGGTCGTTGGAATCCAGGACGCGGTCCTCGACCTGCTGGTTGGCACGGAAGGCGTCCGTGGCACGCAGGAGCTTGTCGACCATCGTCGTCTTGCCGTGGTCGACGTGAGCGATGATGGCGATGTTCCTCAGATTGTCTACGCGCATGTAGTTCCCCTATCTTCTATCTATATACAACCGGCACGCGTATGCGACCCACCCAGCAATGCAACGCTCGGCGGGAATATTGAGCCTTTTACCGAAAACTCGTTTATTTTAGCGATTTTAGATGAGAGGGGTTTCCTCACCTGCAGGTTCAGGGTCGCTCCACATAAAACCATCGCCGGCGCCCATGCCCTCATACAGCACATATGCCGAAAAACCGCTCTCGAGCGTGGTTTCGAAGAAGCTAACGAGCAGAGCATCGTGATAGCCGCCGTCAATCTCGACGCAGCCGGTGTAGCCGATGGCATAGCGAGCGATACGGCCCAGGCCCTCGTCCTTAAGACCCATCTTGCGCTCGGAGATAAAGTTGGTGGCCGCCTCGAGGCACGCCTCTTCGCCGTCTTCGTCGAGCGCCGCCAGATAACGGTTGGAAGCGGCGTCCTCAATTGCCACGACCACGCCAGGGTTTTCACCGGCGGCAAGGTCGTCCAAGAACGCGCCGATCAGATCGCACACCATGGCGTCGAGCTCGGCGGAGACGTTACCGGCGTCCTGCATATCCTGTGCCATCTTTAGACCTTCCCATCGAGTCTGGCGTCGTTACAGTTCTTGCGCCTCGGCGGCGATCTTAGCAGCGGCATCGCGGGCGCGCATCATGTCCGCCGCGCGTTTGTCGAGCACCTTGATCTGGCTAGTCAGCATGACCGCATCGACCACGCCCCAGATCACCAGGCCCGTAGAGATCGAAAACCCAAGCGCACCAACTGTACCACGAAGGCGCGAACAGATTGCCGCGACAAGGGCGGAGATGACAACCATCTTGATAAACGAGCCGCGGCGTTCGCGAAGCGTGCGGGCCTGCGTCACATAGGCAATGCGAGCCGCCTCGGATGCCTCCGAGCGCATCTGGGCTTCACGCGCGATAGCCGCCGCCTCGGCAGACATGCCGCCGGCCATCAGCGAACGCTCCGCAACCTGGCCGCCCCGCATTTAGAAATCATCGGGGGAGAGCGTATGGACGAACTCGTCGAACTTCTCGAACTCCTGCTCGTCGTCAACTTCCTCGGCATGGGTAGAAACAGTGCCCAAGCGATTCATGATGTCATCCTCCACAAACATGGGAGCATTGCTGCGCACGGCAAGGGCAATGGCATCACTGGGGCGGGCGTCGATCTTGCGCTCGTCGCCATCGACCAGCACAACGATCGTCGCGTAGAACACCGGCGGCTCGGCGCGAACGATCTCGATGCGCTCGAGCTTGGCGCCCAGGGCGCTAACAGTATCGAGCAGCAGGTCATGGGTAATCGGGCGCTCGGCGCGGCCACTATCGATGCCACGGCTAATGGCAGCAGCCTCAAACGAACCAGTCTGAATGGAAAGGGAACGCAACGGCGCGGGCGAGTCCGATTTGCTGCAGCGCTCGCGAAGCACGATAAGCGATGGCACGGGACCGGCGGCCATGACGATGGTCTCTATGTCGACACGAACCATGGAACACCTCCGGTACGTAGCGGTTAACACGCGGCAGGGTTGCCGCATTGAATAGCTATACTACCCAATCTTTCGCACAGCACACAAAACCAAAATGAGATTTATCGCAGACAAGAAAAAAGCCCCGAGGCAACGCCTCAGGGCTCTTCACAGTTTTGATGGTGGACCTGACAAGATTCGAACTTGTGACCTCCCGGTTATCAGCCGGACGCTCTAACCAACTGAGCTACAGGTCCATCATGGTGGAGGTTAGGGGGATCGAACCCCTGACCTCAGGCTTGCAAAGCCCGCGCTCTCCCAGCTGAGCTAAACCCCCACGGAGACAGTAATAAACACCCCAGCGGCGACTCGGCTCTCGCTGGGGTGTTTATTGCGAAAGAAAGTGGTGGACCTGACAAGATTCGAACTTGTGACCTCCCGGTTATCAGCCGGACGCTCTAACCAACTGAGCTACAGGTCCATCGCGCAAGGGATATATTAGACGAGTCGTTACGCGCGCGTCAACAACTTTTTTGAAAATCTTTGGGAGGGGTGGTCGCTGGGCTGGCGAGATGGTTTTGGTTTGCTGCTCGGACAGTCCTGCGCAAGACGAAGGCCACATTAAGTGGCCTTCTTTGCGTGCGGAACTCGCGACAAACCAAAACCATCTCGCCAGCCCAGCGACCATGGGGTCCCAAGGTTTTCAAAAAAGCGGTCGGCGCGCAGTGCGCCGACCGCCGATATATGGTGTCTGATATTTTCTACCAGCTAGGGCCTCTTACTCGTCTAGGAGATCTTCTGGCATGTCGTTGCCGTCGCCTAGATCGACAGGGGTTTCTTCGGAAGCAGAGACGTTTTCTGTGGCTTCGCCCTCGGGCTTCTCTTTGGCGGCCGTCATGCGGGCCACGGCGCAGATGCGGTCGTTGTCGTCGACGGTCATCATCTTGACTCCCTGGGTGGCGCGGCCAGTCTGGCTGATCTCGTCGGTCTTGACGCGAATGACCGTCGCGCCCTCCGTCACGATGAATAGCTCGTGCTGCGGGCCCACCGTCTTCATGGCCGCGAGGTTACCCTTACGCTCGGTCATTTGGATGGTGTAGACGCCCTGGCCGCCGCGATTCTGCTCCGGGTAGTCCGCAACCGGCGTGCGCTTGCCGTAGCCGCGCTCGGTGATGACGAACAGATCGCCGTTGCCGTTAGTGACTTCCATGCCCAGAACGCTCACGCCGTCCTTCATACCAATACCGCGAACGCCGCTGGTATCGCGGCCGGTGGCGCGCACCTGCTCCTCGGAGAACATGATCGCCTTGCCCGCGGTGGTGGCCAGGATAATCTTGTCGCCCTCGCGCACGCGGCGCACGTTCAGCAGCGCGTCGTCGTCACGCAGGTTGATAGCGATCAGGCCGTCGCGACGGCTGCGGTCATATGCGCTCATCACGGTCTTCTTGACCATGCCGCTCTTGGTGGCAAACATCAGGTACTCGTCGGCTGGGAACTCGCGGCAGCTGATGACGCTCGCGATCTTCTCGCCCTCCTCGAAGGGCAGCAGGTTGACGATCGCGGTACCGCGCGCCTGGCGCGTACCCACCGGCAGCTCGTGCACCTTCAGGCGATAGACCTTGCCCTTGCTCGAGAAGAACAGCACGTACTCGTGCGTGGACGCGATGAACATCTCGTCGATGACGTCGTCCTCTTTGAGGTTGACGCCCGACACGCCCTTGCCACCGCGCTTTTGGGCGCGGTAGGCGGCCACCGGGATACGCTTAACGTAGCCGGTGTGGGTGATGGTCACGACCATATCCTCGTCGGCGATGAGGTCCTCGACATCCAGGTCCTTCTCAACCTGGCTGATCTCGGTGCGGCGCTTGTCGCCGAACTTCTTGGAGATCTCGCGCATCTCTTCCTTGATGACGCCCAGGATCTTCTCCTCATGCGCCAGCAGGTCCTCGTAGTAGGCGATGGCGCGGCGCAGGCCGTCCAACTCTTCCTGAATCTTGTCGCGCTCCAGGCCGGTCAGGCGGCGCAACTTCATCTCGAGGATGGCCGTGGTCTGCTCGGGCGTAAAGCCAAAGCGCTCGATCAAGCGGCTGCTGGCCTCGGAGTCGGTCTGCGAGGAGCGGATGATGCTAATGACCTCGTCGATATGGTCGAGAGCCATAAGATAACCCTCGAGGATATGCGCGCGGGCTTGGGCCTTCTTAAGGTCGAAGCGGGTGCGGCGAGTGACGACGTCGACCTGGTGGTCGATGTAGTGCTGCAGCATCTCACGCAGGCTCAGGCATTTGGGAACGCCGTTGACGAGCGCCAGGTTGTTGGCGCCAAAGGTCGTCTGCAGCGAGGTGTACTTATACAGGTTGTTGAGCACGACCTGCGGAATGACGCCCTTCTTGAGCTCGATGACCAGACGGATACCCTTCTGGTTGGACTCATCGCGCATATCCGAGATACCCTCGATGCGCTTGTCGTTGACAAGCTGGGCGATCTTCTCCTGCAGGGTGCCCTTGTTGACCATGTAGGGAATCTCGGTAAAGACCAGGCGGCTGCGGCCGGTCTTGGTGGACTCCACGTGTGCCTTGGCACGCACGGTAATGGAGCCGCGGCCGGTCTCGTAGCTCTGCTTAATGCCGGCGCTGCCCATGATGATGGCGCCGGTGGGGAAGTCCGGACCGGGCATGATCTGCATGAGCTCGTCGACGGTGGCGTCGGGGTTGTCGATCAGGTAGCAGGTGGCCTCAATCGCCTCGGTGAGGTTGTGCGGGGCGATGTTGGTGGCCATGCCGACGGCGATGCCCTGGCTGCCGTTGACCAGCAGGTTGGGGAAGCGCGCAGGCAGCGCCACGGGCTCGGCGAGCGATTCGTCGTAGTTGGGCTGCCAGTCGACGGTATCCTTCTGCAGGTCGCGCAGCAGTTCCATGGCGGGCTTTGCCAGGCGGCTCTCGGTGTAACGCATGGCTGCCGCGCCGTCGCCGTCGATGTTACCGAAGTTGCCATGACCGTCGATGAGCGGCGTGCGCATGGAGAACCACTGTGCCAGGCGGACCATGGCCTCGTAGACCGCAGAGTCACCGTGCGGGTGGTACTTACCGATAACTTCGCCGACCGTCCACGCCGACTTCTTGTGCGGGCGGTTGGGGTAGATGCCGCTCTCGTTCATCGCGTACAGGATGCGGCGGTGCACCGGCTTTAAGCCGTCGCGCACGTCCGGCAGGGCGCGCGCCGTGATGACCGACATCGAATACTCGATAAACGACTGCTTCATCTCGCGACCGAACTCCGAAATCTGGAGCTGGCCGCCGTTGATATCCTCGCCGGCCGAGGCGCCACGGTCGACTTCGCCAAAACTCTCCTCGAGCTCGCCGTCGTCATCCTCTTCCTCGTCATCATCGACATCGGGGTTATAGGCGTCCGGGTCGCCGTCCTCGCCCTGCTCAGCACGGGCAAGCAGGCGCTTCAGATCGTCGGGCATGCCGGCATCGCCGGCCTCGTCCATACCCCCGTTATTGTTGATATCGTCTGCCACGTTACCTCCTCTTAAGCGTCAAGGAAACGCGCGTCATGCGCATGTTTTTCAATGTACTCGCGGCGATAGCCGACCTCGGAACCCATGAGCTCGCGCACGGCGCGGTCCGCCACCACGGCGTCCTCGATCGACACGCGCTGCAGGATGCGGGTCTTGGGGTCCATCGTCGTCGAGGCAAGCTGCTTGGGGTCCATCTCGCCCAGGCCCTTGTAGCGCTGGACGGTATAGCCCTTGCGCTTCTTGGTGATCTTGCCGTCCTTGGCCTTGCCGTCCTCGTCGTTATCGTCGGGGTTCAGGCCCAGACTCTGGATGGTATCGCGCAGGATCTCGTCTTCGGGCTGGCGGCCGTTGGGATACACGTAGTGGATCTTGTTGCGCACCTTAATGCCAAAGATGGGCGGGCAGGCAACATAGACGTAGCCGGCATCGATCAGCGGACGCATGTACTTGTAGAAGAACGTCAGCAGCAGGATGCGGATATGCGCGCCGTCGACGTCTGCATCGGTCATGATGATGATCTTGTGGTAGCGCGCCTTGGTGATATCGAAGTCGCCGCCGTCGCCGGCACTCGTCGTGACGCCGCAGCCGATCGCGGTAATCAATGACTGGATGGTGTCACTCGAGAACGCGCGATGGTCACCAACGCGTTCGACGTTCAAAATCTTGCCGCGCAGGGGCAGAATCGCCTGGATGTCTCGGCGACGGCCGTCCTTGGCCGAACCGCCTGCCGATTCACCCTCTACGATGAAGAGCTCGGTCAGCTCGGCATCGCGCACCGAGCAGTCGGCGAGCTTACCGGGCAGGGACGCCGTCTCGAGCAGGCTCTTGCGACGGGTCGCTTCGCGCGCCTTGCGGGCGGCGTTGCGGGCCTTGCATGCCTGCTGGGCCTTCTTGACGATCTCGCGGGCGGGCTTGGGATGCTCCTCGAGGTAATCGGCGAGGCCGTCGGTCACGATCTTGAGCGTGAGCGCGCGCATATAGGAGCTGCCGAGCTTGGCCTTGGTCTGGCCCTCAAATTGCGGGTCGGGCAGCTTGACCGAGATAACGGCCGAAAGGCCCTCGCGCACATCTTCGCCGGTCAGGTTGGCGTCTTTTTCCTTGAGCAGGTTCTGTTTGCGCGCGTAGTCGTTGATCACACGGGTGAGCGCGGTGCGGAAGCCCTCAAGGTGCATGCCGCCCTCGGGGGTGTAGATGTCGTTGGCAAACGACATGACGTTCTCGCCGTAACCGCTATTCCACTGCAGGGAAACCTCAACCTCGCCCATCTTGGTCACAGGCGCGCCCGGGTCCGATTTGCCCTCGATGTAGATGGGCTCCTTAAAGGCCTCGGGGACGTCCTTGCCCTCGTTGAGGAACTTGACGAAGTCGATGATGCCGCCCTCGTAGCAAAACTCCTCCACATGGGGAGTCGCCTCGCGCTCGTCGGTCAGCACGATTTTGAGGTTCTTATTGAGGAACGCCGTCTCCTGCAGACGGTTGTGCAGCGTATCGAAATCGTAGATGCATGTCTCGAAGATCTCGTCGTCGGGCCAGAAGGTGACGGTGGTGCCCGTCGAATCCGAGGTGCCCACGACCTCCATCTTCTTAACGGTCTTGCCGCGCGAGAACTCCATCTCGTAGGTGTTGCCGTCGCGACGAACCTGAACGACCACGCGCTTGGACAGTGCGTTGACGACGGAGATACCAACGCCGTGCAGGCCGCCCGAAACCTTATAGGCCGAGTTATCGAACTTACCGCCGGCGTGCAAGATCGTCATGACGACCTCGAGCGTCGGGATCTTTTTAACAGGGTGCTCGTCGACGGGGATGCCGCGCCCGTTGTCGACGACCGTGATGGAGTTGTCGGCGTGGACCGTCACCTGGATCTCGGTGCAGAAACCGGCCATGGCCTCGTCGACGGAGTTGTCAACGATCTCCCACACCAGGTGATGCAGACCGCTGGCGCTCGTCGAGCCGATATACATGCCCGGGCGCTTACGAACGGCCTCGAGACCTTCGAGAATCTTAATCTCGCCGCCATCGTAATCGTTTTCGTTTGCCACACGTCCTCCTTCAGTCAAGAAAATGTGTACAGCCTTACTAGTTTATCGTAAAAAAATACCCTCGGGAACGAGGGTATTTGGCTCTACAAGGCCACCAGATGCGATTTAAGGCTCTTTTTTGCTTTGCACGCCCTTGGCCCACTCGGCACTGGCTCTCATGGCGTTCTCGAGGGCCTCGCGCAGTTTTTGGTCTTCGATGGGCGCCACTTGGCGCTCAATCTCGGTGCGCTCGGCATCGCTGAGGTCGGCGTGTGGGGCCGGCGGGCGCTCGGTCGTCGCTGGGCGAAGGCGCTCCTTGGCGGCGGGCGGCGTGTGACCGGGCGCGGTGGTTTTGAACACCAGGCCGTCCACATGCGCACCGGCGCGCTCCATGCGCGCGCGGATGATCTCGCGCAACAACGTCATTTCCTGCGTCCACGAGGGCGAGTCGAGATATACCAGCAGCTCATTGGACTCGGGCAGGTAGCGCAGGCCCGTCACATGCCGCCCCTCGCGCGTGCCCGAGCACACCGCGTTCCACGCGCGATAGACCGCGCGCGACTCCTCGGCGGCCTCCATCTGCGCACGGCGCTCAGGGGTCGCAGCCGCCAGGATGCGCTGGCGCTCTGCGTTCAAAAAGCCACTGAAGGCGACCGTTTCGCTCTCGCGCTCGTAATTAGCACGTCTCACCCATGCTCACCACCTTGGCTCGATCAAGCAGGTCATCGGTAAAGTACCCCAGGTTGGTCGTGGTTATGACCGTCTGGATATCATCGCCGATCAGCCGCAGGAAAGCACCGCGACGCTCGCCGTCGAGCTCGCTCATCACGTCGTCCAAAAGCAGCAGCGGGGCGGTGCCCAGGACATCGCGAGCCACGGCCACCTCGGCCACCTTCCAGGACAGTACCAACGTTCGCTGCTGTCCTTGGCTGGCAAATGACCGGGCGGAGCGACCCGCAACGGTAAACTCAATCTCGTCGCGATGCGGTCCCACCAGCGTCACGCCGCGGCGAATTTCCTCGTCGGCGTGCCCATCAAGGGCAGCCAGCATGCGCTCGTACGCCCAGCCCTTCAGCTCTTCGCGATCCTCGACCTGGGGCAAATCCCCCAGCGTGGACGCATAGGACACGTTGGCGGCTTCACCGGACGCCACTTGCCCGTAGGCAGTACGCACATGGCCCGCCAGCCGGTCGAGCAGGGCCAACCGGTGCACGAGCAGAGCCGCGCCCGCGCGGGCAATCGAATCGTTCCACGCGCCGAGCATCTCGCGGCAGCACCAGGCCTCCTTGAGCAAGGCGTTACGCTGGGTCACGCAGCGACCATAGGTGCTCGCAAGATCGGCATAGCGTGCGCTCAGTTGCATGCCAAAGTCGTCGAGGGCGGCGCGGCGCACACTGGCGCCTCGCTTAACCATGTCCAGATGGTCGGGGCAAAACAGCACGCTCGGCAGAACCCCGCGCACACCGGCGGCAGAGCATCTCTTGCCGTTGCGGCTAAACGAGCGTTTACCGTCCTCCGCGCTCAATCCCATATCAAGTACGCGGCCGTCGCCCTCGAGCCTCAGCTCGATCTTGCACGAGCCCACGCCATCATGGACGAGCTCGGCTGCGGTCGGATGCCTAAACGAGGCGCCGCTCGTCAGCAGCTGCAGCGCCTCTATGAGATTGGTCTTTCCCGCCGCGTTGGGTCCCGCAAGTATCGTCACGCCCTCGTCCAGGGCAAGACGATAGCTCTCGAAACTGCGGTAGTGCGCGACGGAAAGATCGCGGGCGAACATGGTCATGGCGCAGCGCTAGATGCGAACCGGCATGACCAGGTACAGGTAGTTGATCTTGTCGTAGGACTTGAAGATGCCCGCCTGCGAGTAGCTCTTGAGCTCCAGCGTGATCTCCTTCTCCTTGGACAGGGCATTGAGGCAGCCGAAGATGTAGTGGTAGTTGAAGGCGATGGTGCCCGACTCGCCCTCGGCCTCGACATCGATCGTCTCCTGCGCAAGGTCCTGGTCATTGGAGATGGAGGACAGGCCCATCTGCCCGTTCTCGACATCGATCTCGAACTTGACGGCGGGGTTGGCGCTCGCGATAACGGCCACGCGCTTGAGGGCGGCGTTAAAGGCGGCGACGTCGATCTTGACGCTCGTCACGCACGAATCGGGGATGAGCTGCTTGTAGTTGGGGTACACGCCCTCGATGCGGCGCGACACGTAGGTGGTGTTGCCGGCCTCGAAGACGACCTGGGTGTCGGTAGCCCCGATCATGATGGTCGCCTGGCTGGCCATGATGTTCAGTGCGTCGTTAAAGGCGTCAGCCGGAACGTTGAGCTCAAAGGAGCCTTCGAGGGTCGAGGTTTCGACCTGCGTATCGCACACGGCCAAACGGAAGGAATCGGTCGCCACCAGGCGCACGGTGTTGTTCTCGACCTTCATGTGCACGCCACCCAGGATGGGGCGGGCCTTGTCGGTCGAGGTGACGCGCCACACGCGGCCGACCATCTCGGACAAGATATCGGTCGGCAGTTCCACGGCGCTCTCGATGGCATAGGCCGGAAACTCGGGGAAGTCATTAGCATCGAGCGTGTTCAGGCGGAAAGAGCTCTTCTCGCAACCAATCAGCACCTGGCGCTCGGACAGCTCAAAGGTGACCGGGGCATCGGGGAGGGTCTTGGTGATATTGGAGAGCATCTTACAGGGGATAACCATCTCGCCCTCTTCTTCGACATGCGCCGCGATGCGATGACGGATCGAGATGGTGTAGTTAGAGGTCTGGAATTCCAAGATGCCGTCTTGGGCCTTAACGAGCACGCCCGACAGGATGGGGAGGGTGGATGCCGAAGCGACACCCTTCATAACGACGCCGATGGCTTGTGTAAGCGAGCTCTGGCTGACGGTGAACTTCATCTTTTAATACCTTTCTATAGATATAAATATCTTAATAATAGTAATAGCACTGACGAAACTGTTGATTACTCCCAAAGACGCAGGTCAGACCCAAAAAGAGAATCGACAGCAACCTGTGTGCAACAGGGGTGGTTTTCCACGTTCAAAACCTGCGCAAAACTTTTCATCACCGCGGGTTGGGTTTTAGACACCTTATGCCCGTGGTTTCGACAAGTTTTCAACAGGTGTCTCTATTTCCCTACGAGCGCAGTGTAATTTTATCGCGCAGCGACTTAAGGTCTTCGGTGACGGTGCGGTCTTCCTGGATCATCTTCTGGACCTTTTTGTAACTCGTGCTGACGGTCGAGTGGTTGCGGTTGCCAAATTCGGCGCCCACCGCCGTGGTCGTCATCTCGCACATCTCGATGGCCAGGTAGATAGCGATATGGCGTGCTTTGGCGATATTGGCGTTGCGACGCGGGCCGATGAGCTCCTCGTGCGTCACGCCGTACTGCTCTTCGATGACGGACTGAACCGTTTGCACGTTGATCTTTTTGGCCGATGTGTCGAAGTACTGGCTGGCGATGGCGTCGATATCGTCAAAGGTGAGCTCCCCGCCCTCGCGTTCGCGGTCGCCCGCCTCGCCGGCGCAGCGCTCGCAGAAGCTCTCGAGTTCGCGGATGTTGGTGCCCGACACCTCTGCCATGTGCTTAAAGTGCTCATCGGTCAGGTGCCCGCCGTCGCCCCCATAGGCCGCCAGCAGCGAGTCGTCGCCTGCCTCGGGAGCGGCGACGATGGTGTTCTCGTAATAGCGCTGCAAGATCTTGTATTTCATCTCGTAGCTGGGCTCTGCGACTAGGCAGAGCATGCCGGCGTTGAAGCGGCTGGTCAGACGCTCGTCCATGCTCAGGTCCTTGGGGGCGCGGTCTGCCGCGATGACGACTTTCTTGTTGTTGCGGATGAACTCGTCCATGAGCTGGAAAAAGTAGTCCACGCTCGCGCGCTTACCGATGATGTTTTGGATGTCATCGATGATGAGCACGTCCACGCCGTGGTACGCCTGCATGATGGGGGCGTTGCTCTTCTTTTGACGGTCGAACTCGGTCATCAGGTCGTCCAGATATGCCTGGGAGTTGGCATACTTGACCTTGATCTCGGGCGACTTCTCGGCGAGCTCGTTTTTGATGGCAAGCAGCAGGTGCGTCTTGCCCAGGCCCGATTTGCCGTAGATGAACAGCGATGTGCACGTGCCGCGCTCGTCCGCGAGGGCGGCAAACTTGAGTGCCGAGCGATAGGCGTGGCTGTTCTCGGGGCCGTAGACAAAGTTTTCGAAGGTGAATTTTGAGTTGGCCGCGAGGGGCGCGCCATCGGTGTTCTGCTCGATCGGTGCCGCGGCCGCGGATGCCGGGGCTGCGACGACCGATGCCGTGGCACGGGGCTCGCTCTTTGCTGGCGTGCCGCCTTTCATCTGATTCATCATGCGGCGGAAATCATCGGCCGAAAGCGTATTTTTGATTGCGATGCCCGAATTCTCGCCCGGTGTTGCGTCGTGCGCGATAGGCATGTGTGTGGCAGGGGGCGTGGGAGCCGTTGCCGTCGGTGCGGCAGACATGGTTTCACGGGAAACATCGCCGATTTGGTGTTCGGGAGCCGACGTTGCGGCTGCCACGGGCGCCGTCGGGGGGACGACGGGTGCCGCAGACGCGGCGCTATCTGCCGCGGCGCCTTGGGGTGCCACGATGTTGAGCGCGATCGGCGCAAAAGCGATTTCTTCCAGGTACGCCTCGATGGTCGGTTGGTGCTTTTTGAGCTGGGCGATGGCAAAGCGCGAGGGGGCCTCTATCGTCAAGGTGTCTTCGGTGAGGCTGACGGCGCGCGATTGCCCCAGCATATTGATGAGGCGCGCATCTTGGCCATCGCGCTGGCAAAAGGCGATGGCGTCTCCCAAGATGATGCTTGCTTCCTCGTCCACTGTCTCTCCCGTTCCTTAACCCTGCGCCTGCACGCGGTCTCTGCCAAGCTCGGTCAGATGGTATTTCTGGCCGTGCTTGATCACCAAACCAACTTGCGCCAGGTCGTTGAGCGTGCGTGACCACGTGGGGGCAGAGCTCCCAAGGGCCCTTGCCAAGTCGGTGGCTCCGCATGCTTCGTTTTGAGCTAAATAGCCCAGCGCTTTCTTTCCACGTTCGCTTACGTATGTGTTCGCCGGCGGCTGTGGATATTGTTGAGCCGCATTAGGATACATCATTTGAGCTGCCGGTTGTTGAGAACTCTGCATTGGCGGCATCTGCTGTTGAAAACTTTGCGGCCACTGTTGGTAAGGCTGCGGAGGCATCTGCTGGGCCCAGGGGTTGTACTGCTGCTGTGGCATTTGCTGGTACGGCTGCTGATATCCCTGCTGGTACTGCTGCGGGAACTGCTGGCCATATCCCAGTGGCGGCACCTGCTGATATGGATATCCCTGTTGATACGGTTGGTAACCCATTTGCTGGCCACCCGGTGTCCCCGTCGCCTGCTGCATTGTGGCTGCATTCTGATCCGCCAGCGGCATGGCCTCTGGCATGTTTGGTGGCATCGTCATCGATGCCGCCTGGGACTCTTGCGTAGGAAGCATTCCGGGCTGCTGCATCTGTCCCACGGGGGGCTGCATTTGCGGCGCCGCCATGGCCTGCTGCGCAAAAGCTCCCGGCAGGGGATATGTGGGCTGCTCCGTCTCGGGCCGCACGGCGGCACCGCGTCCACCGGCGCCCTCGATCTCCTGCACACGTTTGGGGTCGAGGCTTACGGTTACGACGGTGCCGTTGCCCATATTGTCCTCGATCGATACCGCCCCGCCGGCGTTTTCCAGGTACTCCTGCACCATGGGGAAACCGGCTCCAGTGCCGCGGATATATCGTTTCATACTGCTATTTGCGCTGGTTACGCCAAAGTCGAAGGCGCGCTCCTTGTCGTCGATGCCCGGCCCCTGGTCGGCAAAGCGAATGGTGTCGCCCCCATCGAGGATGGAGATGATGGGCTCCGCGAAGTGCGCGTGGATGAAGTTTTCCACAATCTCGCGAATCACCATGAGCGAGATATGACCGCCCTGTTCCTTCATGCACTGATAGACGGTGTTGGTCGTCTCTTCCAGATAGGTGCGGACGTCTTGCGGCTCGATAACGATCACGTGCGGCGTCGACAGCATGTCGTCGTAGACGGCGATGCGCGCCGCATACATGGCGCTCGGTGCTTTTTTTGCTGCGTCGTCGCTCGCGACCCGCTCTTCGCGCACACCGGTGATGTGCTCGTTATCGGGTGCCGGGTCTCCCGAGTCGACCATGGTGTAGAAGTCGTCTGACATGCTGCTCGCAATCGTTCAAAAGGTTTCGAACAAATAGTAGCTCACCGTGCAACGTTTCTCATCTTTCGACAACTTTTCAAAACTTGTTGAAAACTTTGGAAAACGGGCGAAAAGTTCTCAACATTGCCAACATGACCTGTTGAAAACTCGATGAAATATCGTGAAAGGTTGCCATGAGGCGCAAATTTCGGTTGTGCTTATGGGGGAACCGTGTGAACTGCGCAACCTTTTACCTTTGATTTCTTGACATTTGAACATTGATTTCCCTACAATCTTCAAGCTCACGTGTCTATATCTGCGTCCGCGTCCCCGCGGACACTCGAAATGCAGCAGGAGGAACTTAAGATGAAGCGTACGTATCAGCCTAATAAGCGTAAGCGTGCCAAGACCCATGGCTTCCGTGCCCGTATGGCCACTAAGGGTGGTCGTGCCGTGCTCGCCCGTCGTCGCGCCAAGGGCCGCAAGCGTCTCACTGTCTAGCAGCGATACACACATCTCGCATGAAGACTATTAAGTCTCGGCAAGATTTCGAGCATGTGTTCAGTCAGGGGCGTCGTTTCAATCACCCTCTGATTCGAATGACCATATGTGAATCGGTTGGCGAAGGCGACTCCGGAAGGGTCGCCTTCGTTGGTGCTAAGCGACTCGGTTGTGCCGTCGTGCGCAACCGATCTAAGCGTGTGATGCGCGAGGCCGCCCGCAGCTGCGGATTTCCCGTTGCGGGTTATGACATCATCTTGTTTTCAACTCCCAAGACTAGGGTTTCCTCGCCGCAGGAGATGGACAAGGCGTTGCGTTCGCTTATGAAGCGCGCCGGCGTTGCCGGGGAGGAGCGATGAGCAATCACGTTTTGCGACGTGTTGCCATCGCTCCTATTCGCATATATCAACAGGTTATTTCGCCCTTATTGCCTGACGCCTGCATTTATTACCCAACGTGCTCGCAATACGCCATCCAGGCGATTGAGAAGCACGGTGTTTTGAGAGGCTGCTGGCTTGCCGTGAGGCGCATCGCTCGCTGCAATCCCCTGCACGTCGGCGGTTATGACCCTGTGCCCTAGCGGGCACTCGCTATCGGAGGAAAACTTACATGTGGGATTGGATCGTTAACATCCTTTTCGAGCTGCTCAAGCTCATCCAGACCTTTGCGGTCGACTGGGGCCTGTCCATCATCATTCTGGTGGTCATCATCCGTCTGCTGCTGACGCCGCTTATGCTCAAGTCGACCAAGTCGACGGCTCGCATGCAGGTGCTGCAGCCTAAGATGCTTGAGATCCAGGAGCGCTATGCCGACGATCCCCAGCGTCAGGCCGAGGAGATGCAGAAGTTCTACAGCGAGAACAAGTTCAACCCCATGGCTGGCTGTCTGCCGCTGCTGATTCAGATGCCTATCCTGTTCGCCCTGTTTACATTGCTGCGCAACCTGCCGCAGTACTTTAACGACGGCACGTTCTCGTTCTTCAACATCCTGCCCGACCTGACCACCACGCCGAGCGCTTCCTTTGCCGATGGCTTTATGGTTGCACTGCCTGCGCTGGTTTGCCTGATCCTGTTTGCCGTCCTGACCCTGATTCCGCAGCTCTATATGTCGCGCAACCAGACCGGCCAGCAGGCTCAGAGCATGCGTATGATGGCCGTTGTCATGACGGTCATGATGCTTTGGATGGGCTGGAGCCTTCCCGTTGGTGTTTTGCTGTACTACGACGTCTCGTCTGCTTGGCAGGTTATCCAGCAGATTTTTGTGACGCAGAAGGTCATCGACAAGGCGAAGGCCGATGAGGAGGAGCGTCTTAAGAACGCTCCGCTGCAGGTTGAGGTCACTCGTCGCGAGAAGAAGCCGCGCCCGCACAAGAAGAAGTAGTGGGATATCAATCTTATTTAGGTACCTAACTTTTGGAGTACGTTATGTCTGAAGAGATCATCGAGGATATGCTTGAGGAGGTTGCCCCGCAGGTCGCGGGCGATTATCCCGAGATTGCACAGCGCTACAAGGCCGGTGAAGAGCTGACCGATGAGGAGCTCGACACCATTGCCGATGTTGCGATTTCCATCCTGCGTTCCATCCTTTCGCACTTCGATGCCGCCAACTCTCCTATCGATGAGTATGAGGGCGACGAGGGTGAGCTGATTTTGGATGTAACGGCTCCCGACCTTGCTGTTCTCATTGGCCGTCATGGTCGCACTCTTGATGCTCTTCAGGTTATGTTCTCTTTGCTGGTGAGCCGCAAGCTTGGCTTTAGGTATCCGGTTGTAGTGGACGTCGAGGGATACAAGAGTCGCCGTCAGGATAAGGTCGCCTCCATGGCTCAGTCTGCTGCCGAGCGTGCCATCCGCACTCATAAGAGTGTTTCGCTTCCGCCCATGAATGCCTACGAGCGCCGACTGGTTCACATTGCACTTCGTGGCAACGATGCAGTCGATACTCATTCTGAGGGTTCTGACCCTGATCGCCATGTGGTGATTGTTGCTCGATAATCTACTCGAGCTTATGCTAAGGGGACGTGGTTTCCACGTCCCCTTTTTTTGTCAAAAGTTCTCGATACACTGATTTTTGTCAGAAAGGAGCTTTCGTTGTTAGTACTTACTGATCAGCAGGCTGACGAGATGTTGAGTCGTCTAACTTCCTATTGCAAAGAGTATTCCTTGAGCGTAACTGATGTTGAGCTGAGGAAATGTATTCAGCATTTGGATTTGGTTCTAGAAACAAATAAGACAACCAATCTCACCCGTATTCTTAACGTAGAAGATGCTGCAGTACTTCATATCCTCGACTCACTTGTTTTGCTCCCCTATATCAACAAGGCTCCTGAGGGAGCTTTGCTCGATATGGGAACAGGTGCGGGCTTCCCTGGTATTCCATTAACCATAACCACGCATCGTAAAGCTACTTATATTGACTCTGTTGGCAAGAAGGTTGATGCGGTTAATTCCTTTGTCCATGCTCTTGGATTGAAACATGCTCATGCGGTTCATGACCGTCTTGAAGAATATGCTCGAAGCCATAAGAAGCAGTTCTCTGTTGTAACCGCCCGCGCACTGGCCCCTCTACCGATTCTTGTTGAGTATGCGGCTCCGTATCTGAAGGATGGAGGGCTATTTGTTATAACCAAGGGCAATCCTTCGGATGAGGAGCTTGCTTCCGGCATGTCAGCAGCTAAGATTTGCGGCTTCACTTTGCTTCTGAATGACGCAATTGATTTGCCTGAAGGCTTGGGTCACAGGGAGTTCATTGTTCTTAAGAAGAGTCATCCAGCATCTGTCTCATTGCCTCGTGCAAATGGCGTGGCAAAGAAGAATCCGCTTGCCTAGATGTTTCACGTGAAACATAATGGATACTAACAACTTGCAGTGTTTCACGTGAAACATGGCGGTTGATATCGATTCGGAATGTTTCACGTGAAACATCCTCCGTTTGACAGCTTTAATACACACCAGGAGGGACCGTGGGATTTCGCGACGTTAAGCGTTCTAAGAGCGCAAAAGACACGCGTATCATTGCAATCATCAATCAAAAAGGCGGCGTCGGTAAGTCAACGACGGCTGTAAACCTTGCAGCAGCACTGGGTGAGCAGGGTCGTAAGACACTGATTGTCGATTTTGATCCGCAGGGAAACAGCACCAGTGGATTCGGAATTGAAAAAGAAGACCTTGATCACTGCATCTATGATGCATTGTTGAATGATGTGCCGGCAGAATCGCTTGTTCTTGATACAAATTGTAAAAAGGTATTCGTTATTCCGGCTACAATTCAACTTGCAGGCGCGGAAATTGAGCTCGTAAGCGCAATTGCTCGTGAAACCCGCCTCAAAGATTTGCTTGAGCCGATTCAGGACGAGTTTGACTTTATTTTCATTGACTGTCCTCCTTCGCTCGGCCTGCTTACTATCAACGCTTTGACCGCAGCAGACAGCGTTTTGATTCCGATCCAGTGCGAATATTACGCACTCGAGGGCGTTACGAAGCTGCTTGAGTCAATGAAGATGGTCAAATCACGGCTGAACAAGGGCTTAGACACCTATGGTGTGCTTATGACCATGTATGACTCGCGTACTTCACTATCGAATCAGGTTGCTGAGGAGGTTCAATCGTACTTTGGTGACAAGGCGTTTAAGACGCTAATCCCCCGTACGGTTAAAATCTCCGAAGCTCCGTCTTTTGGAGAACCGGTAATTACCTATGCACCTCAAAATAAGGGTGCAAAAGCATATATGAACCTTGCAAAAGAGGTGATCAAGCGTGCCTAGTGTAAAGAAACGTGGCGGATTGGGACGTGGACTCAATGCTTTGGTCTCAGAGGCCGAGTATGAGACCGGCGGTTCGGCTGCATCGGCTTCAAATGCCGCATCTGAAACAAAACTACCTATTGAGGATATCGTTCCCAACCCTAATCAGCCGCGAATTCACTTTAACGAAACTGAACTTCGCGAGTTGAGCGAGTCAATCCAAGAACATGGCGTTTTGCAGCCGCTTTTGGTTCGCAAGCATGGAAACGGCTATGAGATCATCGCTGGTGAGCGTCGTTACCAGGCGTCAAAGCTTGCTGGCCTTGAAGAATTGCCAGTCATCATTAAAGAGGTAAATGATGAAGAGATGCTGGCTCTTGCTCTTATCGAAAACCTTCAGCGTTCTGATCTGAATCCCGTCGAAGAGGCTAAGGGCTATCGCCAACTTATTGATGCCAGCGGGATGACCCAGGAGGCATTGTCGAAGGCAGTAAGCAAGTCACGCTCTGCAATTACAAACTCGCTGCGTCTTCTCGATCTCCCTGAAGTAGTTCAGCAGATGATTTTTGAGGGCAAACTTACTGCTGGTCATGCACGTGCGATTCTTGCAGTTCCCTATGAGGACGCGCGTATTCGACTTGCAGAGAAAATTGTTACAGAGGGCCTTTCCGTAAGAGCGACAGAAAATCTTGCTCCGTTGTTTTCTGCCGGAGAGACACCTAAGACGCCGAGGCCTGCAACGCCTCAGTCTTTTAAAAAGGCTGCCCGCGTGCTTCGTCAGGTTTTTAATACCAACGTGCGTGTGAAGAGCTCGCGTGGAAAGAATAAGATTGAGATTGAGTTTAAAGACGAGGAAGAGCTCTCTCGTATTCTTGGCGAAATGATTCAGTTTGATCAAGGAGGCCAAGATGAGGAATAAGATTTTAACAGCGATTGCATTGGTGACGACTGTCGCGGCTGGTGCCTTTGCTGGCTATAGGATCGCGACAGACGATGAACTTCGAGGTCGTTTGCTTCGTAGCGCGCAAGATATCGTCGATACTTCCAAAAAGAAAATGGATGTTATGACAGAAGATGTTGCCATGCGTACTGCTCAGGTAACGAAGAATCCCAAGATTAATCAAGGTTGGGTCAGCAACCAATGGGAAAATGTAGGCTATTAGGTACCTAACAATTATTCTGCATATTTTGAGGGGTCCTTGTCTGATTCATGAGACAAGGACCCCTTATTTTGGCCGTAAAAATGGGACAGGTAGCAGCTGATTCAAAATTAAGGTCAATAAATGAAACGACCCCGGTTGCATATTCTGTAACCGGGGTCGTTCGATGTTTCACATGAAACGTTTTGGGATGCGACTCCCCTATGCGTTCTTCTGAACTTTGAAGCGCTGCTTCAGCTGTCCGCAAGCGGCGTCAATATCGTTACCACGGGAGTTACGAATCGTGGTCTCGATGCCACGGGACTCAAGACGACGCTGAAGATCCTCAACCTTATGAATCGGCGACGGCTTGAGCGGGCTACCCTCGATGTCGTTAAGCTGAATGAGGTTAACGTGGCACAGCGTTCCCTCGCAGAAGTCGCAGAGCGCCTGCATTTCGGGATTCGTATCGTTGACGCCTTCGATCATGGCGTACTCATAGGTCGGGCGGCGGCCAGTCTTCTCGGTGTAGAGCTGAAGCGCTTCGTGAAGGCGAAGCAGCGTGTACTTCTTAACACCGGGCATGAGCTTATTGCGCGTCGACTGGATGGCGGAATGCAGGGAAACAGCAAGCGTGAACTGCTCGGGGATGTCGGCAAATTTGCGAATACCGGGAATAACGCCACTGGTAGAGACAGTGAGGTGACGAGCGCCGATACCGATGCCATCGGGGTCGTTGAGGATTCGCAGCGCCTTGAGAACCTCGTCATAGTTGGCAAACGGCTCGCCCTGGCCCATGAAGACAACGCTCGTGGCGCGCTCGCCAAAGTCGTTGGATACATGAAGTACCTGGTCGACGATCTCTTGAGCGGTCAGAGAGCGCTTGAGGCCGTTGAGACCGGTAGCGCAAAAGGCACAGCCCATGCCACAGCCTGCCTGGGTGGAAACGCAGACGGAAAGCTTGTTACGACGGGGCATGCCGACGGTCTCGACGGAAACGCCGTCGTGGTACTCGAGCAGATACTTGCGAGAGCCATCTTTGGAAACCTGCTTGGTGAGTTCAGTCGGCGTGTCAAAGGCAAAAGCCTCTTTAAGCTGCTCGCGGAAAGCCTTGGGGAGGTTGGTCATATCGTCAAACGAACAAACGTTCTTCTCAAAGACCCATTCGATGAGCTGCTTCGCGCGGAAGGCGGGCTGGCCAAGCTCGGCCACGAGCTCGCGAATATCGTTTTGGCTCAAGTCGCGAATGTCCTGAGATTTAGTCCTGGGATTCATGGAAGCCTTTCGATTTTGGGGAAACGTAGAGGGTATCGCTACAATATGGTATCAGCTGCAGAAATTATAGAGGAGGAGTCTGCCCATGCCGGGTAAAAGCCTAGAGAACATGCACGTAGCGGTCTTGGCGGGCGGTCATTCCGCTGAGCGCGAGATCTCGCTCAATTCGGGTAAGAACGTCGTGGTTGCCTTGAAGGAGGCCGGCTACACTTCGGTGGAGCTGCTCGACACGGCTGCCGATGATTTTATGGTAACCATGGCGACCGGCGGCTTTGACGTGGCGTTTATCGCCATGCACGGTGCCGGCGGCGAGGATGGCGCCATGCAAGGCGCCATGGAGACCCTGGGTATCCCCTACACGGCTTCGGGCGTGCTTGCCAGCGCCTGCGGCGCCGACAAGGAGGTCTCTAAGCTCCTGTACGCCAAGGCGGGCATTCCCATCGCCCCCGGCCTCGCGCTCGAGGTGGGCGATGAAGTCGATATCGATCATATCGTCGAGGTTTGTGGCGAGCGCTGCTTTGTGAAGCCGGCCGTCAACGGTTCCAGCTATGGCATTTCCCTGGTCCATGAGCCCTCCGAGCTGCCCGCGGCAATCGCCAAGGCGTTTGAGTACGGCGACAAAGTGCTGGTCGAGAAGTGCATCGAGGGTACCGAGATCACCGTCGGCGTGTACGGCGAGGACGACGTGCGCGCTCTGCCGATTGTCGAGATTCGTAAGCCCAAGGACTGCGAGTTCTACGATCTGGACGTGAAGTATGTCGACCCTACGGACATCCATCGCATTCCGGCGCAGATTTCACCCGAGAATTACACTCGCGCTCAGGAGCTTGCCTGCGCTGCTCACAAGGCCCTCGGTTGCCTGGGTATCTCACGCAGCGACTTTATTGTGAGTGAGGACGGCCCCGTCATCCTCGAGACCAATACCATTCCCGGCATGACCGATACGTCGCTGTATCCGGATGAGATCCGCCACACCGACGACATGACGTTCCCGCAGGTCTGTGACAGCCTGATCCGTATGGGCCTTCGTCGAGCGGGCATTGCATGCTAATCGAGGACGCGGTTTCGTCAGGAACGCCGCAGTTTGTCATCGACTCCTATGCCACGCTTGCCGAACGCGCCAAAACGCAGTCCTTCGGCCTTATCGAGGAAGATGTGATTGTCCTCGATACCGAGACCACAGGTCTTTCGGTGCAGGACAACGAGCTGATCGAGATCTCGGCGGCCCGTCTTTCGGGCCGCGAGATCGTCGACCGCTTCGATACCTTCGTGCATCCCAAGCAGCTGATTCCCGCCGAGATTACCGAGCTCACGAGCATTACAAATGCCGATGTGGCAGATGCCCCGTCGGCCGTTGAGGCCGTAGCCGCTCTCGCCGATTTTGTCGGTGGTTGCCCGGTAATCGCACATAACGCCACGTTCGACCGCTCGTTTATCGAGTCGGTCAAAGGCGGCGTCAACGTGAGCGATATTTGGATCGATTCGCTGGCGCTGTCGCGCATCGCGCTTCCGCGCCTGGCTTCGCACAAGCTGTCTTTTATGGCCGATCTGTTTGGCTGTGACTCGGTATCACACCGTGCCAATGCCGACGTCGACGCCCTGTGTGGCGTATGGCGCGTGTTGCTCGTGGCACTCACCGACTTGCCCCAGGGCCTCATGGCGCGCCTAGCCGACATGCATCCGGACGTGCCTTGGTCCTATCGTCCAATCTTCTCATTCTTGGCGGGGCAGAACCCCGGTTCTATCTTCTCTCTCAGCGCCGCTCGTGCTGACGTTCTCAAGGCCGATCGCGCCGACGATCGGGTGGACGCCGACGAACTGCCGGTACTCAAGATGCCGAGTCGTGAGGAGATTGAGGCAGACTATGCGCCAGGTGGCCTGGTCAATCGCATGTATCCCACCTACGAGCCGCGTGATGAGCAGATCGCGATGGCGCTCGAGGTCCGCGATGCGCTGGTCACGGGCACTCATCGTGTAATTGAGGCGGGCACGGGCGTCGGCAAATCGATGGCCTATCTGGTGCCTTTTGCCGAGGCAGCACGCCGTAACAACATCACGGTTGGTATTGCGACCAAATCGAACAATCTTGCCGACCAGCTCATGTACCATGAGCTGCCAAAACTTGCCGAGCAACTGGACGGTGGCCTGTCATTTTGCGCTCTCAAGGGCTATGACCACTATCCGTGCCTGCGCAAGCTTGAGCGCATGAGCCGCGGCCAGGTCGAGATTACCACCAAGCGCGATCCGGCGGACACGCTCACGGCGGTCGCGGTCATTATGGCGTACGTCTGTCAATCAGCCGATGGCGACCTCGACTCGCTCGGCATTCGGTGGCGCAGTGTCAACCGCCCCGACTTTACGACGGCCTCGCGCGAGTGTGCTCGTCGCCTCTGCCCGTTTTTCCCTGATAAATGTTTGGTCCACGGCGCTCGCCGTCGTGCGGCGCATGCCGACGTGGTGGTCACCAACCATTCACTGCTGTTCCGCAATGTTGCGGCCGAGGGCAGGATTTTACCTCCGATTCGTCATTGGGTAATCGACGAGGCCCATTCCATCGAGCGCGAGGCGCGCCGTCAGTGGGCGCGCGTGGTGTCGGCGGACGAATCACGCGTTCTGTTTGAGCGCCTGGGCGGCTCGACCACCGGCGCGCTAAGCCAGGTCTCCCGTGATTTGGCAACCTCCGAGGGCTCTACGCTCTATCTGGGCCTTACTGCCAAGGCGACGTCGACGGTTGCGCGCGCGAGCATGGCAATCGCCGACGTGTTCGATGGCGTTCGCGAGCTCGGCCGCCGTGTCCGTGGGGGTTATGACAATGCCAATCTATGGATTGGCCCCGAGCTGCGCGAATCTGACGACTGGCATGATTTCTTACAGTCGGCCTACGCTGCCATCGATGCATTGGAACAAGCTGACAAGTGCGTCGACGCGCTGGTGCAAGCCGTCGCCGCCGACAAGCCCGAGGTTGTTGTCGACTTGGGCGATATCTCGCGCCGCCTGCACGAGCTGGCCGAGAACCTCAAACTCATCATCGACGGCACCGATGAACACTACGTGTATTCGCTGCAGGTCAATCGCAGGTTGCGTGCCGGCGGAGAGTCAATGACCGCAGAGCGCATCGACATTGGCGAGGCCTTGGCAACCGAGTGGCTGCCCGAGGTTCACACGGCTATCTTTGCCTCGGCGACCATGACGGTGTCCAAAAGCTTTGAACACTTTAACCACGCGGTCGGCCTCGATCGCATCGGTGCTTCAACATCCTCATCGCTGCACTTGGACTCGAGCTACGACTTTGATTCGAACATGGCTGTAGTCGTTGCGGGCGATATACCCGATCCGCGCGATCGTGAGAGCTATCTTACGGCGCTCGAGCGCGTGCTGGTCGACGCCCATCTTGCCATGGGCGGATCGGTGCTCACGCTGTTCACCAATCGGCGCGACATGGAAGACCTGTACACCCGCGTTGAGCCCAAGATGGCCCGTGCGGGTCTGGAACTCAACTGCCAGCAGCGCAACTCATCTCCTCGTCGCCTGCGCGACCGGTTTATCAACGAGCCGACCTCGTCGCTTTTTGCGCTTAAGGCCTTCTGGGAGGGATTCGACGCCAGCGGCGAGACGCTGCGCTGCGTCATCATTCCCAAGCTGCCGTTCTCGAGCCCCACGGACCCGCTCTCGTGCGAGCGCAACTTGCGCGAAGACCGCGCTTGGGCGCGCTATTCGCTGCCCGAGGCGGTGCTCGAGGTCAAGCAGGCGGCCGGCCGCCTTATCCGCTCGTCGACCGATTGCGGCGTGCTGATTCTGGCCGACCCGCGCCTGGTGACGAAGGGCTACGGAAAGAAGTTCTTAACGTCGCTGCCCACGAGCTCCTACCAGCGCATCGAATCGGCGCAGATCGGGCACTATCTGCAACTGTGGCGTGCACGCCACGAGCGGCGGCGCTAAAGCGGACAAACGAGGGTTTTTGCCATATCGCACAGACGCTTTGACAGGGCGGGGTCATCCAAGATGCGGATGGCTCCGCCCGCTGCGATTACCTGGCTCAGTAGCCAACGCTCGGAGCCGTAATGTACGGTTACCATTGCCATGTCTGCCCCGCTGCGCTCGATTAGGGTGATGCCGGCCCAGTCCAGATGTTCCGCCATATCGAATGGCATCAAGAGCTTTGCGCTACGCTGCGTCCGGGCAAGGGAATCGTGGAGGGATGCGACGTCCGGTGCGTGAGACACGACGGAGTCTTCCGTCAAGGTGAGTCCCTCGATTTTATCCATGCGATAGGTGCGCTGCTCATCGACTGCGATGTCCCAGGCAATCAAGTATGTTTGGTCGCCGTTTGCCGTAATGCGCAAGGGGTCGACCAGACGCTCGCGTGGCCGTGCATCGTCCATCGAGCGATACGAGATGCGGCAGCGAACGCCGTCCTGAATGGCGCAGCTCAGCTGCTGCCAGTGCGACCCGTGGTTGACGGTGTCAAAGACGCGCTGGTTATAGCCGAGCTCTTCGGGTAGAAGAGCATGCCGAATCCGGGCTGCCGTCTGTGGCTCGATCCCCAACGATTCAAGTTCGTGGTTGAGCACAGCGCCCTCGGCGGCACTCAAACGCAACGGTAGCACACGCCCGGCGTCACCGGTGAGGACCACACGCTCGCCGTGGCATTCGCAGATGATGCGCGCGCCCGATTCTCGGTCCGCGAGCGTCGAGACGATCTCGAGAATCTCGACGAGCGACGCCCCCGTGATGTCAAAGCGGCTGCAAATCTCGGTTCGTGTCATGCCGCTCTCGCCGGCGGCGTAGAGAGCCTCCATGATGTCGATGGCGCGCGAGAGTCTCTGCTCGCTGGTGAGTTTACGCACGGGCATGCTCGTGCACCGTCCTTTCAATGAGGTGGTTCCACGCCTGCTTGAGCGATTCGGGGGCCACAGGCCTCATGCCGTCCATGGCGTGGGCCATGCAAAATGAGGCGGCGGCTTCAAGGTCATGCACGTCAACGGTCCAGGTCCATCCCGCATCGGTGTGTGCGAGTTCACCTCGCCCGCGCGTGAGGCCGTTGATCATATCGATCTGCGTCTGAGGGGCGAACGAGAACGTGGCTGCAACGGGCGGTCGGTCGGCAAAATCGAATTCAAAGAACAGATAGTCGTTGAGATTGAAGTCCGCAGGGATGGCGTAGGCCTTCGAAGGACGCCATGCGCGAACGATACGGTCGCAGCGGAATGTCCTGATGTCGTCGGTGACATTGTCGAGGCCGCAGAAGTACGCCACGCCCTCGCGTTCGAACATGCCGTAGACACAGACGGTACGTTCTTTCTGCTCGCCGCGTCCGTTCTGATATAAAAATCGCAGCGCGCATCGCTCGGCAAAGGCGCTCCATACCGCATCGACGGTGGGAGAGCGGCGGATCGGTACTTCGTCCACCGCCGACATGCCGGTGAGGTAGGCAATTTTGGAGCGAATATCGGCAAGCGGCGCGGCAAAAGTGGATGAGCCGGCCGCTAGTGTCTGGTCGATGGCGTTGAGCAGGATATCGGCGTCGTCTGCGGTGATGAGGCCGCCTGCTGCAAAGGTGTGCTCGCGGTCGATTGTCCACGAGCTTTCCTCGGTCTCCTGCGCACCGGCGGGGCGAACCTCCTTGATTAAGATGCCACGCTCGAGCAGTTTGTCACGATCGCGCCGAAACTTGCGCTTATCCGAGTCGATGTTGCCGGAGCCATATCCCAGGTCGGAATCCAAGACGATCTGCTCGGTCGTCAGCGGTTCGGGGGAGCTGTTGAGCACAAAGAAAAGATTGAGGATGCGCTGAGCCGTTTTATCGAAACTGGGCTCCGAATTCCCCTTTTTAATTGTCTCGTCCGTGTCGCTTGCCGTCATAGAGTCCTCGCATGAGAAGGTGGTTTGCTGCCATGATTTTAGTCCGATATGGAGATTAGGCTATATCCTTGTCCGCTCGGGGCGTTAAGATGGCCCGAATTCGGTCGTTTGCGCTCGCTCGGGGTATACTTTCGACTATATACGGTTCTAATGTGCATGCATTGGGCCTATTTGTCGGATTATGGATGTGGAGCGCACATGGCGAACACCCAGAACTATATTAACCACCTGCTGCAGAACACCGGCATTACGCCGGCATGCAGCGAAGAAGAGCGCTTGGCGGCCGAGGATATCGCTCAGATCTTCCGCAACCACGGCTTTGATCCCGAGGTTCAGGAGTTCAATGCCCCGGCGCCCAGTAGGTTGGCATTTGCCGTTACCGGTATTCTTGCGTTTGCCGGTGCCCTGCTGATGGGCATCGGTGGCGGTATCGGCTTGGTCGGCACCTTGCTGGCCATTGTCGGCGCCGTTCTTTACGTGCTCGAACGCACAGGGCACCCCGTGGTTTCGCGCCTGGGCAAGACGGGCGTGAGCCAAAATGTCATCGCCTACCACAAGGCCTCGGGCCCGCTCGCGTCTCCGCGCAACCGCCCGGTGGTCGTTGTCGCACACTACGACTCTCCCCGTGCTGAGCTGCTCGCCCGCGAGCCCTATGCTTCGTATCGTGCGCTCATCGCCAAGCTGTTGCCCGTTGCCACGGTTGCCCCCGCTGCCGTTGCCATCCTGCGTATCCTGCCGCTCCCCGGCGCGCTCAAGGTTCTGCTGTGGATTGTCGCGATCCTCGCTTCCCTCGTTGCACTTGCCAACGCGGCAAACATCATCTC
Organism: Collinsella sp.; assembly: GCA_019413925.1. Lineage (GTDB taxonomy): Bacteria > Actinomycetota > Coriobacteriia > Coriobacteriales > Coriobacteriaceae > Collinsella. The sequence continues at coordinate 33,160 of DXMY01000047.1, forward strand.
TAACCGCCATATTCTTCCCTATACGTCCGGCGCGGTGTGCAACAAGTCCTCTGTCGCCGCTATGCTCGGCGTTATGGACAACGTTGCTCCCTTCCAGGGCGAAAACGAGTTTCCCGACGATGTTCCGTTCGATACCTATTTTGGGGAGCAGAAGCGTCGTGCCGAGGAGATGGCGCGCGCAGCAGCGGAGTATGCCGCGGCCCAACAGCAAAACGACTACGGCAACACCATCGAGTATGAAGAGCCTACCTACGCCGAGGACGAGTTCGGTCAGCCGATTGCTCCCGACGCTCAGACCGAGCCCGAACAGGGCGAGGCTTTCGACGAGCAGATCGAGGGCTTTAAGGGTGCGTCTGCCGACGAGACGCTGATTGGCGCCATCGTGCCCGAGGATCAGAATCAGGCTGTCCAGGCCGAAGAGTTCAATGACGAGGTTCCCACTGCCGAGCCGGCGGAGGAGCCTGTCGCGGCCGAGCCCGAGCCCAGGCTCTATCGCAATGCCGCCGGCAACATCCGCTTTGGTTCGGATGCCATCCGTGCGCTCGGAATGCTTCCCGAGTCCTGCACGCTCGATTACGAGGAAGGCGAGGAGCCGACGTTTGAGCCCGAGCCTGCCCCCGTCGTGACTGCATCTGCGCCCGTTGTCGCCGTGGATGATGAGTCTGCCGCGGTTGCCGCTGCCGTTGCCGAGCCCGAGGCGGTGTCCGCGATCGATCCCGCGGCAGGACTGGACATTTTGGCTCCCGCCGCGCCGGCGCAAGACGTTAGGGACGAGCCTGACGACGATTACGCTGAACAGCCGAGGCGCGTGTCTTACGAGAGCGATACTGATTTCTCGGCCGAGATTCCCGCGGCAACGCCCCATGCCGATATTGCATCCGCGTTCTCTTCGATTGGCGCCAGCGCTTCCAACTTCTTTAAGGGTGCGCTTGCAAAGGGCAGGAAATTTGTCGACGATTTCGAGGGGAAGCGCGTTGCCGCACGCGAGGCTGCCGAGCAGGAGGCTATCGCTCAGCAGCAGGCAGCCGAGGCGGCACGTGAGCGCGCGGCGCAAGAGTTCGAGCAGAACGAGGCTATGCAGTCCGTGCCTGTCGACGCCGCCGAAGCTACAACGTCCTTTGAGGCTCAGCAACCGGCGTCCGCGGATGTTGTTGAGGCGACGACGTCTTTCGAGGCTCAGCAGCACGTCGATAGCACCATGTCGTTTGATGCCGCGCAGTTCGATTCTACGATAACGTTTGAAAAGCAAGGCACCGCGATTGCCGAGTCCCTTCCTGTTTCCGATGAGCAGGGCGACGCGGCAGACGATGACGGGCCTATTGATGCTGCCGAAATCCAAGATGCCGCCGAGGACGAGCCCGTCGAGGCCAACTCTGACGAAGAGCAATACGCGGCAGCCGAGCAAGATGATTCGACCGAGGTCGAGCAGGAGGAAGTGCCTGCGGTTTCCGAGGCTCCCGAGACAGATGAGTCGAGGCCTTACTCCACGCAGATTTTCACCATGCCGACCCCGAGTGGTTCCGGTGCCACGGTTGCCGATGTTGCTCCCACCCAGGACGAAACGGTCGATTCCCTTATGGCCCAGATTTCCTCCCAGGCATCGCCGCGTCCGCAGATGAATGTTCCCGATCCGGCGTCGGCTCCGTCGCCCGCACCTTCCTCGTCTCCGCTGGCTTCGGTCCCCGATCCGTCGCTACCGTCGATGAAGCAGGCAAACGTTGCGTCTCGCACGTCGCTGTTCGACCTTCCCGACCCCTCCGCACAGGTCAACGACCCCTTTGCTACCGCTCAGGGTCCCGAACCCACATCGGCACCCGTTGCGCCTCCTATGCCCGTTGCGTCGGGTGCTCAGCCGATCGAGACCATTTCGGCTCCCGCCCCGGCGGCACCCAAGTCTCGCAAGCGCGGCCTGGGCGGCCTGTTCGGTCGTAAAAAGAAAAACGAACAGGACAGCATGAGTGATTGGCTGGGCGTCGAAGACGATTACGATGCCAAGAAGTCCGGTCGCGGCATCGGTTCGTGGGATAATTTCGAGGACGATAACGATGGCTGGAAGGGCGGCGCTACGTCTTCCGACGGCGCTTCTTCCGAAGATATGCTCTCGGCTGTCGCCTCTATGGGCGATGATGAGCTGCTCGGTCACGATATCTGGTTTGTGGCAACGGGCGCCTCGGACTGTGATGGCGCCGGTATGAAGGCCTTCTTGGCTTCGCATCGCGATAAGCTCCGCGGCGTATTCTTCATCAATCTTGAATCCGTCGGCGCCGGTAGGCTTTCGGTGGTGACGGTTGAGGGCGAACAGCAGCTGCTCAAGGGCGATCGCCGCATCATGAACCTGGTCAGCAAGGTGTGCAAGTCGTTCCATGTCGATTGTGGCGCGCTCGAGATGCCCTATGCCAAGACCGATGCCTATGCCGCGCTCGAGGCGAGCCGCCGAGCCCTCACCATCGCCGGCGTGGACGGCACGCGCCTGGCTTGTGCTCGTACCGAGGACGACCTGCCCCACAATGTCAACCCGACGAACATTGCCACGGTATCCGAGGTCGTGACCGAGGTTATCCGCCGTTCGTAGACGGAGCTCTAAGGAGTCAACGTGTTTTCGTATATTAAGCGCCATTGGCCTGTCTACGTGATTTTGACCTTGATTGCCATTGCGTTAGGGTTTGGAGCTGCCTACATCGTGGGCGCGAAGGGCTCGACCCCCGCCTCCGCAATCAGCGAAGAGGTGGAGCAAGAACAGAGCACGGGCGCCGATGGGATTCCTGAGTCCGAGCAGGCAATCGTTGATGGTGGATCTTCGTCTGCAGAGTAGATGCGGCGATTTAAATGATTGAAAGCGGGCGAGCCGGGGGACTGGCTCGCCCGCTTTTTCATCGCGCTAGCGCTTCTTTGGGATTGACCTAAGGCGAGCGAACCATAGGGCTGCGGCACCCGAGGTCAGGAGCGCGGTGATGCAAGCGGCGATGGGAGCTGATCCTGTTGCCGGTAGGTCCTGCGGTAGGGTACAGCGTTGAATGACACGGTCCTCGTCATGTGACTCAAGTTTATCGCCGCCGCCGTTGCGGCAAAGATCGACGCGCGCGCTGTTGGTGAGTGCGGTTTGGGGCGTATAAGTCGACGTTGCCTGCATGTGCACGACTGCGCCCCGAGCATCTGTGCCAAGGATTGCTTTGGCATCGTCAAGGTCGTCGTGCTCATCTTTGAGATCATCGCGGGTCCAAGAATCCGTATCGCTTTGAGTCGTAAAGTCGGCGGCTACCGCACCGTATTCAATACGAATGCCCGTTACGACGGTATTGGATGCAAGGTCGAGTTCTTTCGCCTCGAGTGTGGCGGATTCCGTGGTCGAGACATCCGCCTTCCAGAGGTGCCAGCCGTCGTAATCGACGAGGCGGCAATCTTCACCCAGACTCTCTTTTACTTCGTCGGACTCAAGCCAAGGATTTTCGTGCCCATCGTCAAGTGTCGCGTTTGCCGGCTCATCGGTGTCTGTCGAGTCCAACGGCGTCGTGCGATACCACACGTTGCACAGACCGTTGAGGTCGCCGATGGCGACGGGGGTTTCGATTGAGACGAATCTCGCCGTATCGTCCTCGGCGCACTCAAGATCATCGGTAATTGTGAACTCATCAACCCAGGTAGCTGAATCGTTTCGAGCGTCGATGGTATAGGAGAAAAGACCGTCCGTATTGGTTTGCGTTGCGGCGCGATTTTTACCATCGCCGTTGGCCAGCAGACCCTTCCCGATAGGTTGGACAAGCTCCTGACGCTTGTCGACCTGTCCTTTGATCTCGATGGGCGCATCCTTCATCGCGACGGATTGGACTTCTCCCGTATCCTTTATTTCAAACGTTATCTCCTCGGCAAGGTCATAGGTCCGCGGAGACATCATTTCGCGCAACGAGTAGGTGCCGGGTGCAAGATGTTCGACGCGGTGCGGCTTGTCGGATGAGGTCCAGGAGTCTATTTCGGTTTTATCGGGACCATATAAGGTGAGTTGTGCGCCTTTCACTTCCTGCTCTCCGCTTGCATCGACCTTGGAGATATCAACCTTGGTGTAATCGTCGGATACGTTAAGCCGTGCTTCTACAACGGGTGTTTTCTGGTCGGCATAAGCGAGGTCTACGATATGGGGCGTCCGGTCGAGTAAGAAGCCTGCCGGCGCTTGAGTCTCGACAACCTCGTAGCGTGCGGTGCCAGATCCCAGCGGGAGGTCGTCCGCGCGTGCTTCTCCAGTTTCATCCGTTGTGACGGTAGCGACAGTCTCACCGTCGAGCGCGGCAATGCTACCGTCGGGGCGCACGATATCACCCGAGGCACGGATCTCAAAGATGGCGCCCGCGAGGCTGCTGCCGTCTACGACATCGGTTTTAACGATCCCGATATTTCCGGTCGCGGCGTGGTCATAATACGAGGCGATTGCAACGGGCGTTAGGTTCATGTCGGCGGGTATGTTTACCTCGATCTCTTTGCCGACAAGATAGGGCTCTTTGGCCGAGGTTTCGCGTACATAATAGGTGCCCGGCACGAGCGATTCGGGCAGTGTGACGGTCCCGGTCGCGTCAGTCGTAAAGGTATCCATTACGTTATGTGCTGGATACCAGCAAGTTTGTGAGACAGGTTCGTGATTGCTGTCGAGGAGTTGGAAGGCGAATCCGGCTAGGGGAACAGAAGCGCCTGTTTGGGCATCGCGTTTTACAATCTGGAGATGCGTCGACAGAGCGTGGTTGTCCACGATATATTGAAGCTCGGCGCCGTCGGAAATCTGATTGGCCTCGACGGTCCATTCCCCTGCACGTTTAAAACCCTCTGGGACGGTTTCCGGAACCTCACGAACGGTGTAGCCGGCGCGGTCGTATGGGATGGCTCCGTGGACACCGGCGGGTCGCTTGCCTGCGCCAAACCATGCTTCGGGCTGATCTTTGGTGGAGGCAAAGCCATAGATGTTTGTGGTCAGTGTGCCAACAACCTGCTGAGAGCTGTTGCTGACAACCTCAAAGACAACACCTCCTGCCGGCTGCTCCAGGCCGGATTGATCGCTATTGCCGTAGTCCTTGAATTTGGAAATCTCAAGGTCAAACGCAATGGGGATATCGGAAACGCGCGATTCGATCTCGACCACGCCTGAATCACCGAGCTGGTCGGCTCTAACGGTATAGGACCAGCTATCGTTGGATGGCAGGTAGCCCTCGGGGGCTTTTGATTCATAGATGGTAAAGGTTCCTAGGGGGACATCGGTGAGGGTGGCTCGACCGCTTTCGTCGGTCGTGAGGATTTGCGCCCATCCAGGGGTTGATTGCGACACACACGTGAACTCTGCTCCTGCGAGTGAAGATCCCACCTGGGGGCCGGCATTCGTCGCGGCATCGAGTTTTACGATACACAGGTTGATGGTGCCGGGCTGTTCATCAATGGCGACCTGTCCACCGTCATTCCCCGTGGTAAAGGCGATGCGATCACGACGGGGGACATAGCCGGCCGGCGCCTTCGTTTCAACTAGGTAGTATGCCGTATTGGGCAGAAGTGTTGCCTGTGCTCGACCGTTGCCGTCCATCTTGATGGTGCCGACATGTGCGTCGCCGGCGCTCTCAAAAACATCGAATGTTGCCCCGGTAAACTGATAGGTATTGTTTCCGCTGGTAATAACAGTGTTCGCAGACTGCTTTTGGAAGGAAACAGAGACCGCCGGCAGTACATAGAGCATGTCTTGACGTCTGCTGCCGCCCGATACGGTTCCTAGATAGCGTCGCGCGCGGTGCGGAGCGGCTTTGATGCTTCCTGATTTTGCGCTGTCGTGGAGCCACCGCGCAGCCGCCACGACTTCATCGTCGGCGGTAAAGTGCCCGCTCTTGGTTTTGCCCTGAGCGGTCGTGTAGGAGTAGGTGCCGTCGACATGGGTAGTGCCGTTGAGCATCCATACGGCGAGTTGGGTGGCGGCGCGGGCGCGATCGGGTGAAAGATGGTAACCGCCAAACGACGTGGCGGTAGGATATCCGTGACAAACGATTGCCGCGAACTCGTCGTCGAGCCACACCCAGCCTTGATCAAAGTTGAGCCATGGGCCGCCCGGCTTGGTGGGCCCGGGGCGTTCCTGGTTCATGCAGTAGGCAATCGAGGCGTCTTGAGCTTCATACTTGCCGATGAAGAACGGCCCACAATCATCGCTGATAGTGCGGAAGCCGAGCTGGTCGTAGCCATCGACGGCAAATGCGGCTCCCGGTGCCAGGTAGCCGAACAGCAGGAAGAGGAGCAGGAGCAGCGGACCTGTTGCGATTGCGCTGTGGACAGAGTGCGTGGGTGCGTTGGACATGGCTGCTCCTTATCCCTCGTGCGCCGCATGGGGACGTTGCGACGCGTAGGATGAGGCTACCCCCGAGGTTCATGCGGGTAAGTACCGGAGCCTGACCAAAAGCTTGCCCAATTCCTGACAAATTGAGCTCAAATACAACAATCAAGCAAAAGCGCAGGTAGAAGATAAGGTGAACAGGAAGTCAAAGGTCCTCGTCTCCACAATTGACGCGATTTTCAAACGAATCTCCACAGCTAAAACAAGTATCGCCACCCTTGTATCGAACAAGACAACCGCGTTATACTAGCCAACACACAAGCGGGCATCGCCAAGTGGTAAGGCATCAGCTTCCCAAGCTGACACTCGCGGGTTCGAGTCCCGTTGCCCGCTCCATTCGAATTTCAGGCACGGTAACGTTTCGTTACTGTGCCTTTTTCAATAAAGTGCCGGGACTCGAACCCGACAGGGTGCGAGCGTTAAATAAACGCGAAGCGTTTATAGCGAGCAGGCAAGGTCGCCGATAGGCGACCGCAGCCGGTGCGGATTTGCGAAGCAAATACGCGGACGTCCCGTTGCCCGCTCCATCGAGCGCGGGAGACCTTGGGACGGCCAATTCAACAAAGTCTTCCCCATCGTCTCCGTGAATCCGAGGAGATCGACCGCAGCCGGTGCGGATTTGCGAAGCAAATGCGCGGATGTCCCCATGCCCGCTCCAATTCCAAAATGTTAGGTTAATGCCTGCTGCCCATACTCGCGCCCGCGCACGGTACAATGGTTAAGTTACGACCAACGTGCCAATAACCAAAAAGGAGCCGCTATGATCGATCGCTATACCCGCCCGGAGATGGGACATATCTTCTCCCTCGAGAACAAGTATGCCATTTGGCAGGAGATCGAGGTTCTGGCCTGCGAGGCCCAGGCGGAGCTCGGCAAGATCGGTATTTCCAAAGACGAAGCCCAGTGGATCCGCGACCATGCCAACTTTGAGAAGGCGAAGGTCGATGAGATCGAGGAAGTCACGCGCCACGACGTCATTGCCTTCCTGACCAACATGAAGGAATACATCGATGCCGATGTTCCCGAGGGCGACCCCAAGCCCAGCCGCTGGGTTCACTATGGCATGACCAGCTCCGATCTGGGCGACACGGCCCTGTGCTACCAGCTCACCCAGGCCTGCGACCTGATCGTCGAGGATGTCAAGAAGCTCGGCGAGATCTGCAAGCGTCGCGCCTTTGAGGAGCGCAACACGCTCTGTGCCGGCCGCACTCATGGCATCCATGCCGAGCCGATGACCTTTGGCATGAAGTTTGGCTCTTGGGCCTGGGAGCTCAAGCGCGATCTGGACCGTCTTGAGGATGCCCGCAAGAACGTTGCCTTCGGTGCCATCTCCGGTGCCGTCGGCACCTACAGCTCCATCGAGCCGTTCGTCGAGGAGTACGTCTGTGAGCACCTGGGTCTGGTTCACGACCCGCTGTCCACGCAGGTCATCAGCCGCGATCACCACGCCTATCTTGCCGGCGTGCTTGCCACTACAGCGGCCACCTGCGAGCGCATCGCGACCGAGGTCCGCAACCTGCAGAAGACCGATACACTCGAGGCCGAGGAGCCCTTCCGCAAGGGCCAAAAGGGCAGCTCCGCCATGCCGCACAAGCGCAACCCCATCACCATGGAGAAGGTCTGCGGTCTGTCGCGCGTCGTGAAGTCCAACGCCCAGGTCGCCTTCGACAACGTCGCCCTGTGGCACGAGCGCGACATTTCGCACTCTTCCGCCGAGCGTGTCGCCCAGGCCGATAGCTTCATCGCGCTTGACCATATGTTCCAGTGCCTCATTCGCGTTATCGACGGCCTGCAGCTGTATCCGGCCCGCATGATGGCCAATCTCAACAAGACCCGCGGCCTCATCTTCTCCTCCAAGGTCCTGCTTGCCCTCGTCGATACGGGTATCACCCGCGAGGATGCGTACGCCATTGTGCAGGAGAACGCCATGGCCACCTGGCACGAGGTGCAGGATTGTGTCTCTGGCCCCACCTTTAAGGAGCGCCTCGAGGCCGATCCGCGCTGCACCGTCAGCCAGGAGAAGCTCGACGAGATTTTTGATCCGTGGGACTTCCTCACCCGCATCGATACGGTCTTCGATCGCCTGGAGCAGCTGAGCTTCGAGTAGGGTTAACCTAATTCGACCGCTTGCGGATGCATTTCAACCTTTGGCGCCTTGCCCGTCTTGGGCGAGGCGCTTTTTTACTGTCGCATATGCGCCCGGGTAATAAAATGAACTCCGACTGCTGTTTCGATGAAAGGGGGCACGTGCCCAGACGCATCAAGCGGGCCACCATCGTCTCGTTTACGCTCATACTCCTTGTTGCCGTCTGTGCGGGCTCCCTGACGTATACCGTTCGAAGCAGTTCTTCCTCCTCGAATGAAGCCGATAGAGATCTCCCGGTGCTCAAAATCGGCGTTACGGATAACGACCCCTATGTGTATGTCGATACCACGGGCGATTACGCCGGTATCGATATCGACATCGCCCGCGAGGCCTGTAAGCGTGCGGGGCTCAAGCCACAGTTTGTCGATATTGACTGGAACGATCGCGACCGGCTGCTCAAAAACGGTGATATCGATTGCCTGTGGTGTGACTATTCTCCCTGTTATCGCGAGGATAAGTATTACTGGACCGAGCCGTGTCTAACCGTGACGGTCTCGGTTGCCGCCAAGAAAACGAGTGGCATCAAGTCCTTGGCACATCTCGATGGAAGTAAGACCATTGCGGTGATTGCGGGTTCGGTGAGTGAACGCCGATTGCTTGCGGGGGATCTGGGGGTCTCGTCGGACGTTCAAATCAAATCATATGGCTCTGCCGAACTCTGCAAAGCCGCTCTAGTCAAAGGGTACGTTGACTGCTGGATGGCGGATGTCCAGTCGCTTGACCGACTCGTTGCTCAGTATCCCGGCGTTTACCGTGTGTTTGCCGACAATGTTATGACGGTTGACCTGGGCGTCGCGTTTGATGACAGCTATGAAGGATCGGTCGTAAAGGATCTCAATACCGCGCTGTTCGACATGGATCGAGATGGCACGATTGACCGTATTGTGGGCAATTACAAGACAGGAGCGACGACGGGCGGGCAAGGAGGAAATTCATGACAACTGATGAGCACCGCTTGAGTCGAAAGACTCTGAACGTCATAGCTGCCAGCGTTATTGTCAGCGCCGTCTTGTTAGGCCTGTTGTATACGGTTGGAACCCATCGCTGCCTCGAAAAAACGCTTGGGTTTGGCCAAGAAACCATGGTGTTTTTGGAGAACGCTTGCGAAAAATATGACCGCTACGAACAGGGGAGAAAAACCGAGGCGACGCACGATTTGCTCGCCGCGGTCGAATCGTTTGCGACGTTCCTGTCCTCTGATCGCGTTGAGGTTAACGACGATCTTATCGAGCAATTTGTCCATGCCGAGAACCTTTCGGGGCTGATGGTCATGGACTCCGATGGCCATATGGCTGCCCACTACGACATCGATGGTCGCGATCCGCTCATGTTGTGGCGAGATGAGTTGGCCTGTTCGCCGGTCGCATCGATGTATCAAGGTTCCAAAGTGACCTACTCAACTGTCGATGAGCGCCGTGGTGTCGTTTTTGCCGTCTGTGCTGTTCCGTATGGCGACGGCGTTGCCCTGGCATACCGCTTACTTGTTTCCGATACGGCGGACGACTATTCATATGCCATAGCCGACGTGCTTTCGAACAGTACCTTCCACCAGGGTCCCACGGTGCTTGTTATGGAGGATGCGGAGATTGTCTCATCCAACAGTGCCGATGCTGACGTGTCGCTCGCCCGACTCCTCACCAGCGTAGGAGTTGAGTGGAAAGACGACGGCCTGACGCGCATCGAATATCGAGGAGACGAATGGTATGCCGTGCGTGCGGCATATAAGGACTACCGCCTGTTTGCGCTATATCCCAAATCTGAGGTCATGTCTGACAGGATTTCATTTGTCGCCGTCGGCGTCTTGGTGTGTCTTGCGTTTTGGGTCGTGGTGCTGTTGGCTCGAAATATCGTTGACCACCGCAATTTGGTCGAAAAGGATAAACAGCTCGGCATTATCAATGCCATAAGCGCCATCTACGATTCGACCTTCCTTTTGCATCTCGACACCCTCGAGATCGAGGGGATCAATATGTCGCCGGCGATAGCGAAAATATTTGCCGAGCACAGCGAGGCATATGACTTTATGGACACGGTCTGCCGGGATATCGTGAGCCCCGAAAGCCGCGAAGCGGTTGTGGGCCTCGTAGATGTAAGTTCGCTTCGTGAACGTATGGAGGGCGTACCGTACTTGGCTGCCGAGGTGCGAGATTGTCGAGGCGCTTGGTACTCGCTACAGGTTGTCCCCCAGCATCGCGATGAGCAAGGCCGGCTGGAGTCGGTCGTCGTGGCGACGCACAACATATCGATGGTCAAGCATGCCGAGGAGCTGTCATATCAAGACAAACTGACGGGGCTTCGCAACCGCAACTATCTTGAATCGCGCGGAGATAGCCTGGTAAACGAGGACTTGCCCGTGAGCGTGATTATGTTGGACTGCAATTATCTCAAGCGGACCAACGACATCTATGGTCACGAGATGGGGGATGAACTGCTGCGACGGACGGCGTCCGTGCTGCGGCGGGTGGCTGGTGCGGATTATCTGCCGATGCGCCTTGGCGGCGACGAGTTTTTGCTGGTTTGCCCCCATACTGACAACGAGTCTGCGCTCGGGCTGGAACAGGATCTTCGTCTCGGTCTTGCCGCGGTAAGCGATGAGGCCCTGACGGTCAGCGCATCGATTGGCGTGGCGACCGTCGAGACGGCTGGAAATACGCTGGCCGATGTATATCGTGTCGCCGACCACAATATGTATCGGGAGAAGCGCACGGTCCACGCACAGGGTGCGGACTGCTAATCTTGCCCCCGCGAGTCCATGCATCGTAGGATGTTGAATCGGTGCTTGCGATAATAAGTCGGCCCAGGCGGGGATAATAGACGTCTGAAATTTCTTTCTGAGAGGGGATCTCAATGATTAGTTTTGACTACAAGCCGCAGGGTGTATGCTCTCGCAATATTCACCTCAATCTCTCTGACGATGGCAGCAAGGTGCTGGGCGTTGAGTTTACCGGCGGCTGTGACGGCAATCTCAAGGCAATCTCCAAGTTAGTCGAGGGTGCTCCTGCCGATCGCGTAATCGAGGTTCTCGCCGGTAATACCTGCGGTATGAAAAAGACCTCTTGCGCCGATCAGCTTACGCGCGCTATCGAGGCCGCTCGCGCCGAGATCGCCTAATGGGTATCGCCGACCACATCAAGAATGGAATATCGCGCCGTGGCTTTGTGCTCGGCGGTGCTGCCGCGGGCGCTGCCACGGTGCTTGCCGGTTGCTCGAAAAAAACGGGCACCAGCGACGATGCCGCCGGCGAGCCGCAAGTTATCAAGGACGATTCGAAGATTGTCTCGATCACTGATGAGTACGAAGCTGTTGATATCGATCTTGAGCCGGCGGCGTCGTGGACGCTGCCGCTGGGCACGCTGCTGTACTACTGCGATGGCGACTACGCTGCCGCGATGATGGCGCCTGCTTCTGCCCTGCATGCCAATACGCTTGGTGTGCTCAACCTGGGCGATGGCTCGCTTACCACACTTATCGAGGATCCCGTTGAGGGAACCGGTTATGCGTTTTACGACGTTCGCGCGGGTGATGGCGTGTTCGCGTGGGTCGAGATGAACTTTGCCAATGCGTCTTGGAAACTCTATGCGCAAAACCTTGCAGGCTCCTCCCTTACCGGCAACGCTGTCGAGCTCGATCGCGGTGGCGAAAATTACGATCCGCCGCTCTTCACAGCGTATGGGTCGTCGGTCATCTGGTATAAGATGCCCTCGTCCGGCGGCAGCAAGACGAGTAACGATTCGTACTGCTACCGTCAGTCGCCTAGCGAGTCCAAGCCTGAGACTATTTGGAAGTCGACGGGCCGCTTCGCATCCGCCCCGCGTGTGAGCGACGGCATCCTGACCATCTCGCCCCGCGTGCACAATGATGAGGGCGTCTATTACGGTATGACGGCGATCGACCTGACTGACGGCAACAATACGAAGCGAGCTCAGCTGGTGCTTCCTTCGTCGGTTTCGCCTTTCGAGGCCGTGTATATGGGCGACACCTTCGTGTTCTCCATTGAGGCGACGTATAACGGTGTGGGTAGCCTGGGCAATATGGGCACCTATATCGGTAACGAGGGCGGGCCGTACCTCTTCCTTTCGCGTGAGCCGCTCGCGTGCGTTGCGGGAAGGAAAAATAAATACCTGGTTAAAGTCCAGGCGTCGCATTTTTTGATTGACACTTCGGCTAAGACCTACGGCTCGCTTCTGTCGCCCGACCGAGCCCTGGAGTATGGCGATTATCCAGCTACGGCGGGAAAATCGGACTCATTCCTTACGTACGCCACGGTGCGCAACAGCCAGGGTATACCAGAGACGGTCACCGCACGCCTATTCTCTCTTTAAGCTTAGAGGGGTTAAAAAGGCGCCAACAGGGGAATAAGCACGTTGTAATTGTGAGTACCGCCCGCCGAGCTGCCGCGTCATAGCGGCATCCGGCGGGCTCAGGTGCGTTAAAATGGGCTTGTTCTTAGCTAATTGAGACAGGGGGGCCGTGTTATGGCTTCAGATGCAAAAAAGATTCTGCTGGTCGAGGATGAGAAGGCAATCCGTGACGCCGTCGCTGCCTATCTCGAGCGCGAAGGCTACTGGGTTGTGGGCGTCGGCGACGGCCAGTCCGCGATCGAGGAGTTCGAGAAGCATCAGTTTGACCTGGTCGTGCTCGACCTTATGCTCCCCAAGATCCCCGGCGAGCGTGTTTGCCGCACCATTCGCGATACCTCGGATGTCCCCATCATCATGCTGACGGCTAAGGGCGAGATCGAGGACCGTATTATCGGTCTTGAGCTCGGCGCCGACGACTATCTGATTAAGCCGTTCTCGCCGCGCGAGCTCGTCGCCCGCGTTCGCGCTCTGTTCCGCCGTGCCCATCAGGCCGACGAGCCCGCCGTCGAGGTACTCGACTTCGGCGATCTGGTCATCGATATCTCGGGCCACAAGATCTTGGTCGAGGGCAAGGAAGTCGATCTGACGGCTTCCGAGTTCAAGCTGCTCACCACGCTTGCTCGTCATCCCGGCCGTGTTTACAACCGTATGGAGCTGGTCGAGAAGGTGCTTGGGTACGACTTTGAGGGCTATGAGCGCACCATCGATAGCCACGTGAAGAACCTTCGCGCCAAGCTGGGCGATGATCCCAAGAAGCCCAAGTGGCTCTACACCGTCCATGGTGTCGGCTATCGTTTCGAGGCTCCGGCCAAGACCGATAAGTCGGACGAGAAATAGGGAAATCACATATGACACCTGCGCGCTTTGAAATCGGACAAAAGCACAAGCAGGAGAGCGAGGCGGGTTCCAAGGCTAGTTGGAACACGCCTCGTTCCGATTCACGGCCAACGATGAGCTATCCCTCGCGCATGGCACTTGCTTTTGCTCTGACATCGCTCATGACGGTATTGGTGCTGGTGGGCGTGGTCTCTGTTGTGTGGGGCACGGTCTTTTCGGATTACACGCGCTCTAATATCGTCGAAATCGCAAATTCCGCTGCCGAAAAGCTTGCGACGTCGTATGAGGAAAACGGCAATTGGACTGCGGGCGAGCTACGTACGGTCGCGACATCGAGTTTGGTGTCCGACGATTTGGGTATGCAGGTCGTCAACAAGAAAGGCGTTGTCGTTTATGACGACTCATGGCCTTCGGCAAGCGCGACCGCCGATGTGCGCGAGAACGAATCGCCGTCGAGCAGCTCGAGCGGGAAAAAAGCATCGCATAGTCCGGTCTCGTCGGCTCCCACCGGCTCCGATAGCGTTGCAAACGTCGAAATCATAACGTCTTCCGGCGAGCATGTCGGACAGGTAAAGCTGTGGGCCATCGGCTCCGATGCCTTGCTCACCAAGGCAGATTCTGCGTTTAGGGAGAAGACCTTTAACGCCATGGCCCTTGCTGCGGTTGTTGCAGTTTGCATTTCGGTCGTTATCGGATCACTCGTGTCGCGCATGCTCACCAAGCCGATTCACCGTATTACCAGCACGGCCAAGCAAATTCGCGATGGCGATCTGTCTGCTCGTACGGGCTTGCGCGGCGATGACGAGATTGATCAGCTGGGTGAGACCTTCGATGAGATGGCCACTTCGCTCGAGAAGGATATGAAACACGAGAAGCGCCTGACCTCAGACGTGGCTCACGAACTTCGTACTCCGCTTATGGCCATGCTCGCGACAGTCGAAGCCATGCAGGATGGGGTGTATCCCACCGACGACGAGCATCTGGAAACCGTTGCATCCGAGACACGTCGCCTGGCCCGTCTGGTGCAGCAGATGCTCGATCTATCGCGCATGGAAAACAGCACAGCGCCGCTCAACCTTGAGCCGGTGGACATGGTTCCCTTCGTGCGTTCCATCGTCAACGCTCAGGAGCGCCTGCTTGTTGACCGCGATCTGCGCTTGCGCTTTGCAGATGAAACCCAGGGTCACGACGATGTCGTCGAGGCCGATCCCGACATGATCACGCAGTGTGTCATCAATCTCATGAGCAACGCCATGCGCTACACCCCCGAGGGCGGTTGGGTCGTGGTGTCGGTGCTCAGTGACCGCAAGCATGTCAGTATTGCCGTTTCGGATACCGGCATCGGTATTGCCAAGGACGATCTGTCGCGCATCTTTGGTCGTTTTTGGCGTGCCGACGCCAGTCGCGCCCGCGAGGCGGGTGGCCTGGGCGTGGGCCTCGCCGTGACTAAACAAATCGTCGAGCGCCATCATGGCTACATTTCCGTGGAGTCGGAGCTTGGAAAGGGTACGACTTTTACAATTCATCTGCCTCGCGAGCACACGGCGGACGCGGCATCTACTACAATGGAGCACTAGCTTTTCGCTATTCGGTGAAGGAGGGGTTTCGTCCCTGCCGCTCCGAGTTTGCGAAAACGTGCGGGAAAGAACCCGCATTACTGTCGTATTTTGGTAAGGAGTGACTCACGTGACAACGATGGAGCGTCGTCCGGATTCCCGTGGCAAGGTTCGTGATATCTACGATGCCGGTGAAAACCTGCTGATGGTCGCCACCGACCGCATTTCTGCGTTCGACTTCATTCTTCCCGACGAGATTCCGTTTAAGGGAGAGGTGCTCAACCGCATCTCGGCATTCTGGTTCGATAAGTTTGCCGACATCGTTCCCAACCACCTCGTTTCCATCGACCCGGCGGATTTCCCTGAGGAGTTTGCTGAGTATCGTGACTACCTCGCCGGCCGCGCCATGCTGGTTAAGAAGGCCCAGACGATTCCTATCGAGTGCATCGTCCGCGGCTATCTGACCGGTTCGGGCAAGAAGACCTACGACGAGAACGGCACCGTCTGCGGCATCCAGCTGCCTGAGGGCCTGACCGAGGCCTCCAAGCTTCCCGAGCCGCTGTTCACCCCGTCCACGAAGGCCGAGATCGGTGACCACGACGAGAACATCTCGTTCGAGCGTTGCTGCGAGATCGTTGGCGAGGACATCGCCACGCAGATTCGCGATCTGTCCCTCAAGATCTACAAGGCTGCTGCCGAGTATGCAGCGACTCGTGGCATCATCATTGCCGACACCAAGTTCGAGTTTGGTGTTATTGATGGCAAGGTCACGCTGATCGACGAGTGCCTCACGCCCGACTCCAGCCGTTTCTGGCCTGCTGCCAGCTACGAGGAGGGCAAGATCCAGCCTAGCTACGACAAGCAATTCGTCCGCAATTGGCTCAAGGCCAACTGGGATATGACGGGGGAGACCCCGCACCTGCCCGCCGAGGTCATCGATGGCACGTCCGAGCGCTATCGCGAGGCCTTCCAGATCATCACGGGCTCCCAGTTCACAAGCATGAAGGAGAACGCATAAGTGAGTACCCGTAGCGCCACGAACAAGCGCACGCAATCCCACGAGGTTACCGGGGTTGCGCGCAAGTCCGCCGCATCTGCTAAGCCCGCCCGTCAGGCAGCGAGCTCTGTCCGCGTCGTGCCAGCATCATCCAAGGCACGCCGCAAAGAGCTCGAGAAGGGTGAAAACCTGGACGGCCTTTCCAAGGAGGAGAAGCGCGCCCGCAAGGCCAAGCAGCGTGCTCGCGAGGATCGTATCTACACGGTGTCGAATATTCTTCTCAAGCAGGATGAGGACTACACCAAGCGCCGCCGTATTTGGTGGGCTGTGCTCGCTATCGGCATGGTGCTCGTCGTGGCAATTGGGGCCTCGCTCTACTTCGCTCCCGGCGGCACGGTGTCCAGTCCCGTCCAGATGGTCGGCATCATTTTGTCCTATGTCATCATTCTGGGTGACTTTATCTACGACTTCGTTCGTATTCGTCCTCTGCGCAACAGGTATCGCACGCAGGCCGAGGGCATGTCCGAGAACAAGCTCAACGCTCTTATTGAGCGTGCGGCTGCCGAGGAGGACAAGAAGGCCTCCAAGAAGAAGTAGTAGCGTTACAACCTATAGATATCGCTAAGATATAAGGCGCGTCGTTTTTTGCGGCGCGCCTTTTTACTGTCCTATAGATAGATGGAGTGGCACATGATTCGAGCTGCCCTGACGGTCGAAGAGGCTCTGGAGGGCATGAAGGCCCTGGAGCCCAAGATCAAAAATTATGCACGTCTCGTTGTCCGCAAGGGCGTAAACGTTAAGCCCGGCCAGGAGGTCGTCGTTCAGTCTCCCGTCGAGTGCGCGTCATTTGCGCGCGTGGTGGTTGCGGAGGCTTATGACGCTGGTGCCGGTCACGTGACGGTCATCTGGGCCGACGACGCCGTGACGAGGCTTACGTACGAGCATGTCGAGAAAAGTTACTTTGAGCAGACGCCCGAGTGGAAGCGCATGCAGTTGGATTCGTTGGCCCAGGACGGTGCCTGCTTTATCTTTATCGAGGGTGCCGATCCTGCAGCCCTCAAGGGCATCGATCCAGCCAAGCCGGCTGCGGCATCCAAGGCGAGGAATACGCAGTGCAAAGTTTTCCGCCGTGGACTGGATTACAACATCAATCCGTGGTGCATCGCCGGCGCTCCGGTCGTGGCTTGGGCGCGCGAGGTGTTCCCGGGAGACGCCGATGAGGTTGCAATCTATAAGCTGTGGAATGCGATTCTGCACACCGCGCGCGCCGATGGCCAGGACCCGGAGAGCGACTGGGAACTCCATGACGCCGCATTCGAAAAGAACCTGCGCTTCCTGAACGACAATCGTTTCGACTACCTGCACTACACCGCGGCAAATGGAACCGATTTGACGATTGGCATGACGAAGGGTCACGAGTGGGCCGGCGGCAAGGGCAAGACGCCCGATGGACACCCCTTCTTCCCCAACATTCCCACCGAGGAAGTCTTCACCTCACCCGATCGCATGCGCGCCGACGGTATCGTGTACTCGGCCATGCCGCTCATCCACCACGGCAATAAGGTCGACGATTTTTGGATTAAGTTCGAGGGCGGCCGCGTGGTGGACTACGACGCCCGTGTGGGCAAGGCAACGCTCGCAAGTATCATCGATACTGACGAGGGCGCTGCTCACCTGGGAGAGGTCGCGCTCATTTCCAAGAACACGCCGATCCGCGAAAGCGGCGTTCTGTTCTATGACACGCTCTATGACGAGAACGCTAGCTGCCATCTCGCGCTAGGAGTCGGTTTCCCCGAATGTATCGAGGGTGGGTATGACATGTCCAAGGAGGAGCTCCTGGAGCATGGCGTTAACGTCTCGAGCACGCACGTCGATTTTATGATCGGCACGGACGACATCGATATTGTGGGCATTACGCCTGATGGACGTGAAGTTGTGATTTTCCAGAACGGCCAATGGAGTTGGGAATAGTCCCAGACCGTGGTACAATGCCACCCGCGGGCCGTTAGCTCAGCTGGCAGAGCAGGGGACTTTTAATCCCAAGGTCCAGGGTTCGAACCCCTGACGGCCCACCCAAAGATTGTTGAGACGGTCAACTTCGGTTGGCCGTCTTTTTTGTCGTCCTTTCATGGGTTCGAACCCGTCGGAGCGCGGAGCTGAGTAAACGCGTGAGCGTTTGCCAGCGCAGCGCGCAAGGCGCGAAAGCGCCGCAGCGGCCGCCTGCGAAGCAGGCTGAACCCCTGACGGCCCACCATGGAATAGAAAGCGACCAACTCCGGTTGGTCGCTTTTTTGTTGCCGGTGCACGGGTTCGAACCCGTATCTAGCTATATATAAGAACGCTTGGCGAACAAAACCCGCCTTTTACCGATGGGAAACAAATAACTGATGCCTTTGGAGTAAAGTAGCGCTCCAGAGATGACCGATGTCTCAATACACATAAAACAGCTGGTCATCGCCAATATCAGAAGCCAATGCTTCAGTTTTAACCTCAGTGATGCGACTGAGGGACCTATTCATTTGTGAACAAAATATGGAGTGCGCGATTCCCGCCCACGGCGCCCCTCCGGTCTGGCAATATATCTCCTTGCCGCGCGGCCCGGTCGGACCGGATCAGCCGCCGAGCGTGCACCTTGAGAACCGGATACTGCGAGGATGGACACATCGAGTGTCGCATCCGGGCAGACATCGAACCATTTG